>CAYOLG010000018.1:0-43681 GCA_964404745.1 uncultured Opitutaceae bacterium
TTTTGGCGCCCGAAGCCTTTAACTTCGGTTACCGTCATTCCTTCGATACCGACTTCGGAAAGGGCTTCTTTGACCTCTTCCAACTTGAACGGCTTAATAATTGCTACTACAAGTTTCATTAAAATTTCCTTTGAGGTTGATTGCTGATATAATTGAAACGCCTATGTAAATGCAAGTAAATGCTTTCTGGCGAGCGTTTACGTGATGTTGTAGGCTTCCTGGCCATGCTCTCCGATGTCAAGCCCACCGGCCTCTTCTTCTTCACTGACACGCACGCCCATGGTCATTTTGATCACGAGGAATACAACGTAAGAGAAGATAAAGGCAAAGGCGTAAACCCCGATGACTCCGATAACCTGGGACATTAAACTAGCTCCCCCGAAGATGCCAACAGCAACGGTGCCCCAGATTCCACAAACTCCGTGGACTGAGATTGCCCCAACCGGATCGTCTATCTTTATTCTGTCGAAAAACACGATCGAGAAAACCACGATCACACCGCCTATGGCTCCCATCAGTACAGATGCCCATACCGAAACTGAGTCGGCCCCGGCCGTAATGCTCACTAAACCAGCCAGTAGTCCATTGAGCGCCATGGAGAGATCAGGCTTCTTGAGCACGATCATCGAGGTGAGAATCGAGCTGATGCCTCCTGCAGCAGCTGCCAGTGCTGTAGTCGTGAACACCAAACCAAGAGGTCCTGGATTAGCCGAGAGAACGGATCCCCCATTGAATCCAAACCAACCGAAAAAGAGAAGGAACACTCCAACCGTAGCCAAGGGCATGCTGTGCCCTACGATCGGCTTGATTCCATTGGCTGTGTATTTCCCTCTTCGAGGACCAAGAATGAGAACGGCAGCCAAAGCGGCCGCCCCGCCAAATCCATGGACAACCGTCGAACCTGCGAAGTCGTAGAAAGCGGCATCGCCACCCCCCAAGCTGGAGAGCCATCCTCCGCCCCAGTGCCAGGAACCGGCAATCGTGTAGCCGAAAGCTACCAAGATGGTCGAGTAGACCATGAAAGAAGTGAGCTTGACGCGCTCAGCGACTGCGCCAGAGACAATCGTGGCGGCGGTAGCGGCGAACATGGCCTGGAAAATAAAGTCTCCATAACCCGTCATCGCTAAACTTAGGCCACCGTATCCCCATGTGTCGCCCCCGTCTGCATTCAAGTCACCTATCGGTCCGTTAATGCCCAGCCAACCGGGAATCTGCCAGGAGTCAACCGGGTAGTGGGTGTTGAATCCAAGCACGGCGTAGGAAATCAAACCAATGGATATGATCCACACGTTCTTGAAGAGGATGTTGACCGTGTTTTTCGACTGGGTAAGTCCAGCCTCCAGCGTCGCGAAACCAAGGTGCATTATGAACACCAAAGCGGCAGCGATGACCGTCCATAACATGGATACGGTGAAGAAATCGAATGCCGGCGCGTATTCAGCTCCCGAGGCCTCGACAAGTTCTAAGTATTCGTCCACCGGACCCGCTTCATCCTGCCCGATGGCCGGCGTGGTATCGAATACCGCAGCCGTCAGCAAAGCGATCAGCAAGAACCCGGATAGTTGTTTTAGGAGTTTTTTCATGTCGTTTGTTTTATAGATTTTCAGGAATTAGTGCTGCCCTGTTGCAGCGATGAATACCTCCTTCTAGCAACTGGCATGCCACCCCGATCAATATCCTCGAAATCTACGGTTTTCCCCAGAGGCAGTCGCGCCCCGCGCCCCCAAATTTCCTTCGAGCGCTCAATTGTAACCTATCGCGGAGATGATAAACCCAACCTCCGCTCTTTTTTGAGCGACCACCAAGAAATGTTCTACGCCGCGGGAAACAACGGATCTCGCGAATAGCTAAGCGGTGCCTTAGGAGCTAGGGGCTGATCGGCTTTGTTCTTCGCGCTTTCAAACGCGACACGGCTGACTTTAGCAACACGGGACCTCAGCTCGATTCTTATTGAGCTTCCATTGTAGAACGCTGGCTGGCTGCACCGCCCTACCGTTCCAAATCCCTGTCGTATCCTTCTGAAGAAGCGGAACGTAAATCGAATCAAAACGGCGATCTAATCGCTACCCTCGTCTAGGGAGAGGCATTCGATGTGCAGCTCTCTCAGCTGCTTTTCGCTGACTGGGCTCGGGCTTTCCGTCATTAAGCACTGACCTTTTTGGGTCTTAGGAAAAGCGATAACTTCCCGAATGCTCGAAACTCCTGCCAGGATCATGACTAGCCTGTCCAATCCAAAGGCGATTCCCCCATGGGGAGGAGCTCCGTACTTAAACGCCTCCAGCATGTAGCCAAAGCGCGTTTCAACCACATCCTTGGGAATTTCCAAAACATCCTCGAAGATCTTTTTCTGAAGGGCCGTTTGATGAATACGAATACTTCCACCACCGAGCTCAACCCCATTGAGAACCAGATCGTAATGCTGCCCTCGAACCATTTTCGGATCCGTATCCAGAAGCTCATTGTCCTCGGCCACGGGGGCCGTAAACGGATGGTGGGATGCTACATATCTACCCTGATCCTCTTCGAAGGTCATCAAAGGGAAATCGACAACCCAGAGGAATTCGTAGCGATCGGGAGCGATTTCGAGGTGACCCCGCTTCTTGAGCAGTTCCGCGCAATCCAGTCGGATCCGTCCAAGGATCGAGCAGGCCTGCGCCCACTGGGAGGCCGCGAAGAAAACGATATCGCCCTCTTCCAATTCCAGCGACTCTTGCAAAGCAGCCTTTTCGCTATCGGAAAAGAACTTTACGATAGGCGACTTCCACTCGCCTCTTTCTATTTTTATAAAAGCCAACCCTTTGGCTCCTAGCGACTTCGCTACTTCCTCAAGGTTTTTCAATTCCCCTTGAGTAATGTTCGCCAAAACGGGGACCTTGAGAGCCTTGACTACCCCGCCATTCTGAACCGTCGACGAAAATACCTTGAATGACGAACTGGCGAAGGTTTCAGAAAAATCCGAGATTTCCAATCCGAATCTCGTATCCGGTTTATCGACACCGAAACGATCCATGGCTTCCCTGAAAGAGATACGGGGGAAAGGCGTTTCGATTTCCACTCCTAGCGTATCCTTCCAAACGCGCTTCATCAAGCCCTCAACCAAGCGATACATATCTTCCCGATCGACGAACGACACTTCCAGGTCCAGTTGGGTGAACTCCATCTGGCGATCCGCCCTTAAATCCTCGTCGCGATAGCAACGGGCAATCTGATAGTAACGCTCGATCCCGCTTACCATCAACATCTGCTTAAATTGCTGCGGAGATTGCGGCAATGCGTAGAAATGTCCCGGCTGAATACGGCTTGGTACGAGATATTCCCGGGCTCCTTCGGGAGTGCTTTTGAATAGGGTTGGCGTTTCCACATCGTAGAAACCTTCTTCGTCTAGGTAGGCCCGAATGGAACGCGTCGTCTCGTGACGCAGCTTGATCGCATTGCGCATCTTGTTGCGACGCAGGTCAAGGTAGCGGTATTTCAATCGTAGATCCTCTTGAACCCGGTCCCCCTTCACATCGTCGATGGGAAATGGGGGCGTTTCGGCAATATTATGCACCAAAATGCGCTGGACATCGACCTCGACCTCGCCCGTCGGAAGCGATGGATTTACGTTATCGCCATCACGGGAGACCACGGTGCCGGAAATCGCGATAACAGATTCGTCCTTCAATCTATGAAGGGTTTGATTAAAAACTGCATCATCGCTGTGCGGATTGGCTTTAACTTGAGTGAGACCTTCGCGGTCCCGCAAATCGATAAAAAGGATTCCTCCATGATCGCGGATGGAGTCAATCCAGCCAACCAGGGAGACTTCTGTTCCAACATCGCTTGCGCGAAGCTGACCACAATGATGCGTACGTTTCATTCCTAAATCGCGTTCTTTGTCAATTACAGGCCCCGGGATGGGGCAAAAAATGGAACGCGAACAATGGTCAAATCTTCATCCTAAATGCAACTTCATTCCCGGATACTTGCTTACGCCAAGCCTACTATTCGTTAAATTCGCGGTAAACACCGTCGAATTTGGCCAGAAATACTGGCGGATTCTGGCGCCCATCGTCAAATTTGCCGATGAACAAGGAAACCCCGCTAAAATCCTTATGGTTCTAATCATGAGAGACGAACTCGTGAATCCCCCCACTTGGTTTTCCTCATTTCGAGACCTTACCCCAATTTGCAGCATGCGACTACATTCGGATATCTTAATCGAGACCGAGAATACAGACGCCTACCACCATTGGCTCACATCTAGGGGTAGCGTGGGTTTCGTCGACGATTTCGTCCCGCTAGGGATCGTGGCAGAAATACGCTTTGATACCGAATCCAACTACGATCCGTCGATCATCGTTGATCGCATTGTGCCCGAGAATACGAATCAGCATTATCGCCGCATTCAATTCGCAAGCACCTACTGATCCTAGTCGAATAAGCAGCTTGCTAGCACGCTGTTTTCCTAGGTTGTTGCATCTCCAAATCCGCATGATTTTCAAGGACGGTCAGGGATGCCAGCGGTCCAAAAGAGCGCCTGGATATTCCGTCTCTATCCACCCTTGACACACTCCTGCCTATGGGCAATATCCGCCCATTCTTTATCGAGGGAATGGCCGATAACTACAAAGATACGCTTAAACTGCCCCAGACCGCCTTCCCCATGCGGGCAAATCTGGGAGAGCGTGAACCTGCTCGCGTTGACCACTGGGAATCCATCGCCCTCTACGATAAAATCCAAGAGAAGAATCGAAACGGCCCAACTTTCATTCTGCACGATGGTCCTCCCTTCACCAATGGAGATCTCCATCTTGGTCACGCTCTAAACAAGACGCTCAAAGAGATCGTCTTGCGTTACAAATCAAGCAAAGGCTTTCGGGCTCCCTACATACCTGGCTGGGACTGCCACGGCTTGCCCATCGAGCAGCAAATGGCCAAAGAGTTGCGGCAATCAGGGGAATCGCTGACTACCGCTGAGCTTCGAGACAAATGCGACGCCTTTTCCGAAAAGTGGATCGGGATCCAACGAAGCCAATTCAAGCGACTGGGCGTTGTCGGTGATTGGGAAAACGAATACAAGACTAAGAATCCCGCCTATGAAGCGGAGATTTTGAGAACCCTTGCCTCGTTTATCGAGTCCGGACTCGTCTACCGAGCGAAGAAACCAGTTTACTGGTCCATACCGTACAAGACCGCCCTCGCTGAGGCGGAAATCGAATACCGGGAACACGCGAGCCCTTCCATTTGGGTCGCTTTCGAGGTCACCGAGGGCGCCGGCCCGGAAATCGAAAAGCCTTTATCGGTAGTCATTTGGACTACCACCCCCTGGACCATTCCAGCCAACCTGGCAATCGCCCTTAATCCAAAAATCGAATACGCTTATGTCGATACAGGCAATCGCGTGTTCCTTGTCGCCAAAGAGCTGGCTGAATCGTTTGCCAAGAACTGCGGACTAGAGAATTGGAAGATTATCAAAACCGTGGCTGGCGAAACTCTGGAGGGCGTAGAGACTCGTCATCCGCTTATCGATCGGGCCAGCCCTATTGTTCTAGCCGACTATGTCACTACCGAATCCGGTACTGGCTGCGTCCATACGGCACCCGGACACGGATTGGACGACTATCTGACCGGCCAGAAATACGGCTTGGAGATCTATTGCCCGGTAAATGACGAGGGAACCTACATTGATGATGGCCAAATTCCGGACTATCTTGTCGGCGAATCAGTACTAGAAACCGATGGTTGGACACCGGCCAACGGAAAAGTGATGAAGGCTTTAGCGGAGGCCGGGGCTCTTGTCGGGAAAAAGAAGATCACCCACAGCTACCCCCATTGCTGGCGATCCAAGACGCCCGTGGTCTTTCGGGCAGTCGATCAATGGTTCGTCGCTTTGGATAAAGGGGGAAAACGGCAGGATGCCCTCGATGCCATCGAGTCCGTTTGTTGGATACCTGACTGGGGAAAGAACCGCATCAAAGCTAATGTCGAGGCGCGACCTGATTGGTGTATCAGTCGACAACGGTCTTGGGGCGTTCCCATACCCGCTTTCTATGATGAAGAGGGCGACGGATACCTGGATGCTGACATTGTCCGGGGCATCGCCGACAAAGTTGAGCAATCGGGATCGAACATCTGGTTTACGAACTCAGCAGAGCAATTACTCGAAGGGATTGAGCTCCCAGGATCCTTGAGCGAAAAGAAACTTGTCCCAGGATACGATACGCTTGATGTGTGGATCGATTCCGGAACCAGCCATTTCGCCGTACTAGCCAAAAACAAGGAGCTATCCTGGCCTTGCGACCTCTACTTGGAAGGCAGCGATCAGCATCGAGGGTGGTTTCAATCTTCTTTGTGGACCGGCGTCATTCGCAAAGGTCGGGCCCCTTTCAAATCAATCCTCACTCACGGCTTCATCGTCAACCAAGACGGCACCAAGCTTTCCAAAAGCGAAAATGCCATGACATTGGAGCATTACATGGATAAATTTGGAGCCGACATCGTCCGCTTGTGGATCGCTTCAACCGATTTCCGCAATGACGTGCCAATGGGAGAAGAGATCCTCAAGACGATCGGCGATGCTTACCGATTGATCCGCAACACGCTTCGGTTCCAGATCTCCAATCTATTCGATTTCGATATTGCCAAAAATGGGGTGCCCATCTCCGAGCTTCACGAGTTCGACCGTTGGGCGATGGATAAAACCGCGCAACTTGTGGCCCAGTGCGAAGAGGCCTACGAGCGCTACGAGTTCCATCGCGTATACCAAGCGTGCAATCAATTCTGTTCAGTCACGCTTTCGGCCCTATATCACGACGTCCTCAAGGACCGCCTCTACACCTTGGCCGAAAACCACCCGCTCCGCCGCTCGTCTCAGACCGCGGTTCACCACATTTTTAATGCCCTGGTTCGAGTTCTCGGGCCCATACTTCCCTTCACCGCAGACGAAGCTTGGAGCTACTTTCAGGCGGACACAGATTTCGTCGACAATCCACTTGCTCTTCAATCGTGGCCATCCGATGCCAGTAAATGGCGCGATGAATCCTTGGAACAAGATTTCAGGGAACTCCTCGCGTTTCGCGATCGCGTTAACGAAAGTCTCGAAGACCTTCGCAAGCGAGGCGAGATTGGCCGTTCTCTGGACGCTTACCTCACAATCGCTGGTTCAACAAAAGCGGAGACATTCAACCTTCTGAGGAGGTACGAGAAGTTTCTAGACGAGTTGTTCATTGTTTCGCAAATACGCCTCGAAGAAGTCGATTCCCCAGAGCTCGCGATCAGTGTGGCAAAGGCAGAGGGCGGACGCTGCCCTCGCTGCTGGCGATGGTTCCCGGAACTCGAAAACGGCGTTGAGAACGAGCAGCTTTGCCCCCGTTGCGCCGAAGCAATCCTTTAACACTAAAACAGAATGCCCAAGAAAAAATCTACTGCCAAAAAAATCGTCAAGAAAGTCGCCATAAAGGCTACCGCCAAGACGGTCGCAGCAAAGAAAACGACCAACAACAAAGCCGACTCAAAGAAGGTCGCCGCTAAAACAGCGACGAAAAAGAAGTCGGCGAAACGAGCCAACACAAAGTCGGTCGCTTTCGCGACGAAGCGCCCCGCTGCTTCCGCTGGATTCTCTCTTGAAGAAGCTCTGTCTGTTGCCAAATCGCGGGAGAAAGAGGATGAAGAAATGGCAAAGAAACGGGCCGCAAAAGAGAAAGCTCGCAAAGCGGTTGAAGAGGCTGAGCAAAAAACCGAAAAACGAGTCCTGGGAGCGGCCTCTTTATCCGACATTCTCGGATTCGATTCCATGGTAAGCGCACCTAGGATAGAGACACGACCGGTTCCTAAGAAATTCAAGAAATTCTACAATCTCCTCATCGGTTTGCGGGACCACGTCAAATCCGAGCTAAGCATGCATACCGAGGAGACTCTCAAGCGCTCGAGCAAAGACGAGGCCGGCGACCTATCAAGCTACAGCCAACACATGGCGGATGCCGGAACAGATACCTTCGATCGCGACTTTGCATTAAGCATGGTCTCAAGCGAGCAGGAAGCTCTAACAGAAATAGAAGCCGCCATCGAACGGATTTTTGCAGGGACTTACGGGGTTTGCGAAATGACTGGCAAGCAGATTCAGGATGAGCGCCTAGTAGCAGTTCCCTTCACGCGATATTCGATTGAAACTCAAAAGCAGATTGAGAAGAACAAAATTCGAAGCGTGCAGCGCGGAGGCGTTTTCGCCGATGCCTCATCGGAAGATGCCATGAATTTCTCCGAGGAAAATCCAGACACGTAGCCCTCTTCAGCGCCACTGTGTCAGTGTCTTTATCAAATATTCAATGACCGGAATAGCAGCTTACAAGCGCCTGCATATTCTGGCACTCGCCATACTGGTCGCGGATCAGATAACCAAGCTGATAATCGAACGCGCGCTGCCCTATGGCAGTTTCTATCCGCCCGACAACATCGTCATCATACCCGGTCTCTTCAACCTCGTTCACGTGGGCAACACCGGGGCCGCTTGGAGCCTTTTCAGCGGCTATCCGAAAGCTTTGGCAGCCTTAGGCGTGGTCGCTCTGCTTTTACTCTATTTTTTTCGGAACGCCCTCGAACTGAAACTACCTCAATCTCAATGGTCTTTCGGACTGATTATCGGCGGAATCCTGGGAAATCTGATCGATCGCTTTCGTCTCGGGCACGTAACGGATTTTCTAGATTTCCATGCTGTTGGGTGGCACTTCCCAAGCTTCAATATAGCTGATTCCGCCATCACAATTGGAGTGGGCCTACACATCCTATTCGCTTTCCGTCAGTCTAAAGCGGAAACGGCATCAGACACGGGAAGCTAGGAAAACAGGCTATTCGACATTAGCTACTTGTTCGCGAATGCGTTCCAGCTCGTTTTTCATATCGAGTATTCGCTTTGAGACATCAATGGAACAAGACTTACTCCCGGTTGTGTTAATTTCCCGGGCAAACTCCTGAACGATAAATTCCAACGAACGCCCCACCGGCTCCTCCTTGTCCAGAAGTTCATTGAACTGGTCAAAATGGCTTTCCAAACGAGTGATCTCTTCCGAAATATCGCAGCGATCGGCGAAAAGAGCGATTTCCTTCAACACCCTCTCATCATCCGGGTCGATCTCCAGATCCGCCTGCTTCAGTCGGCTAAGCAGATTCTCCCGGTGAGCGGAAACCATATCTGGAGCCAATCTCTTAATCGATTGCAGCGTATCCATTAAACTGGAACATCGGGCAGCTAGGTCCGACTTCAAAGCTGAGCCTTCCGCCGATCGCATAGCGACCAGTTCCTTGAGGGCTTCTTTAACGCACGCTTGCAGCAGAGACTCAACCACTTCCTCCGGAATAGACCCTGGCTCCGGGTCGAGCAAACCCATGAGGTCAACGATTGTTTTCGCATCGATTTCCGCCGATCCCCCATGACGCACTACCAACCCTTTGACTCGAGCCATTCCAGCTTCAATTTGGGCATCGCTCGGCAAGCCTTCGCTCCCCCCATTCGTATCCCGCACATCAATGGAAAACTGCAAGCGACCTCGACCCAATGCTAGTTTCGCCTGCTCCACCACCTTACGCTCCAGTCGCTGGAACTCTTTTGGGAGCGAGCACACTACCTCCAGATTCTTCCGATTTACGGACGATACCTGAACCGTTACCGCAACGCCCTCAGCGCTCCGCTCGGCCCTGCCAAATCCGGTCATGCTCTTCATATCTCTTGTCCCAGAAATTTGGCTACCTGATTAACATCTTTGTCCCCTCTTCCGCTCAAATTCATGACAATTATCTGCTCCTTATCCATTTGGGGCGCCCGTTTAATGGTATAAGCCAGAGCGTGCGTCGACTCTAGGGCTGGGATGATTCCTTCCGTGCGGCAAAGCAGCTGAAACGCTTCCAGAACTTCATCATCCGTAGCGAAGCCATAATTGATGCGGCCGATATCGCGATAGTAGGCGTGCTCCGGTCCGATCGCCGCGTAGTCCAGTCCCGCAGAAATGGAATGCGTCAATTCTATCTGTCCATCTTCATTCTGAAGGATATACGTTTTGCAGCCCTGAAGCACGCCAAGGCGCCCACCCTCGAACCGGGCAGCATGCTCGCCTTTAACGATACCATGGCCACCCGCTTCAACACCGACCAAACGAATATCCGGTTCGTCCAGAAATTCGTAGAACAATCCGATGGCATTAGATCCGCCTCCTACACAAGCAATCATTTCATCGGGCAGGCGTCCTTCCTTCTCCAAAATTTGAGCCCGAGTCTCCTGGCCAATTACTTTGTGGAAATCCCGCACCATCATGGGATAAGGATGGGCTCCCAGGGCAGAACCTAGAATGTAATGCGTATCTCTGACATTGGTCACCCAATCGCGCATAGCTTCGTTGACCGCATCCTTAAGTGTCTTTTGCCCTGAGTCTACGCCTCGAACCTCAGCCCCGCAAAGCTCCATCCGAAAAACGTTGAGCTTTTGCCGCTCCATATCGACGGAGCCCATGTAAACCACGCATTCAAGACCCATCTTGGCGCAGACCGACGCAGTTGCCACTCCGTGCTGCCCAGCCCCAGTTTCCGCTATTATGCGCGTTTTACCCATTCGCTTCGCTAAGAGGGCCTGACCAATGGCGTTGTTGATCTTGTGAGCCCCAGTATGCAGGAGGTCTTCGCGCTTGAGATAGATTTTAGCCCCGCCGAGTTTTTCCGTTAAGCGTTCAGCAAAATACAGGCCCGTGGGCCGGCCAGCGAATTCCTTTAACTGAAAGGCGAGTTCGTTTTGGAACTCCAAATCGTTTTTGGCTCGCTCGTACTCCTCTCCCAGCTCCTTGAGAGCGGTCATTAGCGTTTCCGGCACATAGCAGCCCCCAAACTCTCCAAACCGCCCATCCGAAGTCGGTAGACTCGCTTTGTCGAAATCTGCAGTTTTCACTTCGCTCATAAGAAAGAGGCATAATTCTCAACCCCCAACTATTAGCAATCGAAATTGCGACATACCGATGAATGGGGCCGGGTTACATAACCCGCGGAATCGAATGAGCCAATGGCGGAGACCGCAATGAGCTAACCTTCCGACACGCGATTCTTCAGATAAGAAATAACGTCTTGGAATTTTGCCTCATTACCGCTGTCTGCCTCGACGAGTTTCTCATGAGCCTCCAAACAGAGCCGAGCGCTTTCGAGTTCGTTCATTTCTCCATCGCCTAAAGAGGTTGCCTCTTTTGACTCAGGTTGCGACCCAGAACCGGTATCCAGAGTGGCGATTCGATGAAGCCCCAAGCCCCTAACGAGTTCCTGGTTTCGTTCGCTTAGACGCGAGAGAACGACCGATCCCTGAGGCTCTCGTTTACGCAGTTCCAAGGCGCAGCCAGCCAATACGCCCAGTACCGTACTGTCCATTCCCGTGCATTCCTCGAAATCGAAAACATAGCACCGCTTACCCGATTCCGCAGAATCCTTGAGAAAGTCCTTCAGAGGCATGACGTTCTGGAACGATGCCCTCCCCACTATCTTGATAGCTACCGGGTGGGAATCGGGGTCGACTAGGAATACTGTCTCCTCGACTGCCATCGCTCTGAACCTTTTTAAGACACCAGAAACGAGTCAAAGTTTATTCCGCAGACCGGATTATGTCCCTCAAAACGAAGGGAAGAATGCCACCATGCCTGATGTACTCCACTTCTATTGGGGTATCAACCCGAACTTTGAGACTAATTTCCTGTGTTTCACCATTAGCTCGAGCGATGACAGCCGTGAGCGATTGCTGGGGCTTAAGATCGTTACCCAAACCAGGCAGCGAAACCACTTCCGACCCATCGAGACCAAGCGATTGAGCACTATCGCCATCTTGAAACTCGAGCGGCAACACGCCCATGCCAATTAGATTGGATCGATGAATTCGTTCATAGCTGCAGGCCACAACGACTTTTACGCCCAATAGACTCGTGCCTTTGGCAGCCCAATCTCGAGAACTGCCGGTACCATACTCAATCCCTGAGAAGATGATCAGCGGAACGCCGCGCTCCCGATAAACCTGAGCCGCATCGAATATGGTGGCTGGCTCTCCTTCGGGCATGATCTTGGTGAACCCACCTTCTTTGCCGTCAGCCATCTGGTTTTTAACACGCACGTTAGCAAAAGTGCCTCGCGTCATTATAAGATCATTACCACGGCGGGAACCGTAGGAATTGAAGTCCTTTGGCTCAACCCCTCTCGACTGCAGGAATTGTCCCGCCGGCGTCTCAGGTTTAAATGCTCCTGCCGGAGAAATGTGGTCCGTGGTAACCGAGTCGCCTAGAATCGCCAATGGACGCATTCCGCGAATCGGCTGGATCGTCCCTACCTCCATAGAAAAACCATCGAAGAATGGGGGCTCATGGATGTAAGTAGAATCTGGGTTCCAATCGTAAATGGCCCCTGTGGATGACTGAATCTGCGTCCACTCCTCATTGGAATTGGCCACATCTGAATACTCCTTTTGGAACATCTCCGTTTTCAATCCATTGCGAACGGCATTGGCCACCTCTTCGTTGGAAGGCCAAATGTCTTTCAGATAAACGTCCGAACCATCCGAACCTTGGCCAATCGGCTCATTATAGAGATTAATGTCCACCCGTCCTGCCAAGGCATAGGCGACCACCAATGGGGGCGACATGAGGAAGTTCGATTTGATCGATCCATGAACGCGGGCCTCGAAATTACGATTGCCAGAGAGAACGGATGCCGCAATCAGTTCGCCCTCTTTAATGGCCCTTTCAATTTCCGGAGCCAGCGGTCCGCTGTTCCCAATACAGGTCGTGCACCCATAAGCCACTAGATTGAAACCGATCTTGTCCAGGTAGGATTGCAGCCCCGTCTCTTCCAAGTAGTCAGTAACCACTCGAGAACCGGGCCCCAAACTCGTTTTCACATAGCCCGGGACTGACAAACCGCGCTCAACGGCCTTCTTGGCCACCAGTCCGGCTGCCAGCATAACCCCAGGATTCGACGTGTTCGTGCAGGAAGTAATCGCCGCTATCAAAACGGAGCCATGCCCAATCTCGCCGTTACCGTTGAGCGAAACCTTTGCCTCCCGCTTTTCACCGGGCTGGCCAAAACCGCCATCCGAAACAGGCTTTTCGAACAATTCGTTGAACGAAGCCTTCAATTGGGAAACGGAAATGCGCTCTTTGGGATTCTTGGGTCCCGCGACGCTGGACTCGATCTCGCTGAGGTCGATCGTCAACGTCTTGGTGTATTCAATTTCTCCCGCATCAGGAATTCCAAATATTCCTTGGGCTTGGCAGTAGGATTTAATGGCCTGCGTTTGCTCTGCGCTGCGACCGCTTTCCCTCAAGTAGTCCAAGGACCTCTCGTCAACTGGGAAAAAGCCCATAGTCGCCCCATACTCGGGAGCCATATTCGCGATCGTGGCCCTGTCGGCCAGTGAAAGATTGCGAGCCCCTTCGCCGAAATACTCGACGAATTTCCCGACCACCCCCAGCGCTCGTAAGCGCTCGGTAATCGTCAAAGTGAGGTCCGTGGCCGTAATACCTTCCTTCAGCTCCCCCTTCAGTTCCACACCCACCACTTCGGGTGTCAGGAAATAGACCGGTTGCCCAAGCATGCCAGCTTCCGCCTCGATGCCTCCGACTCCCCATCCGACGACGCCTAGGCCATTGATCATGGTGGTGTGCGAGTCCGTTCCCACTAGCGTGTCCGGGTAGCAGAGCAATCCACCTTCCACTGGCCTCTGATGCACCACCTTGGCTAGATACTCTAGATTAACCTGGTGCACGATCCCAATGCCAGGAGGGACTACCTGAAAGGTTTCAAATGCCTGCTGGCCCCACTTGAGAAACTCATAGCGCTCCATGTTGCGCTGGAACTCTATGGCCATATTTGCCTTGAAGGCCTCGGCGGTGCCAGCCTTATCAACTTGTACCGAATGATCCACTACAAGATCTACTGGTACGAGAGGTTCGATCATGGAGGCGTCTTTACCCAGTTCATCCACCGCCGAACGCATGGCTGCCAAGTCCACCAGTAAGGGAACTCCCGTAAAATCCTGCAATACGATCCGCGAAACCACGAAGGGAATCTCCGATTGCGACGGGGCGGCGGCATTCCAATTGGCCAATGTCTTGACGTCGTCCTCCGTAATGCGCTTGCCATCGCAATTCCGCAAAACCGATTCGAGAACGAGGCGTATGGATACCGGAAGTTTCGATACCGGGCCGATTCCGGCTTCCTCTAGGGCTGGCAGCGAATAGAAGTAAGAATCGCTTCCAGAACCTGAATCGAATGTCTTCAGAGAATTCAGTGGATTGAGTAGGTCGCTCATAAGTGCTTGAAATAATCTAGGTGCTAGGCTTCTGGCATGGCCGATACCCAACTGGCAACGGAGGCAAATTAGGGCGTCCCTAAATCGGTGACGCCCTATCAGAATACTAGTTTACGCGAGTGCCGCTTTGATGGCTTCGAAATCGGGTAATTGTTTGGGATCGTCGCTAGACTCGGAATAGACGACCGTTCCCTCTTTATCGATAACGAAGGCAGAACGCTTGGAAACTCCTTTGAATCCAAGCAGATCTTCAAAAAGCACATCGTAAGCCACACTCACGTCTTTGTTGAAATCACTCAGAAGCGGAAACTTGAAGCCGCCATTCGCCTGGGCGAACGCTTCTTGGGAAAACGGGCTATCCACACTGATCCCATACACTTGGGCATTGAGACCCTCGTAATCTCCCAAGGAGTCCCGAATTGAGCATAGCTCGTCTTGGCAAACGCTAGTGAATGCCAGTGGGAAAAAGAGAAGTACGGTAGATGATTTACCGAAGTTGTCGCTCAAAGTGACGTCAGCTAATCCATCCTCATTTTTCGACTTCAAAGTAAAATCGGGCGCTTTGGTTCCAGTTGCGATAGCCATAATTGTAAGATGATTGTTTGGTTTATGCTTAAAATGACTGGCAAGAATTGGGATTTACCAATTCTAGGCAAATCGAAACCGCTGCTTACCCTCGATTTTCGAAGCCGGGCGGCGATTCACTCGCGATACCTTAGCGCCGGGCGATTGCCCAGACATTGTCATTGGTCGGCAAGCAATCTCTCAAATTCATTCTCCGAACCTTCAAGCCCGAGCTCTCGATGATGCGAATGAGCGTTTGCGGCGTGAAATAATTGACGTGGTCAGGATAGCGAAAGCCACACCATCGATGTTGTCGCAGCTGGCGGTTCCAACTTCCGTAGTTCGGCACTTTGACGATTACGTAGCCGCCTTTTTTCAACTTGCACGACACGTTTCGCAGCGCTTCTAGAGGACGCACCTCGTGTTCGAGATAGGAGCAAAGAATAACCAGATCCACACTCGCGTCTTCCAGCGACGCCAGCCCGTCGATAGCAGACGAGTGGATACAGCGGCCACCGATTGGACCCAAGCGTCGATCCGTTTCCTGAGCAAGCTGAGCGGAAATCTCGATTCCGATTGGGCGTAGGCTGGTTTCCCGAACCGCTTTGTAATGGCGAGCTATGCGCATGAGCTGTTCGCCCGTTCCGCAACCCACATCAACGACCGCCAGATCCGTCTCGCCAGTTCGCTCTTGTCCGATCGTATCGAGCAGTTTAAAAGCGACCTTTTCCAAGCGTTCGCGTTTTCGAAATCGCCTTTTTAAAGATTTGCTCAAATTGCTGGCAAAGGCTACCAGAGGCTCTTCCTGGCGACGGCGCCGAGACTCCTCCTCGTACGTCTTCTCCCAAGCGAACTCTTCAACAAGTCGTGAATAGTCTGGAGGGTTTTCTAAATAAACCATTCCGGTTTCCTGGCACTCGACCACTTTCCACTCGCCGCTCGAGTAGGGCGTTTCTCTAACCCGTGTAACCGTACCCGTTAACGGATTCACTCTAGGCGAAGGCTCGATATCAGACTTTTGCATTAATTCGAATGCTCTTACTAGCTACCACAATTTGTTGGCTACTTTTTGGCAAGAACCTTATCCGAAGCGGAACTCCTGAATAGAACTCTCAAATAGCGAACCATACATCTATCTAATACTTCGCTTATAGCTCACCATTTCCATCGTTCTCCTTGCAGTACAAGCTTTATAGCCTACGAACGTATCTTAATCCCGCTCGACCTAATGATCAAACAAATTGTCACTCACCCAGGAGGCGCCCACAAAGACGAATTCCTCGCCTGCTGCGTTCTCATAGCAGAACAGCCCGCTCCCATAAGCCGGAGGGATCCCAACTGCAACGATCTCGACGATTCGTCCGTAGCCATTATCGACGTCGGCGATCGCCACGAGCCACTCAAGAAAAATTTCGACCACCACCAGTTCCCTAGAGATCATGCCCCTACCTGCTCTTTGTCGCTGGTCCTTCAGGATCTAGGCCTTTATGACGACGCCCGGTCATTCTGCGATTGGCTGGAAACAGCCGAATGGTTCGACTGTCGCGGGGCAAACGCTACGGCGAACTGGCTGGGAGTCAAACGGGAGATCATCGGACGAATGAGCTCGCCCATCGAGCTATCGCTCCTGCGGCGCTTCGCCTCCCAAGGCGAGCATGCGCCCGGGGAACCCCTATGGGAAATCATGAAAATGATCGGAGAAGATTTAGTCGACTACCTACGAGGCCTGCGGAGCCGCCTCCAGTATATCAGCAAGCATAGCCAAGTTTGGAATATCGAGCGGGAATCGCAGTCCTTGGTCGCCGTCTATCTTCCCCGAACTCAACCTCTGCCTGAAGATCCTTCGATGGGACTCCCTCGCTTTATCGAGGAGAGCGGATTGGCCGCCAAGGCCCACGCCATGATCTACCCGGATCGGCGGGGCGATGGCTATGGGATGTGCCGATACAATGATCACCCATCTATGGATTTCAATCGCATTTCTGAAGAGCCGGACGTTCACTTCGTGCATGCGGCTGGATTTATCGCGAAAACCTCCGCGACCGATTCCCAGAGACTGCAAGACTTGCTTTTCAAAAGCTATAGCAGCGATTCGTGAGCAACCTCAACTTTGCCCTTTGAACGCGTTTTTCTTCAAGAATATCAAACAACTCATGACTCGCTTGATCGCGATCTCCGCCATCGTCGCCGCGACTTCGTCTTGTTCGATTGCCCAGGACTTCACCGACCCCAATCCACCAACAGTAAACGAGCTCAAGGCCCTACCGGCTCCAGGTCCGGTTTCTCAAACGGAACTCCGCTTCCACCAAGCCCCCAAACCCCTTCCCCAAAACGCGGTCACCGAGGACTGGATGGATTTTCTCGGGCCAAGCCACAATGCCATTTCTCGAGAGACCCATTTGCTGGCTCGGTTTGGCGAAAACGGTCCCAACATAGTTTGGGAAGTAGCGAAGGGAGAAGGCTATGCAGCTCCAGCGGTCATCGGAGAACGAGTGATCCTCTTTCATCGGGCGGGTGAAAACGAAGTCGTCGAATGCCTTGAAGCAGAAACAGGCCAACGTTTCTGGAAACAAAGCTACCCATCCGAGTACCACGACCGCTATGGATTCGGTAACGGTCCTCGTTGCCAGCCAATCAGCGATGGAAAGTTCATCTACACTCTGGGAGTCGAGGCGATCTTCAGCTGCTGGGAACTGATATCAGGCCAATTGCTTTGGCAACGCGACTTGAAAGCCGATTTCGATCTAACGCTCGATTTCTTTGGAGTTGGGGCAACTCCTCTGCTCGAAGGGAATCTTGTAATCGTCAACATTGGAGCCGCTAACGGGCCGTGCGTGGCCGCCTTCGATAAGCGAAGCGGCAGCATGATATGGGGTGCCGGCGACCAGTGGGGGCCCAGCTACGCCTCGCCCATACCTGCTAACACCGAAGCCGGTCGACGGATCTTCGTTTTCGCTGGGGGGGAGAGCCGGCCAGCCTCAGGAGGGCTGCTGGTTATCGATCCTACCGATGGCCACATCGATTGCCGATTTCCCTGGCGCGGCAACCGATACGAGTCGGTCAATGCTTCCTCTCCTGTCGTCGTAGGCAACCGGGTCTACATCTCCGAATGCTATGGAACAGGAGGCGCTATGCTGGAAATCGCACCCGATGGATCCTGCTCGGAAAAGTGGAGCAACGAGATTCTCAATACCCATTTCATGACAGCTATCCATAAGGACGGCTACCTTTATGGAATCGATGGCCATGGCCCTCGTAATGCCCCCATCGTTTGCATCGAACTTGAAACTGGAAAGGAAATGTGGCGAACGGAGCCTGAGTGGATCACGCCCATTTCCTCAGAAGGGCAAGCCCAGGAATACAACTTGGCCCCGGCCCTCGCTTCATTTCTTCTCGTTGATGGTCGCTGCCTCGTCCTCGGACAATACGGCCACTTGGCCTGGATCGACCTGAACCCTGAAGGCTACCGAGAACTCGATAGAGCCCATCTCTTTCTGGCCCGACAAACCTGGGCCCTGCCCACCCTCAGTCGTGGCCTCCTCTACGTAGTCCAGAACGATCCCGGTATCGACGATAGCCGTACACGTCTCATTTGCTATGATTTGAGAGGTGAATAGAAGCCTTGCGACTAGAATCTATCCCTAGTCTGCCGAATTTGTAGCCGCGCCGTCCAGAATCTCTTTAACAACGGCGACCACTCGATCCGGCATCATTTGGGCGGCTCCCAGCCCTCCGGATACGTCCAGCGACGCGCCGCTCATGTAGTCGTTTTTGGGGTTAGCTAAAAACACGTAAGGCATGACAACGCTCGCCGCGTCCCCAATCCCTAGTGGAATCATGGCTTCAATCACTTTCGCGGCGATGGGATCCGAATGAATGGCTTTCTGAGTAAGAGGCGTCTTATGCAATCCTGGAGCTACCGCATTAACTCGGATATCCAGTCCCCTATTCGCGACATCCAAAGCAACCGCTCGAGTGAATGACTCCAGCCATCCTTTGCTTCCATCGTAGAGCAAATGCCCAACTTCGGACCGCTTAGCATTGATGGATGTGGTAAGGATGATACGGCCTTTTTCTACTGAGCTTCCAAATTCTCGGACGAATTCAGATACGGCAAACATGGCTCCAGCCACGTTCAGGTCGAAAATCCGTTTGGCATCCGCATAGCTCAATTCATCGATCGAGGGCTCCGCATGCGTCCCTACATTCAGGACTAGCGTATCTAGACCGCCCAAAAACTCTCCAGCTTTATGGACAAAAGAACGAGCGCCCTCCTCTGTCGACATATCCGCGCAAACGTGGGCGCAGCGCCTGCCGTAGCTTTGCCGCAGTTCGCTCAACCGAGCCGCGTCCATCGTTTTGCTGTTCGAGTTTAGGACTGTATCCGCTCCGTAGAGAAGCATGGCCTCGGCGATGGCATCCCCCAGACCCAGCAAAGGCTCACCGTTTTCGCTAGCGTCATAAGTTTCTCGAGCGCTACCCGACACCGCGGCTTTTCTTCCGAGCAGAGGAGCGGGAATCAACCCACCTCTTTGCAGAAGGGAAAGCAACTGGCGATCCGAAAGAGCATCGGTATCCGCGCTTTTCAAGGCTCCTAGAAAATCCCTCAAATCGGCCAAGCAGGCGGAGCCAGGGAAAATTTGCTCAACAGAGCCCGACGGGATTGCTGGGGGATGCGGCATAGGTACGTTCTAATAAGTAGTTCCGTTCGATAGTCACATCAAGTACGGAACGCTCTAGGGGAGTCTCCAATCAGTCGCAATCCGTCCTCTTGATGGGTAGGGCTAGCCTTTGAGCTTTCGATTCGACGATTAACCCTTACCGTTCGTTCTAAGATGAAATCCCTCGACAAACTTGGCATACTGTCGGCAGTCGCCTTGTCGCTACTTTCTTACAGTGACAAAACGCCCTCTACCCGAACGCTATTCATCGGGAACAGCGTATTCAACTATCAAGGCGGAATCGCTCAATCCTTCGAGGGTTTTTGCCGAACCGAATCTCTCGACCACGAAGCGGTGAGCCAATTGAACACCCCCCGATTTCCCCACGGAATCGAATTTATAGACTTCGGACGTATTCCATTGAACCTGCCAGAGGTTGCGGCAAGCGAGGCCTTGCATGAGCATATTCGCAACGGAGATTTCGACTACGTGATTCTTGAAGCCCGCCGGTCGGGATATCTACTCCCAGAAGTAGCCAACCTCCCGGAGGACCGAGGCAGCCCTATAAGCTACAGCGAAAATCTGAGAGCCCTGGCCCAACTACACGAGACAATCGTTTCGTCCGGAGCCCAAACTGTTCTCTATATGCATCCTGGAATCCACCTGTATCCGGATGTTAAGCTCCCAACAGCTCAGATCTATCACCGCCTGCAGAAAGATCTCGAAGATATCGAGATTCAAGGGGCGGAGCATAAAGTAATCCTGGTACCCGCCCTTTACCTTTGGCTAGATGCGACCCTGCGATACGGCACCGAAAACTGGTTCGCCAATCCCGGCCACGGCAATGCTCTAGCTCGCTACGCCAGCGGCTGCCTGGTCTATACCTTCCTCACCGGAAAAGATCCTCGAAAAAACCCGTTTGACGAGCTTCCAAAATCTTTCGAATCCGGGCCCGATTCGCCAACGCGCTTCGTTCCAGCCAGCCAAGCCAATTGGATCAAGAAACAGGTTTGGCTCTACTACACAGCTTCCCTATAAAGCCCGCCCCAGACGATTTCATCCTTTCGACCTGGTCTTGACCGCCCCTTTGCGAGCCTCCGCCTCTAAGGCCTCGTCGAACATGGGATTGAGCTCCGATGGGACCGGAGCATCTAACCGCTTTCGCCAACTGTTCAGCTGGGCCAGAAGCTCACGCGTCTTTTCGGGCATTGCATCGGCGAGATTGCGCTCCTCCCTGATATCCAGCCTTAAGTTGTAAAGCTCCAAGTCGCCACTTTCGAAATACTGATGCAGCTTCCAATCCCCAACCCGAATTATGCTGCACGGTCTGCTGCGAAATAGGATATCTCGCTGCTCGTCGGTCACCGCGTAGGACTGCAGGTAGGCGGGGAAATGCCAATACAAGGGACGCTCCGACAGATCGACCGACTCCCCTTTCAGTAAAGGCACTAGGCTAACTCCATCCAGCGGCTGGTTCGAGGGATTGCTGACGCCTGTCATATCCATCAAGGTAGGATAAATATCAACTCCGATAATGGGGATATCGCTTTCCGTTCCCGGCTCGACAACCCCGGGCCATTTGACGAAAAAGGGCACCCGAATGCCGCCTTCATAGTAAGTTCCTTTGTATCCCTTCAGCGGATGCATATCAGTCGCTGGGCCATACCCACCATTGTCGGAAAAGAATATCACGATAGTATTCTTCTCGATACCCAATTCTTCTAGGGTAGAACGAATCTTGCCGACACCATCGTCCACCGACTGGACCATTGTCGCCATCGCCACATGATCATGGAGCTCTCCTTTGGGCTTATTCTCGTATTTGGATACCAATTCGCGCTTAGCGTCTAGCGGGGTGTGCACGGCGAAATGAGTCAAATAGAGAAGCCAAGGCCGATCTTTGTTTTCCCGGATGAATTGATCCGCTCGGTCATTCAGATAGTCAGTCAGATAAGAATCTTCGGGCAGCCCTTGAAGCCCGGGAGCGTTTGGATGAGGCGGATAATAGCCTCTGGGCGGAGATCCCGAATGCGTCCCCCCGATATTGATATCGAAGCCATAAGGCAAAGGATCTGAGCTAAGGTGCCACTTGCCCATCAAAGCCGTTCGATAGCCCGCTGCCCGGATTTGTTGGGCCCAAGTTTTGATCCCCCAATCTAGTGTATCGACACCCGGCTCGTGCTGAAGCCGACGATAAGCATCGTTCCCTCTCGAACCTGTGCCCACGTTATAGATCTTATGCCGAGGCGTGTACTGGCCGGACAACAGGGAAGCCCTGGCCGGGGCGCAATTCGCGGAAGCTGAGTAAGCATTGGTAAACAGCTTACCTTCCGACGCCAAACGATCAAGGTGCGGCGTCTCGTAAAAATCGGACCCCATGTAACCTGTATCCCTCCAGCCAAAATCATCCAGGAATATGAAAAGGATGTTTGGCTTCGATGAATACGCGGTTGCAGCAGCTATTACGGCCAATATCAAAATGGTTAATCTATCGAATTTCATTAGTAGTTTCATAACGTTGGCTTTAAGCTTAACTTCGCGCTGTACGTTTAGTGAAACAGCGAATCGGACGTTAGCGCTTTCCTTCGGAAGGACGGACCACTCCAATCAAGGTCTAGTCGGACTTTCGTCTCACCAGATTTCAAAACATGGATTCTGATTGGGTGTTTCCCCGCTTTTAGAGCTATTCTAGCCGTAATCTCGCCGCTTTCGTATCCGTAATCCGCGTCTATCAGTAGAGCTTCGTGGAGGCGGGCAACTACCTTTGCGCTTGAATCGAGATAGAATGCATACTCGCCATCCTCAGGAGCGACAATGTATCCAGAAAACACAATTGCTCCTTTTTCTGGCCCTAGACTGACATCCAGATTTTTCGCCAATCCTTCAGAGTCGGGCTTCCTGTTCCAGAATTTGGGCACCCAGGGGAAGTTTCCTTCATAGCCTTTCCAAACAAGGCCCGAACGAGAGGCGGCAATGCCAATGGACGGAACTAGCTCGTCATCGTAGGGCCTCGGATTGTCGGCGTTCGGTCTTCTAATCTGCAAGGAGCGATCCTTCATCCGTTGCTGCAGCCCAATAAAATAATCGCTGGTCCCGGCCAGGTTGCGCGTTTCCTTAAGGTCGGTCTTCACGTCGTAAATTTCGAACGCGTCCGCGTGGCTCTTAATATTCACGCGAACTCCTTTATATCCCTCCATGAAAATGGCCTGCATCTCGCCTCTCTCCCGATTCCGGTGACTGGAGTGGAAGTCCCCATAGCTAGGCGTTCTTCCCCCGTGCTTGTACTCCACATAAACTGAACTCGGCTGCCGCTCCCCGCCCGCCGCAATCGAGGGAAACAATGAAACGCCATCCGACATAGCCGGCGCCGGCAGGCCGGCAAGCTCGGCAAACGTCGCCATCCAGTCATGAAACTGCGAAGGGGTTCGATCGATCGTTCCGTCCGGGATCGTTCCCGGCCACCTGGCCAAGGTAGGCATGCGAATACCACCTTCCCATACATCCCGCTTTTCCCCGTCGAACGGTCCGTAGGACTGGAAATGAATGGGTTCGAAAGGCTCGCCTTCTATGTAGCTGACAGACAAAGGCCCATTGTCGTTCGTGAAAACCACCAGGGTATCTTCCTCGATACCCAAGTCTTCGAGCAATTGAGTCAGATCTCCGATGCAGCTGTCAATTCGGCGAACCATGGTGGCAAAACGACGTTCGACATTGCTCCATTCCGTGATCCGGTAGTCTGGATGTATCCAGGAATCAATCTCTCCAGTCGCCGTATTGATCATACGCCCGTGTTTGCCAACCCATTGCAACCCGCCATCCAAACCACCCCCCTCCGGGTAAGCCTGAGTCGGCACCTGCAAAGCGGCGTGAGGCGTGTCGTAGGCAAGATAAATAAAAAACGGCTGCCCGGCATTCTCCCTGCGATGATCGACTATCCACTTTTTGGTAAACGCGGTAAACAGATCAGTCGTGTAGCATTTGTCCAGCGAAGCGGAAACCTCCTCATTGTTATGCCACAGTTCTTTTCCTGTCCGGTGCGACTCGCTGTTTCCGATCGGCCATTCGTTATTGGGATAGTGAACGTGTCCATCGACATGCCTCACGTATCCATAATACTCATCAAATCCGCGTTTCGTCGGGTAAGCCGGCCATTGATGAGGGCTGCTCCAAGCGTTTTCCTTTTCGGAGGGATTCCCCAGAGCGCCCTTTGGACCTACTCCCTGAAGGCCATATTTCCCCACGTGCAAGGTTCGGTATCCGCCTCTCCGCAGCACAGTGCCTAGTGTGTGATTGTTTGGTATCGCCTTATCGAATTCGTTGTTGCGAACATTCGTATGCCCTTGGTGGAGACCACAAAGCAGCGAGGCCCTGGAAGGAGCGCAAACCGGAGCCGGGCAATAATGTCGTCTCAGCTGCGCGCCCTCTCTGGCAAACTGATCCAGATTGGGCGTAGCGTGGCGCTTCCCAATCCGCTCATTTTGATGAAAAACGCCCAGGTCGCCGTAGCCCATGTCATCAGTGAAAACCAAAATAATATTGGGTTTCGGACCGTTGGAACCAATCGCGACATATCCCGCCATCGACGCGGCTAACAGGCTAATTCCTAAGTTGTAGACAATTGAGCGGGCTGATAAATTCATTATTTCCATCTAAAAACGGCCTAGTGACCGATAAAACTAGCGGTCTCGATTTGCAGGTCAAGGTATCGGATTGTTCTAGAGTGCCTGCGCTTCTTCATCTAATTTTCGCACTGTGGCCCATTCCCCATCTAAAGACGAACTGGATTCCCAATTCAATCTTCGAGCGCGGCACCCCGACTTTCAAACCTACTTCGATCGTAACGAGTCGCTGAGCAACGCAAGCCTATCCCGGTTTTCCTGGCGGACGGACATCCCCTATGGAGACCTCCCCTTGCAAACCCTGGATACGGTTGCCGCCCAGAGTCCGAATTCGCCAATATTCTTTTTTATCCACGGAGGCTATTGGAAAACTTTGGATAAGCGCAGTCATCGATTTCTCGCTAATCCCTTCCTGGAAAACGGTTGCGCCGCCGTCAACGTAAACTATCGACTCGCCCCCGAAGTTTCTATCGATGATATAGTAAACGACGTCGCCAGGGCCATCCGCTGGACTTACGCCCACGCTCACGAATTCCACGGCGACTCCAACCGAATTTACATCGCCGGGCATTCCGCCGGGGCCCACCTCGCTCTGATGTCCTACCTGCGATTACTCGAGCAGGAGGAGAGCATTGCCAAAGCCATACGCTGCGCCTATTGCGTTAGCGGGCTGTATGATTTGGAATCGCTAATGAGGAGCTATTTGAATGCGGAATTGAATCTCACCCCGCGCATCGCCAAAACTTGCAGCCCTCTGGCCCGAGCAGCCTTGAACGTCAGCGCCCCTCTACGATTTCCAGTGGGCAGTGAAGAAACAGACGTATTCGTTTATCAAACACGATTGATTCATGAACTGGCGAAAATATCAGGGGCAGACACCTCGACGAGTTTTATCGAAGGGCGACACCATTTCGACATTCTCTACGAACTCGGCGACGCGAAGGGCCGCCTATGCGAAGAGCTACTATCTATTGTAAAGACCGAGCAAAGCGCTTAAAGCAGCGGGCAAATAAAGGGTGGCATAAGGTTCGAGTCTGTCGTCTATTCCGATCTAAACAGGCAAGATGCCTGTGCTACTATCTAGTTTAGGCACCCTGATTGCGCCTCAGAAGTTCCGCGACTGCGGGATAAAGGAGGAATGCCATTTCAGCAAAACATATCAGATTGAAGCGGGATTCCTAGAGAGCCAGGCTTGTGCTCGCCTACACCAATATCCGTACGGAGTTCGTTTTGAAGATAATGTAGACGTCAGAGCCGATGGCCAATTTCAAATCATCAACCGCATCTTGGGTGAGTTCCACGATCATGGCAGGTCCCCCTTCCAAAACCTCTACGCGGGAGAGAATGCTGGATCCTGAGTCGAAAATGGCCTCTACCTTGCCTTGCAGGCAATTCCTCGCCGAAAGGCCGGCGGGCTCTTGCACACTCAAAATCGCGTCGCCAGAGGCAATGCTGCAAAATACACGCTGGCCGACTTTTTCCCCGGTTGTGGGCACGCGGATACTGACACTTCCCCCCGTTTCGCCGATGCTAACTGTATCCGTTCTATTATTACACTCTAGAACCGTTCCAGTCAGTACATTTTCGAACCCGCCCTCCTTGGCTAGTTCGAATACCCCCGCAGCCGAGAAAACTTCATCAGGAGAACCTTTGCCAATTAACCTGCCCCTAGATACCACGAGAACCTCATCGCATAGGGCTTGTAGTTCAAGCGGGTTGTGCGAAACAACCACCATGGGTATTCGGAAAGCGTCGCGGACTTTCATCAAATAGGGCAGAATTCTACGTCGCAATCCAGTATCCAGCGATGCCAAGGGTTCGTCCAGCAACAGCAAGCGCGGTCCGGAACAAAGGGCCCGACCTAGGGCTACGCGTTGGCGTTCGCCACCCGACAAAAGCTCTACCTTGCGATCCAACAGCGTCTCCAGCTCCAAGATCGAAATGACATTCCGGAAAACCTCCTCGAAATTCAGCCCATTTTCGAGCAGCCGCTTTTTACCCGCCTCCAGGTTGCTGCGAACATCGCGTCTCGGGAATAGCAAATGGTCTTGGGCTACATATCCGACATTTCGATACCGAGATTTTATTCGTATCCCTTTTGTCGAATCCAGCCAAGGCTCTCCTTCAAAAGCTACCTGACCAAATTCGCGCCTCCTCAGTCCCGCCAGGCATTCCAAAAAAGTCGTCTTCCCCGATCCAGATACCCCGAACAATCCTAAAGATCTTGGCGATCCCGAATAGGCAAGCTCGAGATTGAACTCCTGGAGGGGAATCTTCAGATCGATATCAAAGATGGGCGGCGACGCGCTCATTTCCGGCTACCTCCCACGCTCGCTTGCCGCATGGACAATCGCTCCGTCGTATAGACGATCGCAAATCCGACGATCAGCGCTACCCAGAGTAAGGTAGCAGCGGAGTCGTCATCTCCCCGCTGCTGAGCGGTAAAAATGGCGGACGCCAGCGTTTGCGTTTTTCCCGGTATATTTCCGGCAATAATCACCGTTGCCCCAAATTCTCCCATCGACCTCGCGAACCCCAGCAATATTGCGGCTACTAGACCCCTAGAAGCTAGCGGCATCGAAAGGGAGAAGAACACGCGACAGCCACCCATCCCTAAAGTCTTGCCCATGTCCTCCAATCGCGGCTCTACCTCGTCGAATGCCAATTTTGCCGTACGAACGAATATTGGGAAAGCCATTACGCTGCAGGCAAAGATAACCGCTTTCCCGGTCAATAAGATACCGACGTCGAAACCTAACGTCTCTCGCCCGAGCAATCCACGTTCCGCGAAAACTTTAAGCAGCAGATAACCAACCGCGGTCGGCGGCAGTACCAACGGCAAGGTCGCCAACGCCGACAAAACATGCTTTCCCACGAATTCTTTGCGGGAAAGCAAATAGGCAACAGCGATTCCCGGAACAAAGATGCACCCCATCGAGAGTCCTGCCCATCCTATCGTGCGTATTGCGATTTCGTATATCGGTTCCAAATCTGGATTCGCTTAATTTTACCCCATCCGATAACCAACAGAACTTTTGGGTTTGGACTGGTTTTCTGGCAAGCGCTATTCCTCGGACTCGGGCATTCCGGCTATTCCAAATCCGTGGCTGCGGAACACATCTAAGGCGATCTTCGATTGAATGAATTGGAGAAAGACACCCACCGGTTGCTTATTCATTCCCGATCTCGTGATGGCGATCGGATAGCGAGCCTCTACATCTCCGCTCTCCAGCAATATTCTAGCATCCTCTTTACG
This sequence comes from uncultured Opitutaceae bacterium, assembly GCA_964404745.1. Taxonomy (GTDB): domain Bacteria; phylum Verrucomicrobiota; class Verrucomicrobiia; order Opitutales; family Opitutaceae; genus Pelagisphaera. The sequence goes on from CAYOLG010000018.1 coordinate 27,400, forward strand.
CTCCAAATAGTCTGTCCAGTAAACGATCCCGACAGTGTCCTTTCGGCTCAGCGTTTGAGCGAGCGCCGCTTTCACATCGCTAGCTGGCGACATGCGACCGCTGACGGCTTCCCATACACTAGAACCGCCCTCTTCCAAGCTGCTCAACCATTGTTTGGCATATCGTCCAACTGGAACCGCTACCGGGTCCCCAAGGCACAGAAATCTGAAGTCCAATTCAGCCAGCTGAACCGCCCCGGGCACGGGACTCCAACTCGCAGCGTTGGAGCAGATCGCTACTAAACGATTCGTTAGTAGATCACGCCGAGTCGCCGAGTGGATTGCGCCCGCATCCTCAACATAGTCCATCCAGTGATCATTCGCGCTCAAAAAGATGTCTGCCGGCTGGGACGCGGCAATCTGATGGGCCAAGACGTTTGATCCGGCGAAATTGAAAACGACTTTGCGCCCGGTTTCCTCCTCGAACAGAACTGCAATTTCTTGCAAAGGACTGTTCAAACTGGAGGCGGCGAATACCACAATTTCCTCGCCATCCCTATCGCCGGGAAAGCACCCAGCGAGAATCACCAATAAAAAGAAGCATACGAGATCACTTCCAATACCATCTCTACGAACCATCGTCTGGCATGCTCTTCACAGAACGATGCTAGTGACAATGGAAAACGGCGCTACGCAGAGAGCTATTCGGGACAGTCAATCGACCACAGCTAAGACGTGTAGCCAGCCAACATCCGTTTCAAATCATCTGTATTCGCTTTGGCTGTCAGCACGAAAAAGTGGCCTTGAGACTTCCACTTGCTGTCCGTCCAACCTGCCTGTCGCTCTTCGAATTGAAACGACCCCAATAACTGCGTCTCCGAAAAGTCCGCCTCTTTGGCAACAAAAAGGTGATAGACGACCCCTGCGTCCACGCAGATTATAGCCACTTTGCTGCCAGACCAACCCAAGGGCCGGCAGCCAATCCCTTTTTGCTGAAGAAACCGTTCAGGCAAGCGAGCGGGCAGCTCGATATTCTGAGCCTTAAGCCAATCCGTGATCTTCGTTACATCCTCGTTGAAGTACTTGAGGCGCGGCCCATCGAGGGAATAGTCGAAGGCCCTATCGACGAGCGGGCCCTCATAGAAATCGCCGTGATCCACAATGAATTTAAAATAGATATTCACCGCCAAAACCAGACTGGCAGCTAAGGCCAAATAGCGAACGAAGGTTCGCCTCCGGTTTCTCAGGTTGGCAACGCCTTCCATGCTCGAGGCTAAAGCGGTACGCAATTCCGTGGGTGGCCAGTTGACCTTCAACTCTTCTTGAAAACGCTGGTCGCCCTTCTTAGCTCGTATCCACCATTCCATCAACGACGAATCTTGCTCAGCTATTTTCAATGCTTATTGAAACAGCGGGGCGCTCTCGGGACGATCGACTAAATTATAGTTAGCCAATCACTAACGTACAACTAAAAGTCGTTAAACATCAATTGGTTAGGATTATCAAACTATGGGCTGCTCGTATCATTACTCGTAAATCGCTGATGGTTAGGATCCTTCGAGTATATATTAACGCTAACGCCTTACAGGATTCTGGACATATTCAGGTCAATTCCACTAGCCTTGTAGAGTTTCGGGCCGAAGGCGACAAGCGAAGCCATGGCCCCGAGCAGGTAGGCGCAGAGCGCGATCCAGATCTGTGTCTTCACCGCGCTCTCGCTGGTGCCGCAGAAGGCCTTGAACCGGAGGTTCTGCTTGATCCACTCGAAGAACAGCTCGATCTGCCAGCGCGCCTTGTAGACCTTCGCTACCACGATGGCGTCGAGCTGGAAGTTGTTGGTGAGGAAGACCAAAGACTTTCCGGTTTCGGTATCCACGTATCTGATGCGCCGCAATCCCGATTGGTACAGGCCCTTGATCTTCAGGCCGTTGAGCCTGATGGTCTGGTTGACCCTCAGTCCGATAGACTTGTCCACAACCCTGGATTTCCGGACATAGAAGCTCATGTTCGACTTCGCCCTTATGACGAAGAATGCGTTGGAGGCGGCGATGCGGGCGAGGCGCTCGAAGTCGAGGTACCCTCGATCCATCACGTAGAAGGCCCCCACTTCGAGGGAGATCCAATCCAGGGCGTTCACGTCGTGGACTTTGGCCCCGGTGACCGCCACGAATGCCGGGATTGGGCCGCGTAGATCGATCATGGCGTGGATCTTCACCGCGGACTTGGACTTGCGGAACCTCGCCCGGGGAAACAGGGACATGCTAAGATCCACGACCGACGCGTCCAGGGCGTAGACGGCCTGATCAATCTCCTTGATGAGCCTCTCCTGCGTGTACAGCTTCCTCGCCTTTCGGATGAGGATCCCTGCGAGCTCGAAGTAGACGCGCCAGTCCCGCCGCCGATCGGCGTAGGCGAGATTGCTTCTGGAAACCGATCTGCGGATGCCTATCGCGTCTACCTCCGCGTACAGACAGCAGGATGCCCTCCCTACTTTCAACAAAGGGCGGCCAGCGACCCTCCGCCAGCCTTGTAATCAGCGGAGCAAGAATCAGGAGTCCGCCACCGATGCTCCGAACTCCGTTAACCGCTTGCGCATTTCTTCCGGCGATTGAGCCTTCTCGAAAGCCTCTCGGGCGGAAATCAAGCCACGATTGTACAAACTCATCAGGTGCGTATCCATAGTGAACATACCCAGATTCGCGCCCGTTTGAATATCGGAGTTTATACGGTAAGTCTTGTTGTCGCGGATCAAGGCGGCTATAGAGGTGGTGGTCACCATGACTTCCAGACCGGCGACGCGACCGCCACCCTCCTTCTTGCAGAGAACCTGGGAAACTACAGCCACGAGGGATGATGCGAGCTGAGTGCGAATCATCTCCTTCATATTTGCGGGAAAAGCATCGACTATTCTGTCGACTGTCTTGGAAGCGCTGTTGGTATGCAGCGTGCCAAAAACCAAGTGTCCGGTTTCCGCAGCGCTGATAGCCGCTTCGATGGTTTCCAAGTCCCGCATTTCCCCGACCAGAATTACGTCCGGGTCTTGGCGAAGCGCGCGGCGAATGGCTTCAGAAAAGGTCGGCACGTCCACACCCACTTCGCGCTGGGTGATTATGCACTTGTTGTGGTCGTGATAGTATTCGATTGGATCTTCGATTGTAATAATATGACCACTACGTTTCTGGTTAATATAGTTGATCATCGAGGCCAAGGTGGTGCTTTTACCCGAACCAGTAGGTCCGGTCACCAAGACGAGCCCACGCGGGCGATAGAGCAAATCCCTGATTTGATCTGGAATGCCGATGTCTTCCAGGTCGAAAAATTCGTTGGGAATTTGCCGGAGAACGAGTCCATAATTCCCTTTGCTTCGCAAAACGCTTACTCGAAACCGAGACTTGTCCATGTAAGCAAAGCCGAAGTCGGCCCCGCCCTCCTTCTTGGCGGCCTGGATATAAGCGTCTGCCGTGATGGACTGCATGAGCGCTTCCGTATCCGTAGGAGTCAGGTCCGGCCCATCGACGGACACCATCGATCCGTGAAGGCGCAGCGTGGGCGGCTTGCCCACCTGAATATGTAGGTCCGAGGCGCCTTCTTCGAATACTAATTCGAGCAGATCACTCATTTCGTAGCTCATGATACCCCCTATCGGTTATTTTTAGCTGTTGTTGAATAGAACCCTTAAGACATTCCATTGAGTGAAATTACTCAAGAGTCGGCTCATTCACCGTAACGGAAAGCACTTCTTCGATAGACGTTAGCCCAGCCAAGGCTTTGCGAATCCCATCTTCACGCATCGTCCTCATCCCCAGCTCCCTAGCTATCGATCTCATCTGCGATGCGGTTCCGCCTGAATATATCATCTTTTCGATCTCATCATTCACTTTGAAAATTTCGAAAATTCCGAATCGGCCTTTGACGCCCTGGTTGTAGCAGGCCGGGCAGCCCTCGCCTTTCATAAACCGGGCATCCGCAACCGCGTCTCTATCGAGCCCGATAGCGGTCAGCTCCCGGTGCGTAGGCTCGTAAGGCTGGCGGCAATTCGGGCAAATGCGGCGAACGAGTCGCTGAGCCATCGAGGCCCTCAAAGAAGTCGCTACGAGGTAGGGCTTCACCCCGATATCGACTAGTCGGGTCACGGCTGAGGGAGCGTCATTCGTGTGAAGCGTACTGAGGACCATGTGACCCGTCAGAGAGGCATTGATAGCTATCTCGGCAGTTTCCCTGTCCCGAATCTCACCCACCATTATGATGTTTGGGGCCTGGCGAAGCATGGCCTTGAGGGCGGCGGCAAAGGTCATGCCCACGCTTTTGCGAACCGGAACTTGGTTGATCCCTTTCATCTGATATTCGATTGGATCTTCGACCGTGATGATTTTCCGGTCCGGCTTGTTGACATAGTTGAGGCAACTATAAAGAGTCGTAGTCTTACCCGAACCCGTCGGTCCAGTTACCAAGAGTATGCCATCGGGAAGAGTTATCAACCGCTCAAAGAGCTCTTGGTCATCGCTGAAGAAGCCCAACTCGGGCAGTCCCTTCATGAGACCGGTTTTATCCAGAATCCGCATGACAATGCTTTCTCCGTAAGCCGTCGGCAAAGAGGAAACCCGCAAGTCATAGTCAACACCTTCCACCCTTACTTGTATGCGCCCGTCCTGGGGAAGCCGTTTTTCCGCTATGCTCAGGCGGCCCATGACCTTGATCCGGGATATGACGGGAAGCTGCAACCGCTTGGGTGGCGGGTTAGCCATTTCATGCAATTCTCCATCGATGCGAAAGCGGACGCGGAACGACGTATCTAAAGGTTCGAGGTGTATATCGGAGGCCCGTCTTCTCACGGCTTCAGCGATGATTACCTGAACCAGCCGTATAATTGGGGCATCGGACTCGTCAGGGCTTTCATCCTCTAATTCAATCGAGCCTTCCGGCGTACGCGTTGTAACGGATACTTCCTCTTCCACCGCGTCCCCTCCATCGGTGTCGCGATTGCGATCATACCGATCGTTGATGGCTTGATCGATCTGCTGGCCGTCCGCCAGCACGGGTTCGATAGGATTCTTGAGAATATGAGTTAAACCGTCCAGGGCTTCGACTTCGAGCGGATCGGAGATCGCCATCACCAGAACGCTTCCCTCGTAATCGATGGGAAACACTCGATACTGGCGAGCCATAGTCTCGGGCAGATACTCCTCCGGGTTTTCAGGCAGATCGATTTCCCCAAAATCGACATACTTCATGGCAAATTCCTCCGCTAGAAGCTCATAAGCCGCTTTTCGATCCAGATAACCCTTCTGGGCAAGCGTCTCGAAAAGCGCCTCCCCATCCGCTCCCGTTTGACCGCTTTCGAACTCCTGCACCTGCTCCTTAGTGACGAGGCCCTTGCGGACGACTAGCTGCAGCATGATAGAATCGAACATTGGAATTATAGCAATTACCTGAAACCATCTTCAATAAAGATCTCCGGGGCAAGCCCCGAGGCGGCTCATTAAAGGAACGCGGTGTCCGGCTTCAGCCGGGGTATACAGATTACAAATTGGACCCGAACTGCGACTTTCCCAAGACATGGGCACTCGAGGCAACTTGACTGAAAAAAGAAGAGATGAACGCGCCGTGACGACGCTTTCCACCTTTGGCGCAATTCGAAAAAGGCGTATCTAGACCTTGGTTCGAAGTGGCTCACCACCCTAGCCATATCGTAGGGCCCGGGCGAGCTTTTGGATACTATACTAGTTTATCCCCTCTTTCGGTAGCCACTGGGCCGCAATCTGAATCTATAAATAGGCCATCCAAAATCACCCGGTTCCCTACAAAGCCAGCCATTACTTGAGAGACATGAGGAATTCCGCGTTCGATTTGGTCGCCTTGAGACGCTTGATAAGCATCTCCATGGCTTCCACTCCCGGAACCCCCTGCATCACGCGGCGCAAGCCGTACACCTTTTCCAATTCTTGAGGGTGGTAAAGGAGCTCTTCCTTCCGCGTGCCGCTGCGCTCGAAATTGATAGCCGGGAAAACGCGCTTATTGATCAAGTCCCGGTCCAAATGTATTTCCATATTTCCCGTACCCTTGAATTCCTCGAAAATGACTTCGTCCATCTTGCTCCCGGTATCCACCAGAGCGGTACCCATAATGGTTAAGCTGCCGCCATCTTCGATATTGCGGGCCGAGCCAAAAAAGCGTTTCGGCTTCTGCAGGGCCGTCGCCTCGATACCGCCACTCATAATCTTGCCACTGTTGCTAGCTAGGGCGTTGTAGGCGCGAGCCAGTCGTGTAATTGAGTCCAAGAGTATGACCACGTCCCTTCCCATTTCGACCATTCTTCTAGCCTTCTCAACCACCATCTCCGCGGCATGCACATGGCTCGACGCTGTTTCGTCGAAGGTTGAGCTCACCACCTCGCCGTTAACTTTCCTGCGAAAATCAGTCACTTCCTCCGGCCTCTCGTCAATCAGCAGGACAATTAAATGGACATTGGGATAATTCTCCTGAATCGAATGGGCCAAGCCCTGCAACAATATCGTTTTGCCCGTGCGAGGAGGGGCGACGATCAAGCCCCTCTGTCCAAGCCCGATAGGCGTTAAGATGTCGAAGGCTCGCATAGAAACGTCCTTCTTACTGTTGCTGGGCATGGGCGTTTCTAGCACGATGCGCTCGGTCGGATAGTACGGCACCAAATCCTCGAAGGCTGGAAGGTTACCCACCAAATGAGGCTCGTTCCCCATCGCAGCGACGATCTTGACGGCCGCTGGACAACGCTCGCCTTCTTGAGGCGGCGTGGCTAAAATTTCGATCTCATGCCCCCTTTTAAGACTAAAGTGCTTTATTAGCGCCGCGGGCACATAGACGCTTTCGGGCTTCAGCTGGTAGTTGCTGGCGGCGTGTACAACAAAGCCGTGGCCCTCATCGGAAACATCCAAAAATCCACGATCCTTGAAGCAGAGCGACTTCTCGGCCGCCAGTTTGAAAATCCGCTCGATAATCTGCTTGCGGCCTGGCTTTTCTTCAAACTCGACTCCCAGAGCCTCCGCCCCAACCCTGGCCTGATCAAACGGCAATTCGTAAAGCTCAGACAGATCGATCGGATCCTTAATAGGTTCCAATTCTTTGTAAAGAGCCTCAACGTCATCAAATTTCGGGTACCGAGAAGCGTCTGGCAAGACTCCGCCAACATGGTCGGTCTCTCTTGGCGGAGGTGGTTGTTTCCAGCCGCCACCGCCACCAGCCTTGCGATTGTTTTTCTGGTGCTGATGCTTTTGACGATTTTTCTTATTCTTCTGGTTGCCCTGGTTTCGCCGCTGTCCACCCTGGTTGTAATTTCCACCCTTTGGGTGCCTGGAATCCTCCGAGGAACCTCGATTTTCGCCATGGGCATCAGACTCGCCCGCGCCGCTATCGTCATCGGCTGATGATTTCGCGCTCGGTCCATCGGGAGCGACTTCAACGGTTTCAACATCGTCAAAATGCGAACCTCGACCTTTGAGATCCGTCGGCCTAAGATCCGAGCTATCATCCTTGGCAGGAGCTCGCGCATCCTCGCCGCTGCCCGCTGAGGTCGCCTTCTCCGCCGCTTTTTTGGCTGCCTTTTTAGCCGCCTTACGGGCCGGGGCCTTTCTTGCCGGCGATGGCTGATCGTCCAGGTCCAGTTCAGTTGGGATTTTTGACTCGTTTGTCAGTTCGGATTCGCTTGGCATAGCTTAAATGAAGAGCAATTGCAATTCAGGAAGGGTAGCCAGTGCGGCAGGGCTCTCCTGATCGCTGAAGGAGTAGGTGGTTTCGAAAATTAGATTCGCGTTAGAAGCGTTTTTATTTGTTCGTCCAGAAAGTCGAGGGATCCCTCGTTGAGCAGTACAAAGTCGGCCATTTCAGCCTTCTTGGAGACTGGCATTTGCCTTTCTATGCGCGCCAACGCTTGAGCTTGGTCTACACCCTTTAGCTGCAATCGTTCGACCTGCGTAGGCAAATCACTGAACACGCAGACCGTAAAATCAACCCTATTCTGAAGGTTTTTTTCGAAAAGGAGCGGGATCTCCACCACCCACCGATCATCCGGATCAGCCGCAATTCTAGCCAGCCAAGCATCCCGGATTCTCGGATGCAGTATCGACTCCAGTTCCGACAGCTTTTCTTCGCTTTTGAATACAACCTCTCCCAAAGCTCGCCGATCCACACCGCCATCGCTATCGAAAACCTCTTCGCCAAAGGCGTCCCTGATACCAACCTTCACATCCCGGTCCTCGCGAAGAAGATCGTGAGCGATCTCGTCGCAATCTATCCGCCGAAAGCCACGCGTTACAAAAAAACTGGCCGCCGTCGACTTCCCGCTCCCCATCCCGCCTGTCAATCCGATGACCATATCTGGCTCAAGCGGCTAGCGGAAAACGATAATTCGTAAGCTCGTGAGCTTTCATATTGTCTGAGTCTCAAAAGAAGAGATCCACTAAAAATAGCAATCCCGCTCGATGGTCAAGCGACGGAATAAAGTCCCCAATCGCTGTAAATGCGACCCACCCGAGCATGCTTGGACATCGCCCAGCAATCCACTTGATCGAGCCTAGCGAGGTCGCGGCGCAACCTCGAACTCTCCCGGCTCGAATATGACTTTCGATCCTAATACTTCCTACTCGATATGACTTTTCGCGATAATACGTCATATTCGAAACAAAACGATGAAACGAGTTTTTGTATTAACTCTTCTGAAAACCGCTGTGCTGAATGGGCAAACTTTTGGACCTCCGGGCAATGGCGATTATTCGGCATCAATATCTATTTCCCCGGATGAAATAATTCAGGCACGGGAAGCCATTTGGTATGCTCCTGGCCACGGATTCGAACCATTGCGCTGAGTCAACGCGAATAAGCCGTTCCTTCCCATGCGAACGTTATAGAATTATGAATACAAAAAATTTGCAAAAATGGGAACAAACGAGAAAGATTGGGGAGAAAAAGTTTGTTTGGACTGGAGGAGTTCTATTCTGGGGCATGACGACGGCGGTAATATGGTCGGTCGTCATGCAGTACGTTCAACCGCAAGAAGACATCTACCCAAGGCCAATAATTACCCGCATCGTCTTTTCTTTCGGAGGATATTTTTTTGGAAGCGTCGTCTAGTGCTCCTCCGAAAACCATTACCTGAAAAGGGCAGATTTAGATAAGAACACTCAATTATAACCAATTCATGGACTCCATCGGAACCCGTGGAATCAACTTGGCGTTCGTACCCTGAATTAGATGAAACTCGATTCTATCGATCAACCAACAATCTGGAACTATAGGATGCCGTACATTAGATTAGCGGCTGAAGTAGGTAAGAAAGCCAAAATGGTTTAAGCTGCTTCACGTGTACGGTATAAAGAGTCGGTTGTCTCCTCGGAAGCGAGGCAAGCTCATCGAGCTCTTCGTTGCGGGCTCGACAGCCAGGGCCGCTGCGGAAGTGACGGGCGGGAGGGTCTACTGCGATCGTTCCCGACGCCACTACCGCCACCCTCCTACCGATCATAGGGGAGAAGGCGAAGCCCGACAGTATCGTCTATACCGATACGTTCAAGGCCTACAACGCTCTCGAGGTGAGCGACTTCCGCCACATGCGAATCAACCACTCCGAGCTCTTCGCCGACAAGGGCAATCACATCAATGGCATTGAAAACTTCTGGAATCAGGCTAAGCGTCATCTGCTTCGACTCAATAGCATCAAAAGGGAAAGCTTTTACTGGTTCCTAGAGGAGTGCGAATGGCGCTTCAACGGAGGCTACCATCAAAAGCTCCTCAGGCAGCTTAAAAAGGTGGTACAAACGAACAAAGCATTTAACGATAGCTACTTCAGCCCCTAGATTAATCCTGGTGAATAAGCTTACCAACAAACCTTTTAAACATGCACCATAGACGCGCATTCCTCAGCTACACTGCGGCAGCTACAGCCGTCTCTAACCTCCCTTGTTCGCTTTACGGGAAATCATCCGGTCGAACCGGAAATCAAAGCTACCGCAAACGAATCGGCGTATCCACCTATTCCTTTTGGGGCTTTCGACGACACGAATTTCGATCGATCGAAAAATGCTTGGAGCTGGCGGCCGATATGGGCTTCGATGGCGCGGAGATTCTTCAACGCCAAATGGAGGATCAATCGAATGCAGCTCTTCAGAAGATCAAACAGCGGGCCTTCACTCTGGGCTTGGATCTGATGGGTTTCTCTACTCATCAGGGCTTCTTGCGGCCAGATCGAGAGGAACGTCAGAAGAATGTAGATCTTACGATCTCTCAGATCGAGCAGGCCTACCAGCTTGGAATCCCAACGATGCGGGTGAATACCGGCACGTGGGGGACTTCCAAGAACTTCGACACGCTCATGGCCAACAAAGGCATCGAACCCCCTATCCCTGGCTATACGGACGAGAATGGTTACGAGTGGGTGATCGATGCCTTCGAGAGGATCATTCCTCAGGCCGAAAAACGGGGAGTCACCTTGGGCCTTGAAAATCACTGGGGGCTCGGCCTAACCGTGGAAGGTGTGGATCGCATCGTGAGAGCGATCGATTCTCCTTGGCTTCAAGTAACTTTGGATACCGGTAATTTTCTCGAGGAACCTTATCCAAAACTGGCGAAACTCGCTGGTCGAACGGTACTACTGCAAGCGAAGACGTACTATGGCGGCGGCACCTGGTATACCCTGGACCTAGACTATGGGAGGATTGCTCGCATCATGAGAGAGGCTGGGTTTCGTGGATACATTTCACTAGAATTCGAAGGCAAGGAGGATCCTCTCACAGCAATACCCAAAAGCCTAGCGGAACTGAGGCGCCATTTCTAGCCAATGTGGTTGGTGGTTGAACGCTCGGCCCTCCGACAAGCCCATACCAATTAGATCTGCCGCTACCCAAGAGAATAAAAAAGGGCTGGTCGAAACCAGCCCCGTGAAACTCGTCTGTACTCTCTATTCGCCCAGTTCTCTACTTGGCCGTAATCGTTCCTTGCATTAGCGCGTAGTGCCCCGGAAAGGAGCAAAGGAACTTATAAATTCCTGCCTCTAGGGTAAAGGTAATCGTATCCGTTTCTCCGGGACCGAGCAATTTCGTGTGAGCGACGATTTGGTCAGCCAATGGCCCACTCGCTGGAACGTATTCAGTGGCCGCTGCCGCTACTGCCCCGGCCCCGAAAGCCATGACGTCGGAATCCGGCTTGAGGATCACAACATTGTGCCCCATGGCCGCTTTCGGCAACTTGCCTAAGTTATTGAAGACCAGTGTCACTTCCTCACCAGCCGGAACTTCAATCGCCTTCGTGTTGAATTGCATCTGATCACTGGCAGTGATCTCGATCTTCGTCCCCGCCAGAGCGACGGACGAAAATGCGCTTAAACCCATAATGGATAGTAGTGTGATTGCTAATTTCGTTTTCATTTCAAACTGTTCGTTAATCCAGCGAAGCCGGGAAGATGGAACAACCCTATGGATCAATCAATCCATAATTTGTTCCGCGCTTTCCGGCAAATCGAGAGAAGCTCAAGCCGATCCCTCCAAACGCTGGAGATCGGCAACAGGTACGGGATGGGGCTAGCCCCGAGGTGTATTCGGAGGAACGTCTAGAACCTCTGAAACTCGTACACGGAGGACCGAGTCCTTCGACTACACTCAGGACAGAGATGGTCCTCCCTACCAAAAAGCCGAAGCAACAGTCTTCGCCCCCGCAATTGCGAGGCTGCCCTTCAACAGCTTCGGGGCATTAGACCCAAAGCTGACGAGCCGATTTCAGTTCAAAAGCCGCCCATTGCTCAAACAGGGATTGCTCAATTTTAGGATTTACACAGAAAACATCCAAATGAAAACGCTCTGCCGCAGTATTGCCATAGCCCTGCTAACAACCTTACCAATCAAAACAATGAGCGGAAGCATCGACTACAACACTCCACTGATCACTATCGATAACCAGCCAACAAGCCTCGCTGAACACGAGGGAAAAGTACTTTTGATTGTCAATGTCGCTTCTAAGTGCGGCTTCACCGGCCAGTACAAGGACCTGGAAGATTTGTATCAGAAATACAGAGACCAAGGGCTTGTCATCCTTGGATTCCCCTGCAACCAATTCGGCGGACAAGAGCCTGGAACAAATGAGGACATCAAAGCGTTTTGCTCTCTGACCTACGGCGTCAGCTTCCCAATGTTCAGCAAGATCGATGTCAACGGGCCGAATCAGCACCCGCTTTTCGCCAGTCTTACCGGGGACGGCTCACCCTTTCCCGGCAAGATTAAATGGAATTTCAGTAAGTTTCTCATTTCGAGAGATGGCAAGATCCTAGGTCGGTTCGGAAGCATGACTAATCCCCAATCCAACAAGATAATCACCGCCATCGAGCAAGCAATCTGACGCTGTCGACGCTACGAAGCAATCTGGGAATCTGATCACATCGAGTTGCCTAGAGGTATCCTTTTGCCGACTAGCTTCTCCCACGAAATAGGAGTCTTCTTCGAGGGAAGCTTGATTTCATCATTGCGATAACCAGCAAATCCCTCACGTGATTCATCTGATGAATCAAGGCAAACGACCCGTTCTTCTCGTCGTGCGCGATGGCTGGGGAGCCAACCACAACCACGAGCAAGACGCCTACAACGCGATCAAACTGGCGGACACGCCCGTTTCCGACAATCTAAGCGCGATTTGGCCTAGGACTGAACTAGCGGCCTGCGGCCTCGACGTCGGCGTGCCCCCCGGGGTTATGGGAAACAGCGAGGTAGGCCACCAGAACATTGGGGCCGGTCGAATCGTCGATCAAGAGATCGTGCGGATCAACAAAGCCTTTGAAACGGGTGCTATTCGTGAGAACGAAACTTTGGCCAAAGCCTTTAACCGGGCCAAGTCGGGCGGCAAACTTCATCTAATGGGCATTGTCTCCGACGCCGGCGTGCACGGTTTGCTAGAGCACCTGTACGGGTTGCTTCGAGAAGCGAAGGCCGCAGGAGTGGAGAAGGCCTTCATCCACGCCTTCACCGATGGGCGCGACACGCCTCCGCGAAGCGGGCTCAGCTTCATCCGGCAGATCGAGTCCAAATGCCAGGAAATCGGGATCGGGCAAATCGCCTCCGTTTGCGGCCGGTTCTGGAGCATGGATCGGGACAACCGCTGGGAACGCGTTTCCAAGGCCTACTACATGCTTACCAGCCAAAAGGCGGAAAGCTCGGCCGCCAGCGCCGAGGAGGCGGTATCCCGCTACTATGATAATCCAGCCGACTCCTCGTCAGAGGGAGACGAATTCATTCCTCCTACTTGGATCACGGGCTCGAACGGCGATCCCATGGCGCCCATTGAAAACGGCGACACGGTGATCTTCTACAACTATAGGGGCGATCGGCCTAGAGAACTTACGCGGGCCTTTATCGAGGACGGATTCCAGGATTTCGACCGAGGAGAAAAACTGAATATCTTCTACGTGGCCATGACCGAATGGCAAAAAGGACTCTGCGAGAACGTGGTTTTCCTGAAGCCAAAAAAGATGCCCAATATCCTCGGCGCCTATCTGGCCGATAAAGGGCTTAGACAATATCGATGCGCGGAAACGGAAAAGTACCCGCACGTCACCTTCTTCTTTAACGATTACACGGAAGAACCATTCGAAGGCGAGGACCGGGGTCTAGCCAACAGCCCGAAAGTGAACACCTACGACCTCGCTCCTGAAATGTCGGCCGAAGAAGTCAAGGAGCTCACCAAAGCAGCCATCCTATCCGGCAAATACGCCTTCATCCTCGTAAATTTCGCCAATCCCGATATGGTTGGCCACACTGGCAATATCGAGGCCGTCAAAACCGCCTGCGCCAAGGTGGACCAATGCCTCGGCGAACTCCTGAATGCTATCGATCAAGTTGACGGAGCTGCCATCGTTACGGCAGACCACGGGAACAGCGATCAAATGTGGGATCCCACCGTCAATGGTCCCCATACCGCCCACACGCTCAACCCAGTGGAATTAGTCGTCTACGGGAAAGGATGCGAAAATCTCGATCTCGCCCAAGAGGACAGACGGCTAGCTGATATCGCCCCCACGGTTCTAGACTTGATGGGACTCGACAAGCCTTCCGAAATGACGGGTCGCAGTTTGATTGTGCGCTGAACAAAGCTGGCGACCCTATTGTCGAGTCGCCAACCAACATCGCGAATCAAGGACCGATTCCGTATTCGTTGTAAGCATAGTCGGGAATCACGACCTCGTAGCGAGCCTGCAGAAACTCAGCCAGATCGATCATTTGCTCGACCGTCATCTCCTTGGAGAAGTCAGTCATCACGGAATTACCCTCGGCGTCCATGTACTTGTCCCGATATTGGGGGCTGACTACATGGGAGGGGTTGATGATCGAAGTGACGAGCTGGCCGTAGGTCTTGACCCGAGTAGTCTCGCCGCCAAGCGCAACGTGAATCTGCCGCGGCTCGGTCATCTCGGGCATCAAGTCCTCATCAACGACCGAATGGCAGTTGATGCAACCGAGTTCGACAAAGGCCGTCTTGCCCTTCCAGATACTTCCTTCAGGGAGCCGGAATCCCACCGGCGATTTTTCGCTCATCACGCAGCCCGCGAAAAGAAGAATCGCGGCCATTCCAGCAATGAGGCTCATGGACTTTACTAAACGTGGGGCATTCATATTAATACATCTCCTTTCGATGTTTTTAGATTATTAGTCGTTCTTATCACTGGCAAGCCAATTGAGAAGGTTTCCGCCTAAGAATTCTTAATCTAATACCGACTGCCTAAAAGAATGATCAAAGGTAATAAAACATCGTCTCTGGAGCAACCGACTGAGAAAAGTGCCCAAACTTGACGAAGACTCCGCTGAAGCGGCTGACCCGGCCTATTTTTATCTTGATGAAAAGATTCATAGATCTAAAAACAGGCTCATGCCAGCTTCCCCTAACATCATCGCAGAACACCTCTTCGTCGTCCTCCACAAAGCGAGCAAAGCCGTCAGCCTTTTCGATCAAAGAAGCATAAAGGAACTCGGATTCGCCAACCACTCGGACTTCGCCGTCCTGGAATACCTGAAAACGAAGGGACCCCAACCGGTAAACACTATCGGGCGCTCCATAATGCTTACCAGCGGATCCATAACCACCGCAGTCGATCGCATTGAGATACGTGGCCTGGTTAAACGATTACCTTGCCCGGAGGATCGGCGCGTAACCCGAGTCGAGCTAACGCCCAAAGGCCACCAACTCATCGACGCAGCTTTCGAATTGCATGCCGCCAATCTCGAGCGCCTCTTCAATGTTCTGAATCGAAACGAAAGGCTGGAGTTCTTGAGACTGGTCAAAAAGGTTGGCAAAGCGGCCGAAGCTCTCAATCTGTAGAGTCAAAAGGGAAAGGATTTTCCAGATTTATATCTTGATATAAAGATATATTATGCATTTAGTTGGTCCCATGCAAAATCAACCAACTACCCATAACTTACATATTTCTGTTTGGAGCCCGGATCGTCAAGGAAGCGGGTCCTTCGACGGCGGCAAGATCACCGAAATCAAGCCAATTCCCTTTCCTCAAGAGAGGGGCGGCTCTGATCGTATCGGGCCTTTGTTCTACTGGGCTTGGGCATCCGCCCGGGGGGACGGCGTAATCGGAATGCATCCTCATCAAGGATTTGAAATCATATCCTACGTAATGGAAGGCAGCGTAGGACACACGGATACTGCGGGAAATAATCGCAGGGTCTACGCTGGCGGCATTCAAGCGATGCAAACGGGTTCGGGGATCTCGCACCAGGAGGAGATGCACGGCGAGCGTACCGAGTTTTTACAAATATGGTTCGAACCCGACATGCGTGCGGCTCTCGGCCAACGGCCCCGCTATCTAGATTTCGAAGGTAGCCAGATTCCACGCGAAGAACTTAGCGACGGCGTCGTCGCAAAGCATATCGTCGGTCCAAATGGAGCCTTACGGATTCAAGCGCCTGCGGTCTGGGACGAAATTTGGATCCCCGAAGGAGTTAAGTACACCATACCCATAGGCAACGGCGAGGTTGTCGCATTTTTGATCACGGAAGGAGCCGTAGTTGTGGAGGCGAACGGAGAACAGAGTCGCCTCGAAGAACGCCACTTCGCCACTGCGCAGAGCGCGGCCTCAAGCAATCTGACTCTGGTTTCCGACGGCCCGGTAAAACTAACGACCATAAAAGTGCCCCAGGACCCTGGCTACTCTCTAATCAACCTCTAACCCTAAGAAAATCAAAATGACTCCCAGAGTAGCCAACAATAAGCCAAAGCCAGTCGACTTGAAGGCTGGCCAAGAGTACTACTTCTGCACCTGCGGTAAATCCGCCAAACAGCCGCTCTGCGACGG
>CAYOLG010000018.1:43781-80881 GCA_964404745.1 uncultured Opitutaceae bacterium
TCTGCGACGGAACGCATACGCAGGTTCCCGACGATCAGATCGGCGAGGAGTTTGCGTTGGATTCCCCAGCCGATCCGAGAGCCATGCCTGCGCCTGAAGAACATACGGTGGCTTTCATTCATCAACTTGCCACTGAGGGCTTGAGCAAGCCTGGCCATCATGGACCGATGAGCGCTATGGGGCGTTCCACGCAAGTACCTACCCGGCTGTAATAATATCCAGGTGATGGTATCGCAGCTTGCGAGCAAGCCTTTGATGGAGGATGTCGCCGTGGGCACCGAGCTTGTTGTTGGTCCGGAAGCAAAGCGACCGCTCGAGCTAGAAATAACGCTTTTCGTAAGCGACATGAGCTTTGGAGCCCTTTCGGAGGAAGCTAAGATTTCGATGACGAAAGGGGCTGACCTAGCCGACACCGGCATTCGTTCTGGCGAGCGTGGCATGCTCCCCGCCGAACAAGAAGCCATCCGCCGTTACTTCTAGGAATTTGCATCAGCAAAATTCGGATACGACGAGGCGCTTCTCGAAAAAGTGCAGGCCTTCCATTTCAAATGTGGCCAAGGAGCTAAAACTGGCACCTGAGGCCACCTACCTGGCAACAAAAACAAGGGCCTTATATCCCAAGTCCGCGGCATTCCGATGGGAAAGCCAGCCGTTACTCCTCCAACTTTTTCGGACCTGAGTAGCGCTGAGGACTTCAAGCGTTTCGGAGATCGTGTGCGGGAATTGATCGGCGATATCCCGATTGGATTCAAGCGAAGCGCCCAACACGTTGGGCGCGACATAGATTTCGCCCTGGCAGCTGGAGCTGACTAAATCATTCTAGACGGTCGTGGTGGCGGAACTGGAGCTGCTCCTTTGATATTTCGCGATCACATATCCGCGCCCACCATTCCCGCTCTCGCCCGGGCTAGACACTTTCTCAACAAAAACGGCACCAGTGGAAGAGTAACCCTGATTATCACGGTTGGTCTCCGCACCCATACGGATTTCGCCAAGGCTTTAGCTATCGGCGCGGATGGAGTGGCTGTATCCAATTCAGCCATGCAGGCGATAGGCTGCGTTGCCGCTCGTATATAGCAACACCAACCTCTGCCCTGCCGGTATTGCAACCCAGAAACCCGAGTTGCGCAAAAAGCTCGACATCGACGCCGCGGCTCAACGAATGGCGTCCTTTTTCGAGGCGACCGTAGAATTGATGCAAGTCATGGCTCGGGCCCGCGGCCACAACCACCTGAATCAATTTAACAAGGACGATCTCGCCAGTTGGGATAAAGACCCGGCTGAACTAGCGGGTATCGAATGGTCGGGGATCAAGGCAGACCGATAAACTGAGGAGGCCAAGCGAATTCGAGCCCTGTTCTCGCCCGCTACGCCATTGGATCTAGAGACCTGCTAAGGCTTCGTAATCGCCCATAAGAGGATTGCGATCGCCAAAAGAGCCGCGGCCATGATTAGGCGTTTCCAAAGGGGCTTTTCGGACTTCTTCATAGTTATTCGAGCTTCATCTCCAAATACCTCATCAGGTAGATCCAAACCATCGTAGGCTGTGTCTTCGCTCCATCCAGAGTCCGGGCAACTGCCGCAGCTCTTGCAAGAGGCGGCGTTGCCCAGCACCGCTTCGCCGCACACGGGACAGTCTCCTGGAGGGATAAAAACGCTCATTCGATCACTAGAACACCAAACCTCAAACGTGGCAACGGCTATGGGAGTCTAATCGGCCGATCCGACTACGCCTATCTCTGGATCAGCAGTACAACTCGTGCAAAAGGTTCAGGATTTGGCGAAGATCCTCGCGCTCAACGCGGTAGTAAATATTGAGCCCATCTCTCCGGGACTCAACGAATCGGTCCGCCCTCAGCTTAGACAAGTGTTGGGAAAGAGCGGACTGACTCAAATCGAGGCAGCTCAGCAACTCGCTCACATTCATCTCGCCGTTCTCGCCCAACAGGCAAAGCACTTCCAGCCGTCGCTCATTACCCAAGGTAGCCAATAGCCGAGCCACCTTTTCTAGTTTATCAGGAGGCGGTAGAAACCTAGCCTTAGGACCCGCCTTCACTTTCGGACTACTGCTCATCATTTATATTAGTTTTTTCTAAATTAGTATTTACTATATTAGTAGTTTCTTAATTATTTTCGGAAATCAATCAAAATCGTTATGAATATTGATAAAGCAGTAATGATGTTCGCGGGTTGCGTCGTTTTGGCGAGCGTGGCCCTCACGCAGTGGGTTAATCCAGCCTGGATGTGGCTAACCGTATTCGCCGGACTGAACATGATTCAGTCTTCGTTTAGCGGCTTCTGTCCGATTGTTTACGTTTTTCGGAAACTGGGCGTGGCAGAAGGCACGGCGTTGACTTGCCACAGCAAGAAAGAGAAATGATTTCGCTCACTTCAATAGGGGTTCAGCGTCCGAAATGGATAGCAGGGTTGAGCCTCGGAGTAACCGGAGTTGCCCTAGCGCTCGCCGCTTTGCCCAGCATCTGGCCGGAATCGTTTCCGCGACTCAATGGTCTCCGAGTAGATACGGACCCGGAAAATATGCTCTCGCCGGACAATCCGGCTCGAAGCTTCCACCGTTTCTCTAAAGCCGAATTTCTGCTCTACGACCAGATCGTGTTGGGGATCGTAAACGAGACCCATCCGCAAGGCGTTTACAATAAAGACACTTTAGACGACGTATTCGAGCTGACCGAATACGCAAAATCGATCGAGGGCGTCGTCGCCGAAAAGATCGTAGCGCCTTCCACCATAGACAATATCGAACAAGCCGGATTAGGAGCAGTTTCCTTCAACTGGTTTATGGATACGCCTCCTAGCTCTGATGGAGACGCGCTAGCGGTTCGAGAGCGACCTTCTTTTTATCAACGACCTGTTTCCAAAAGACTGGCAGTCGTTCATTCTAGGTCGGGATGAGGAGTACCTGAAAGCCCCTAGCGATACCATCAGAACCAGCGCCTACAGCAAGTGGATGAATTTCGATTTCGTCTACACTCCCGAATTCGATCCTGATCGATTTATCACTGGGGAACGTATATCCTATTTTTATCGATCGAACAGCAGTTTGGCCGGGAAAAGCCAAATCATTCGTCCCGACTATCCCGATGACGAGACCATCGCGATAAGAGCCCACCGATTGTGGGCGAGCGCAGAACTTTCTATCTATTACAATAATGGCCGCTGGACGCAACCGCTTGGATTTAACCCCGACACCGATCAAGCTATATTTCCAAGGCTAGAAACTTTCGGAGCCAGTTGGAGACAGCCTTTTGCGGGAGGGATTCTGAATATCGCAGCAGGTCAATATGGAAGTCTGGACGATCCGCATGGAGATAATCCGAATATCCAGAATTCCCAGACAAGAGGGCTCATCGGATACGAGAAAGAGTTAGCCAAAAATCTTACCGGCTCTTTCCAGTATTACATCGAGCAAACCCGCGACTACTCCGCGATCGGAATTAGCAACGGACTTCCTGATCGTACCCGAGAAGTTCTTACCGCCCGTTTAACAAAGCTGATGATGATGCAGGATCTTCGTCTCTCTTTATTCGTTTTCTATTCTCCGAGCGATCAAGATGGATACGCTCGACCCACCCTAAACTACTCATTCAATGATGAGTGGAAAGCGAGTTTCGGAGGCAATTTATTTTTTGGCGAAACGCAGCGTACCTTCTTCGGGCAACTAGAGAACAATTCCAACGCCTATTTATCTATTCAACGGCATTTTTAGGTAGGGATTTTATGCCACTTACGAAAAGGAATCTAGCTCCGGAATCGCGGCATAAAGCCGCTCCTAATGATATAGATGCTTAAGACTGTTTAATGGTAGGGCTCGCTAAAGCCCTTCGTCCTCCTACTTCAGTTTCTTTACCGAGAGCCGCCTGAACTGGAAGGCATGTTCGTCGCCATGCCCCGCGAAGCCGAGATGCCCCTTGGCTAGCATTTTGCCTGGATGCTTCCGGTCGGCCATGTATTCGGTGATTTCGCCGAGGTCCGTATCCAAAATTTTGACTCCATTTAGTTCCACTTGTATCGTCGATCCCTCGACCCTGACCTCCTGGTAATTCCATTCTCCCGATTCGCGCAAGTAGCCTCGGTGGGCTCCTGCCATTCCGTACGCGCTGCCATGGGCTTGGCGGGGATCTATAATTTCCGCGTAGCGTTCATGACCATCGTCAAGAATCTGCAATTCGCACATCGCGTCATAAGCGGGATTGCCGACGCCCAACGATCTTATAGCTAGACCGTTGTTAGCCCCAGGGGTCATGGTGAATTCAAAGCGGAAAACGAAGTCCGTGAACATCTCCTTGGTGTAGATATGGCCGCCATCAGTCCATTTCAAAATTCCGTTCGCCACCCGCTTCCCATTCATGTCGCCAAACCATCCATCGAGATTGCGCCCGTTGAAGATTGGCTCGAAACCGGTGCCAAATTCGTCGCCGCGAAGATAGCGATTAGCCTCCTCAGGCTCCAATTCACGCACGTACACGTTGCGCCAGCGGATCTCTCCCCCATGAGTTTGCAAGTGAATAGGGCCCTTCTTCGGCATAGGCTTAGACTTATCGTAGAAGGGGTGGAACTCGGCACCGTCGACCACCAAATTGTCATTCAGCCAAACCCATATACGGCTCCCAACATGTCGCGCCTTGATGGAATTCCACTCTCCAAAAGGCTTATCCGCGTGGACCAATGGATGCTTGCCATTGGTATCCGCATCTTCCTTGGGATTGTTGTAAAGACCGCCTGAGCCCCGGTCCGCTCCGTTATTCCATTTGCCACCAGCCTCTGTTGTATCCCATATTTGGATCTGCGGCGATCCTCGCAAATAGACACCACTATCCGCCAAGGCCACCGTCTTATACTCCAGCATCAGCTCGATATCGCCAAAATCTTTGACCGTTGTGGCATAAGGACCTTCTCCATCGTTCACCAGCTCGCCATTTTCCACTTTCCAATGCTTCAAAAAATCCGATTGCTGGGCCTTGATGGCAGCCTCGCGATCGTCAGCTTTTCTCGATTGATGGGGATTATCCCCGTACCATTCTGAAAGGTCTTCGCCATTAAACAAAGCTACGAAACCTTCGGGC
Organism: uncultured Opitutaceae bacterium; assembly: GCA_964404745.1. GTDB lineage: Bacteria > Verrucomicrobiota > Verrucomicrobiia > Opitutales > Opitutaceae > Pelagisphaera. The sequence goes on from CAYOLG010000018.1 coordinate 48,866, forward strand.
GGATTCACGCCGATTGCGGCAAGTAGTGAGTATTTGATTACGATCGCTGCGGCAACTAATTTTTTCATGGCAATTGTATAGTCTTTCCAGTTCTGAAACTTTCGTCCGCAGCCAAAACAATACGGCTAGCGTGACAAGCGGCCTCCAAAAGCTCGCTTACATCAAGATCATCATTGAGGGCTTGGAGAAAGAACTCCTGCTCTCGCTGAAACAAGGCATCATGCCCCGGCTCGGTCTCCATCGATAGAAATTCATCCTCCTTCACAAACGAGCCATCGCTATCGAGCTCGCCGTGATGGACCTGGAGCTGCTGAGTGACGGCGTGGGACGCGATATCAGCGCTTCGCCCTGGGCCCGCCGCTTCTTTAGCCACGATGGATAAGCTGCCTTTGGGACCGACAACGTCTTTTACGAAAAACGCGTTCTCGCTCATCATGGGTCCCCAGCCAGCTTCGTACCAGCCCACGGAACCATCATCAAAGGTTACTTGGAGCTGGCCGTAATTGATTTTACCCTCCGGGAGGTCATCCGTTAATCGAGCTCCAATCCCTGATACCCGCACAGGCTTGGCTCCCGTCATTTGGCACATAACATCCACATAGTGTACGCCGCAATCAACGATTGGCGATATCGAGGAGAGCAATTGCCGATGTGTCTGCCATTGGGCGCCTGAAGACTGCTGGTTTAAGTTCATGCGCATGACCAAAGGCTTGCCCAGTTGTCGGGCCTTTTCCACAAAAGTAACCCAACTCGGATGATGCCGCAGCACATAGCCAACAACCAGTTTGCGATTGGCAGACTTTGCTAGCTCAACTAGTTCCTCCGCTTCCTCGACAGTCTCGGCGATCGGTTTTTCTAGGAATACATGGCAACCCGCCTTGAGAGCCGCCTTTGTATAATCATAGTGCGTATCCGGATAGGTTGAAATGCAAACCGCATCCGGTTTCGTCGCTTCAAGGGCCACATAGTAATCGTCGAATTCCGGATAAGCCTCCTCCAATTCCTCCATTACCGCTTTACGTGATTCCGGGCTGCGCGTGCAAATACCGGCTATTTCGAATCCGTCTAACCTATGATAAGCAAGTATGTGGGATCGGCCTGTATTTCCGGCTCCCACGCAAAGGACTCTGTGACTTCTATTTGATGCCATCGATTCTATTCTGGCTTTGGCCGATCTTTAACTAGAACGAACGGTATTTCCGACTTAAATACTGGTTAGCCTCGGAAAGATTGGTGATCTTCATACTCTTTGGATTCCAATTGAGCTTCCGCCCTGGATATCGACCGGCGACAACACCCAACTGCAGGGCTTCGCAGAGCGGTCCCCCGAATGAAAAAGGCGATCCCGGCTGGCCCTTGCCTAGGCAAGCATCCACCCATTGGCCATGATGGTCTATGGGATCGAGCTCTGGTCTAGGTACGCTGCGGATAAGTTCCCTAGGGAAGGTCTGAGGACCGCTCATGTGCGGCATCATCAAGGTTCCTTTTTCCCCTATCATTACGCAGCCTTGGCTCGGCAGTTTAATCGCTCCATCTTCGTTGAAGCCTTCGATTCTACTGGGCGGGGCGCTATCGCCATCATACCAGACCCATTTCAGCGACCGCGTAGTGTAGCGCGTCGACGGGAAAAGGTATTCAGCCTTAACGCTCAAGGGGTGGCCAAAACCGTTCGGCGGTCGACACTCGCTAAGGACCCATTTGGGAGCTCCCAGCTCTAGAGCCCGGTAAGGCGTATCGAAAATATGCACACCCATATCGCCGAGAGTGCCCGTACCAAAATCCAGCAATCGTCGCCACTGCCCCGGATGAAAGACATCTTCCCGATACAGGCGTTCATCCGCAACCCCCAGCCAAAGCCCCCAATCGAGCGAAGCGGGAGCACGACTCGAGCTCGCTAGAATCGCCTCATCCCGCCCCCACTTCTTATTTGACCAAACATGAACCTCGCTCACTTTGCCAATGAGTCCGCTGCGTACATACTCAACGGTCATTCGCTGGGCAATCGTCGCGCTAACCTGTATCCCTAATTGGGTTACCAGATCTTTTTTTTCGGCCAGCAACCGCAACTCCCGATTTTCGACAACATTGTGAGCCAAGGGTTTCTCGCAATAAACGTGCTTGCCGGCTTCCATAGCCAGCGTCGAGATCGGAGCATGCATGTGGTCCGGCGTGCAAACGAGAACCGCATCGATGCGATCGGCCATGGCATCCATCATTTTCCGGTAGTCGGAAAATGTGGCGGCTCCGGGGACTTCCGCTTTCGCTTCAGCTAGGTAAGCGCTATCGACATCGCAAAGAGCTACGATGTCCATGTTCGGCAAGCGCATCAAGGCGCTGCGGTTTCCCTTTCCCCGATTGCCTACGCCGATTTGCGCTATCTGCAACCTTCCATTGGGAGAGGACGCTAGGGCCCGACCGGGTAGTATGGAAAAGGCGGCTACGGTGCCTAATCCTGCCAGGAAGTTTCTCCGATTAATCGATGTATTCATTTTTCTAAAATTTCAATGCCGCTTACCTGAATCACGATCTCTTTGACTAAGATAGCGGCCGATCTCCGAGCGGCCGTTTCCAAATTCGACTTCAAGCATCGCTCTTAGCGGAATCCGGTTCCTTGAAGAAAATGGCGAAAACCACGATGACCACCGCGGCCATAGCGGCGGGAATCATCCAGACCTTTTCCCAATCGTGCACAATATCGCCATTAGGAAGCGTCGTTTCGTACAATTTCACACAGTATCCAGAAATCCAAGTTCCGATAAGCAAGCCCAATCCGTAAGTGATGAGAGCGATGAATCCCTGAGCGCTGGCTTGAATCTTCTTTGGGGCTACATTGTCAACGTGGATGTGTCCCGTAACAAAGAAGAAGTCGTAGCAGATACCATGGAGGATGATTCCGGCATAGAGCATGCCTATCAAGGTGTCCGCATCGCCTTTAGCGAAGAGAACATAACGAAGAGCCCAGGCTATCATCCCGAAAAGCAACATCTTCTTTACTCCCAATCGCACCAAGCAGAATGGCATGATCACCATGAAAAGGATCTCCGACATTTGGCCGAAGGTCATGCTTCTCACAGGATTGGGCATTCCCACTTCGTTCAGGAACAGATTCGTGAAGTTATAGTAGAATGCCAATGGAATGCAGATCAAAAGGGAGCCGAGAACGAATATCGCGAATGAGCGATCCTTCATCAGGCTCAGAGCATCCAGATTCAGGATATCGCGAAGAGTGGCCTTCTCTCCCGCTGATTTCGGCGGAGTCTTGGGCAGGAAAAAGGCGTAAACACCCAACAATCCAGAAGCCGCCGCTGCGATCTTCATGGGTACGGAAGTGTCTTCAATGCCGAACATGCCGACGAAAAAGCCAGCGGCGATCCAGCCGATGGTGCCCAGCACGCGGATGCCCGGAAACTGCTTAGCGGTATCCTCCATTTGAGAAAACGAAATGGAGTTAACGAGAGCCAGGGTAGGATTGTAGCATAGGGCGTATGCGAACAGCATCCAAAACAGCCCAGAGGCATCGGTGACCGAAGCGCTCAAATAAAGAATCGCTCCACCCAACAAGTGGCATACCCCTAGTACTCGTTCGGAATTGAAAAAGCGATCAGCTACCATTCCGACGAAGAACGGGGCGATCAAGGCACCCCAGGGCATTGTGCTGTAAGCCGCCCCTATCTGAACGCCATCGAAAGCCCTACCATTGAGGTACGTTCCTAGGGTTACAAACCAAGCTCCCCAGATGAAGAACTGGAGAAACATCATTGCCGAAAGCTGTATTCGAATGGAGGTAGACATAATTTAAGCGTTAGGGGATCAACGGGAAAGCCGAGATCATGCAGGTTTTTCAGACGCTGTCTAGATCGTATCTAGGGACGCAAGAGATAGCGTGCCATAGCCCGCTAACTATCAAATTCAGCAAAGACGAAGCATCCCTCTTTGTTCCACAAATTACTTTGCAAAAAGACCGACTTCAGGTAGCAACGAGCTTTAGCTCACGTCAATTCGAGCTTCCATTACAAACGCAGGTTGGAGCCCAAGCCTAAGCCAAGGCTTTTTCCAGGGCTTGGTCGATGTCAGCAAGGATATCATCGATGTGCTCGATACCGACCGACAAACGGACGAGCTCGGGCGTAATGCCCCCAGCCTGCTGAGCCTCCGCGGAAAGCTGACTATGCGTAGTGGTCGCCGGATGGATAGCCAAGCTCTTGGCATCACCCACATTGGCCAAATGACTGAAGAGCTCGAGTGAATCGATAAACCTGGAACCGGCTTCGGCGCCACCCTTAATCCCGAAAATCACCATGGCTCCGCCCTTTCCATCGAGATACTTGTCAGCCAAAGCGCCGCTCTTCTCGTCGTTGAGACCCGGATACCGGACCCATTCTACACCGGCTTTACCGTCGAGGTGCTCAGCAACAGCCTTGGCATTCGAGCAATGGCGTTCCATACGCAGCGGCAAGGTTTCAATACCTTGCAAAAAGATCCAAGCGTTGTCCGGAGCCAGACAGGCCCCCAAGTTCCGCAAAGGCACCGTCCGCATTCTCAAAATAAAGGCTAGTGGAGCTAGCGGCTCCGGCAGATCGTGCCCCCATCGGAGACCATGATAGGAAGCGTCTGGCTCATCATAGAGCGGAAATTTTCCGTTGGCCCAGTTAAACTTGCCGGAATCAACGACCACGCCCCCAATTCCCGTGCCGTGCCCTCCGAACCATTTAGTCAAAGAATGGACTACGATGTCGGCACCAAACTCTATTGGACGCGTCAAGTAGGGCGTGGAGAAGGTGGAATCGACGATGAGCGGCAAGCCATTGTCGTGAGCGATCGTGGCGATCGCTTCCAGATCGGCAATTTCGACACCGGGGTTGCTCACTGTCTCGCAAAAAAACGCTTTGGTGTTCTCGTCGATCGCCGCGGCGAAATTGGCGGGGTCGTTGGGGTCGACAAACTTAACATTGATTCCCAAATCGGGGAGGATGTCATTGAACTGCGTGTAAGTGCCACCGTAGAGATTGTTGGCCGAAACGATGTTGTCGCCGGCCTTGGCCAAGTTAATAATAGAGTAAAATATGGCGCTGGTTCCGGAAGACAGGGCTAGGGCGGCTGCTCCGCCCTCCAACTGGGCCACCCGTTGCTCGAGAACATCCTGGGTCGGATTCATGATCCGCGAGTAGATGTTCCCCAATTCCCTCAAGGCGAAGAGATTGGCCGCGTGCTCAGTGTCGTTGAAAACATAAGAGGAAGTGCGGTAGACGGGGACCGCTCGGGAATTGGTAGTCGGATCCGGCGCTTGACCGGCATGGAGGCATTTCGTTTCGAGTTTCATATGGGAGGGAGTGGTTAGAGATTGGCTGGACATAGCCCAAGCGAAAATTGTAAAGAACAGTCTTAAAGGCTGCTTAGCAGTTTTCCAGCGGAAAACTGCCGAGCCCCACATTCATAAAAACATTGACCAAATAAAGCGGGCTGAAGCCAGGCGACTTTCCAGCCTCTGATGGAACCGATGCGCCCATCCATGTACATCGCCCTCATCTCAGATTTCGAGAGCCGTCATAGAGCTCAAATTCAAAGAGCCTGCATTCGATAGGCCCGTTGTAAAATTCGACCTTTCGTGAGGCTTTAAGACCGATCCGCTTTCCCAGTGACCGATTGCCCGTGAAAACATAACCCCAGTATCCCGGACACTGCTTCTTAAAAAAGTCCCCTATGGCTTGATAAACGGGAAGAAGCTTTCGTTCCTCCCCCATCCGGTCGCCGTATTCCGGATTCAAGATAACGACACCCTGAGGCTCGGGCATCTCGGTTTCCCGAAAATCGCAGACGCCGAACCGAATCAAATTCGCCACACCGGCGAGTTCGGCGTTTCGTCGAGCGGCTTCGATCGCTTCGGGATCCCGATCTGTAGCAATTATCGTAGCCGAATCGACTGCATCACTATCAACGTCCAACTCTTTCTTGATCGCCTCGAATTCCTCAGATTGATAGCCTTCCAAGTGCATGAATCCGAAATTATCCCGAAATCGCCCTGCAGGTCTTCCCAAGGCCCATAGAGCCGCTTCGATGGCCAAGGTGCCGCTGCCGCACATAGGATTGACCAGCGGGATACCCGGACGCCAGCGGGTAGCCTTCAAAACCGAAGCCGCAAGGTTTTCCCTCATGGGCGCCTTGCCGGGACTGACGCGATAGCCGCGATTGCTCAGCGGCACTCCTGAAGTATCCAAATATATATTAACTTCCTCGTCTCTCCAATATAGAAAAAGCTTGGCTTTATCGGAATCGTTCCCGGTGTCTGGGCGGGTCCCTTTCTTTTCTCTGATTCGGTCGACCAAGGCGTCTTTCAAACGCAATCCCGCAAATTTCGTATTCCGAATGGTATCGTTTCTTACCGAGGAACCAATGGAGACATAGCCATCAGCCGGAATGTAGGATTCCCAGGGAATTTCGACCGCTCGGTTGTACAGCTGCTGACCATCTGCTGCCTTAAAATCCGCGATTTTCCAGAGCACTCTGAGTCCTGTTCGCAACTGCAGGTTAAGACGCATGCAATCAGCAGCCGATCCGCTCGTAAAAACCCCAGCCGTGGCTTCTCGAACGACTGGATAACCCAAACTCTCAAGCTCCTGCCTCAGATAGACGGCGCAAGCTTTCGGGCAAGTGACTAGTATGTCGCTAACGGCCAAGGGATTCCGCCAAGGTGCGGCACGCGTTAATAGAATGCAGTTTTGAAATAGCTTTTTGCCCGAGAATCGGTAGATCAGCGCATGGCCGAAAAGTCCACGGATCTTAGCATCTGAGACTGAACGCCATTCTTGATCAGAAGCCCGCCATTCGCGCGCTCTTTGGATCTTGCGGCAGCCGCTTTCCATTCAGGATCCGCTCGAAAGCCAGCCCAAGCCTTCTCATGGGCCTTGGCATCTTTGTAGGCTAAGAGATAGACTAAGGTGTTTCCGTGACCTTCCTGATCCGGCATAGGATGCCAGTAGGCTACATTGGTCATTCCGTGCTTTTCGAAAATCCGAATGGTGTCGTTGGCAAATCGGTAGTCTAGATGAGAGAGTTTTCCTTCTGCAGCCGTGTAGGTTCGCAATTCGAATAACCGAGGTTTCTTCGATTTCTTGATTCGCAACTCGGGCGAGTAATCCGTGAGGGAGAGGAACGAGCTCTCAACTTTCGCTACGAGCTTTCCGTTCACCTTCGAAGCTTCGAATGCCGCCTTCCAATCCGGATCTGAACCGAAACCTTTCCAGGACGCTTTTCTCGCCTCTCGGCTCGGGTAGGATAGGAAGTAAACGAGGATGTTGTCCGGGTTCTCTTCTGGCACAAAATAACCGACGTTTTCCATTCCATGTTTTTCGAACAGAGCCACCGTGTGATCACGGAACCGAGTTAATAGATCCTCCAGCTTGCCCTCATTGGCGTAATAGGTCCGCATTTCGAAAACGGGGCCATCTTCGGCAACAAGCGATGCTAGCGCTAATAAAAGAGTAAACGGTAGTGTTAAGGTACGAGCTAATTTCATAGAGAATAGTTCCCGATCGGGAGTAGGGATTGGAAAAGTCTATACGAACTAGAGAATGAATAATTATTCGGCTTCACCAAGCCATAAATGCTCTGCTAACGCAAATAGGGAACGGTGACCGGACCTTCCGGCAGTACGGCAATTGGAGCGTCCTTCCCAATTCGATCCAACTCGTTTCTCAAGGCCTCGTTTATTGAATCGACGGGCTTCAAATGGGCTCGGCGCAGTGCGTGCGAATCTATCGAAGACTGAATCTCCACTCGGGCCTTCTGGCCTATCATCGCCTGCAACTGAACTTGCCACTGATCGAATACCGAAAACCCAGGCTCATGGATCGCTTCCAGCAAAGCTTCGGGCGTATCGTAATCGAAGAGCAGTTTTCGATAGTTGCCATGTTCGGGGAATCCGTCACGGCATTCGGAAGCTACTAGAATGAGTCCCCCTTTCTCCACGATTTGAGCTGCTGCAGACATGCCCTTAACGGTCTGGTAGAGATTTTGGTCCAACGGAAAGCCATTGTTGCTAGTCACCACGATTGGAAACGGAGCCTCGCAACCTACCATAGCGCTTTCCTTGACGTAAGCGCAGCCCGACTCGTGAGCCTCAATTGGATGGCCACAAAAGAAACGGGTAATCTCTCGATCTCGGTTCAGCGTTACGTTGATCAAAAAATCTGCTTCCCGAAGTTTTCCCCCCGCCCGAACGTGCTCTTGAGTAGGATTGTTATGCAAATTGCCCCAAGTACTCAAGGGATCGCCAATCACTCCCGCGCTATGATATTGCATGATAGCATCGATCCCTGCCACCCCAGGAAAGGCGGCCTTGTAGCCTCCCGAGAATCCCGCCATGAAATGCGGCTCGATAAATCCCAGCAAAATGCGGCGATCCGCTTCCACGTAATCACGATTCATAAGTACAGGATACCCAAATTCGGAATCCCCAACATGAACTAGCCTTGATGGATCATGAGCGTCGTGATTCACAACGCGGTAGTTTTCCAAGATCTCGCAGCCCACCATTCGCTCGAGTTCTTTTCGAGTATTTCCCCGGTGCGAGCCCGTGCCATTGATGATGACGATGTTTTCGCTGGGAACGAAAGAGAGGTACTCAAAAAGCCATGGCAAAACACGATCGCTCGGAAACGGGCGAGTAGCGTCAGGAATACATACCGCTACTTGATCGCCACGCTGAATGATATCCGCCAAGGAAGCAGAACCTGTTGGCCACGAACAAGCTGACAGGAAACTCGAACGTTCATCTGGTAGACCTTCAACGAACAGCGGCTCGACAATCGTCGCATTTACGTTCTCGAGCTCCAGCACAATGTGGCTCTCTCCGTAAGGTATGTGAATAGACATACCTCAAAGATCTACCGATGCGATCACCTTCTGGAAATAAAAAAGCCTGCCCTAAATGGGCAGGCTGAAAGTATTTAGAAACCAGTAAACAACCGCGGCTTATTCATCCTCGGGCTTGTACTTTTCATGCCCGTGTTTACGAGCGTCGTTGATTTTGCCCACAATTTCCTCCGCTTTGGAATTGTCTCCCGCTTTCAATGCAGCCTCCAGATCGCCAATCAGCGCTACCGTATTCTTCATAGCCTTTTGGTAGCCGGCCATAAAATTCTTTTTTTCCGCTCCAGACATCTCTTTGGCGAGGATGGGCGTCATGTCGACCGACTTCTGAGCGGCCTTTTTGACTTTCGCCACATGTTCGAGGGTGGAGTCGTTCTTGGAAGGATCTTTAATTTGACGCCTAACGGAACGCCAGGCCTTGTTCATGTCACTCATTTGATCTTCGAGCGCCGTATGGTCGTGGTCTCCACCTTCATGGGAGTTGGCTTGGATGGATGGCAACGAGGCTACCGCCAAGGCCAAGGTAACAATGAGGGATCGTTTTTTCATAAATCGATTTTTGGTAAATTTACTAGTTGAGCTAGGAAATTGGACGCCGAATTACAGCTGGTTGTCAATTCGGTTTTGGTTTTGGCCGTTTCAGACGAGCGATTGTAACAAGTAGACTGTTTCCAAGGAGATGAGAGCTGCCCTCCTGACCCTGGATAGGGAAAAACGTTCCTCATCAGTCAGCGAAATGGCTATCGGGACTGCAGCCGAATCTTGCTCAAGCCGTTCAGACGACAGGCGTCCATTACATCGGTCACGGTCTGCAAAGGGGTCAGATTGTGGGCCTTGACCAGAACGGGTACATCGTTGGACACCTCTGAAACTCTGGAAAGCACTGCCTCGAGTTCGCCCAATGGAACCGGCTGATTTTCGAGGAAAATCTGACCATCTTCATCGATGCCGATCAATATGCGTTCTGGAAATTCGTTTCGGCCTGCCGACTCGATCTTAGGCAGAGTCAAATTGAGCGTGGTCATCTCCTTGAACTGCATGCTGACAAGGAAGAAGAATATCAAAATCGTCAATACATCCATCAACGGGATTATATTGATACTGGCTTTATTCCGTCTGCGAGCCAGCAAACTCATACATTCCTGAGGCCTATCTGCTCGAGGAGAGATTCGAATTGGACCGCGTAGGTTTCCACTTTGCGCTGCAAATAGCTATTGGCCACCAAACATGGGATCGCTACCGCTAGGCCAATAACCGTAGTCGTCAAAGCCAAGGCAATCCCCTGAGTAAACGCCGAGGGATCCGGCATTCCCGTATCGAGAGAAACATTACCGAAAACTTGCACAAGCCCCGTCACAGTCCCCAGCAAGCCCAGTAAAGGCGCCGCCCCAATTATAATTTCTAGAAAAACAAATCCGCGCTCCATCCTATTGACTTCGAGTCGAGCGTAGGCCCGCACGGCTCCTTCGTCCTGCTCATGGCGCTTCCAATAGGCGATGATTCGCCCTAGAGCCGACCGCCCCCCACCATCCGAAGGACTGCCCTCAACGATTCCCTCGACTAAGTGAGCGGGTATAATCGCTGCTCTACGCAAAGCGAATAGCCGTTCGAATATGATGAATCCGCCCGCGAGCGAGCAGAGCATGAGCGGATAAACAAATACGCCGGCGCCTTTTAGAATCTCTAGCATGGTTAGTCGCCCCAATAGAGGGCGGTTTCGGAATATCGGTTGCGATCCTTAAGTGAGCTACCTCAATTCGGGCAATCTTAAAAGAGAATAGCGGTCGAGAGGAAATCTAACGCGTCATGTACGGCAGCTTTTGGACCACTGCCGCCACTTGAGATTCTCCTTCCTTCAATTCGCCAATCATGTCCCACTTCCCTTCGCACAAGGCCTTGCGGGCGGTTTCCCTGACAACCGCCGTGTAGCTCTGATCGCCTACGCGAATACGCTCATTTCCCACATCAAGCGTTATTTCGGCGCTTGGGTCCGATTCGATGGCAGCCGCGATCGCCGCGATATCCTCCTTGGCCGCGCAGAAGCACGGAATCCCAAGAGTCGTGCAATTACCGAAGAAAATCTCCGCGAAACTCTCGGCGATAATTCCTCTGAAGCCGTAACGGTAAAGGGCTTGCGGAGCATGCTCTCTAGAGCTCCCACATCCGAAGTTGGCTCCGGTCAAGAGTATACTCGCCTCGGAAAAACGAGGATCGTTGAGCGGGTGCTTTTTATCGCTCCCGTCTTCATTCTTACGTACATCGTAAAACAGGTATTCGCCGAGCCCGTCAAAAGTGACGCACTTCATGAAACGGGCCGGTATAATGCGGTCCGTGTCGATCTCGTTTCCAGGGACATGGATACCCTTGCCCGTTACTAAGGTGATTTTGTCTAAAGCCATTTCTATTGATCTCCTAAACTTTAAGCGCTCGCCAATTCGCCTACTCCAAAGACTTCTCGAGCATCGGCTATTTCTCCCCTAATCGCAGCGGCAGCTACCATAACCGGGCTCATCAATACGGTTCGACCCGTCGGGCTACCTTGCCTTCCCTTGAAATTCCGATTACTAGAGCTAGCGCTCAATTGATCGCCAATCAGCTTGTCAGGATTCATGGCTAAACACATCGAACAGCCCGCGCCTCTCCATTCGAATCCCGCTTCTTCAAAGACCTTATCGATGCCTTTCTCACGGCAAATCCCATCGACGATCTGAGAACCCGGAACCGCGATCGCTTTAACGCCACCGGCAACCCGGTGTCCCTTAAGGTATTTGGCAACCTCTTCGAAATCCGAAAGCCGGCCATTGGTGCATGAGCCTATGAAACAGACATCTACCTTCGTTCCCTTGATGGGTTGTCCCGCTGGCAACTTCATATATTCAAGCGCTTCCGCCACCAAATCCTTATCCGACTCGTCAGACCCTTCAACCGTTGGGATGTTCTCATCAACCGTAATGGCCTGTTCTGGATTGATGCCCCAAGTCACAGTAGGAGCAATGTCCTCCGCATTGAAATCGACAACATCGTCGTATTGGCAATCCGGATCGCTAGCAAAAGACTTCCAGCTTTCAACAGCCTTATCCCAATCGTCACCGCTCGGTGAATACGGCCTGCCTTTCAGGTACTCGAAAGTCTTTTCGTCGGGATTAACATAGCCAACGCGAGCGCCGCCCTCGATGGACATGTTGCAAACCGTCATTCGCTCTTCCATTGAAAAGTTGTCGAATACCGATCCTCCGTACTCGTAGGCGAAGCCCGTCCCCCCCTTTACCCCGAGCTTACGGATGATATGCAGGATGACGTCTTTGGCGTATACGCCGGGCCGCAAAGTTCCGTTAACATTGATACGGCGCACTTTCAATTTGGCTATACCCATAGTCTGCGTGGCCAGCAGATCCCTGATTTGCGTCGTTCCAATACCAAAAGCGATCGCTCCGAAGGCGCCATGAGTAGAAGTATGAGAATCACCGCAAGCAATCGTTGTCCCTGGCTGAGTAATCCCTTGCTCCGGACCGACCACGTGGACAATTCCCTGCCTGCCGCTCGGCAAATCGAAGAAGGTGATGCCAGTTTCTTCGCAATTTCTCCGCAGCTCCTTAATCATAGCGTCAGCCAAAGGGTCAGCGAAAGGCTCTTGCCGCTGATCCGTGGGGACGATGTGATCCACGGTCGCGAAGGTCCGGTGCGGATAGGCGACCGGCAGATTCAAATCGCGCAGCATGCCGAACGCCTGTGGGCTCGTAACCTCGTGAATCAAGTGCGTCCCAATGAGCAACTGAGTCTGTCCGTTGGACAGCTCCTTGACCGCATGGGCACTCCAAACTTTTTCGAATAATGATTGGCTCATCGTTTTTCCTGTATTGCTTAACTAGCTGTTAGGATCGCCACAGCTTCGCCGGCTATCAAGTAAGAATCCGCTCGCCCATCAACATCTCTATCAGGGCGAGACTGGCTCGAATTCAAGCTGTCGCCGATAGTCGCGTGGCGTCATTCCCAAGCGCTTTCGGAATTGCTGATTAAATACGCTCAAATTCGAATAACCGCATAATTTTGCGATCGACGAAATCGGCAATCGACGTCGAGCCGCCAACAATTTCGCGGCTTCTCGAATTCGGATAACATTCAAATAGTCCGTGAACTTCTGACCGCTAGCCCTACGGAAAAATCGGGAAAAAGAACTCGCATCCATACCCACTTGCGAGGCCAGGCGGTCGCGATTCAGGTCTTCCCTAAAATGTTCGGCTATGTAATCGCACGCCATCGCCAAATGAAGTCGATCGCGAAATACGTGTACGCTTACTTTATGATTATCAATAGGTTGGAAGGCATTGCTGAAAACTAGCAAATCTATTAAGGCGTAGATGCGGGCTAGGCGCAAAAACCCGCGAGCCCCTTTGATCGTTCTCAAACGTGAACTTACCCGATCAAATTCGGGAAAGCGGCATACCGCCCCTAAGCGACCCTCGGAAAATAGGGAACGAACTCCAGCGGCATCTGGCAACGCCAGCAGAGATGGGGAAAACACCGCTCGAGGAAGATGAAGAAAGTCTGCTGAGACTAGGCTCTTTTCACCGCGAGAACTCCAAAAATGGTCGGTTCCCCTACTGATGAAAGCCACCGTACCCGGTCCGAATTCTCCTGAGAAAGAGCCGATGCGGACTTTGCCTCGACCCCGCGAGATCGCTACGACTTCGTGATGACCGTGTCGGTGAACCGATTCGTTAACTAACTGCTTATCAATATGATATAGACCTATTGAGGACTCGCTTGGAGGTAGGTCAGAAATGTTTCTGCTGTGAACTTCCACTTTATAATGATATTATTGCAATATCATATTATTATGTTATTTTCTGCAATATAATCATTAGCCTATCCAAATAGATCCAGTTTGGCCGACAACTGGGGCGGACCAATTTGGTAGGCGTTGCCCGAACCAGAATGGCGTTGCCTGAGCAATTCGGGCAACAGCCCGTTAAGAAACGACCGCGGCTGTGGCGGCCGCTCTCGCCGCTTCTCCGAGAGGCGTGCTTATGTAGCGTTCTCCACTACTTGCAGCAATCGTCACGATTCGCTTACCGGCCATTTCCGGACGCTTGGCCAGCTCGATAGCCGCCCAAATCGTCGCGCCCGAAGAGATCCCTACGCTCAATCCCTCCTTAAGGGCTGCGGCTTGAGCGGTGGCAAACGCGTCTTCGTTTTCCACGGTGATAACTTCATCGATAATTTTAGTATTACAATTTTTGGGGATGAATCCGGCTCCGATTCCCTGGATTTTATGGGGTCCCGGATTGCCTCCAGAGATCACTGGGCTGTTGGTAGGCTCAACAGCTACCGTTTTCAAGTGGCGACGACTCTTGATAACCTCCGAGACTCCGGTGATTGTACCGCCTGTCCCGACGCCCGAGACAAAGGCATCGATCTCGCCTCCCGTCGCTTCCCAAATTTCTTCCGCCGTCGTCCGTCGATGAATCTCAGGGTTAGCTGGATTCTCGAATTGTTGCGGCATGAAAGCATTTTCTCCGTGCTCTTCAACCAACTCCAGAGCTCTAGCGATCGCGCCCGGCATTCCCTTGGGGCCTGGAGTGAGCACTAGATCCGCTCCCAGCATGTTCAAAAGCACTCGTCGCTCCATAGACATGGTTTCCGGCATCGTTAAAATGAGCCGATAACCTTTGGCAGCGGCAACAAAGGCTAGAGCGATACCCGTGTTTCCCGATGTGGGCTCGATGATAACTCCACCTGGAGCCAATTTATCGGCTTTCTCAGCCGCCTCAATCATCGCCACTCCTATTCGGTCTTTAACACTGGAAAGCGGATTGAAAAATTCGCACTTGACCAATACCTCTGCCTCGAGCCCTTCAGCTAAGGCATTAAGTTTAACTAAAGGCGTCTTTCCTATGGCCGCCGTTATACTGGGGTAAATTCTAGACATCTCGCATTATCCTTTGGAGATCGGCCCCCGAGGAGTCAATCTCCGAACCCTCAATGGAAACTGCTTCTTCCTAACCAGCTTTTGCTCGGCACCCCAAAGTCAAACGCAGCGCGTCCCCAAGATCAGGATACCTGAATCGGTAACCGGATAATTCGAGGGCAGCCGGATAGGCCCGACAACTAGAGAGCAAGCCCTCATCAGCGAATTCGCCCAAAAGAAGCTTCAAGATGGGGGCGGGAACATCCATGAAAGCGGGCCGCTCCAAGACGGACCCCAGCGTTCTCGCGAAATCGCGACTGGTTACCGGATTGGGGGATACCAAATTGAAAGGCCCGCTTGCGCCTTCCATGAGGAGGTGGTAGACGGATCCGATCCAATCTTCTAAAGCAATCCAGGACATCCATTGCGATCCTTTGCCCAGAGCGCCCCCCAATCCCATTCTAAACGGCAAAAGCATCTTCCCTAGAGCTCCGCCTTTCGCATCTAAAACGACCCCTGTCCTCAACCTAAACGTTCGGTCGAAAGCGTCCTCCGCAGCGATCGCCTCGGACTCCCAAGCTTGGCAAAGCCCGGCCAAGAACCCCTGTCCGAGAGGTTCTCCCTCCGGGACAACCTCATCGCCCCGATCCCCATAGTAGCCGATACCTGAAGCGCAAATGAATGTTCTCGGACGCCTCTTGACCCGCTTAAATGCTTCGACCAGGAACTGGGTCGCTTCCACGCGGCTTTTCCACAACCGGGTTTTTCGTTTCTCAGTCCATCTTCCTGCGGCTAAATTCTCTCCCGCTAAGTGGATCACGGCATCAAAGCCTTCCAACTGATCACTGGCAATGCCCCCGCCATCCGGATCCCACCCCACATCGCCTACCCTAGGCGATCGCGAAAGAATAGCCACCTTGTGCCCTTGGCTACGGAGGAATGAGCTCAATCGACTGCCAATAAATCCGTAACCGCCAGAGATGAGCACATTCAAGCGCTCCTGGTTCTTATATCGAATCCAAAACTCCAAATCGCTTTTCGTGATTTCGTGGCGATAGCTGAAAACTCGATCCAACTCCGACCGAACTCGACTCCCGGCGATCGCATTGACAATAGGTCCGCCAGGCAAGGCATAGTCTATTTGATCCTCAAGTAGGCAAGAATCGGATTCCGATTCTTTGAAAGCATGACAATGCTCCCATCGCGCGAAGGGACCCTCCACTTGTACATCCTTAAAATAAGCCCCCTCCTGGCGATCGCTTATTTTCGCCAGCCACTCCTTCCCTATGCCAAACTTGCGAAGCCTAAGGCGAATGGTCGAACCCTCGTCTATGCCGGACCCCGTCCTGGAAACAACTTCCAACCGATCCCATGGCGGGGCGAGACGTTCAAACGCCCCATCCCGAGCATGCCACTCGAACGCCTCGCTCGCAGAGCAAGGCAAATCTGACTCCCGCCTGAATTGCATTCAAATTCTAATTACAGACAGTTCCGATCAAATAGACTCGGAATAGAGGGCCTCATATTCCTTCGCCGCGTTCGACCAAGAAAAGTCGCGCTTAATCCCGTTCGCCTGGATTCTCTCGTAAACACCCTTTGACTTGAAAATAGAAAGCGATTCTTGCAAAGCGTTCCTAAAATCGAGTTCGTTTGGCTCGAACAACAAACCCGAACCCGTTTCCGGATTCTGTCGGTAATCGACAATAGTGTCGTGCAAGCCCCCAACGTTCGATGCCAGAGGAGGCGTTCCGTAACGCTGGCTATACATCTGATTCAATCCGCAAGGTTCGAAGATAGAGGGCATCAAGTAAAAATCGGATCCCGCTTCCACCAAGTGTGACATAGCCTCGTCCAAAACCGTGCACACGGCGATCTTGTCCGGATGCGCTTTCGCCCAGCGCTTCAAGGAGCGCTCATACTTCGGATCGCCCATTCCCAGCAAAACCAGCCGGCAATCCTGCTTGCTGAAAAAGCTCATTTGATTGAGCAGCATATCCAAGCCCTTCTGCTCTGTCAGGCGACAGACAATTCCGTAGACAGGATTGTCCGTTTCAGCTAAGCCCAGCTCTTCCAACAGGCGGGCCCGGCAGATTCGCTTTCCTTCCAAATTCGAAAGCGAGTAATTAGCCGGCAATCGCTCGTCCGAGCTCGGATCCCAAACTTCCGTATCGATACCATTGGCGATACCCACCAAATCAGTCGCCCTTGTTCTCAACACGCCTTCCATCCCGCATCCAAATTCTGGGGTCAGAATCTCTTTGGCGTAGTTCGGGCTAACCGTAATGATCTTATCAGAGAAAAAAATGCCGCCCTTGATCAGGCTGATCTGTTCATAAAACTCGATTCCGTCCAATTCGTTGAACTCGCTGGGGAGATTCGTGTAACGAAAGGAACTGCTCGGAAAGAGGCCCTGAAACGCCATGTTATGAATGGAGAAAAAGGTCTTCAAAGCCAGCGAGGTGCCGTACTCCTCCTCGGCAATTCGCAAAAACAAAGGGGCCAATCCCGTTTGCCAATCATGGCAATGAAATACGTCGGCCTTAATCTCCAGAAAGCGCATCCCTTCCACTATTGCCTTGCAATACCAAATGAAACGCCGATCGTTATCGTCGTAATCGCGATTAGCGGAACCGTAAGGATTCGAGCGATCAAAGAACTCGTCGCGACGGATCACATACATCGTCTGACGCTTGCCTAGGGGCAGAGCGTACACCTCCCCCCTGAGATATTCGTCTCCGAGCTCGATTTGCAAAACCACCTTGAGCTTAGCTTTATCAAATTCCGGTGATTCGATAATCTTGCGGTAACCGGGCAGGAAAATTGAAACATCATGGCCAAACCGAGACAAGGACTTGCACAAAGCGCCCGTAACATCAGCCAAACCGCCTGTTTTCAGGTACGGGAACATCTCGCTTGCGGCATGTATAATCTTCATCGTTACCCTGAAACTAAAGGATCTATTGGGGAATCCAATCTAATTCCTACCAAGCTTTATGAAACTTAGAGACCGTATCATCTCGCTCGCCCAGTCTGGGGATTACACCCCTCTAACCAAGAAACAGCTCTCCGACTCTTTCGAACTGGGCAAACAGGACCGCCGCAAACTAGAGCACGAACTGCGCCTTCTAATCAGCCAAGGTCAGCTAGTCATCATCAAAGACGACCGCTATTGCATCCCAAGAGATGTCGATCTCGTCACCGGCGTCATCCGATTTCGACAAAATGGATCCGGATTTGTGATACCTGATGATATCGACTCTGGAAACCACGCCGAACCGATAGAGGTCGATGCGGCCGATACTGGCGTATCCATGCACGATGACCGCGTCGTAGTTCGATTGTACGAGGCCTTCGAGCAATCGCCAAGACGGCAACACAGAGGGCGACGGCGTGCCCCAACTCGTTTCCCTGACCGCGCCCGAGGTCGCGTCATTAGAATACAAAAGAGGGCTCGAAAAACTATCGTCGGCAATCTGCAAAAAACCCGATTGTTCCACTATGTCGTCCCAGATGACCCTAGGATCGTTCACGACATCTATGTTCCTGACCCCCGGAAAGCCAAAATTTCACCCAAGCCCAAAGTCGGCAGCAAGGTGATCGTAAAGCTGCACAAATGGGAGCAAAGGCATGTCAATCCAGAGGGTGAAATCATAGAAAACCTGGGCGATACACACGAGCCGCAAGCGGAGCTCCAATCCATTCTTCACAAATACGATCTGAGCCCGGAATTTCCTCAAAGCGTCGTGAACGAGGCAAAAGGGACCTCCCAGACCGTCCAGGCTTCGCAGCTAAAGGGGCGCCATGACTTGAGGAACCTGTACACGGTTACCATCGATCCCGATGACGCAAAGGATTTCGACGACGCCCTAACATTAGAGCAATCGAAAAACGCGTTGCGCATAGGTATCCATATCGCGGATGTAGCTAGCTACGTCACGCCTGGCTCGGCACTCGATAAAGAAGCTCGAGCTCGTGGCAACTCCACTTATCTCGTCGGGAAAGTCATTCCTATGCTTCCACACGCCCTATCAAATGGAATATGCAGCCTCGTGGAAGACGAAGACCGGCTTACCAAGTCCGTTTTCTTGACCTTCTCGCCTGGCGGGAAGTTCAAAGGGGCCTCGTTTGCGAACTCGGTTATTCGGAGCAACAAGCGCCTAACCTACAAGCAAGCCTATACCTTGCTGTTCAACGACGATATCGAGACTGCAAAAAAGCTGAAACTCCCGCCTGCCCATCAAACGGGATCCACAGGGCGCGCGCTCGCCGAACTACCGGAAAAAGAGATACGCGGGCTGCAAGCCACACTAAGGAACCTATGGAAAGTCGCTTCCAAACTCCGTTCCGACCGAATGCGATCCGGCAGCTTGGACCTCGACATGAGCGAAACGAAAATCTTCGTCGACGAAAACGGATACGCGGATCGGCTTGAGAAGGTGGAAAATGACGAAAGCCACCAGTTGATCGAGGAATTCATGCTCGCCGCCAATGAAGCCGTGGCCAAGGCCATGCGAAGCGCCAACATGCCCTGCATCTATCGGACGCACGACGATCCGGACGAGGACCGTCTGAATGAATTGCGGGACTACTTGGCTACTTTTGGCGTGACGGTTGCTGACCTCAGCGTTCGTTCCGAAATGATAAAGCTCACCCAATTATTGGATACGCATCCGCAGAGCCATATTTTGAAGTCCCAGCTGCTCCGGTCTCTCAAAAAGGCCTGCTATCGATCGACTCCAGATGGCCACTATGGCTTGAACAAGAAGAACTATTGTCATTTCACCTCGCCTATTCGGCGCTACTCGGACCTCGCCGTTCATCGAGTATTCGAGCATTATCTTGACAAGATCGAGGGACAGCGAACTCTGGAAGACTGCTCACCTGGGCGCTACACTATCGCCAGAGCCAACATCCTGGCCGAACATTTGAGCCATACGGAAGTAAACAGCACCGAAGCGGAAAGGGAGTCTGTTAAAGTTAAGCTTCTCGAATTCTTCGAACGCGAGCTTGAAAAGCCCAGGCGGACGCAATTTACCGCCGTAATCACGGAGGTCCGAAACCATGGCATGTTCATCGAACTTGTAGAATCGAACGCATTTGGCATGGTCCATATCTCCACGCTAAAAGACGATCTCTACCGTTTAAATGATAGCGGAACCGCTTTCATCGGTAGACGCACTCGAAAAACCTATCGAGTCGGGCAGAAAGTAAACGTCCTCGTCCATCGAGTGGATCGATTCAAGCGACAGGTCGACTTTCGCATATCCGGCTAACGCTATCAAACAGGATTCTACTCGCAATAAATGTTAACAATCATCAGTTCTCTATCCCATGCAGCACTACAATTACCAAGACGCCTTTAGAGCTTTGTACGAGAAGGCTTTTGCCCTTTACCAGCAAGGAAACCAGGACAAAAGCGCCTATTTTGACGACACAGAAAAAGCG
This sequence comes from uncultured Opitutaceae bacterium, assembly GCA_964404745.1. GTDB lineage: Bacteria > Verrucomicrobiota > Verrucomicrobiia > Opitutales > Opitutaceae > Pelagisphaera. Next base: position 69,087 of record CAYOLG010000018.1, read on the forward strand.
TTCATCACCCTGAATGGCTGGCGCGAACAGGACTTTTACGACTACGCAGAAGATGCCGTACTCGATGATGCCCCCTCCTACGAGATCGCCCAATCGATCGAGCAAGTTAGACGCGACTACTTCTTGCACATTCAGTCGTCGATACCGTCCTCAAACCGAATCTCCTCGGCGGACCTTCCAGCCAAAAGCGACGACATCGACGGAATCACTTGGCTACCCCGAATTCTGCCAAAGGCGCGGGGAAAGCTTTTGGGAGAATTGCCCGACGAAATCATGTACTGCTGCGGTGGCGACCGGAACTTTCTGACCTCCCACGATATTCATCCTGCCGAATTCCTCCGTGTCGTCTGGGCAAACATGGATGATGACCAAGCTATCGTCGAATTTGTCAAACGTCGATCTGCCGAAACGACTAAGGCCGCCGTATAACCGGGGGGCAGTTGGGCTGAGATCTATTTTGGCAGCGACCGATATCCGAGCGACCATTGGCGGCTTTCATCTGCAGGCGCGCGGGAGCCCAACGCTACCCAGTTCAAACATTTCTTAACTACCTATCGATTCTTTGGTAGATGATCGGCTTGGCTGTCCCTCGTCAGCCGATCCAATGGCACATCAAGCAATCGGCTGACTTGAGACAGTCAGCCCTTCCAATTGAAATGATGCGAACTTGGATTTTACGGCGCATCCATCTTTGGGAGACGGGGCCGAAACGGGTTTCAGCAAGGCGACTTGACGCCAGCTCGGGTCAGCGGCCCATGTGCCAAAAAGCAACGCCACTGAAGCCCGTTTCGGCCTCCGCCATTTACTCATTTTTTTAGCGGATGGCATCACTCCACATCGATTGCCATATATCGATAAAAGCCATCGATGTAGACAAATAGAGCGACTTTCTCGCCGGACTCCAGCAGCTTCTTAGCCTCTGCGACCGTATAAACCGGTTCGTCCTTTATCTTCTCGATCACCATTCCCGCCATCAGCTGCCTAGCGTAGCGACTATCTAGCGACACGCTGGTAATCACCAATCCGTTCTCTACCTTTTCGTCTATCTGGAATTGCCGACGAAGATCATCCGACAGCGGCTCCGCCTCCACTCCATCCAAGAGCTCGTTGGTCTGGCTGCCAATGATGAATCGACCATCTGTTCTTCGTTCTACAAGCTTGGCTTCCGTCTTGAAGTATTTTTCATCCCGGTAGACAGTAAGATCTACAGTGCTTTCTGGAGCTTTGGACGCTATCTTCAGTCGCAAATCCGTAGCCGACTCCACTTCTTCGTCGTCTACTTTAACCAGAACATCACCAGCCTGCAGTCCAGCGTCTTCGGCCGGCGAGCCCGGAGAAACCCCATTCACCAGAGCTCCCCTAGCGTCTCCAAGCCCCATCGCCTCTACCAAGTCCTTATCTAAATCCTGAATACCGACTCCTAGAAAGCCTCGCGAAACCGCTCCATCTTCGACCAAACTCACCATAACGCTGTGGGCGAGGACCGTTGGAATAGCGAACCCGATTCCGATGTTGCCCGTACTTCTTCCATCAGTGAGGATCATTGTATTGATACCGATCAAGCGGCCTTCTGCGTCAACCAATGCTCCACCGGAATTGCCTTGGTTTATAGACGCATCCGTTTGAATGAAATCCTCGAATCCATCCCGGATCATATTCAAATCATTCCTACCCTTAGCCGACACGATCCCCATGGTTACCGTCTGTCCAACACCCAACGGATTCCCTATAGCGAAAACGACATCGCCCACTTCGATCTGCTCGCTATCGGCCATAATCGCGAACGGAAATGACTCATCACCTTCCACTTTCAATACCGCCAAGTCGGTTTGAGGGTCCGTTCCGATAACTTTGGCATCCAGCGAACGGCCATCTTGAAAACTTACGACCACTTCACTTGCGTTTTCAACCACGTGATTGTTTGTCAGGATGTATCCGCTTTCCGAGACGACGACGCCGCTCCCCTGACCTTCGATTTCCCTCTGCCTTGGCATACCCTCTCCAAAGAAACGCCAAAATGGGTGATCATCGGGAAGCCGCCCTTGTGTATCGAATACACGAGTGGATGAGATATTGACGACAGCTGGGCGAATCTTGGCCAAAGATTGGGAGTAGCTCACCACCCCGCCATTCAGCTCTCTGTCTAAAGGCGTTTCGTCGATGACAACTTCATCCTTTATCGAGTCTTCGGCTAATAGGCCTATCGTTGCGAATGCCGCGAATACGGCTATTGAGATCCCCCGTAGGGTTTTCGTGAATTTCAATTCGTTTTCCATTGATTGGGATTCTGACACAATTAGGAGCAAGAGGTTTCCGTAGACATAGCTATATTGCAATTCAAGATGGCTTACCCAACTGAGACTCCAATCTCCTCACTCGTTGAAACAGCTCGGGCAGCTTTCGCTGCACAACCGTTATTCGCTGATAAGCATTCAGCGGGATTGCCGGCGTACCACCAGAAACGCTTTTGGCTGGCAGGTCGGTAAACGCTGCCGAGCAACCAGCCAATTTCGCTCCCTGGCCAATCGTCAAATGACCTGAGGCTCCCGCACGACCCCCAAATACGACAAAATCCTCGATCGTCGTGCTGCCCGCGATACCGACTTGGGCACAGAGGATGCAATGCTTTCCGATCTTTACATTGTGACCTACCTGGACGTGGTTGTCTATTTTCGTCCCTTCGCCAACGCGGGTAGGTCCAAAGCGTCCTCGATCGATCGCCGAATTAGCTCCGATCTCGACATCCGACTCGATCTCCACCCATCCGATCTGCGGCTCTTTTTCGTGGCGTTCCCCATTGAATTCAAAACCAAACCCGTCAGCTCCAATGACAACCCCAGCATGAATGCGAACCCGATCACCTATTTTCGAATCTCGCATGATGCTCGAATTGGCAGATAGCCAGCAATTGTCTCCTATAGCTGAAGCGTCCTCAATCACGCAACCCGGATCGATTCTTGTATTGGCTCCAATCCGGACTTTGTCGCCAATGAAGCAAAAAGGGCCGACATATGCTGATTCATGAACGACGGCCGAATCGGCAACCATAGCCGACGAGTGAATTCCTCCCGGTTTACGAGGCCACATCGATCTGGCAACGGTTTCACACGCCCTGGCAAGCATTAAGCTCGGATGTTCGACCTTCAGAAATAGCTGACCCTCTTTGGGCCCCAACTGGCAATCTTTCGGAACGTAAACCACCGATGCCTGAGTTTCCTTAAGATCACGCTCATACTTAGCCCCGCTCATAAACGACAAATCCCCGGCGCTAGCTTCCTTAAGGGTAGCGATCCCTGCCAAAGTCGCGCCCGAATAGGACCCTATCGACTCAATGACGTCGGCATCGCTCTTGATCCCGTCTAAGCTCAGCTCAACTCGTATCGTTTCCATCGGACAGCGAAGATAGGCGACCCGCTCTTATACCATCTGCTAAAAACGAAAACCCTGCCATCTTCCGGCAGGGTTTTCAAGAAATAGAAAAGAGGGTTATTCCGCTGCCGCTTCTTCAGCGGGAGGAGCATCTGCGTTGATGCGGTTGATAACCTCTTGGGTGATGTCGATGGACTCATCGAAAGAAATCACGGACGGCATGCCGTTTTGAGAAATGCCCGAGGTATCGAGTACGATAGACGCGCCGCGCTCCTTGGAAACTTCGGTGACAACTTCCATGATCTCCTTGGTGAAGAGGCTCATCTGCGTACCTTGCCGGGCGGCTAACTGGCGCTGCACGTTCTCAGCAAACTGCCTAAGCTCATTCTGCTTTTGAGCAATCTCCTGGTATTTGATTCGAGCATCCTCTTTCGCGTCATTGCGCGCTTCTTCCGTGAGTATGTCGCTATTCGCTTGCTCAACCAGCTCCTGGTACTCCTGTTCGAGAGCCTTTCCTTCCTCGTTTATCGTGGCGACGCGCGCTTGTGCCTGCTGCTGAGAACCTTGGATCTCCTTCATGAACTCCTGAACCTTGTAGTAGCGTTCGGCCGCATCATTAACGCTGATCGTGATAATCACGGTTTCAGCGCTAGCTGATACAGTTCCGAAGCCCGCTGCGAACATCAGAGCTATAAAAGAGGTGATGAATTTTATTGCTTTCATAGGGAATTTAAAAATCTGGGGACCTACCAACTATAATCTTCCTCCAAATGTAAAGTTGAATTGAGCCCCTTGGTTATTTCCGCCGAATATCGGATCGCCAGAAGTCGTTAACGGAATCGCGTAGTCCAGTCTTAGCGGTGTACCCATTACGGATATCCGAATGCCGACTCCTACGTTATCGTTCCACCCACTATTGTTCCAGCCTAGCAAGACTGGTTCTCCGAGGAATTCTCCAAAAGCCTTAACGCGGTCAAGGCTAAAGTCTCCGGCCGCCTTATTGACAAAACCGCCATCATAGAAAATGGCCCCGTGGAAACCTTCGGTAAACCCGATGGTGTACTCCGCGCTAAACATGCCGTAGGTCTTGCCACCGATTTCGAAGGGACGGCGCCCCAAGCCGGAATCCGCTAAAGCGGGATCGAGAGGAACTAGGCCTGACTTTGGAGAAACGTCCCTGAACTCGAATCCACGCAAAGTGTTGGGCCCTCCCAAGTAAAAGCGTTCTTCGATAGGAACGAAATCGCTGTCGCCCCCTTCCTTAACTACGCCAGCCCGAATCAGGAATCCGATTGTCTGCGAATGCCAAGTGGAGATTGGGAAGTGGATCAGGCTGCGGCTTTCTATCTTGTTATACTGGAAGTTGCCTCCCAAAGGGCCCCCAGCCGTGGTCAGATCCAACTCCAAGCGAGAACCGCGAAACGTATTTATTATGCGGTCCCGGCGATCCCGTAATAACAGCAGGTTGACGCTAGAAATCTGTCCGTTGCTTTGCTCCAGCTGCTCGCGCTCCACATCGCCCAATTCGCGAGCGAAATTGTCGAAACCGAACTCGACCAGCGAATAGGAAAGACGGGCCTCGATAAGCTCGATCAAGCGTTTACGAATATAAACGTCGAATCCTTTCTGCTCGACGTCATACAAGCGAGTCAAGCCGCTGGTCGTATTGAACAGGGTAAAGCCCGCCGCCAAACGCTTCTCGAAAAGCCAAGGCTCCTCGAAAGCGAGCGTAATCTGCGACGAAAGGGACCCAATTTGAGCTCTCAGGCGGAACTTCTGCCCATCCCCTTGGAACGCCCCTCTCCAATTGAAGATGTCGAAATTCGACTGCGTCAGCTCGACGAAAAAGGTCCCCTTTTCCAATGAACTGAATCCCGCCCCAAAAGAGAAATTTCCCGTACGCCCCTCTCGGAAAGTGATTCTAAGATCGCGACGACCCGGTATTTGCGTCGTTTGCGGCGTGACATTCACATCATCGAAGTAACGTGTATTCTCTAGACGCATACGCGAAGCGTCCATACGAACGCTATCGAATGTGCTACCCGGTCCCAATGCCAACTCCCGGATGACGACGGTGCTTTTGGTTTTGGTATTCCCTTCGATCTCGATCGACTCGACCTGGAACTTTTCACTCTCGTAAATCTGGTAGACGATATCGATATTCCCCGTGGTTACATTAGGCACTCGAGTCAAACGAACGCGTGATTCCATGTATCCAAATTGGCCATAAAAGTCCTCGATGCGTTCCAAGTCCTCGTCCAGTCGCTCCGGACGGTAGCGGTCTCCGGGCTTAACGCGCAGCATCAGTCTCAGGATATCGTCCTTGTAAAGCTCGTTACCCTCGAAATCGATGCTGCCGACCTTGTATTCCTTGCCCTCGTCGACAGCGATATCGATCACCATCTTCCGATTGGTCGGATAAGAGAAGCGCACCTTGGCCGGATCGATATCGATATCAAGGTGGCCTTCCTCAACATATAGATCCTTCAACTTCTCCAGATCGTCATCGAACTGGTCCGCGTCAAATCGGCCCGAACCTGTGAAGAGCGAAAAGATACCCCGCTTCTTGGTTTTGATATTACGGCGAAGCTTGCGGCTCCTTATGTTCTCGTTTCCCGTGAACTTGACCTGGCTGATCTTGTATTTGCCCCCTTCGCGAATCTTGTAAATCACATTCCCGAAACCGGTAGCCGGATTGCGGTCGATTTCATACTCGATGCGAGCCTGGGAAAAACCGCGCTTGAGGTAGAACTCTTCGATAGCCTGAGCGCCTTCTTTAACCCGACGCTCATTCAAAATCTGGTTAGGCAAGATCGTTACCTCGCTTTCCAGCCGACGGTCGCGAATCCGCTCGTTGCCGTCGAAACTAATAGAGGCGATGCGGAATTTGGGCCTAATGTCGAAAAACAAGTCTACCTCATCAGCCCCAACTGGCTGCAAGCGCACTTCAATATGCTCGAAGAGCTGAGTTCGGTAAAGCGTCCTGATATCACGATCGATGGCTATCGCGTCGTAAGGTTCACCTTCCCTAAGGGACATGTTCGCTCGCGCCACCTCTTCATTGACATTGGAGAGACCGGTGAAGTTGACAATCAGCTTGCGGATCGTGGGCGGCTCGGCCCTCTCCGGAGAACTCCCCACTTGCGCGGAAGCAAATGGGAGGCAGACGAGCGCCAGAAGTGCGAGCCACGCGCATCTCAAGTGGCTATTCCATGAAATTTTCAAAGCGGGTAAATTCTTTGTGGAAGGTTAATCGAATGTCGCCAACGGGACCGTTACGCTGCTTGGCGATTATGAGGTCAGCTGAGTCCGCGGCTACCGAATGCTCGTCGCCAGCATCCTTGGGCCTAGCGAGCAACAACACCACATCCGCGTCTTGCTCGATAGATCCAGATTCGCGGAGGTCGGAGAGTTTCGGTTGCCGTTTTTCTTTCTCTGAGTCACGGTTCAGCTGACTTAGAACAATCACAGGAACGTTGAGTTCCTTGGCAAGGGTTTTTAAACCGCGGGAAATTTCCGATATCTGCTGTTCCCTCGGAATTTTGGGATCGGTACCGGTAAGCAACTGCAGGTAATCGACCACAATTAACCCCATATTTTCATTACGGGCCCAGATTCGGCGGGCCTTGGCCCGCAGCTGGTTTATCGTAACATGGCCAGAATCATCTATCCAAAGGCGGGCATTCTTAAGTTCTTTGGCCGCCCGAGCCAAATCCTGTTGTTCTTCCTTGTTGACGAAGCCTTCGCGCAATCTTTGAGAGCTAACCTTGGCCCGGCTAGTGAGCAGGCGCATGGCCAGTTGCTCAGCGCTCATCTCCAGACTGAAGATCAAAGCGCCCGCGCCCTGACTACCAGGCTTTGACGGCAAGGCCACGGCTTCAGCAATATTCAGGGCCAAACTGGTTTTCCCCATCGACGGCCTCGCTGCCAAGACAACCATTTCCTGCGGATGCAGCCCGAATGTCATTTTATCGAGATCATCAAAGCCCGACGACAAGCCTGCCAACTCGCCGCGCTTGGCGATCAGTTTTTGCACGAGCTTGACCGCATCATCTACCGATTTCTTGATCGGCTGGGACGTATCAGCCACCCGGTCATCGCTGATGGCGAAGATCTCCTTTTCGATATCGTCGATGAAATTCTCCAGCCCCCCGTCAACCTGAGGCTCGAAGCAACGCTTAACCGTTTTGGTAGCCGTGTGAATGAGTCGTCTTAGCAGATACTTTTCTCGGACGATATCAAGAAAGTAGGTTGCATGGGCAGTCGTTTCGATCTGCGTGGCCAGCTCAGCTACGTAAGTAGGTCCTCCGATCTCCTCAAGCTCCCCACGCGTATTCAGCTCTTCAACCAGAATCCTGGCATCGAGCATCGACTTCTGCTCGAATACATCGACGCCCGTCTTGTAAATCAGCTGATGGGCTGGGCTGTAGAACGCTTCGCCCGGAAGCTTCTGGGCCATGCATCGAGAGATGACTTCGGCGGGATCAATCAGGCAAGCTGCCAACAACCCCTTTTCCGCATCCAAGCTATGAGGCAACGACCGACCCGAGGCCCCGGAATCTATCGGGACGTTGAGCGTGCTGCTATTGGACGGCTTAAACGGCATGACCTATTAAGCCATCAATGCGTTTCAGTCTTCGGAAGCAGCTGCTTCCTCTTCTTCGCCTTCCGCAGACTCTTCGACAATCGGGTTTTCAGAAACCACGTCGAATCGGAGAATGGCTTCGACATCTTGGTACACCTTTATGCTTACCGTATGCTGGCCAAGCTCCTTAATTGGAGCGTGAAGCTGAACTTGCTTGCGGGCGAGGCTTTCGAATCCGCATTCAACCAGCTTCTCGTGAACATTGATTGCGGTGACCGCTCCAAACATCTTGCCAGACTCGCCTGTTTTAACCGCGATTGCGAAATGCGTCTCGGCAATCTTGGCAGCTTGAGCCCTGGCGTCCTCGAGATTCTTAGCTTCGCGCTCTGTCCGACGGACTTTCAAAGCCTCGATTTGCTTGCGGTTAGCCCGGGTAACCGGAATCGCAAACTTTCTGGGAAGAAGGTAATTTCTGGCGTATCCCGCCTTTACGGTGACCTGGTCGCCTTCCGCGCCCAGAGAATCCACCGGCTGGATGAGTAGTACTTCGCTTGTTGCCATAATAAAGTTAGGTTCAAATTCAGATTGATGATTTAGAAGGGGACGTCTTCTTCGATGTCCTCGCTCTTCTGAGAAGGAGCTGATGAGGCTGGACGGGCTTCGGGAACGGAATCGCTTGAGTAAGCGCCACCTTCGCCGCGCTGGCTAATCAATTGCATGTTTTCCAAGACGACCTTCATCTTGCTTCGCTTTTCTCCATCCTTATTTTCCCACGTATCCAATTTTAGTCTACCCTCGACAAACAGGGGGTTTCCTTTGGCAACGTACTTCGAAATCGTCTCTGCTTGACGTCCCCAAGCCTCGACGTCGACAAAGGTCGTTTCCTCTTGGCGCTCCCCGTTCGTGTTATTGTAGATACGATTTACTGCCATGCCGAATTGGCAAACCGGAGTGCCTGACGGAGTCGTTCTTATTTCCGGATCGCGGGTCAGGTTTCCCATCAAGTAGACTTTATTGAAATTCGGCATAGGTCTTTAGATTGAGGCGGATTGATTCAGGGGTTAGACCCGTTGAATCATCTTGTGGGAGACCAGTTTGTTCAAGCGCAGTTTTTCAAGAATCTTTTCTGGAAGATCCGATCCGCCTGAAATCCGGTACTGGGCATAAATGCCTGATTCGTAGCGACGATCCGCAGTTCGGGCGAAATCCTGTTTTCCCAGGTTCTCCGAGTCGCTAATTTCCGCGCCCGCGCTCTCGAGCTCGCCTTTGAGTCCATCGACGAGTTCGTCAATGCTCTCTTCACGTCCTCGAGTATCGAGTATAAACGTTGCCTTATAGTTGGCCATCTTCTCTTTGCTTGGTTTTAGGTTTTCGATTTATAAAATTCATCGCCTTCTCCGCCCCCTCTTTCAAGAGTTGGTCGAGGCAGTCAACATAACGCTCCATGGAAGCGCTCATCTTAGTTTCATCCTCTTCACTGAATTTTCCCAGCACGTAATCTGCCAAATCTATTTCTTTGGGCTTTTTCTGGCCAATACCAATACGAACTCGGGTGAAATTGGGCTTCAGCCGGTCAATTATATCGCTTAGCCCGTTGTGACCACCCGGACCACCGCGAGAGCTGATTTTAACTTCCCCGACTTCCAAATTTATTTCGTCGTAAACGACGATGACTTCCTCAGGAGGTATCCTGTAGTAGCTGCAAACTTTCTGGAGGCAAACCCCACTGTTATTCATAAATGTCGTGGGTTTTGCCAGATAGACTTTTTTTGAGCAGTCTTCCTCGAACAGGGCGATTTCTCCCTTCAGTTTGCGATTCCTCTGCCATTCATCGGCGCCTTTGGCCCGAGCAAATTGGTCGAGCACCCTAAACCCTATGTTATGACGCGTCTTCTCATACGCGGCTCCAGGATTTCCGAGTCCGACGATCAGTCGAAATCGCATCGGTAATTAGAATGAAACGTTGATTTTAAAGAACAAAAAAGCGAATGGCAGCCGAAAACCGCCATCCGCGAAATGGAAATCCACTTACACAATAACCGTGAAAACGGGTTGCTCTGCATGGTCCAGATATTCGACTCCTACGAGCTCGGGCAACTCTTTGATGTGAATAAGATCGCCCACTTTGAGCTTGCTGACATCGCAATCGACGTAGTCTGGAATGTTTTTCGGTAGAGCCCGAACGGCTACGGAGTGAGTCACGCATTCCAACGTGCCATTCTCGTTCTTGACCCCCCAAGGCTCCCCTCGGGCATGAACGGGAACCTCCAGAACGACCGATTCATCTTCTGCGACTTCACGAAAATCTACGTGAAGAAATTTGTCGGTGATCGGGTGCCGCTGAATCTCCTGAATAACTGAAGTACTCACTTTCCCTTCACCGCTCTTGATTTTTACAAGCGGCGTACTGTTGCCTATAACCCGCAAAGCGACCGTCAGTTCCCGGGAATCGACACTCAGTTCAGTGGGCTCCTTTGATTTGCCATAAGAGACCGCGGGTACTTTGCCTTCTTTTCTCAACCGACTGGACGGTCCGGTACCCGTTTCCTCCCGAGGTGTGACGTTAATTGTAAGATCCTTCATTTCCTTGAAAATTGAGCTACTCTTGGCATCGGGCCATTGAAGAGAGCGAGAGACCGTAAGAGGGGATTTACGGAAATCAATCAAAAGTTTTACTGCTCTCGATTTTTCTTCCTTGCGGGCAATCTAAGAGTTGACAAGGGCCGAACAACCCGGCTTTTTCCTCCCCCATCGTTGCCCTGTAGCTCAGTGGTAGAGCAGGTGACTGTTAATCACTTGGTCGCTGGTTCGAATCCAGCCGGGGCAGCCAATTAGCGAAATGTAAACCGTCCCTTCCCGGACGGCTTTTCTGTTTCCAGACGATGCCTCCAACTGGATAAGAACCGCGAAGCTGGCTTGACGGAGCCCGCAACGGAGGCGGAGATTGGGCTTCCAAAGGAAGGTTGCAGCGCGAAAATGGCAACGCCGCGCCCAATCCAGCCGGGGCAGCCAATTAAAACTAATCAACCGTCCTAATGCAGACCGGCTTTTGGGATCCCAGCAAAAATGAACATGCCGGGACGTTGCGCTCCGCCCTTGAAACCATTGCGAATGGGTGGAGCTCGATCTCCGGGCGAGCTTGATCAGACGCCGATTCGCTCAGGGGGAACACAAACTGTGACCGAGAATGTCCCGCTGCCATTCTTTCTAAGCCTCTATTTCTCTCAGCTCCTCAACTTCCAATGCAGATTCCTCGTCTCCAGGGTCAAGTACGCCATCAAAAACGAGCGCCCCAATCATCATGAGAAAGACCACCATTCGTCCTACTATCGAGAGTCCAAACCCCAACCCAGCGCCTAGGCCAGACTTGGCTGCTTCTTTCGGATGTCTCCGAGCCCAGGTCAGCTCGCAGATCACTGCCCCGATAACGGGTCCGATCAGAATTCCAATGATCCCGAAAAAAAGGCCTATCATACCTCCCACTAAGGCTCCAAATATTCCCCATTTAGTTCCTCCGAACCATTTTGACCCGAGAGCTGTCGCGAAAAAATCGACGACTCTGTCCAGCACCATGAAAGCGCCAAGGGCGCCAATGCTCGACCACGCGAATATATCTGGCAGCATGAGTTTGTGAACCAAGGCCCCCAGAAAGAAAACGATGGCTCCGGGAATGACTGGGACAAATACACCCACTAGCCCCAATGCCGCTGCAGACACCAGAAGTCCCCACGCAATGGTGAGCCAAATCCACGGCCAGGCAACGCCCCACCAATCAGCAATGTGGCTCATCCAATCACTCCAGAATCCACCCGCGATCAGAATTTCCATAGCTATCTCTTCA
>CAYOLG010000018.1:80981-86524 GCA_964404745.1 uncultured Opitutaceae bacterium
GCCCTCTCGGCAAAGCAAAAGTTGCAGCCGAGACTCAGACTCTCTACGACACCTGATTCTATGCCGCGACCTATTGGATGGACAAAAAAAGATCCCGAGCTGGGAAAACTGAAAATCGAAGCCCGTTTTTTCGGGCCCCAGCTAACCTTCCATCGGCAAGCCGGCAGATTCGAATCTTGGGAAACGTTCACCCCGGACGAGGAAGACTGGGATAGATTGAATGAGCTGGCCGAAAACAAGTATCGACGGGGCAAAGTGCAGGAAAAGCAAATGCGTATCATACAGGCTCGGGGCGAAAAGCTATGATGTTGCCACACGGGTGTTGCGAGGCCAATAAAACGCGGCCGTAGCCCCGCAAACGACCCAGGAGACCACGGCGGCGATTGCATAGAACGATCCGATCATGCCCGGGGCCGATTGGATAATCCAGGTTCTCAGGTCAATTGGATACAGACGCAGAATGTCGTAAACAGGTGGACGCATCAACGACTCTATTACGACATCCTGCTCTAGCGACAGGGCTTGATAAGCTAGGTAGAGGCTAATGCTGGTGGCCAACGCCACTTGGTTGAAGGCCATCCTTCGGCCCTGTGACCGATCCCCTTTCTGGCTGGCGAATTTTCGAAACCGGAGCTCCAGGAGTCCGTGCCCTCCGATAACCAGAGAAATGAGGATCCCCGGCAGAGAGCCCGCAAATAGGGAAAGCAAAAGCGATACCGCCCCGGCAAAAACCAGGCTCCAGCCATTGATTCCCGACAAGGCAAAGAACCAACGGTCTTTGTTGCCATCTTCTCCTCGCCTGTCCCGATGATCGCAGCTCGCCATCTCAACTCAATTGCCCGATCAAGACCTTTCTTGACCACCGTTGGGAGGTTATCGTCTGCAAGCGGCCGATACTCAATTTAAAAGCGGTTGATCATGCAGGAACATACCCGATTATGCGTCCGTGTACAAGGCTAGCCCATCATTCGAATCCCCAAGCATCGTCACGCCCGACGATCCTGAGGTAGCCGCGAGCGAACTGCCGCCCTCTCCGCAGGTGTTTGGAAAGCTAGGTAAGCTGTTGATAGACCCGAACGGGTCTAAATGACATTACCGAACTGGTAAATACCGACGCTACTCTCACAGCTCGCGTTCTGAAATTGAGCAAGAGTGCCGCTTTCGCTCAGGGTATGGCGATTGACAATCTCGATGACGCCATCAACCGCGTCGGCTTTCGCGAAGTCTTCAAATTGGTCGGTGTGGCCGCCGCTTAAGACCTATTCACCGTGTAAAACCGGACCTACCAAATATCCGGTACGCGTCTGTGGGAAAACACTCTGGCCTGTGGACTTGCCATGGACCAGTTCGCCGGCAAACTCGGCTACGACGAGCAAGACATGTACACGCTTGGACTTTTGAGATCCATCGGCAAAATGGAGATCGATCTCTGCCTCTCTTACAAAGGGAACGCTCCTCACTACCCGATCGACGAGCAGCTTCCAATATTGGAATGGGAACCGAGCATAATTGGAATCACCAACCCCAAGGTCGCCAGTTTCCTGCTAGCCTCTTGGAATTTCTCTGAAGCCACCGCCCAGTCGATCCAGCGCCAGTATCTGGATAGGGATCCCGATAGTTGCAGCCAGGAATCTCGCCTCCTCAATCTGGCTTGCTTTATCGTCGAGAAAATCGACAGTGGGTTGCCAGGGGAATCTGGATACTGGAAGCCAGTCGCATCCTATCGCTAAGCCTCGGGCTGCACGTCAACGATCTCAAACATGTTCTGGGAAGCGTTCGCGGGCGTCTCGACGAGATCCTGAAAAACATCAACGATTAGGTCCAATTCAGGCCCCACTAACCTCAGCGGCCTCGTCTTCGGGTTCTTCCGAATCTCCCTCCGAACTGGGTTCTTGCGAATCACCTGGATCGGCCGCTTCCACGGGTTCAGCATAGTCGTTTTCCCCGGGGGCATCCCTGTCAATACTATCAGGCTCGATCTCTTTTGCCGCCATTTCGGTGTCTGATCCGTCTTTCTCGCTGCCTTTGCCACCCAAGGCTAGGTTGCCACCTTCGAGCATAGCCCCCTCAATCACGGCTTTGAGATCGTCTCTGAGGAAATCGACGATCTTTTTGGCAATCTGCGGAAGGTCTTCTTTGACCGGCGAGACCTGAACATACTCGAAACGGCGATCGGAACTGGGAAGTTTCACATTGAAGAGCATGCAATCCCCTTGCTCGTCTCGATAGACCGACTTGATGCCCACGATACACCATACCGACGCTCCGGAAACGGGCGGATACAAGTAAATATCTAGCTGCTTGCCACCAAGATCAATAAAGCGAGTGAACCGCATTTCGTTACGGTCGCTCGCCTCTTCCAAATAGCGCGTGATCGCTTTTTCAATCGCTTCCGCGATTTCTATGGCTGTGACATTCATAGTCTTTCGATAGAACCAGTGCTAATACCCAAATCGATTTATGAAAAGCGCGAAATCGATCCCTTAGTCTTGCGGAGCAACTGGCTTTAGTATCATGGGCCACCTTTGTGGCGGTGACCGGTCCCCAGGAGCAAAATCGATTACCACTAACGACACGATTTCATTTTTTTGCGTAGGGCCGTCGCTTGCGCCGACCGATATCCTAATTGCGCGGTCGCCGAGAGCGACGACCCTACAAATTTCGGAGGTAATGCGTACCCACCACCACAACCCCAATCCAATGGTGGAGCCGATTGCGTGTCGGGCGTAGTCCCGCGCTGGGACAAAGACAGATCCTCGATCGGCGGCGAAACTACGTGCGATTGAACCGATACCCACCGACCTCCCATAGAGAATTCACTCGGTCTCGGGTCATTCGTCTTTCGCAATAGCTCGAGAGATTTCCGCCGTTAGATCGGCGAAATCCAATCCTGGAATTTCCGAAGCCTGTCGCGGGCGTCCATTGATGCCGTAAATCGCATTGAGAAAGCCAATCAATACAAGCCCCATAGAAACGGCCATATTTCCAACCCTATACTGAAACCACATACCGAATACGAATAGCAACGCCCCCAAAGCGATATAAACCCCCTGCAACAAGGGAGAAAATGTTTTGACCTTGAGCGTTCTGATATCGTCCGGCTCTATTTGCGTACCATCTTGGCTAATACGCTGTTGGCAAAGCTCTACACCCGCTTTTATAACGCGATTCTCAATACAGGATTTGGCCATCTCGCTAGTTCAAATGGCAATCGCCCGCAAGTCAATCGATCCCTTTTCAGCCTATCAAGGTAGAGGCGATAATCGCGGTCATGTAGCAGGCCACCATACCGCCAAACAACGACCGCAACCCGAACTTCAACAGATTCGGACGCTGCGAGGGCTCGAGAGCGCTAATTCCGCCAATCTGTATTCCCACCGATGTCAGATTGGCAAATCCGCAAAGAGCATATGTGGCAATAACCACGGATTTCGCATCTTTGAAGACACCCGCGCCCTGAAACTCAGCCAAATTGAGATAGGAAATGAACTCGTTCAGCACCAGACGCTCGCCTAGCAATTGGCCGACAATCAGACAATCTTCCCAGGCCACTCCGATTAGCCAAGCAAAAGGGGCGCTGGCAACTCCCACCAGAAAGGAAAAGTTGAACGCCTCGAATCTCCCATCCGTGATGCTCGCCACCCAGCTGTTCAGTCCGCTCCACTCGCCGACTCCCGATGAAACCATCCAATTGAGCAGATAGACTAGCCCCGTAAAGGCCAGGAGCATACCGCCCACATTCAACGCCAATTTTATTCCATCGCTGGTCCCTCGAGTCGCTGCGTCGAGCAAACCTCCGGAAATATTGTCACTGGGAAAGTCCAAGGACGCGTCAAGCGACTCAACCTGAGGAACGAGAATCTTGGATACGACCATGGCCGCTGGCGCGCTTAGAAGCGAAGCCGTCAGCAAGTGCTGCCCAAAGGCAATGGCATCGGTATCCGATCCGCCTCCGAGAACACTCATGTAGACCGCGAGAACCCCGCCGGCGATCGTCGCCATTCCCCCAGTCATCAGCGCCATGATTTCCGAGCGGTTCATGGACTTCAAATAGGGCTTTATCACTAATGGAGCCTCTGTCTGGCCTATAAAAACGTTGGCGGCAGCAGCCAGACTCTCAGCTCCCGACAGCTTCAAACTCCGCTTCAGAAGCCAAGCGAATCCGAAAACGATGCAGGGCAGTATCCTTAGGTAGTAAAGGATCGCGGACAAGGCGGAAAAAAAGATAATCGTCGGCAGAACAGTGAAGGCGAATCCGAATGCCCCCGTTTCATCGCTAGCCAACCGCCCAAAAACGAATGTTGCCGAGCCGTTGCTGAATCCCACCAGCTTGTTGAAAAACCAGGAAACCGATCGAGTCGCCTCATGGAAGAACGGTACACGCAGTATCAAAATAGCCATGACAATCTGCAACGCGACCCCATAGCCCACGAGCGACCAGCGAATCCGGTCCCGCCGCTCGCTAAATCCAAAGCAAAGCAAAACCAGAACGCACAAACCGAAAATAGCCCGAACTACTGCAATCGAATCATCCATTGATAGATATAAAGGGGTCAGACCTTGCCTATTGACATAGCTTGGTTAGAAGTTTCTTCGCCAATGGGCGATTTCCATTCGAGAGTTCGCTGCAATAACGGCTAATAGACTCAGGGGCTCCCATGTTCAATCGTTGGCCGATCCACGAGTTCGTGCAGAGCATCCTGCTCTTAAGACGGGCCGCGATGGCGACTTTCCAATCCGCTGACTTCGGATCCGAGCCAGTAATGGCCGGATTCATGCCCAGCAGCTTCATACAGCGATTCGTCTCTTCCTCCCAAAGCTCTTCCCGCAACTCGGCATAGTCCTTGGACCCTAGCTCAATATTCGCTATACGAGATTCCTCGTCCATCAATACTGCCTTCTTGAAATTCTTCGATCCTAGAGCCCACCCTTTGCTCATCTTGTCGAAAGCGGCGTTCTTCCTAGCCTGAACGTCCTCGCTCAAACAGGTTAGATACTGCTCGTACTTGCGCCTATCCCTCGGTGAATCCTTCAAGCCTCCGGCTCCCTCGAGAAACGCCTCGAAGCACATGAACAGCTCGCGAGTCTTCACGTTACAGAGGTGCCAGTAGCTCGAATAACGGTAAGACTTCAGCGACGGCAAATCGCAGATCCCCGCCCGTACCGGATTGAGGTGGATGTAGTGGCAAAGCCAAGCGAGCCGATCCCAGTCCTCGACCAGAATGCTCTTGAACCTGCCCTGGAAGAGGTGCCCCCGCTCTTTGCGGAAACGGTTGAAACGGTTGGCGAAAACGCTCTGCAGCCAGCGCATCCCGTCGCTGAGGTTCGGCTCGGGCGTCTCGATGGCTAGATGAAAATGGTTGCCCATGACGCAATACGCGTGAAGCGTCCAGCCAGCCCGGTCACACGCCTCCATCAGACATTTCTGGAACGAGGACTTAGCCCCGTCATCCTCGAAGATCCAAGACCGGTAGTTGCCGCGATTCAAAACATGGTAGATTGCGCCGGGGTACTCGAAGCGGTGAGGGCGAGCCATAGGGATG
>CAYOLG010000019.1:0-1061 GCA_964404745.1 uncultured Opitutaceae bacterium
GCGCTTTTGATTCTACCGTCTTCTCCGTCACCGGCTTCAGTCACGCCGAGGTGCAAGGGATAGCTCATATCTTCGGCGTCCATTTTTTCTACCAGTAATCGGTAGGCCTCTATCATGACCTTCGGATTGCTGGATTTCATGGATAAAATGATGTCCTGGTAGCCGTGCATCTCGGCGATTCGGAGAAATTCCAGAGCCGACTCGACCATCCCAAGAGGCGTGTCGCCATAGCGATTCATGATGCGATCGGAAAGCGAGCCGTGATTGCAGCCAATGCGCATGGAGCGCCCAAGCTCCTTGGCCCTTTTGACGAGAGGGGAAAACTCTTCGTGTAGCCGTTCGAGCTCCGCTTGGTATTGGCCGTCTGAATATTCGCGAACGGCGAATTTCTTGTTGTCCGCGTAGTTGCCCGGGTTGACCCGCACTTTTTCTACATGCTCCACCGCTTCCATGGCGGCGGAAGGAAGAAAATGGATGTCGGCTACCAGTGGATTGTCGAAGCCAGCCTCTCGGAGCTTTTGGCGAATCTCTTTCAATGCCTGAGCGGCCTTTTTGTTGGGAGCCGTAACTCGGATGATCTCGCATCCCGCTTCTGCAAGGGCGATCGACTGAGCGACAGTGGCTGAGACATCCTGCGTATTCGTAGTCGTCATCGACTGAATACGAATGGGATTATCGCCCCCGACGCCAATGTCGCCGACGAATACTTCCCGGCTGGGCCGGCGAACCGTAGCGAACCGCGAAGCGCAATATCCGCCCATGCTACCTTTCTCCGTCGACAGATGAATCGCTAGACGGGTTTTCGTCACCTTCCCCAAAAACCGGCGCGATCCGCTGCTCTACGTATTCACGGGTATCCGAACTATCGGAAATCCAGCGGTTCACGTCGAAAAAAGTGACGTATATCATGAGGCTAAAAAGGAGCAGCATGAATCCCCCTTGGATCGATGCTACGAGGTTGGGGGGGAGAGCTTCCTTTTTGATTCTCGAGATCGTAGCGAAAAGGATATGCCCTCCGTCAAGTACGGGAATGGGGAGCAGGTTGAAGATAGCCAGGTTGA
>CAYOLG010000019.1:1161-86301 GCA_964404745.1 uncultured Opitutaceae bacterium
CCGTCTTTTCGAGTTTCGACGCTCTCAGGCGTAACCGTTGTTTCAATTCTCTCCCCATTGCGGTCTAACACGAGGGAAACCGGTTTGCCCGCCTTATCGGAAATCGCGTTTCTAAAAAATTCGATGCTGCGGATCGGCTTTCCGTCTATTTCCAATAGCGTATCCTGCGGCAGGATACCCGATTTGATGGCTGGGGAATTGTCGGCAAGTTTGGTGACGATAACCGTGTATCCAGGCCCCAGCCCCACTTGCCGCGTTTTGAGGTATTGGGAAATTATGGGGAAGACGGTAATTGTCTCGATCGCTCCATTCCGCTCGATTTCGAATTCGATCTGGCGCCGTCCGTCTGAGCTGATGCCTGAGCTGATGGCGATGGATTGGTGGATATCCGTCCAATTCTCGACCGGCTTTCCATCGATGGAGCGAACAATGTCGCCTTCTCTGAGACCCGCTTGACTGCTCGGCGACGGGACGCTCACGCCCTCCTCGTTGACTAGCGTTTGCGATATGTATCCGATTTCCACGGAGTTCTGCCGTTCGTTGGTGGGTTGGCCCGTGAAAAAGAGCAAGGATGCCAGAGCGAAGGCGAAGAGCACGTTGAAGACGGCCCCGGCTACCGCGACGATGACTTTCGAGGCGTAGGAAATCGGCTCCATCTTTTCGACCTCTGCCGAGGATTCACCCTCGATTCCTCGCATATCCGCTAACTGTGGCAGAGCCACGTAGCCGCCAAGGGGGAGGAGGGATACCCGGTAGTCGATACCGTTGCGCTTCCATCCGAATAGGCGTGGCCCAAATCCGATCGAGAAGCGCTCGATATGGAGCCCGCGCCATTTGGCGGCCAGGAAGTGGCCGAGCTCATGAACGAAGATGGATCCTCCGAAGAAGAGAATGACCATGAAAATGGACCAGGCGCTGTCGAAAATTTGGCTAAATGCGGTACTCATTGGGCTTTGCGAGCGGTGCTGACGAATCGGTAGGCGACCGATCGGGCCTCCTCGTCGTACTTCAAGACTTCCTCAATCGAATTGGGTTCTTTGTTTTCGATGAATTCGAGCGTTTTCTCCACGATCTTAGGGATTTCAACGAATTTAATACGATCTTGAATGAAGGCGTCGACCGCTATCTCGTTGGCGGCATTGAAAATGCCAGGGGCAATTCCGCCTGCCTGCATGCACTCGCGGGCCAATTTCAGGCAGGGATATCGATCTAAGTCGGGTGGCCTAAAATCGAGTTGGAATTCTCGCTTAAAGTCTAGCCTGGCAGAAACTGGCTCGGCCCGCTCGGGAAAGAGTAGCGTGTGTTGTATGGCGAAGGTCATGTCAGGCGGGCTTAATTGCCCGATCACGGATCCATCGATGCATTCGACCAGCGAGTGGACGATGCTTTGCGTGTGTATGACAACGTCGATCTGTTCAGGAGCCATTCCAAAGAGCCAACTAGCTTCGATCATTTCCAGGCCTTTGTTGGCCATGGTGGCGGAGTCAATGGTCACTTTGGGGCCCATGTCCCAATTCGGGTGTTGGAGGGCTTGCGCGAGAGTAGCGGAATCGAGCTGGTCAACCGGAGTGTCGCGAAAGCTTCCCCCAGACGCGGTTAAGATAATCTGCGCGACTTGATCTCTAGGGACGCCTTGAAGGCATTGGAATAGGGCGTTGTGCTCGCTATCGACAGGTAGGATCCGGACATTCCGTCTTCGTGCGGCTTCCATGATGAATTTTCCGGCTAGGACCAGAATTTCCTTGCTGGCGATGGCTAGCGTTTTTCCCGCTTCGATGGCAGTCAGAGAGGGCAGTAGCCCCTGCGTGCCCACGACGGCAACTAGGACTGTGTCGCAAGTTTCTAGAGACGCGAGCCGATTTAGCCCCTCCAAGCCAGAAGTCAGGTTTGCGCCTTGAGAAAAACGCCCGCTCGCCTTGGCCTGCGAATAGGCCTCGGCGTCGAAGAGGCAGATCTCTCTTACCGCAAATTCGTCGGCAATAGTCGCCAATCCTTCAGAATCCGTGTTGGCGGCGATGCCGACGAGTTCGAGTTTGTCCGAGTGCTGACGAATTACTTTAAGGGCGCTGTTTCCGATCGAGCCGGTGGCCCCCAAAAGGACTATCTTCTTGCGATCGCTCATTAGCTTCCGAGCGCCAGTAGTCCGAGCAACAAGTACCCGGTGGGGGCGGTGAGAATCAGCGAGTCGGTCAGATCGAAGGCTCCTCCGATCCCGGGAATGAATGAACCCGAGTCTTTTTGAGCGGCCATTCGCTTAATCATGCTTTCGACTAGATCGGACACGATAGAGAGAACGGCTATGGGCAAAGCGAGGAGGGTGCCCCACATTGGCGTAAAGAAGGTAGGAAAGGCATCTCGGGCCAAATAGGTCAATGTGAAGCTGAGGCCAACGGAAATGATGCATCCTCCGATCGCCCCTTCCCAAGTTTTCTTGGGGCTGGTCACCGGTGACATGGGGTGACGACCGAAGGCTTTACCGGATAGGAGGGCTCCCACGTCCGTGAATTTGGCCGTGACAATGAGCCAGACAACCAGCATGAGGCCTTTCTCAGGTTCGCCGGGCAATTCGATTAGGCGAACCAAGTAGTTGAGCATAAACGGAACGTAGATAATTCCCAGCAGGGTGGCCGATAGCGTCTCGACTCGTTGATCCACTTGACGCTCGCGAAAAATGCGTGCGCAACAAGCGACTATCGTGACCGCTATGATTCCCGACTGGATGCCTCCTGCGATGGGGCTATCGGAAAACTTGTTGGCGTAGTAGGGCGCCAGGATTATTATCAGGCCCAAAAATACCCCGAATTTTTTGAATGGATGCCGACCCATTCGCTCCAGTAGGCCATAGAACTCGTATTGGGTGGCGCCGCTAAGGCAGGCCAGAAGCCAAACCGCGGCATCCGGACCGATTACAAAGAAGCAGACGACCGTGATCGTCCAAAGAATGAGCGTGCTGATGATCCGTTGGCCCACTTTTTAAGCGAATGAAGGTCAGTGAGATAGGGTCGTTTCTCTACCCAGTTGTTCGCCTGTGCGACCGAAGCGGCGTTCTCGTCTATGATACGAATCGATGGCTTCTTGGAGATGGGCCTTGGTAAAATCCGGCCAGCAAGTGGGGGTGAAGTAGAATTCCGCGTAGGCGCTTTGCATCAGGAGAAAATTGCTCAGCCGATTTTCGCCGGAGGTCCGGACGATCAAATCCGGATCGGGAAGGCCGGTCGTGTAGAGATTGTTTTCAATGTCTTCCCATTCGATGTTTTCAGGATAGAGCTTGCCTTTGATCGCCTTGGTGACGATCGCGCGTGTAGCATCGACAATTTCGTTTCTCGAACTATAGTTCAAAGCTAGAATTAGGTGCCAGTCTTCGAAGTGGCTGGTCGCTTGCATAGCTTTTTTCAATGCGGCTCTAGGTTTCGCAGGGAGCTCATGAACGCGGCCAATGGCATGCAGTTTGATACCGTGCTTTATCAAAGTCTCAGTCTCCCGCATGAGAAAGAGCTCCAACAACTCCATGAGAGCATTCACTTCGCTCTCGGGTCGTTTCCAATTCTCCGCCGAAAAAGCGTAAAGCGTCAGATAGTGGATGTCTAATTCCTGACAGGCTTCGATTACTCGTCGGCATGTTTCCACCCCTTGCTTATGTCCCTTGATCCGGGATAGGCCCTGTGACTGGGCCCAGCGGCCGTTGCCGTCCATGATTATTCCGATATGATCGGGTCCGCTCTTCTGAGAGGCTTTGTCGCTCATTTGCAAATCGCCGAATTGGAGAAAATCGGGACAATCATCGTGCCAGTCTCAATTTGCAAGGGTTTATCGACTGCAAATCCAGTGGGAACTATTCTCGACATCCAGGTAACTAATCGAACGCGAATTGCGTTTCTTGCAAAGGACGAACGCAATTGGTAGGTTGCGGAGTTTCCTGATATAGACTAAAAGCTATGAAATCTTGGCCCACCGTAATCCTATCCGTCTTAGCCGTCGCTTTCGCCGCATATGCGGGGTACTTGAGCATGGAGAATTCGAGGCTAAAAGCTACGCTATCTGAGCTCTCCAAAGCCGATCATGCCGTTGCAGCGGAGGATATTAATGAAGCGGCGCAGGAAGTGGTCGAAAACGTTGAGGAATCGGAGCGACTGCGAAGGGACCCCGATTTTGCCGAATTCGAGAATTTGTCCCCTGAAGAACGGCGGGAACGATTCGCTGAACGGAGACGCGAAGCCCGGGCAGCCCAGTTGGAGCGCGCATTAGCGGCCTTTGACGATCCGGAGCTACGAATGGACATGATCGAACGCCAAATGGAGCGGCTGGATCGTGGATACGCCGACTTTTTCAAGAGCCTAGGGCTT
Organism: uncultured Opitutaceae bacterium; assembly: GCA_964404745.1. Classification (GTDB taxonomy): domain Bacteria; phylum Verrucomicrobiota; class Verrucomicrobiia; order Opitutales; family Opitutaceae; genus Pelagisphaera. The sequence goes on from CAYOLG010000019.1 coordinate 5,505, forward strand.
CCTCCTGAGGAAATCGATGCCCTCAAGACGCTCATGGCGGAACGAAATCTGATTCGCATGGAATCCGGCATGAGAGCTTCGGCTGCTTCCGATGAGGAACGGGAGGCAATCCGGGAGGATTATAAACACCAGTTCGCGACCCTTTCCGAAGATATAGATGCCCTTTTGGGCGAGGAAGATGCTCAGAAGCTCCAACGCTATTCCAACACGCTTCAATACCGGGGAGAAGTCGAATCCTTCGAGCGGGCCTTGAGCTATTCGGATACTCCGCTTACCAAGCGGCAGGCCGAAGGGTTGGTCAACGTTTATGCCAAAGTAGACAAGGACTTTGAGTATTCAGTGGACATCTCGCAGCTCCAAGGACGTGGACGTGGCCGCGATTCGGCTCCGCTCACCCAGGAACTGGTCGACACTTACTATCAAGAGCGTGAGATTTACGATGCTATGCTGCTTGAACAAGCTGCGACGGTGCTCAATGAAGCGCAATTGGCGAGTTTGGCCGCCCAGCAAATTTCTGAAAGGGAGCGTGAACAGCGCCAGGCCCAGTTGGCCCTAGAGAATGGCAATTTATCTGATATTCCAGGAGGCGGGTTTCCTCTTGGAGGTTTTGGCGGTGGTCGTGGGGGTCCAGGAGGATTCGGCGGCGGTCGTGGTGGACGCTGATTTCAGGCTGCCATTCCTAAAACGAGCAAACGGCAGTCTTTAGATGCCCTCAAGAGATCGCCATGCGATCATCGTATATCAATTTTCCGGATACGATTGTTTTAACTATTTTGCCTCTCAAGGGGCGGCCAATCCATGGGGAATTTGCGGATTTGCTGAGAAATGAATCGCTGTTTGGCGTCCATTCCAAGTCGGGATCGAATATCGCTACATCACCATCCGCTCCTAGGCTCAAGTTCCCTTTGTTCAAATTTAGGATCTCTGAGGGGCGATAAGTAAGCAGCGATAAGGTATCCGCAAGCGAAAGCCTTTTTGAATGGTAGAGTTGATTCAATGTTGCGCTTAGGGCGGTTTCCAAGCCGATGACCCCGAAGGGGGCATTGTCGAATTCCACGTCCTTTTCGTAGTCCGAATGAGGAGCATGGCCGGTTGCTATACAATCGATCGTCCCATCTGTTAAGGCGTCCAGAATAGCTGCCCGATCCGCTTCGCTTCTCAGAGGCGGGTTCATTTTGAAGTTGGTGTCGAAACTGCTGATTTCCGTATCCGAAAAACTCATATGGTGAGGTGTAGCTTCGGCTGTGATGTTTACTCCTCTAGACTTGGCCCGTTTGATGATGTCGATGGCGTTCTTGGAGGTGATGTGCTGGAGATGGATGCGCGCCCCCGTCTTTGCCGAGAGGATAACATTCCTGGATACCATTACATCTTCGGCTTCGGTGGGGGATCCACGCAGCCCCAACTTCGTCGAGATAAACCCCTCGTTCATAACGCCACCCGCAGAGAGGGAATAGTCCTGACAATGATCGATTACCGGTATCCCGAACATGTGGGCATACTCGACAGCCCGCCGCATCAATCCGTTGTTCTGTACGCAACGACCGCCATCCGATATCGCTACAATGCCTGCGTCTCGCAAGGATCCGGTAGGAGCGAGCCGCTCGCCATCGGATCCCACCGTTATGCAGCCCGTAGGGAACACGTGTACTAGGGCTTCTCGGCCGACGGCATCTTTGATGAACTGGATCGTTCCGGCCGTATCGGCAGGCGGATTCGTGTTGGGCATGCAGACCACGCTTGTGAAACCGCCCGCAGCCGCGGCTTGCGTTCCCGTTAAAATCGTTTCCTTATGCGTTTGACCAGGCACCCGAAAGTGGACGTGGAGATCGACGAGCCCTGGGCAGACGACCAGTCCGCTGGCGTCGATTTGAGTGGCCTTTTCCAAAGTTTCCTTTGAAGGGCGGTCAACAACTTCACCGTCCGCGATGAAAATATCCCCGCTTTCATCGCGCCCGTTTTTCGGATCGATAATCCGGCCGCTCTTAATCCAAATCGTTTCGCTCACTTCTGATATTGCCGTGTTGGGGTAATTGTCACGATTCCGCTAGGGATTCCGCTTTTCCGCCTGAGCAGAGGTATAAGGCAGCCATCCGGGTAGCCAGCCCATTGGTAACTTGGTCTAGGATGACGGACTGGCTGGAATCAGCGAGTTCGGAATCGATTTCGACTCCTCGGTTGATGGGGCCCGGATGCATGATGACCGCGTTTTTCTTGAGCCAGGAGAGACGAGTCTTGTTGAGCCCAAACATTTTTGTGTATTCGTTCAACGATGGAAAGGCGGAAACGTTTTGCCGTTCGTGTTGTATACGTAGTAGCATGACGGCATCCTTGTCTGCCAACGCCGATTTGAGGTCATGGGAAACCGTGACGCCCAATTGCTCGAACTCTTTGGGAACAAGGGTGGCTGGTCCCACGACCGTCACATCCGCCCCTAGCTTGGTCATAGCCCAAATATTCGATCTAGCCACGCGGCTGTAGAGGATGTCTCCTAGGATCGCGATTTTCAACCCTTGCAATCCCCCGAACTTTTCTTGGAGCGTATAGCAATCAAGTAGGGCCTGAGTCGGATGCTCATGGGCTCCGTCGCCAGCGTTGAGTACGGGTATGTCGAGTACTCGGGCGATGTAAGACGCAGCTCCCGGTGAAGAATGCCGAATGACGATAATATCGGCGGCTAAAGCCCGGATGTTCTCAACGGTGTCTCGAAGGGTCTCTCCTTTGGAGGTGCTACTCGTTTTCATGTCCAGGGACATGACATCCGCGCTTAATTTGGTCGCCGCCATTTCGAAGGCTACGCGAGTTCGCGTACTATTTTCGAAGAAGAGGTTAACCACGGTTTTGCCGCGCAGGGCCGGCGTTTTGGCCGTTCTCCGATCTAGGATTTTCTTAAAAGCTCGGGCAGTTTTGAAAACCGTTTGGATCTCATCCGCAGTGAGCTCTTCGATGGAGATCAGGTCTTTGCGATTCCAAGGCATACCTGAAGTGGCCATCCAGCGCTATGATGAGAGAATGTCAATATGCGACTTTTCCGGGTTTTCGGGATAAAGGCGCGCTTCCACCTTTTCGTCCATCGTAGTGGTTTCGCTGATGCCTCGGTAATTCGGCTCGATTGGCAGGCGACGGTTCCCCCGATCGACCAGGACGGCGAGTTCGACTTTTCGGGGTCGCCCCAAGGTGTGCACCTCGGAAAGCGCTGCTCGAACGCTGCGCCCGGAGAAGATAACGTCGTCTACCAGGATAATCGTGGCGTCTTCCGGGTTTTGGGCTAGTACAGTGGACTCGACTTCTTTGGCAATCGGATTGACTCCGATATCGTCTCTATGGAAGGAGATGTCGATCGTCGCGGAGTGAGTTTTGAGGTTGTGGGTCTCCGATAGTCGCGCCCGAAGCAATTTGCACACCGCAATACCGCCATTGGCGATCGCCGCCAATACGAGCGTTTTCGTCTCTCGATGGTTAGCGGCGATATCCGCTGTGATTCGTTCGATGGCATTGCTAATCTCCTGTGAGCTAAGGGACTTTCTGATGGTCACTCAGCCTTCATAGCTAGCTAGGTCGATCGAGGTAAAGCAAAAGCATGCGAATATGGACAGGGAGTTAGGCATTGTCGTTGGTCCGACCATAGTCGGATTAGCGTCAGCTTAACCAAAAATCACCGGTTAAACCTGCTTCTGCGCTCTCATACTATAGGCAAAAATATTCGGTCACGTGGCTGGAATCGAGAGGGGCTGGGTCCTTCGACTCCGCTCAGGCTCTGCGACAAGGCGGATATTTCCCAAGCGGACTGTAGCGCGGTGGGAACGAATAACGCAGCCCAGGCCCCTCTGCAGGAAAGTCGGCCGCCATTTTGGGTGTTCAGGGGCTTTTACTCGGGTATGAGCATCAACTCTGTCCACCTGCCGCGCGACAAAGCGGTAATATTGCCCTCCGGGATCAAACCATTGGTGACCGCATTGGAACTTACTTGGATGATGTCTCCTGGTTCTAACTGAACGTTCTCCTTTGCTTGGCTTTCGTTTAGCGAATAGTCGATGGAAGTAGAGGCATTTGTGCCTTTCAGAACTTCGACCCCATTGATGGATACCGTGTATTCGCTTTCTCCCTCGGTTTCTTTCATGGTATACGAAGTAAGGGCGTAGGATCCCGCTTCGCCCGAGAAGCGGTATTGAGCGGCAGCGGGTCGATTGCGGTAGGCTTCTCTTCGGGCGTTAAAGGCTAGGGCTCCTCGGGCTCGATCGACGTAGTAGGGAATCAACCCATCCACTTCAGTGGTCTTAAAATCGACGGTCGAGGACAGTCTGATGGGATTGAAGGAACCTGCTGACCGTTGGTTTAATTCTGTGTATGACTCCGATTCTCGGTAAGTGGCGGGCAGGTCTAGCCCTTCGGGCTAATAGGACTCGTCTCGAGCCATCAGGAATTTGTCGAACTCGAATCCGTCCTCTCTCATTGAGAAGGTGATTGTGTGCAATCCAGGATGGGGAACGCGAATGCGGATCGTCTTCGGATATCCGCAATGGTTTTCGGGCACTCGTTGGGCTGAGGACCAGGTCCATCGATGCTTCCCCTGGCAAAGTTGGATGCGCTGCCCGCTTTCTGGCCAGGTTCCATTGATGCCAACGTGAAGGCCATTGTCTTCCGCTCCAGTGCTGAAGGCTCTCACCCAAACTAGATAGTCGCCGGCTGTTTAGAAATGAATGTTGTAGGAAATAACAGCCATCTTGCCGGGCTCATTGATGAAATTGATACCCTTGTTCAACTTGTCGGCATGAGTGGCTAGCGTGTCTGGAAGCGCTTCGATATAGGATTCTCCACTGGCTGTGTCAGCGCGGTTTCGATCGCGGTCCATGATGTTCAATCCCACATCGCCTTTTGAGATTCGGTACCAAGCTCGGGTCTCTGAAAGCTCCTGGGCTGCGTAGTCTTCCGCTTCGACGGAAACGATGCCGTTGGTCTCGTAGTAGTTGCGAGCGCTAGTTAGGGGAAGCGCTAGACTCGTCGTGAAGAGGATAGCGAAAGTTTTTATGAGATTGGGCATCGGAACAGATTGTCTCTGGGTTGGCTAGTTGAGTGAAGCGGAGCGTTGGCTGAAGCTGGTTGGAAGCTCGTTGTTTATCAAGGGTTGAGCGCTCTCTGTTGAAAAGCTTGAATTTCCCTAATGGAACGCGTTGCGGAAATTGGCGGGAATTTCGCAGACGCCGATTGGCGACGTTTTCAAGTGGTATAACTTCTCTAGAACCTGGCCCGCTGGCGCTCGATATCCTGTTTTATCCAATTGGTTAAATCCTGGTCGGTAAAAATGTATTTAGTTTCCTGGTACTGCTGGGCTAGTAAAGATCGCGTTTTCGGTTCGGCGAATCGCGGGCATTGGAGGAGTACCTTCACGGATTGTCCGGGGGCCCTGACGAGGCGGCCGAGGGCTTGATTCACCTTTTGGATTCCAGGCTGAAGATAGGCTCGTTCGAAGCCGTTTCGGCTTCGGTTCTGGTAGTGGTCTCGCTTACTTTCCTGGACCGGATTGACTTCCGGGAGGGCGGGACCGACGACCATTGCGGCTCTGATTTTTCCGCCCAGCATATCGACGCCCTCCGCAAAACTCGAGCCAAGGGTGAGGAATATGATGTCGCTATACCGCAGGGCTTCGTCGATGAAGGCGGCTCGGTCCTCAACTGTCTCCATCTGGTTCCTCGATTGCGAGGCGATGCGATAGAATGGATAGCTCTTTTCTATCAGCGCTTTAACCTTCTCCGCGTAGGCATAGGAGGGAAAGAAAACGGCAACGGGGGCGTAGTCTTCAGCCAGTTGAACAATCGTCCTGGCGGTTTCAGGGGCGGATCTATCGCGATGCTTGAAGCGCGTGTCTACCCGAGTGTCTATCGCTATATCGTAGGCTCCGTCGAGCCAGGGGGCTGAGGGGGCCAATCGAACAGTATCGTATCCTATTTGGTCCAAGCCTGATTGCTCCAAGAATCCCTCTATTGGATGAAGCGTGGCTGAAAGAAGGAGGCAGGAATGAAACGACTCCAGCGATTGCCTGATTTCGAAGGAGGCATCGATGCAAGTAATTCTGAGGATCCCGTTTTCAGGAATCCAGCCCATGAAGCATTGGGAACGTTCTTTCATGGAACTGGAGCCGATCGCCAGGTTCCAAAGCGTATCCATGGATTCGTGACAAAGGGATTCGTAGTCGATGGGTTGACTGGCCAAGGACTTCACGATCATCGCTAAACTATCGGCAACATCGTCAAGTTGCCGCCAGCTGAGAACATCGTTTTTCCTGTAGGCGGCGCATTCGTCAGCCAGGTTCCTCAACTGGGCTGCAAGGCGATTGCCCATTCCCAAGTCGGACAGTTCGCTCGCCAGGGCCTCCAAGGCGAGCGATCGGAGCTCTTTGCTGGAATTGGATTCGACTCGCGATGGCAGGTTGTGGGCCTCATCGATGATGAGAAAGGTATTAGCTGGATCGAAGTCAGGTTGTTCATCTAGCAATCTCCCACCGCTTGGCGAAAAAAAGTAGTTGTAGTCGGCCACCCAGATGTCCCGGTAGCTGAGAGCGGTTCGCATAGCCTCGTACGGGCAAATTCCGTCGGCGGCACTGATGGACTTGAACTGGTCCAGTGACGGTGGTTTAGCATCGGCGAATAAAAGGGACAGGATGGAAGCCCGCTCCCATTTGACATCCAGATCGCGCAAGTACGAGCAGGTTTTAGACGAGCAGCGGAACTCGAAATTTACGCAATGCTCCTCTTTGTTGCGTACATGCCAGTAGTTGGCTCCGGACTGATCGGCCAACAACGTGTCCAGTCTTTCGATGGCCTCAAGCTGGCCCGTTTTCTTGCTGGTCAAGTAGGCAATCCGTTCGATCTCCCCGGAAGCCAGCTTTTTGAGAGCGCATTCCCAGGACACGCCAGTTTTGCCGTATCCAGTTGGGGCTTCGAGAAGGACGATTCTTGACCTCTCGAATGCGGATTTGAGATCGCGCTGTATGGTTTCCTGACCCGGCCGAGGAGTTTCATAAGCGGCCTTGAACTGCAGGTTTCGCAATCTCTGGAGCCGCTCCCGCTTCCGATCTAGGTAATCGCAAACGCGATCAAGTTGATCAGCGATTAGGGGCTCAAAGGAATCGTCGAGAAAAATGCTTTGGGTGATTCCGGTTGAGAACTCGATAAGATAGAGTTCCATTTTGAATGATTCGAAGGGATAGCGACTAGATCGCTGCAGGAGTTCTTTGTAGGCCAGTAATTGGCGACAGTACTTTGCGTATCTCTGAGCGACTTCGCTGGGTTCCAAGGGTAGATGAGCGGACACCGTTTTGATCTCCCTAGCGTGGATTTCCTCTTTACAAATCCTGAGTTGGTCGATGCGACCGTTGAGCTGCAGTGTCCATCCGTGCCAGGAAATCTCGCCGGATATGGATTGCTCGTTGGCAAAGCCTTCAGGTTCTGATCGGCTTTGGACTTCCTGATGCCATTGCTGGCCGACGGTTGCCCTCCACCCCCCAAGACCTTTCGACGCTTCGCGCTTGGCATAAGGAGAGAAACGAGCGAATTCTCCCACGCTCAAAATGGCTCGCTTCTCGCCCGCGTCGATTTCCATGCGGTAATGTGCGTGGGGGCTTTGCCAATATCAAGCCCGTCCTCAAATCGAGGAAGGCGATTGTCAGAAGCCTATACCGGTTTTCGAAAGGATTAGTGGAGGCCCTCGATCCCATTCGGCTCAAGGCTCGGCGTCTGCGCCACTAATTTTGGCAAGGTTACCAAAGTGAGTGGAAAGATCGGGGGGAGGCGTTGGGCTATAGACAGCATGATCTAGTTTCACTAGAGTAGGTAGGCTGGCTCTGTTTACTTGGCTAAACATTGGTGTCCAGGCGCCGATAGTTGAAGGGATGTATCGGATTCTCAGTGTGGCGCTGGCGTTGCTCGCCTTGGTTCAAGGCTCTCGAGCGGCGTTCAGCGATAGCTTGCTCCAAGGTTTGGAAGGCGTTGGAATCGAGGTTCGTCCGCTTCACAATCGGTCTGGCAAATTTGCCCTGACCGAGGGAATGCTGCGTGAACAACTGGCCAGAGAGCTCAATGACCTGCAAATCGCTCTGTTTTCTTCAGAAGAGCTGAAGGGAGTTCCGGGCAAACCGTATTTGGAGCTCACCGTCCATTTGGCTCATGCTCAAGGGCCCAGCCATTTTTATACGATAACCCTCAAGCTTAAAGAAATGGCCTTGCTGGATCGCCCTCAAGACAGTGAAGTTTCGATGGCTCTCAGCACTTGGGAGCGAGAATCCTTAGGAGTAGCCAATCGACCTGAAGCCGTTCTTCAAGCGCTGGATCGATTGATTCGCTTGTTTTCCGAGGAGTTTCACCGATCGAATATAGACGAATAGCCGATTCCCGCAGGTTTATTGCCTCGGGCAGCCTCGGCGTTGATTCTGTGGACGGAAGCTCTCACTCTCTGCTCTTGAATTCCTGAAAATTAATTTCCAGTCTCCTCGGCCTATGATAAAGCCTGAGACCAAAGCCTTACACGAGGAAATTGAAAAACGCGCGGGATATCTGTGGAGGTATCTTTGACGTTGATGGCAAGCGCAATGAGATCGAGAAGCTGGATGCCCAGATGGCTGGAGATGGTTTTTGGGATAACCAAAAGGCCGCTCAAGAGGTTATAGCCGCATCCAACAAGCTCAAGCGCGTGGTCAATGGCTTGGAGGTATTCAAGTCGAAAATTGATGACGCTAGGGCTATGGAAGAGCTCCTTGAAGAAGAGGATGTTGACGAAAATTCGGAAGAGGCGAACGAACTGCGGGATGCTGCTGAATCGCTCAAAGCCGAGTTAGACGAGCTCGAGATCCAATGCTATCTTAAAGGGGCTCATGATCACTGCAATGCCCTGCTGAGCGTAAATGCGGGAGCGGGTGGCACGGAATCTTGCGACTGGGCTGATATGCTGTTCCGCATGTACATGAGATGGGCCGAGCGGCGCGGCTTCAAGACCGAGATCGTAGACATACTGCCCGGGGAAGAAGCTGGGTTGTCGAAAGTCACCATTCGTATCGAGGGAATCAATGCGTTTGGGTATACCAATGCGGAACGCGGGGTCCACCGACTTGTCCGCATTAGTCCCTTCGATTCCAATGCCAGACGCCACACATCGTTTTGCGCGGTCGACGTGGTCGCGGAAATTGAAGACGACGTGGAGATCGAGATCGAAGAAAAAGACCTTCGCGAGGACACCTACCGGGCCAGCGGCAAAGGGGGGCAGCATGTCAACAAGACGGATTCGGCTGTACGGCTGACGCATATCCCGACGGGCATTGTCGCCGCCTGCCAAACGGAACGTTCCCAACATAAAAACCGATCGACTGCAATGAAGATGCTTAAAGCTCGTTTGTACGAGAAGATGGAGGACGAAAAGCGGTCGGCAATGGAGAAGGTATATGGAGAAAAGGGCGAGATCGGTTGGGGTAATCAGATTCGCAGCTATGTATTTCAGCCCTACCAAATGGTGAAAGACCTTCGGACTGGATCGGAAACCGGTAACGTGCAGGCGGTGATGGACGGGGATATCGACTTGTTTATCAATGCATGGCTCCGGGCAGGTTCTCCCCGGCATCGCAACAAGGATATCCAAGTGGACGACTAGAAGTCAGAAGAAATGGAATTCAGCGCACTAAAAGAGGCCTTCGCGGAACGGGTGCTTTTCGAGGGCAAGACCTGGCGGACCTCCCCGCTCCCTTGGAGGCTGAGTAGCGAGATTGTTGAAGAGCTGAAGCGGATTGGCCAGGCCAGCCTGGACTTTTACAAGGCCCTAGAGATTCTGTATTCGAGATCCGCGGACGGAAAAAAGCTCCTTCGTAATCGTGATGTACGGGTCCCTTGGGTTGCAGAGTACCTTGACAGGGGAAAGCCGGAGGCGTTGGTTAGGATAAGCCGAAGCAAGAAATGCAAGGGACGTATTCCACCGGTTATCCGTCCGGACCTACTCGTTACAAGCGACGGGTTTTCCATCACTGAACTGGACTCGGTTCCTGGCGGTATTGGATTGACGGCGTATCTGAACGCCTTGTACGAGAAGGATTCTGAATACCCAATGCTGGGAGAGAAAGGAGCGATGGCTCAGGCCTTCTACAGGCGTCTCGCTTCGCTGGCGCCGGACAAGGACAACCCGGTTGTGGCCATCGTTGTCAGTGAAGAGTCGGCAACTTATAAGCCAGAAATGGACTGGCTGGCGGAGCAGCTACAATTGACTGGGAAGCGTGTGTTCAGCCTGCGAACCGATGAGGTATTTCCATTGGGCGGGGCGCTCTATTTTGATATCGAAGGAAATCCGGAGAAAATCGATGTCGTCTATCGCTTCTTCGAGCTCTTCGACCTCGAAAATATCGAATCAGCTCCGCATATCATTGAGGCTTGGGAGAATGATGAGATCGCTTTGGATCCGCCGCTGCGGCCTTTTTTCGAAGAAAAGGCGGCTATGGCCTTGTACCATCACCATCTCTTGCTCGATTTTTGGCGCGAGAGCATCCCCAAAAGCTCACGCAAAATCCTCGATGGGCTCATTCCCAAATCATGGATTGTCGATCCAGCTCCTTTGCCCCCTGGGGCGGTTTTGGATGGACCGCAAGCCCAAGGGCGAGCGCTTCACCACTGGATGGATTTAGCCGAGGCCAGCCAGAAAGAGCGCAACCTGGTTCTGAAAATCTCCGGATTTCACGAAACTGCTTGGGGCTCGAGAAGCGTGGTGATTGGGAATGACGTTTCCAAGGATGATTGGTCTCGAAGTTTGCAAGAAGCCTGCGACATGGCGGATACCCACTTGCACATCATTCAGGAATTCCGGAAATCGGTGCGTCTCAAGCATCCCATCTACAGCGAGAATGGCGACGTCTACGAAGCTACTGGCCGCTTGCGTCTCAATCCCTATTACTTTGTTAACGGAGACTCAGCAGACCTGGCGGGAGCGTTGGCGACCTTCTGCCCGCCGGACAAGAAGATCATTCATGGGATGGAGGATGCCGCGATGCTCCCCTGTTGCGTGGTGGGCTGAGCGAGCGTTCCAGCTGCCAAGCTTGGCGAAGAAGGTTGTTCCCAACTTATTCTTCGAATTGTTCACAAAGGCGTCTTTGAGGTTGTCAGCGGTCGATGCGGTCGTTCATTTTCGTCGGCTTACATGTATCTTAGCTCACTCAAAGCAAACGGATTTAAAAGCTTCGCGGACAAGACTCACCTTCGGTTCGAGCCAGGCGTAACGGCAGTGGTGGGTCCCAATGGCTGTGGTAAAAGCAATATTGCCGATGCGATCCGCTGGGTATTAGGGGAGCAGAGCGCGAAGGCATTGCGAGGCGGAAAGATGCAGGATGTCATCTTTGAAGGGACCGATAAGCGTAAGCCGCTCAACATATGCGAAGTATCGATCATTTTGACCGACTGTGAAAAGGAGCTGGGTCAGGACTTCAATGAAGTTGAACTGACACGTCGCGTGCATCGGGACGGTGGCAGCAACTACTACATCAATGGAAAAGGTTGTCGACTGAAGGATATACAACGCCTGTTTATGGATACGGGCGTAGGCAGAACTTCCTATTCGGTTATGGCCCAAGGCCAGATAGACCAAATTCTCTCATCGAAGCCTGAGGAACGTCGGGCGGTGTTCGAGGAAGCGGCTGGAATTTCCAAATACAAAGCCCAGCGAAAAGAGGCTCTCAACAAATTGGCCCGAGTTGAAACGAACTTGGATCGCGTTACGGACGTAATCTCCGAGATCAATCGGCAGATTGGCAGTTTGCGGCGCCAGGCGACCAAAGCGATTCGCTATCGTAAGCTGAGCCACAAGCTACGGCACTTAGATGTGGGGTACAATGCCTACCAATACGGTTCGCTGAAATCTGATCTGGACAACATTGACAAGGATGCCGGCGGTTTGCAGTCCGAAGTGGACGATTACCAAAAGGATTTGGAGCAAAAGGATTCTCGCCTTACTGTATACAAAGAAGAAAGACAGGCGTTGATCCAGAAGATCCAGGATTCCCAGCAAGCGGTTTTCGATCTTCGCAGCGCGAAGGAGCAGGCCGCGAATCAAACGCACATGGCGGAGATCCGGATCACGTCGATGAAAGAGCGTATTGACCAGGCTCAAGAGGAGATCCGCTCATTTGAAAGCCAGGTAGAAGAATTAGGCAGCCGACTCGAGTCTCACTCAGCCGATAAAGAACTGCACTTGGACGTGGTAGGCAGCTCGGACGAAGTTTTTCAGGAAAGAAATCGGGACCTGGCCGATATCGAAGCGAAACTCGAATCATCTGAGCGGGAAATCCAATCCCTGCGGAGCCGCTTAGAAGAGGGAGAGTCGGCCTTGCAGCAGAACCGAGAGCAATTGTCCTTGCTCGAGGTAGAAACGGGCACGGGATCGAACCGTCTCGAGCAACTGAAGGCCGAGTTCGAGGAGCAAGAAGCGGGCGTAGCCAAGGCTGAGTTGGAACTCGCGAAATTCAAGAAGGAGGCAGAGGAAGCCGAGTCGCGAAAGAAAGATTTGGATACGGATCTGGTTGGAAATCAGGATCAGGTGAATAAGAGCCGCGAGGCTTTTCGGGCAATCCAAGGCGGCATCCAGGAACTCGATCGGCTGGTAGCCCAGAAATCGGCTCGAATTAAGTTGCTACAGCAGTTGCAGGAGAAGCTAGAGGGGTATGGCGAAGGGTCTAAGGCCTTGATGAAAGGCCGTATGCAAGGTTCTCTGGCGGGCCGAGCATTTTCTCCGATAGCTTCGAATTTGTCTGTAAAAGACGGATACGGTCAGGCGATTGAATCTTTGCTAGGATCGGCCATAGAGGCAGTGGCGGTGAGCGATGCGGACACGGTTGTCGAAGTGTTCAAGCAGTTGGAGGAAAAGGAGATTGGCAGGGCATGCCTTAAATTGTCCCATGGAAGCGGATCGAAGCCCATATCCGCCAAAGGTCCCGATTGGCTAGAGCCGGCGACCCGATTTGTTTCGCTGAGCGAAGAGTCAGGTTTAGTGGAGTCAGTGCTTGATGCCTGCTATATCGTAGACGAGCTCGGGCAATTTCTTAGCTGGTGGGAGGCTAATCCGAATTTCGCATTTCTGCAAGTGGCTTCCAAGAAAGGTGAATCCGTCGATGCCCGAGGATTGGTTACGGGCGGCTTTCGCAAAGCGAATAGCTCTAGCATATTGCAGCGCGAGATTGAACTGAAGCGGCTCGTTAAAGAGCTCAAGAAAGACCAAGATGGTCTCAAGAAGTTGCGGGAAGAAGCTGAGGCTTTGAACGTCTCTCTCGAAGCGGCGGAAAAAGCGGTGGAAACCTGTCGTCGCGAAATAGGGGAAACGAATCAGGAGCTGTCTCGCCTTAGAGCCGAAGCGGGCAATGCAGAACGCTCTTTTAACGATCAGAAGTCCAAAATCGAACGTATTCAGCGCGAGAGAGGACTGCTCGAAGAATCTCTCGCTCGCTCCACGGAAAAATTGGAATCGGTGAAAAGTCGCCTGGGGGCGGATCTATCGAGCTTGACCGAGACGCGAGAGAAATTGGCCGCCATTGAAGCGAACGTCGTGGAAACTCGCAATGATCGAGACGAGAAAAGAGAGGCCTTGTCCCAGGCGAAATTCGATCTCCAGGAAAAGAAGCGAAAGCTGGACATGCTTGAGCAAGGGGTGGTTGAAACTGAGCAGCGACGAAGCGAGCTAATTCGATTAGTGGATACCAAGAGCGCTGACGTCGAGCAGTGGAATATCCAGATCGAAGAGCAAAAGGAGGCGATTAAGGAGAGTTCCAAGCGAAGCGAATCGCTGTTTGGGGAGATCGCGGAATCCAAAGCGGCTGTGGAGAAGAACCGCGAGTCGCTTGCTTCTATCGATGACAAGGTGAACATCCTCGAAAAAGAGCAAGCCTACGGTAGAGAAAAGCTGGATGCCCTGAAATCGAGCTTGAATGATCGCCAGATTCGATTGGCTGAGAAGCGCTCGAAACTGGAATTCATTCAGGAGGAAATGGACCGCGAATATGGAGTGGATCTGCGGCTAATCGATTGGAAGTGGGAAATTTGGAAAGCTAGGCAACCGGTACCTAACTTGCCGAAACTGGATTTGGACAGTTCTATTGATAGCGAAGACCTGGATACGGATGGAGGAGAGCCGGAAGAAGGCGTTGCTTCGGCTCGGGATGGCAATGATGGCATTGAAGGAGAATCTGAGGAGGAGAACGCTTTGGAGAATGGGCGGCCAGTGAACGCGTTGCCGGACGGCCCCAGCGAAGAGGAACTTGAAGCTTTGGACGGCACGAATTGGAGCAGGATCAAGTCGGAGGTACAGTCAGTGAGGAAACGGGTACAAGGTATGGGAGCTGTCAATACCGATGCGATCGAGGAATATGGCGAACTTAGGGAGCGCCATCATTTCTTGAAAACTCAGTACGACGACTTGATTGAATCTCGAGACAAGCTGGTGAACGCGATCGAGGAAATTAACACTAAATCGCGTGACCAATTCTCGCAGACCTTTGACCAGATCCAAGCCAATTTTAAGCATACCTTTATGTCGTTGTTCGGGGGTGGCAAAGCGGATTTGCGGCTGATGGAATCGGAGGATGTCTTGGAGAGCGGGATCGATATCGTGGCTCAACCTCCAGGGACGCGATTGAAAAACATCTCTCTCCTCTCTGGCGGTCAGCGGACCATGACGGCTGTAGGGCTTTTGTTCGCAATCTACATGGTGAAGCCTAGTCCGTTTTGCTTGCTCGATGAATTGGATGCACCTCTGGATGAATCGAACATTGGTCGATTTACGGGCTTGCTCAAGCAGTTTAGGGCGCAGTCGCAGTTTATCATCATAACGCACAACAAACGGACTATCCAAGCCGCGGAAGCGATTTATGGGGTTACGATGGAGGAGAAAGGCGTCTCCAAAGTGGTTTCCATGAAATTCAATTCCGAGCACGAAGATTCGGACCTGGTTTCGTTGAAGTTGGAAAAAGAGCCGGCCCTGGCTTAGGCCTCTAAGGACAGAGACTCTAAGGGATAGTAATTCATAGGCGTTAGTCAAAGTCTAAGGCTTGCGGAACCACGTAGTCGACCTCAACGTAAGAGTGTGCTGTCCTGGATCCGACAATTGCTATTGCGCTCGTCTGAATCGAAAACGGCGGCCATAGGGCGCCGCGGCGAAAAGGAGGGCGAACGTTGCCTGAGGAGTAAGGGCTATCGTGTTGTCGCTCGGAATTGGCGAGCCGGAAAGGATGAGATAGATCTGGTATGCCTAGACGGACCGACGCTTGTCTTCGTCGAAACCCGAACGCGCAAGTCGGGGGCACTTGTCAGTGGCTATGAATCGATCGGCCGACGAAAACGCGATGCTCTAAAGCGGGTCTATCGAGCTTATCTTGCTAAATTGAGGCCCCGTCCGAGCGCCTTTCGCTTGGACGTCGTCGAAGTCGAACATGAAGCGGGACTGATTATCGCGATCCGGCATTACGAGAACGTTCCGCTTTTCGGAAAGGAAACGTTTCGGGGAACGTGAAGCCAATCCGCTTTACAAGCCGAAGGCTGAAGCCCACCTTGGGGTTAATCGGAGTTCCGCTCTAAAATTACACGGAGGTTATGTCTCAAGATACACGCCACCCATTTCTAAAGGGCTTAAGCAAGCATAGAGGCGCTCAGCCCACTGTGATCACGATCTTCGGCGCATCGGGAGATCTCTGCGCCCGCAAGCTGGTGCCGGCCATATACAACTTGGCAGTGGATAATCTGCTGCCCGCCGATTTTTCATTGATCGGTTATGGAAGAAAGCCCATTCCCGACGAAGATTTTCGAACCTTGGCCCGGGAGTCGATCGAGGAATTTTCCCGGCGTCCGCTCAATTCGGAAATCTGGAACCGCATTGAGGAAAATACATATTACTGTAGCGGCGGCTATGATGAATTGGAGGCATTTAAGACGCTTAAGAACAAAATCGATGAAATTGAAAAAGAGTTGGGCCGGGAAACCCAGAGCGTTTTTTACGTCTCCACTCCGCCTTCCGTATTCGAGCCGATTATAAAAAATCTAGGAGCTAGCGGGCTGGCTACCAGACACCAGCAGTCCGACAGCCATACCAAGGTGGTTATTGAAAAGCCCTTCGGCAAAGATCTGGAATCGGCCCGCCGTCTAAACCGGGTCATACAAGGCGTTTTTCAAGAGCGACAAGTGTATCGAATTGATCACTACCTAGGCAAAGAGACAGTGCAAGACTTGCTGGTGCAGCGATTTGCCAACTCCATCTTCGAGCCGCTATGGAATCGGCAGTATGTGGACAATGTCCAGATAACCGTAGCCGAGTCGCTGGGTGTAGGAACGCGGGGAGGGTATTACGAGCAAAGCGGGGCCACGCGGGACATGATCCAAAACCATACCATGCAGCTCCTGGCTCTCACTGCGATGGAGCCACCCGTTTCCCTGGACCCTGAGTCCATTCGGGATGAGAAAGTGAAATTGCTCAAGGCGATTAAGCCCTTGGATTTGGATTACCAGCGCAGCGATGTCGTTCGGGCCCAGTACACCGAAGGTCTAGTCGATGGAAAAAAGGTGAATGGGTACCGTCAGACCGATGGAGTGTCCCCGGAATCGGAAACGGAAACCTACGCTTCTCTCAGACTCAACATTAGCAATTGGCGATGGGAAGGGGTGCCCTTCTATTTGAGATCAGGAAAGCGCATGGCCCGCCGCGTCACGGAAATCGCGATACAGTTCAAGCGGCCGCCTTCGACCTTGTTCAGCGAAAACGAGATGTTCAATTTGGCCTCGAACTCGCTCGTATTCCAAATTCAGCCCGACGAAGGATCAACGGTATTGCTCAATGCCAAGATACCCGGACTGCAAACTCGGACTCAGCCGGTCAAAATGCATTTCAAGTACAGCGCCACCTTTGGCTCGAATACGCCCGAAGCCTACGAGCGATTGGTTCTCGATGCCATGCTCGGCGATGGAACGCTTTTCATTCGGGGCGACGAAACCGAAGCGTCGTGGAACTTAATCACCCCATTGCACGAGTTTTGGTCGAGCGAAGGGCAGCGGGGAATGGAATCCTATGTGTCGGGTTCTTGGGGGCCTTTGGCAGCGGATCGGCTCCTCTGGGTCAATGGGCATCAATGGCGCCGACCGTAAAGCGCGATTTTAAGACTGATGGCGGGCTTGCAAGCGACAGAACGTAACGAGATCTACGGATCGCTCCCCGGAATCGAGGTGCCGGTGGGCGAAGCATTGGTGTCGCTCTCAAACATGTGGAATGCCACGCCTGCTTCGGAGCAATCACGTTCTCCATCGGAATTCCGGGCATCGCGGATGAATTTCATTTTGCATTTCGGTAAAGAGGCAACCGTGGAGGATGCTCAGAAGCTCTTTCAATCCGTAATCGGATTTTCTAAGCGATACCCTTGTCGTATTCTCGCTCTCTGCCCATCCAAAGACAAGAATGCCACTGGGCAAGGTATCGTTTGCAAGATTTTTTCCGAATGCTATATCGGTGATGGCCATGGGGATATGAGCTGCTGCGAAGCGCTTATCTTTGGATACACGGTTAAAGAAAAGCAATATCTGGAAGACCAGATTTCCATCTTTCTGGAAAGCGATCTCCCTACTTACTATTGGCCTTACCGTTTCGATTCGCCAAAAAACCTCTCCGATTACCAGTCGTTTTTCGGTAACGCCAATCGGGTAGTTATCGATACGGCTGCTGAAACTTACGGCATTGAGGCATTGAACGTGCCAAAGCCGGAGATCATCCATGACCTAGCCTTCGCCCGAACCCTTTCCCTGCGCCAATCAATTGGGCAGTTTTTCAGCGCCTTTCCTGTGGACCATATTCTCGAGGGTCTTGCCGCCATTGAAGTCGATACACCGGATAACCTGAACGCCGAATTGCGAGCATTGATGCGGTGGATACAAAGTGTCTTGGAGGATTGCCAAAATTGCGTAGAAAATTCGAAACGCGATCGATTTGACGTGGGTTTTAGGGAGAGCGAAATGGCTGAAATCCGTTTCCTCTACGAGAACGAGAACGCTGCTCGATGCCAATTGAACTTAGAGACGGGAGTAGCTCACTTCGATGCCACGATCGGTGGCAATCGGCACTCCATGAGCGCGGTTATCCACTTGCTTGATTCAGACGACACTCTAGCGGAAGCTTTGTTCTTCGGTTAGCTCTGGAAATTCATCATCTGCAGTATTCAGTGAACTGAAAGGGATCAGGTGATCACTTTCAGCGCGCGCTGAAATTTTCGAGCTGCCCTTATATGGTGACCTAGCTTACACGGAATGCTCAAGCTACTAGCGACTCGTTGAATTCGCGGAAGAACATGAAGACGATGAGGGCGCTGCCAATGGCTTCGGATGTGACGAGCCTAAGGCTGAGTCCGAGTCCGACTTGGGAGGATTGAAAGACGATTAGGGTCGCTAGAATCAGACTTAGTCCTGATACGAAGAGGAAGCTTAGGCTGTATCCACTCCCCGCTTGAACGCTCATGGAGTAGAGCTCTCGAAAATACTGCATGGATAGCAAGATGAATACCATCATGGCGAAAAAGGGCCCGATCTCGAACTGTGGCAAGGAGAGTAGCGTGTTGTAGAGGCCATGTACTACAATAAGGATACCGAATAGGTAGAGGAAGTCATTGTAGTTGCCTCTTCTAATGGCCCGGGAGAGGTAGAGGCCTCCCATGCCGGTTAGGGCGATGTGAAAGAAATTGGCGGTGAGGAAGCGTCCAGGAGCGGCGGAGGCCAGGGATTGGGAGAAATAGCCAATATTCTCCTCGGCGGCGAACCCGAGTCCGACGAAGCTGGCAATGATCAGCGATTCCCGCTCGTCGCCTCGCTTGGCTAGCCAAAAAGCGAAGGGCAGGAAGAGAAGCAATTTGCAGAACTCCTCGCGGAATCCCACTCCGCCGATGAAGAAAGCGAGGGTACGAACAATGTCTCCATCAGGCTGATACCCGACATAGGCATCCTCGACGAGAACCAAAAGAAGGGTAGGCAGGGTGCTCGAGGCTCCGGCTACGAAAGCGAGCCCGCAAATCCCACCCATAGGGCTGGCCCAGGAATCGAACTGGCCCAGGCGAAAAAGAACGGCGGCCCAGACGAGGGCGGTTATGGCGGCGATGATCGCCATGCGAAGATCGAAATTCGAAACGCGCTCCAAAGGCAATAGCTTGGCGACCTCGATCCAATCCCGCTGATGTTTAGCGATATCCAGGCGAATACGAGTGGACAAGAACTCGTTGTATCCAGGTTGGTCGATAAGCGTCTGCAATTCTTCGAAATCATCATCCAGCAGCAGCATGCTGACCGCCCGTTCTCTGGAGGGTCGGGCTTCGTGGAAGGCGTCGCCTTCTGCCCTGAAGTAGGGGTAGGCTCGGAAGTAGTAGCGATTGCCAGCCTCAATTTCTCCGAGGAGACGGTTGGCGTAGCGAGTGGGCGGCTCTTCTGAGGCGAACGATTCCAATTTCTGGCGACGTGGATTGTCGGAGCCGTCGAGCGACGCTAGGTAGTCGCTCAGCATTTGAGCGGTTCCGGTCGGAAAGCGTTTCTCCAGGTAGGTCTCGATCTCGGCGAGATTCCGATTGGCGTGGGTTTTCCAAAAAGCATTGAGGGAAAGGAATTCCTCTATGTCGAAGCTGTCGTCCTCAAGACGGGAAATCAGCGATTCCGGAAGCTCCTCCGGTTGCTCGCTGGAGCCGACAGTGTAGGGGTTCTCGGGATTCATCAACTCGATGGCCAGGCGCTGAGAGAGCCGGTTCATTTTCGAACCGGTAAGGCGATCCACGATGAATCCCGCCGCTAGTCCGCAGCAGATGATAGCGATGGCCGTCTTCCAGATGAAGGATCGGCTGTAGGATTGCCGTCTCAGTTCATTTTGCCAAGCGCTCATGAGTTATCATCCGCCGTCAGCGGTCGGTCGAATCAGAACAGGGGCGCCGTGAGGTGACAAGATTTAGAGAGCGCCAAATCTTGACGAGAAAATATCTATACGCATATTTATGCTTATGCGCACAACAATTGAATTGCCTGATGCTTTGTTTCGCCGGGCTAAGATAGCCGCAGTAGAACGGGGATTGACTTTGAAAGCGTTGATTTCCGAGGGCTTGCAACGTGTTCTTGAGGAATCGTCGGCGCGGCCAGACACGACTCGCTTGCCTAAGCTCCCTAAGGGTGGTCGGAAAAGCTACGATTTGTCCAACGAGGAGATCGAATCTTTGCTTATTGCCGAAGATGCCAAGCGGTATGGACGCGCTCGCTGACGTAAGTGTGTTGCTCTCCCTGCTGGATGAGCGACATAAAGCCCATAGTAAAGTTTCTGCTTGGTTTGACGACCTTCCGGAAGGATCGCGTCTATTGGTGTGCCGGGTTGCCCAGCTCGGATTAATTCGCCTGATTACTTCCGATTCCGTGATGCAAGGGGAGGCTTTGACGCTTCGCGAGGCTTGGGCATTCTATGGAGTTTTTCTTCGAGACCCGAGCGTGTCTTTCGTAGACGAACCTGCGGAGTTACAAGCTCGTTGGTTTCAGTTTTGCCTCCCTTTCGGAAAAGCTACGAAACGCGTTACAGATGCTTATTTTGCTGGGTTTGCAGTGGCCGGGAAATATGCATTGGCGACTTTGGACAAAGGGTTTCAGGATTTCGAAGGCCTAGATCTCGTATTGCTAAAATAAAGGAGCAAGCCGCCTGGTTGAAGCCCGTTTCAACCTCCGCCATTTTATCAAACCTTTTGGTATGTGGCATTATCCTCTGAACCCGGTTTTGAGCTTCACGATTCTGCTTATGACTACTTTTAAGTGTTCATGAACACTAATGATTGACAGGCCTCATTCCGGAGCGCTTTTCTATAGAGGATGGCGCTTGCTCCGGCAGTTAAGCTAGAGCCAGTTAGCCTTAGGGAAATCGTGGGTGAAGGCGTCCGTTGGGCGTCCGGAACCGATAGGGACACTTTAGGGACTGGCATCGACTGTTTCGACCAGGCTTTGGAGGGAGGGTTGCCGACTGGCGTTCTATGCGAACTGGTCGCTCCGTCTCCGAGCTCGGGCGGTCAAACTATGCTCTTACGCTTGTTGGAAATGGCTCGTAGGAGACGTTGCTTCGCGGCTTTGGTGGACGGGAGCGATGCCTTTGATCCGCAAACTTCGCCGCCGGAATTGCTGGAACATCTCTTATGGGTTCGGTGCCGTTCGTTGAATCAAGCTTTGCAGGCGGCGGATGCGCTGCTTCGAGACGAGAACCTGGGCTTTGTTCTGATTGATCTCAGAGGCTGTGACGAACGTTCCTTGAGACGGGCCCGATCGTCTATCTGGTATCGCCTGCAGCGGTTGGGCGGCAAGCGCTCGACCTTGTTGGTAATCTACACGCCTAGGCCAATGGTTCCCAGCTCCCAGATCCGAGTGGCGTTCACGGGCCGTCTCTCATTGAGGCAAAGCGATGACCCTTCGCGGGAAATCGCCGAGAGCCTCGCCTTCGACGCCCTTAGGCTTCGCAAGCAGGAGATGGGGGGCTTCCCGCAGATGATCCAGGCTGGGTGAAGGGCGGTCGCGATGGGGTGTTAGCGTAGGTACGAAGCAATTCTTGCACTATAATAGATATGTATTCAGTATTTAAATATTTTTTTCGGTTTGATGCTTTGAAGCTTGCTTCGCTGCTGATTTTGGTAGCGGTCACAACGTTTCTGATTCTATCATGGCCGCTCAGAGATCGGCCGCTACCTTTACAAGATTTTTTTGCCTGTGGCGCCACAGGCATTTTGCGGGAGGCAGATCATGTATGCGGTGATTGATATTCCTCGTTTCGCTTTGCAGGCGGTGTCGCGCATGGAGGAGGGCTTGATAGGCAAGCCGATTGCCTTAGTAGACGCTTCCTTGGCCAAATCATCGGTGATCGATTGTTCGATTGCGGCTGAGCGTTCGGGGGTGTTCTCGGGATTGAGCCTTCCCCAGGCGATTGCCCGTTGCCCGGAGATTATTGTGCGGCACCAATCGGAAAAAGCGGAGTTATCGGCAGGGCGAGCCATCTTTGACTACGCTTATTCCTTGTCGCCTCAAGTGGAAGAGACCTATCCAGGCGTCTGTACTATTGGCTTGGATGGCGTTAATCGTGATGACCTGGGCGAACGATGCGAAAAAATCGTATCCGCATTGCAAGGACTTGGGCTGAAGGGGCGAATGGGGATTTCTACGACGCCGGATTTGGCTCTGCTGGTAGCTAGGGAATCGAAACGAGTAAAGGCGATTGTTGGGGATTTCTATCAGGGTAGGGCGGACTGCGTGTCGGGTGTAGCCATGGCGAAGACTGATCCCCATTCAGCTGCAGAGGCCAGAAACGAATGGCCGGCTATGGTAGCGGAGCCGGAAAGGACATGGGGGGCAGGCCTCGTTTCTACCTCCCAGATATTAAAGGCTTTTCTGGATTCTCTGCCGATCATCGATGCCGAGCCTTCGGAGCATTTGCATTCGATTCTGGCTCAGTGGGGAATCCATTCTGCTGGGGCGCTTGTGGAATTGTCTAGAGAAGAAATCGGGAAGCGACTGGGAACAGAGGGGCTAGACTTCTGGGATCGCCTATCGGGCAGGAAAGAACGTCCGCTGCGCGTGTCGCCTTTTCCGGAATGCTATATAGAGTCGCTGGACTTTGAATACGAAATCGATACTGCGAGACCGTTGCTTTTCGTTATTCGCCGTTTCCTGGATTCGCTTTGCTTGCGTCTTAGTCGAGCCGCTCTAGTCGCGGAATCGCTCAATCTGGAGCTGCCCTTGTCGGATATCCGACTAGATGATGGGGAGCGGGTGGAAGCGGTTAGGCTATCCTTGAAGATCCCAGATCCGACTTGCGACGCAGATGCTCTGTTTTCTTTATTGTCTATTCGTTTGGAAAACCTGGATACGACATCCGCGATTGTCGGCATCAGGCTGGAAATCGCCCCGGTGGAGCGAAATGAGAATCAATTGGGCCTGTTTGAGACCAGTTTGAAAGATCCTCATCGCTTTTCTCAGACGCTTGCCCTGCTAGCGGGAATTGTGGGTCCAGACAATGTTGGCCGACCCGTACTGGAGGCCGATGGCCGTCCTGATGGAGTTAGGCTAGAGCGCCTCCCGTCAACGGTTCCTCCGGTGAATCCAGCCGGAGCGACGATCTCGCATGGCATGGCTTTGCGTCGGTTTCGACCACCGTTGGATGCGGATGTCAGGATTCGAGATCGACGGCCTGCCTGGTTTCGCTGCTCGCTGGCTGGAGGCACGATTGGCGCTTGTAGAGGACCGTGGGCTCATTCGGGGCAGTGGTGGGAAGCGGGAGGTTGGAATCGTTTGGAGTGGGACGTGGAGTTGAATACTGGCGGCGTTTACCGACTGGTGAAGGAGCGCTCACGCTGGATGGTTGAAGGGATGTATGATTAAGGGCTGTTAGCGATTAGCGGTTAGCTTGTAGCGAGGAAGATTATCCTCAAGTAGAAGCTATCCACTTGCTAATCGCTAACGCCAAACGCTAATGGCTAGTGGCTATATAGAATTGCATGCCTGTTCGGCATTCAGCTTTCTGCGAGGAGCGTCGCAACCGAAGGATTTGGCTGCTGCGGCTGCCGACAAGGGCCTTGCGGCCATGGCGGTATGCGATTGGGGAGGCGTTTATGGGGCTCCGCGTTTCTTTAAGGAAGCCCGAAAACGAGGTGTGCGTCCAATCGTGGGATGCGAGATTCCTATGAGTGATGGATCTGTGTTACCTGTATTGGTTAAAACAAGACAGGGATATCGGAATTTGTGCCAATTGCTAACATCGATGCATCTGCGCTCGGCGAAAGGGGAGGGTAGGGTAAAATGGAAGGAGCTAGAGTCGTTTTCCGAAGGGCTTTTCGCCCTAACTGGGGACGAGGAAGGGCCACTGTGCCGAGCTTGGCAGGCGGGTGGGGCTTCCGAGCTTGAAAAGCGTTTGCGGCAATTGCGTCGCGTCTTTTCGGACGACGATATTGGCATTGAGGTTCAACGACTATTGATCCGAGGAGAGGATCGTTGGATAGGGGCCTTGGTGGATTTGGCTAAGAGCTCGGGCCTGTCTCTGGTGGCTACCAATGGGGTTCGCTATGCGGAGCCAGGGGATCGCATGGCTAATGATGTATTTACCTGCTTGAAGGAGAAGAAGCGCCTAGATACGGCTGGCACCCTACTGAGCCGCAATGCCCAGCGTTTTGTGAAGCCCGTCGAAGAAATGGCCTATTTGTTTCGCGATCACCCGGAGGCTATAGCCAATACTTTGCGAATCGCGGAACGCTGCGAATTTTCGTTAGAGAATCTTGGATACGAGTTTCCCCGATTTTCAGTGCCAAGGGGCGAGTCAATGGATTCCTTTTTGGAGAAGATTGTCTGGTTTGGGGCCGAGCAGCGCTACCGCAGTTTGAGTCCGGCCGTGAAGCGGCAGATTAGACGGGAGCTAGATGTGATTGTGAAGCTCGGATTTTCGGGCTATTTTCTGATTGTCTGGGACTTGGTGAACTATTGCCGGGAGCATGATATCATGGCTCAAGGGAGGGGAAGCGCTGCTAATAGCGCGGTTTGCTACAGCTTGGGGATTACTCCTGTGGACCCTGTGGGCGGGCGTTTGCTGTTCGAACGGTTCTTGAATGAGGAGCGCAAGAGTTGGCCGGATATCGATATCGATTTGCCTAGTGGCGATCGGCGCGAACAGGTTATCCAGGAAGTGTATCGACGCTACGGCCGTCGAGGGGCGGCGATGACAGCCAATGTGATCACCTACCGCGGCCGGAGCGCCATTCGCGAGATTGGCAAAGTTCTGGGGTTTCCGGATGAAGTTCTCGGTCGTTTTTCGTCACTGTACGGAAGTTACAACTACTCACATGAGGTTCCTATTGAGGAGCAGCTGGAAAAGTCGGGCATTGATCCGAATCATCCACGGGTGGCTGCGCTGGCTCGCTTGTTTCCGAGGATTTTAGGGATGCCGCGGCATTTGGGCCAGCACTCTGGAGGAATGGTCATTTGCGAGGGGGAACTGGATTCGATCACCCCTCTAGAACCCGCAAGCATGCCTGGGCGAACGGTTGTTCAATGGGACAAGGAGGATTGCGAGGACATGGGGATGGTGAAGGTGGATCTGCTGGGATTAGGAATGATGGCGGTCATGCAAGACGCCTTCGAAGCGGTTCGATCTAAAGGAATAGACATCGATTTGGCGAGTATCCCTAAGGATGATCCCGCCACTTATGATATGATGCAGAAGGCGGATACTATTGGCGTCTTTCAGATCGAAAGCCGAGCCCAAATGGCGACATTGCCGCGGATGAAGCCGAAAGAGTTCTACGATGTGGTTATCGAAGTGGGAATTATTCGCCCGGGCCCGATTCAAGGGGATATGGTAAATCCCTATCTAGAGCGTCGAGCTGGTCGTCAGAAGATCGAGTATATCGACGATCGCTTGAAGCCGATGCTGGAGAGAACCTTAGGGGTACCCTTATTTCAGGAGCAAATCTTGAAAGTGGCGATGGTGATGGCCGATTTCTCGGGAGCCCAGGCTGAGGAGCTGCGACGGGCAGTGAGCTCCTACCGGACCGATGATCGAATAGAGCAGGTGACTCGGGGTTTGGTGGAAGCCATGCGGGAGCGGCAGGTTTCCGAGGAAAAGATCGAGCAAGTTGTGAAATCGGTGTCCAGCTTCGCTCACTACGGATTCCCGGAAAGCCATGCGATTTCCTTTGGGTTGCTGGCCTATGCTAGCACGTATATGAAAGCTAATTACACAGCAGAATTCTATGTCGCTTTGCTCAACAATCAGCCCATGGGTTTCTACACTCCGGCTACCTTGATACAGGATGCCAAGCGGCATGGCATTCGGGTACGGGCGGTGGATGTGGCGCGATCGGATTGGATCTGCGTAGTGGAGAGTGAACACTCGATCCAATTGGGGTTGATCATGGTAAACGGAGTGAGCCGCGCTCATGCGGAAGCGATGCTGAAGGAGCGGGGGTGCTGTTCATTCGCTGATTTGGGAGACTTTCGGAGGCGGACGCATTTCGATCGAGATGAGTTGCGGACCTTGGCTTCGATTGGGGCTTTGAATTGTTTTGAGAAAAGCCGGCGCCATGCTCTTTGGTCGGTGGAAACGGTATACGATCCTGGGGACCTGTTCGCCGATGCGGTAGCGGAAGAGGAGAGTGGCCTGAGTCCGCTGGAAATCATGACGCATGTGGAGCGTCTACAGGCGGACTATCAAGGAGTAGGCGTTACTGTGGGAGCCCATCCGATGGCGGCCATTCGGGCCCGATTGTCGCAAGTCTGGACGGCTTATGACCTGGAGCATACGCAGCATGGCAATCGTGTAAAGGTGGCCGGGCAAGTGATTTGCCGGCAAAGGCCGGGGACGGCCAAGGGATTTCTCTTTATATCGCTAGAAGACGAGACCGGGATATCGAATATTGTGGTGCTGCCGAAGATATTCGAGCGTAACCGCCTGACCATTACTCAGGAGAAGTTTCTCATCGTTTCCGGAACCTTGCAGAACTTGGAAAACGTTATCCATGTGAAAGCGGATAGAATCGAGCCACTCCTGGTAGGCGACTTGCCGGCTGCCAGCTCGTACGACTTTCATTGAAGAGCTAACAGTTGCCTCCGGTCGAATCCGCTTCGCGGACAAAGGTTAGCAGAAAGAGTAGTCGAGCCTGCTCGCGTAGCGATCCTGGCGCCGCGGCAGCGGCATTTCCCTTCATCGACTATTAGCGAATATCGCTACTCCACGATCAGGGCCGCGTAGTTTTTCTTTCCGCGGCGGAGGAGGACGTACTTGCCGAAGTGGACGTCGGCTTGAGTAAGCTTGGTTTGAGTGTCTTGTATACGACAATTGTTTACATTAACGCCGCCACCTTGAATATCCTTCTTGGCTTGGCCTTTAGAAGAAGAAAGGCCGCATTCGACGAGAGCTTCAAGAAGCGGTTTCCCTTCGCCGGACAAAGCATCCGCGCTTATGGAGCTATTGGGTATTTCGCTGGCAACTTCGCTCAAGGCGTTTTCAGAAATGCCTTCAAGTCCGCCTCCGAACAAAATCTTACTCGCGTTGACGGCATCCTCCGTGGCCCTTTCCCCGTGTATAAGATCGGTCATTTCCTGGGCGAGGGCTCGATGGGCCTCGCGGGCGCCGGGATTTTCGTTGTGGCGCGACTCCAGATCGTCGATGGCATCTCTGTCGAGGAAGGTGAAATATTTCAGGTAGCGTATAGCGTCGCGGTCATCAACATTAATGAAGTATTGATAAAAACGGTACACGCTAGTTCGTTTGGGGTCGAGCCAGATAGCCCCTTCCTCGCTTTTGCCGAACTTGCTGCCATCGGCGTTGGTGATGAGCGGCAGGGTTAATCCGTAAACGGTTGATCCAGCTTTTTTGCGGGTCAACTCGGCGCCTATAGTGATGTTGCCCCATTGGTCGCTTCCGCCAATTTGCAATTCGCAATTCTCGGCTTGATGAAGGTGGTAGAAGTCGTAGCCTTGGAGGAGCATGTAGGAAAATTCCGTGTAACTGATGCCGGCATCCCGGTCTTCCATGCGGGCCCGAACGCTCTCTTTGGCAACCATGGCATTGACCGTGAAGTGCTTGCCGACATCTCGAAGAAAATCGAGATAGCTAATTGGGGCCATCCAGGTGTTGTTGTCGACCAGATGGGCGGTGTTAGGCAGATCTTCGCTGAAATCTAGAATACTGGAAAGCTGAGTTCTGACAGCAGCGATGTTGTTTTCCAGGGTCTTTTGAGACAGCAGTTGTCGCTCGGACTTTTTTCCAGAGGGATCGCCTATGCTTCCGGTGGCGCCGCCGGCCAAGGCTATCGGGGCGTGACCAAAATTCTGAAAGCGCCGCAGGGCGATGAGAGGAACGAGGTTGCCGACGTGCAAGCTGTCTGCGGTAGGATCGAATCCGGCATACAGGACAATTGGTTCCTTATCGAGTCGCTTAGCCAATTCCTCCTTGGCTGTGCAGTCGTGCAGGAGTCCTCTCCATTCCAGGTCTTCCAGTATCGTCATAAGTCGGAAGGTTTTGGATGGAATCCGCTTCGGTGTCGAACGGAAATTCCGGGCTCCTATTGGGCGGGGATGGCAATTGGAAAACTAGAAATTCGGAGCGAAGAAGCGCCTGACTTTTCCTTTATAGATGCGAACCTCTCCTTTAATCAGCTTACCCGATCCGTGCAAATCGCCCTCGTAGATAAGAATCTCGTCGGTGTCCTTTCGAATGGAGAATTTCCTGGCGGATGGTTCTCCCAGTATAGCGATGGCTTCTTCTGGGTCCATTCCAGTTTCAATCTGATCCCAAGACTCTGGTTTAACCCAATCGCCGCTGGCTCGGACGTCCGCCTTTTTGAGCTCAACTCGTAGATTCTCGTACCATTTATTGCGGCTCTTTTCCTCGGTTGGCGGTGGATTGGCTGCGGCGTAGTCAATGGCTGCTCGAGCGATGGCGGGGGTGTCCTCGGAAGCGGATTCTAAGGCGGCGACTCGCTTTTCCAGCTCTTCCACCTTTTCGTTCAGGGCCCGAACTTCAACGAGAATTAGGTCCAGAGTCGCCTGATCATTAGATTGGGAAAAGAGGTGGGTCGTTATCAGGCCCACTGTGAATAGAAAAACGACGGTTGCCCTCATACTTTTTAATAGGGCGCGAGTGAGGTAAAAGGGCAAGCGTCTTTGCCAAGGCGATCGCCGACCTAGTCTAGGCTAGTAAACCAGTCTTCGTTTTTCGAGCTCTACGGGCATGGTATCCGAATTCACTTTCAGATAGTTGATCATGCCCTCCAGCCAAGTTGAAACGGAAGGAGCATTGTAAGTAATTCTAGGCTCGGTATCCAATACGCCATTGGCTTCCGTGATCGAAACGATATTTCTAGGCACTTCAGGGAGGGTAATGGTCTCGAAATTAGTATTGGTGTCTCTCAAAGCGCTGATCAGCGTTTTTTCGTTAAAGTCGTGGGTCGGGGAGTTTTCCGCCCGTACGATCATGATCGGCGAGTAAATATTGCTAAATATTTTATGATAGAGACCCCGGCGAGACGGGTCAGTTCGGTTCCATATTTGTTCTGAGGTGAAGCGGTAGCTCTCGTCGATAATATCCCGGTGAGTCTGCCTGCTGAAGAGCATGTAGTGCGGCTCTTCCAGAATGAATCCACTGAAGGAATACACGCTCGCCAAATAAACCGAAAGATTGGCGTATTCTTTCGTCGACATGAGAAAGAAGCTGCTGTCTTCGACCTCTTTGAGTTCGCGAATCTTGTCGAACATGCTGATCCAATCCTCTTTTCGGGCCGACCGCAGCGTACTCAGGTCTTTTCCGACCGCGTAAGCGACAACAAATCCATGCCCCAAGAGATTGCTCCCAAATGGAGAGTCCAATAGGTACTTGGCCTCTAATTCCTTCCGACGCTGATTTTGCCGATTGAAGAAAAGTTTCGATGGGGCGTTGCTCAAAGAGGCCGATTCGACGTCAATGATGAAAACAGCGGGGGCAATCTGGGCTCTCTTCGGGCGTCCCCAGACCAAGCTGACTTTTTTCCCGGAGTCCAACCGGACTTGCCGTGATTTGATTACGACATCATCTTTGAAAAGCCCGCGGCGGAACGGATAATCGCCGGTGGTCAATTTACGCAGGATTTTCCGTTCGTCGGAAAAAATATCGCCCGGATCGAGGATCATCGGCTTTAGCCCATTTTCCTCATAGTCGGCCGCTTGCGTCGATGGTCCCGTCTCGTGGTCAGCGCTGAATACCTTACATGCGAAAGTGAGAGAAATCGCGAGGATGCCAAACAATGAACGCCGTCTGAACATGATGAATCGGGTTAGGGGACAACGATCGCTACAGAAGTCGAGGGTACAGTGGGTTATCCCAGTGGCGGTTAAATTGAGCTAATTGCCATGATCTGGCAAGGTTCTTTGCAAGGCGTAGATCGCGCCAAGCGTGTACGAAAAAGCCCGCTCTTCTGGAAAGAGCGGGCTTCGAAATCGGTATGCTCGAAAAGTGGCTATTTCTTTTTAGCTTCTTCTCGCTCTTGCGCTGCTTTGATCACCTGTTCAGCCACGTTTTTCGGACAGGAAGCGTAGTGTGAGAACTCCATCGAGAATTGTCCGCGTCCGGAAGTCATGGTGCGAAGCGATCCGATGTACCCAAACATCTCCGATAGCGGGGCCTCTGCCTTGATTTGAACCGATGTCGCGGTGGGTTCCTGGGATTTAATCATTCCCCGGCGGCGATTCAGGTCGCCGATGACATCGCCAATGTGATCTTCGGAGACGAAGACGTCGAGTTTCATAATCGGCTCGAGAATCTCGGCTCCGGCCTTAGGCATGGTTTGGCGATAGCCCGCTCTTGCCGCCGTTTCGAAGGCTACGGCTGACGAGTCAACCGCGTGGTAGGAACCGTCTGTGAGGGTTACTTTGAAATCGACGGTAGGATAGCCGGCGAGAACACCCTTTTCTCGAGAATTCGCGAAGCCCTTTTCGATTGCTGGCCAAAATTCCTTCGGGATGTTGCCACCGACGACTTGAGATTCGAATTGGAAGCCTTCGCCAGGCTCTAGTGGCTCGATGATATAGTCGATCTTACCGAACTGACCGGAACCACCCGATTGCTTCTTGTGGGTATAGCTATCTTCAATTCGCTTCGTCACCGTTTCACGGTAGGCAACTTGTGGCTGCCCTACATCGACTTCGACTCCATAGGTTCGTTTGAGAATATCTACTTTGATGTCCAGATGGAGCTCGCCCATGCCTTGTATGATGGTTTCGCCTGAGTCCTCGTCGGTTTCCACACGGAAAGAGGGGTCCTCCTTGACCATCTTGCCTATTGCGGTTGAGAGTTTTTCCGCATTGGCCTTGTCTCTGGTAGCGATGGCGATCGAGATAACGGGATCTGGAAATACCATTGGTTCCAATGTGGCCGGCTGGTTGGGATCACACAAGGTGTGGCCCGTTTGCGTGTTTTTCATGCCCAGTAGGGCGACAATGTCACCGGCTTGAGCCGAGTCCACTTCCTCGCGTGAGTTAGCGTGCATCTCCACAATACGACCGATACGCTCGGTTTTGCCCGTGAAAGTATTTAGCACATTCATGCCCTTTTCGAGCCTGCCGGAATAGATACGAGTGAATGTCAAGGCGCCGTATTTGTCATCCATGATCTTGAAGGCCAATGCTCGCAAGGGCTTGTTGATATCGACTTCAGCGACTTTGCCAGTCTCGTTGCCCTCCAGGTCGATTTCCGGCTGAGGCTTAACTTCGGTTGGCGATGGAAGATAGTCGACGACCGCGTCTAGAATCAGTTGCACGCCCTTGTTCTTGAATGACGAGCCGCAGTAAGTGGGGAAGAAGTCCAAGTTGATGGTGCCTTTGCGGACGCACTTTTTGATTTCATCGATGGAAGGTTCTTCTCCCTCGAGATATTTTTCCATGAGCTCGTCATCCTGCTCGACAGCGGTCTCGATGAGCTTTTCCCGCCACTCCTCAACGTCGTCTTTCATGTCCTCAGGGACATTTTTGATCTCGTAGTTGAGCGGGTCCCCAGAATCGTCCCATACCCAAGCTTTACGAGTGAGCAGGTCGACAACTCCTTTGAGTTCACTTTCGCGGCCGATGGGCAGCACCATGACGAGTGGATTGGCTCCGAGGACGTCCTCAACCTGCTTAACGACGCGGAAAAAGTCGGCTCCGATGCGGTCGAGTTTGTTAACGTAGATTATGCGCGAGACCTCGGAGTCGTTGGCGTAGCGCCAGTTGGTTTCTGACTGAGGTTCAACGCCTCCAGAGCCGCAGAAAACGCCGACGCCGCCATCGAGCACCTTTAGAGAGCGATAGACTTCAATCGTGAAGTCAACGTGACCCGGGGTGTCGATGATGTTTAGCCTGTGTTCATTCCAGAAACAAGTGGTCGCTGCGG
This sequence comes from uncultured Opitutaceae bacterium, assembly GCA_964404745.1. Lineage (GTDB taxonomy): Bacteria > Verrucomicrobiota > Verrucomicrobiia > Opitutales > Opitutaceae > Pelagisphaera. Next base: position 37,419 of record CAYOLG010000019.1, read on the forward strand.
ACTGAATAGTAATGCCTCGCTCCTGCTCTTGCTCCATAAAATCTGTTGTCGCCGCTCCGTCGTGAACTTCGCCAATCTTGTGGATCTTGCCAGTGAGCTTGAGAATTCGCTCAGTTGTAGTCGTCTTGCCCGCGTCGACGTGGGCGAAGATTCCGATATTTCGGTAGCGTGATAGGTCTGTTGCCATGTTGCGTTTCGGTATAAATCGATAGACCAGGAACCCCTGGGAAACCATACGCGCGTATAGAAAGTTCCGCATCTGGCAATGCTATAATGCGGATTCTCGTTAGATCGCGGGTGAGTCAGACGATCGTCGATGCCCCAAAATCGGTAATTGCATTCGAGCCAGCTGGCATTTACCGTTTCAGCATGCTAGGGAAGGTTATTGTCCGTTCGGCGAAAGACGTGGCCAAGGAGAGAGTGGGAGCGGGATCAGGTACTCTTCGGCAAGTACTCATCAGTGGCGATGAAGCTCCGAATTTCGCCCTGAGACGATTCATTATGGAGCCGGGCGGAGGAATGCCGGAGCACACCAATACGGTCGAGCACGAGCAATATATACTCAAGGGTAGGGCTCGGGTAGGAATTGGCGAAGAAATTTTTGAAGTTGCCGCGGGAGATGCTGTTTACATCCCGGAAGGCCTGCCTCATTGGTATCAAGCGGACGATGCAGAAGGCTTTGAATTCCTGTGCATAGTCCCGAACAAAGAAGACGCCATCAAGATTTGCGGTCCGGCCGAGGCCTGAACCCGATATTCAAGAGTTGGCAAACAAGAAAATCGAAACCGAATGAGCTAAATCTACGTTTTAAGAAAACGAAAGTGATTCCCCTCGCTATGAAACTGCAGCAGCTATCAAAATTGGGCGTCCTCTGTCTGGCGATTATCCCTGCAACCACCCTTTCGGCGCAGAAAGGTGCCGAAGAGGCTGGCGGGTATTTGTTTTTCGGTACGGAAGCTAGCGCCGAAGCAGGGAAATCGCATTTTCCCATCGTATCGGTCGACAAGAAAAATATCTATGTGGACGAAGGCACAGGCGTGAAAAAAGTGTCGCAAAGAGCGAGCGTTCGGACACGACCTGAGCTCAAATTGGCGGAACGATATGCCAATGTGCTAGATTTGGATTACGGAGCTTCATCGATGGCGAACATTAAGCGAGCGGCTCAATTGGTCGCAGACATGCAATTCCAGCAAACGCAAGCAGAGGTGGAAGTCGCTATCCTGAGTTCGCAGATGGAGGGGGATTTGAACAGTGGCGATTTGAGCGCTGGAGATCAGCAAATCGTTTCCCAGATAGAGGATATCCAGCAAGATACCGCAGATTTTCAGAGCAGCATGCAGGATGCCTTGGACACCGGAGCCTTCGAATTAGACGAGCTTGTTGACACGGTTTTCGTGAAGGGTACGCTCGATCCAGTAACGGATATCCCGGGCGCCTACTGCGTCTTGGTAGTTACTTACGACGTCATGAACATCGAAACCCGCGAGATCGAAGGTCGCAATCGCGTGGCTAGAGCGCGCTACTTGGGAGACATCGTAGCCGGAGAGTTAGTAGGCATTCAATTACGAGTGCCTCTAACGGAATTTCCTGAAGAGTCAGCCACCTACGAATTCCATCTATTTACTCAAGATGGAGAGGAAGTAGCGTTAAGCACGTCCAAGGGCTTGAAGCCATTGACGCCAGATCAAGTGGCCACCTTTCGCGAGTTGGAAGCGAAAACGAGCCCCCTCGATCGAAGTTGAGCCGGCAGCTTCCTTGGCGGCTCTATTCGAATTTGACAGCATAGGAAAGATCGCGATGGGAAACTGCCCGCGTCTCGGCTTTCTCATTGTCGTCGCCTTGGCAGCGATTGGTCCCTCAACGTTAGAGTCGCAGGAAAAGCCTGAGGAAGCGGTTAGGGGATATCTTTTTGTTGGCGCGGATGCGAGCGCCCGTTCGGGTAAGGCCTTTTTGCCCATTGTGGGAGTTGATAGCCGCAGAATGCTAGTAGATACGGGTTCGAAGACGAAAAGAGTTTCCTTGCGAGCCGCTTGTCGGGCGAACAAGCGATTGTCGGTGTCTGATAAATTTATCCAGATACTGGATATTGATCTGGGGGCAGTGTCGGTGGCCAATTTGAATCGGACGGCTGATGCCATAGCGGATGCCCAATTTATGGATATGCAGGCAGAATCGGCTATCAGCGATGTGCGTTCTGGAGCGGCAAGCAATTTGCCCTTGCGGGGAGGCGTAGATACGCGATTGGGGGTGGACGAGTTTGAAAGAAGCAACGAAGACTTTCAGCAAGACTCACTTATCAAACTTCAGGACGGCGCCTATGGAATTGATGGGGTTGCGGATACGGTGATTATCCAAGGCGAGGTGATTCCCCACTCGGATATATCCGGCGCTTACTGTTTGCTGGTGGTCGATTTTGGGGCGATCGATTATGACTCGAAAGAGAGCTTGGGACGTCGACGAATTGGGGGTATCAGGTATGTTGGCGATCTTCGAAAAGATGAAATCGAGAAATTGAATCTGAGATTCTCGTTGAGCGAATTTTCGCTAAGATCGGTGGAATATTCGCTTCACTTGTATTCGGATTCGGGCGACGAAGTAGCGATGAGTAGTTCAAAGGGTTTAAAGGCCCTGACTCATTCAGAATACGAGAAACTTAACACTGCCCTCAACTGAGTTCGCTCCTAGCCGAAGTTTTTCCCTTTACCCCTAGACTTGAATGGGTTGTTAGTAGCGAAGCTTTGGACCTATCCTAGTACAGAGCCTCCTATTTATTTCCTCATTTCCTCGTTTGTCTCCCTAGGCTCGGTCAGCCCCAAGCCTGCCCCATTCCCATAAACGCTATGTCTGATTTACCCTTAATCGTATTATCGCTTATCGCGCTCGCTCCGATTGCGGTTGTCATGTTGCTACTTGTCATTCTCCGTTGGCCTGCCAAGAAAGCGATGCCCATCGCCTATTTGGCCACTGTTGTTATTGCCGTGGCGGTGTGGAATACGCCGAGTGCCCAAATAGCGGCAGCGAGTATCCATGGATTGGTAACGGCTGTAAATTTGCTCTTTATCGTTTATGGAGCGATCCTGCTGCTGAATACGCTGAAAGCTTGCGGCGACATTCACGCCATACGTCAAGGTTTCGTAGACATTTCTCCAGATAGACGTGTTCAGGCGATTATTATTGCCTGGCTATTCGGGTCCTTCATCGAAGGGGCAGCCGGATTTGGGGCCCCGGCGGCGATCGCTGCTCCATTGCTGGTCGCTATAGGGTTTCCAGCAATGGCAGCGGTGGTGGTGGCGTTGATAATCCAAAGTACGCCAGTCTCATTCGGGGCGGTAGGAACCCCTATTCTAGTGGGCGTGAATACAGGCCTTTCAGGCCAGCCCGAAGTCGTTTCGGTTGTCGCGGCGCTAGGTATGACGCATGAATCCTATTTGCATTTAATCGGGGCAACCGTCGCTCTCTTGCACGGAATTGTCGGGTCTTTTGTGCCCCTGATTATGGTGTCGGTAATGACTAAATTCTTTGGGTCGAAGCGATCCTTCGCGGAGGGCCTGGCTATTTGGAAGTTCGCTCTTTTCGCTGGCTTGGCCTTCACGATACCTTCGAATATTCTCGCCCGTTTCCTAGGACCGGAGTTTCCGAGTTTGCTAGGCGCTTTGCTAGGACTTTGTATCGTGGTCCCAGCGACGCGGATGGGGCTGTTTCAGCCAAAGAAGGCGTGGGCATTTCCGGAGGAGGGGAAATGGGAAGCGGAGTGGAGAGGCGAACTTCAAATTGATTCCCATGATAATGCAGCCAAAGTTACAGGCGGTCATCTGTTTAAAGCCTGGTCGCCTTATTTAATCGTGGCGCTATTGCTTGTCGTAACGCGCGCAGCGCAGCCAGTTAAAGAATTCATCACATCAGATGCGGTGACTATTTCCTGGGCCAACATTTTGAATTCGGGTATCGGCACTAAATCGCAGCCCTTGTATCTGCCTGGATTTATTTTCGTGGTGACGGTTTTGCTCTGCTATGCGATATTCCGAATGAGCCGGAGCCAAATCAAGCAGTCGCTGGGAGAGTCCGGCCGCACTGTTTTGGGAGCTGCTAGCGCGTTGGTTTTCGCAGTCCCGATGGTGCAGGTATTTATCAACTCCAAGTCGGAATCGCTTGCTCAGATGCCGATTGTATTGGCCGATGGCGTATCCACATTATTCGGATCGCTTTGGCCGCTGATAGCTCCGACGATCGGAGGGCTGGGGGCGTTTATTGCTGGAAGCAATACTATAAGCAACATGCTTTTCTCCTTCTTCCAGTTTAGCATGGCTCAGAAGATTGGAGCGACCGAGCATATCGTTGTCGCCCTGCAAGCGGTTGGGGGAGCTGCTGGAAATATGATTTGCGTCCACAATGTCGTTTTCGCATCGGCTACAGTAGGTCTGCTTGGAAAGGAAGGCAGTGTTATCCGTAAGACACTGGTTCCTATGATGGCCTACGCCCTATTCGCTGGAGCCCTAGGGCTCGTGTTAATAGGGGGAGCGGGCAAGTTCTTAGGGGCCATCGTTGTATTGGGATTCGTCGTTCTACTTGTTTGGTTGATTCTCTTGGGGATGCGTTCAGAAGCGGCGGAGAACAAGGTTTAGTGGCGATGGGGCTTTGCTAGGCAGGGGAGTGAATTTAGATCGACGCGGTTAGCTGCTTGAAACTCCTCTACGGCTCGGGCTTTATCCACTTCGCGGAGACGATCCGCTGCGATGAGACGGTCAGCCGCGCAGTTGGCAAGCTCCAATGAGGTTTTGTTATCGAGGACGGTGGCCCGAAGTCGGCGAGCGAGAATATCTTCGATCGTCATGGCCATCTCTAGGTCGATACTCGTTTGCAACTGATCGCTTGTATAGGGCAGATTGGCGTGCAACGGTGGGGATTCAGCTTTGGGGAAGTGGGACTGGATTTTCAGGTTTTCGGTCTGGCAGGATCGCGCTTCGAGTTCTGAGGATTCCTCAGCTTTATCGATAACATCTTCCCCCATCTTTCGGTAGGTCGTCCATTTTCCCCCGGCTATAGAAATCAATCCTGTATCGGAAATTTCAATATGATGATCCCGTGAAATACGGGAGGTTGCCCCGCCTTTTGAGTTCAAATTGACCAATGGGCGGAGTCCCGCGTAAGCGCTTTTGATATCGGACGAGTCAATTTCGACTGAAAGATACTGGCGGGCATTGTCCAGAATGAATCCGATCTCATCGGTAAATGGCTTCGGCCTTTTCTCAATCGAATCGACGGGTGTATCCGTCGTTCCTATAATTACTCGATTATACCAGGGAATGGCGAACAGAACGCGGCCGTCTGAGGTTTTCGGAACGATGAGGGCGGATTTCATCGGCAATCGTTCTTGATCAACGACGATATGGGCTCCCTGGCTAGCAGTAATGAATCCAATAGCCTGAGGGTTGTCCATGCGGCGAATCTCATCGCTAAAAACTCCTGTGGCATTGATCACGCAACGAGCTCTGATATCGAATGAACGATTGCCGAGCTGATCCGAGCATACGGCGCCGGCTATCCGCCCGTTTTCCATAATCAGCTCATCAGCTTTTACGTAGTTTAGAGCAAGGCCACCGTACTCCCAAGTAGTTGTAGCCAAGTCTATCGCCAAGCGAGCGTCATCGAATTGGCCATCCCAGTATTGAACGCCTCCATACAAGTTTTCGGTTGCCAGGCAGGGAATGGCTTTGAGAGTTTCGGCCTGGCTCAGAGCTTGGGTTTTTTTAATTCCCAAACCACCCGCTAGCCAATCGTAGAATCTAAGCCCAGTAGCAAAGTAGGTTCGCTCAGGCCAATGGCGGCTAGGAATGACAAAGGGAAGGGGCTTAACAAGGTGGGGAGCGTTTTGTAAAAGCAAGCCTCGCTCGCGTAAAGCGCCACGTACTAGGGATAGATTGCCTTGTTTTAGATAGCGGACACCGCCGTGTACGAGCTTCGTGCTACGGCTAGATGTGCCGCTAGCGAAGTCCTGGCTTTCGATGAGAGCGACGCTATGCCCCCTTGAGGCGGCATCCAGAGCGGCGCCGAGGCCCGTTGCGCCGCCTCCGATAATAAGAATATCCCATAGAGATTCGGAAAGTAGTCTATCCAGGCCTTTTGAGCGGTCCATTGGTGGTCGCGATTATTCAATTTGCTGTCCGATAGACCAGATTAAATTTTGATGGTCCGCGTATTGTGCCATCCGCCCAAAAGGGAAGGTGCCTTTCAGGCCGATCTGGAATGGAGCGACTTGGTTACTTTCGCTTCTCTATTTTGGTGATCTTCGATCCTTCCAGAGATAGATTAGCCATCAAGCCTTTGTTGCCAAATATGAATGCCACCACCGGCTGATTTAGGGTTTTGGTCTCAATTTCTCCTCCGGCCCCTAGTGTGGCTATCGCCACGCTACCATCAGCTCCAACTTCCCAGCCTTTGCTGTGCCGGAAGCTTTCGAGATCAGCTTTTTCCATAAATAAAATGATTTGCCTCCTGCTTTGGACTCCAATCTGAAATCCTACAGAAGCTGCAGCCGTGCTGTAGTACTGAACCTTTTTCCCGTCAATTACGAGGGCGCCTTCGCCGTATTCGCCGCCGACGCCGAATCCCGCTTTACCGACGGTTGGGAAAACCAGCATTCCGGCTGCTTTGTCAGCAAGCTTCTTTCCCGCTGCTGAAAACTCGTGGAGTTCCTCGATTGCTTCATCGATGCGGGCATCGAGAACGACCTTAGGAGCGGCGTTGCTGCTTGAAGATACAGCTGCCAATGTTAAAAGAGTGACCCCTAAAAGCGGTTTCATAGATGAGATAGTTTTCGGCTAGAGTTGCAAAGGGATTAAATCGAGCGTGTCAAATTACTCAGACCTCCTTAGACGTCGCTACCACATCTTCGTTCCTCGAGAATCAATCAAAAGAAGGTTGGCGAATGGATCTCGAGAGCTAAAAGGGCAAGTCATGAAATCTAACGGCTTACTCGGTTTTCTCTCGCTCTTCCCCTTGTTTCTGCTCGGTTGCGGACAAACGGGAAGCGAGGTCGTTCTATTTGATGGAAAGACTTTTAACGGATGGGAGGGGCCCATGGAGTCCTTTCGCATTGAAAATGGGTCGATTGTGGCGGGAACGCTAGAAGCGGACATTCCAAAAAACCAGTTTCTGAGTACCAGCCAGGAGTTTGGCGATTTCGAACTCCGCTTGAAATTCAAGATGATCGGAAGGAAAGTTAACGCGGGCGTTCAGTTTAGAACGAAGCGCATTCCGGATCATCACGAAGTGATCGGCTATCAGGCTGATATGGGTGGCAAGTACTGGGGAGCATTATACGACGAGTCACGCCGGAGGACCGTTTTGGCGGGTCCAGACTTGGAAGAGGCAATGAAAGTGGTAAACGATCAGGATTGGAACGAATATGTGATTCGAGCGGAAGGGCCTCGCATTCAACTTTGGCTCAACGGCATGAAAACAGTGGATTACACCGAGCCCGACGCATCGATTGATCGAAGTGGCGTTATAGCGCTGCAGGTTCACAGCGGTGGCCCGATGGAAGCTTGGTACAAAGATATCGTTCTCAGAGAATTATAGCCGGATTTTATTGGAATTGCTTGGCAATGGAACGGTGGTAGGCAGCCTGTTCTCCTAGGCCGCGTTTTTCTAGACCATTTACATGAATCGCGCATTTTTCTAAGAGGGTAGCGATCGTTTGTTCTCTGTATTTGGCATTCAACTTCGCGCCGCTTTGGAGAAGCTTTCGCAGAGCTACAATTCGGTATTCATCGAGCCCCACCTGATTGGATAGCTGGTCCGTATGGCCCCCATGTTTTTCAATTAGCGGTTCACCTACCAGCAGAACAGGATGATGGACGGTTATTCTCAGCCACAAGTCATAGTCTTCGCAGGCGGGCAGCGTTTCGTCGAACCCGCCGAGAGAAAGCAATAGGCTCCTGTCGACGATAGCAGTGGATGGGGATATTGCGCACCGCGGCAGGCATTGGAGGAAGATATCGCCGCCGGACTTCTGGTATTCTTTGGGTACGGTTTTGCGTTTCCCTCGAAAGATCCAGTCTTCCTCTGTGTGGCAAATCCGAAAGTTGGGGTTTTGCGTCAGAGCTTCCATCTGTTTCCCGCATTTTTGAGGAAGCCACACATCGTCCGAATCCAGAAAGGCTATCCACTTAGATTGGGCGGCTCTAATGCCAGCGTTTCGAGCAGAGCTGACCCCGAGGTTCTCCTGGCAAATAATGTTGATTCCTGGATAGTCGTTTTCGAGCTCCGAAACAGAATTGTCGGTCGATCCGTCGTCTACGATAATGACTTCATCTGGTCGCCGGGTTTGCGAATACACGGAATCAAGGCAGCGTCGGAGAGTTCTGCCCCGATTGAATGTAGGGATGACAGTTGCCAGTCGATCTGCGTCATTAGGCATCATGGGTTGAAGTGGCGGATTATCTCCGATTTGTCGATTCACAGTCCTTCTCTTCTGGATTCTGCAGGGTTTGGACTGAGCCAAGTTAAGAGTTTGGGCCAGATTTCGAACGAAGCTGGCATAACGCTAGCCCAGAGGAGGGTATTGCTGCGATAGGCGGAACTGATTGTCGGTGGGTTAGTTCATCGGAGGCCCCAACTCGCTGGTGGCTGCGCTGTTGGCTACTCTTCGTCTTTTTTCTTGTTCAGGAATCCGCCCAGAAGCTTTTTTGCGGCCTCTTCGAGCTTATCACTGTCCTGCGTAGCCGAAGAATCGATACCCAGCTTTTCCGCAGCTCTGTTGAGCAGTTCCTTCTTCCCAGCTTCAGCGACAGCATTGGTCAGGGCTTTCGAATCAATCTTTACTCTTGGGTTGTCAATAGGCCCTCTCAGAAAGAGAGGAATCGAGAGATTGTCGGCGGGAAGTGTCGTACTGCCGATCGAAAGGCTTGATCCGCTAAAGGAAGGCGAAATTTTCAGATCGGAATCAATGGAGCTAAGCTTGCCGGCAATATTCAATGTCATAGTGCCACCGCTAATTGGGGAGGATCCGTCGCTTTTGATTTTGGAAGCCATCTCGTCGACCGATATCCCGCTCATCAACAGTTCAATGTGATTGTCTGCCCGTCCAGCAGCCGCTCCCAGTACCAGCCAAGCGACTAGTGATCCATCAGAGGAGTCGATTCTTATTTTGGGATCAGAATCGAGCAGAGTTGGGTGGGAAGAAAGGTTGTCGGCTTTGATGGACAAAGTGGCGTTTTCCAAGAAGCTTGTTTTGACCTGGGTAGCTACCAATTTCCGTATCCAAACCATGGGGCTACGCTCTATTAAATCTTTCTTGGAAACCTGTGTATAGCCGAGCGACTGGATGCGGCTGGCCAAGGTTTGCTTGAGACTTTGCGAATCGTCTCTCTCGCCGCCTAAGGCTTCCAGCCATTTCTTAAGCTGGGAAAGGTGTTCCTTGAATTCGGGGGCATCTTCTAGGACGCTGTCGAGATCTTTGTAGTCGGGAAGTTCTAATTTCGGGCTTTCGCTGGGTTTAGGCTTTTTGCCGACTAGGCTCGCCGTCTTTTGTCGAGGTAATCCCAAACTGGCATTTTCGAATACAAGGCTATCGATGGAAAATCGTTTTTTGAGAATATCGGCTGCGCTGATGTCCGCGACGATCCGGTCGCTGGCAAACAGGTTGGTCTCCAGGTTCTCGGGATCGGCTAGGGCTAGGCCATCGAGTTCAATGCGCCCAGCATCCAGATCAAGGTGGGCATTGGCTAAGTCCACCGTGGCCCCATTGGCTTTTTCGAGCCCATCCTTGATAGCCGCTGTGATAAGGGGGTCACTCAAGTTGCGTACAGCTACGTATCCAAGAATGCCTATCACTAAGACAGCTGCTGCTCCGGGGATGCGTATAGGGTTGCCCCATTTTTTGGACAGAAGCTCTTCGTAGCTTTTCCTCCCTTTCCCGGATCCGAGAAAAATAAACGTCAAGGCTTGGACCCATCCCTTGGAGGACCATTTCTTCATGCGCTCTGAATCGTTTTCCAGATGCTGCATCTTTCGCCTGTAGGCCCCGAGCGATTTGGTTAAAGCAATCCCGATAGCGATGCCTAGAATCAAGCCCAGAATTTGTCCTCCCGGCACAACGTAGTAGTCTAGCCCGAAGTAGGCGGTGATCGGCCCATTGGCCAGCGATTCGAAAATCGGCGTAGCAGGGCCGTCCAGCAGGAACCTGCCGATGGCAAAAACCACCGGCATTAGAGCAATCAAAAGGAGTTTCCCGAGTATTCCTACCAGACTTGCCAGGAACAGGTTGGCATTCAATATGATGAGACAGCCGATCCAGAACACGAGTAGTCCGGGAGCTTGCTGGAATCCGGGTATGAATCCGATGAGCATGCCCAGAATGCAGGCGGAAAGGATCTGGAACGGGGTGGCCTTCCCTCTGACGAGTTTACCGAATTTGCGGGTTATAAGCATGGTACGACGGGGTCTGGCTCCTTATCAAACGTTAGTAGCCTCTGATTGTGACCGAAAGCGAGATTCTGACAAGCTTCCTCTCTTGAGGTATTACCTACAGTATCATGGGCAATTCACTCTGGGTGTATCCTTGAAAGCAGCTAGTCGAATGAGAACTTTACATCGCCATTGCGGACATGTAGCCGAGCGGAAAACGCTTTGCCGGCTTTTGACTTGAAGCCATCAAGTAGGGGTGTGGACCTGTCTCGGAGTAGGGTAATGGCGGTCTCTCTACCAATATCCCTTTTCGCAATGACCTTCCAGATAGCGAAACGGCATCCTTGGCGCCAGTTGCTGCAGCTGTAGTTACGCTCCTTTTCCAGCACGGAACCACCGCATACGGGACAGGCTCCGAGGGAAGCCTCGGTCGACTCAGAAGCTTTTGAATCGACGAGCGTGTATTCGAGTTCTCCTTTCTGGGTCAGTTTCAGATCAGCTAGGGCTCGAGATCCCTGGTGGCTAATGCCAACAGAAGAAAGGCTTCGTAGATTCAAGAGCAATTCCCGCATAAGTTGCGGTGAAATCGTTGCTCCGAAAGCGTCTTCCTTGATGGCAAAGGCACAGCCCTGGCGCCAATGAGAACAGCCGTATCCAGTTTTTCCCCGAATCACGGGCGCTTGGCACCGTGGGCAGGGCCCCAAATTCCTTAAGTCGACTGTTTTTTCTGATGTAGCCGATAAAATTTCCCGGGTAAATGTTTCAACTTCATGTCTAAACTGTTGCGGATCGTATTCGCCGCGCTCCATTTTCTTTAGCCGGTGTTCCCATTCACCCGTTAACTCCGGCGACTTGAGGCGCTCGTCTTGCACGAGAGCGATCAGTTGCCGGCCTTTCGGTGCGCTTAGCAAGCTCTTGCGACGCCTTTCGACAAAACCCCTTTGTATTAAGGTTTCAATTATGGACGCTCGCGTAGCTGGCGTGCCTATGCCTTGATCTTTAAGGGCTTCCTTGAGTTCTTCGTCCTCTATTGCTTTGCCCGCTGTCTCCATAAGCTGGAGGAGGCTGGCTTCCGTGAAACGTTTAGGAGGCGAGGTTTTGAATGTCTCCACGCGTGGTTGATGCAGGCATCGCTCGCCTATTTGAAAATCCGGAATCATTTGATATACTTGATCCTGCTTGTCCGGCTTCCTCCCCTTTTTCTTCAGTTTTTCGTTTGCTGGGTAAAGGGCTTGCCAGCCAGGATCGCTAATGCGGGTTCCCCGGGCTCGGAAGGCCTCGCTATCGCAGTTCGCTTCAACCGTAGTTACAGATTTGATACAAGGAGGATAAAATGCCGCTATCAATCGGGTCAAAATGGCATTGTACACTATCTTTTCCTGGTCGTTCAGCTTTTTGGGAAGCGAGTCGGTTGGAATGATAGCATGGTGATCTGAAATTTTAGAATCATCGACGACGCGCTTGCTGAATTTCAGGTTTTCGAGATCGAGTTCGCCAATCTCCTTCTCGCGATAGGGCTGGAACTTTCGCAGTAGCGGAGCGATTGTCGGTTCTAGATCGGTAGACAGGTAGCGACTATCGGTACGGGGATAGGTGATGTGCTTGTTTTCGTACAGATTCTGGGCGATTCTCAGGGTTTCGTCGGCTGTGAATCCGTGGCGGGTATTGAGTTCTCGCTGCAGTTCAGTGAGATCGAATAGCAAGGGCGGGTTTGATTTTTCATCCTTCTTTTCGATCGATTCGATGAGCAACTCTTTGCCTTTGACTTTGGATACAACCTCAGAAGCCTCTTCCTCGGAACTAAACTTTCCTTTCGTATGCCGGAAAAGCGTTTCTTGAACGGTTGTGTGGACTTCCCAGAAATTTTTGGAATCAAAAGATTCGATATCCTGATCGCGCTGCACGATCATGGCCAGAATAGGAGTTTGCACGCGCCCTACGCTCAAAAGCAGATTCCGTTTTCCGTATTCTACCGTGAAGAAGCGAGTGGCGTTGATGCCCACGATCCAATCCGCCTCGCTGCGAGATTTGGCGGCATAGTAGAGATTGTCGTAGGCGCTGCCCTCGGCTAATTTAGAAAAACCGTCAGCAATGGCCTTTTGGGTTAGCGAACTGATCCAAAGGCGCTTGACTGGCTTGTTCTCGCAATTGGCCCAAGAAAGAATGTATCGGAAAATCAACTCTCCCTCTCGACCTGCATCCGTGGCGCAAATGATTTCCTCTGCCTGTTTGAAGAGGGAAGCAATGGTGTCGAGCTGTTCCCGAGAGGAACGCTCGTCGCGTGGAGCTAGCTCGAACAGATCGGGAACTATCGGAAGGGAGGACAATCGCCATGATTTCCATTCTGGCTTGTAACTCTCTGGCTCTTTGAGTTCGACCAAGTGGCCAAAAGCCCAGGTTATCGCGTATCCATTTCCCTCAAGATAGCCATTACGCGATTGGCTTGCCTTTAAATACTTGGCGATGTCTCGAGCAACCGACGGTTTTTCAGCGAGTACGACCTTCATTTTAGATGCGGGTAGCCATGATCGATTGTGGCTTTGCCTCGACAATCATTGGTGAAAATTATTGGGCGTTCCTCAAAGGTTCTATCGCGGCCTCGTTTTTGAACTCTATCGCGTGATCTAGGGCTGTTTTGCCAGTCTTGGATACAACGGTGGTATCGACTCCCTCTTCTATTAGAAACTGTATTAATTCGGGACTTCCGCTTACGGACGCTTCGTGAAGCGGCGTCCCTCCGGCATCGCTCAGCGAGTTGATATCAGATCCGCTGTCCAATAAAAATTGGACAAGTTCGATACGGTTTTTGGCGGCCGCGAGATGTAGCGGGGTCCAGCCATTCCCGTCTTTAGCAGACAAGTCGGCTCCAGCTTGGACGACTGCTTTTGTTGCCTGAGAGTCATTTCTGCTGATGGCGATGTGCAAAGCGGTTTGACCGCTATTGGTGGCGATATTCGGATCTGCTTCCTGTTCCAATAGAATAGAAACGATATCTAGCTTCTTCCTCAGAATCGCATGGTGGAGCGGGGTGTAGCTGCCACGGCCAGGGTTATTGAGAAGCCCTGGATCGTTGGCAAGGTGCCGAAGCGTGTCTTCCAAGTCGCCCCTGGCGATTGCGTGCTCAATAGATTCATGCACGACGATGGGGGCGATTTCCGATTCTATACCGGGATCTGGAATTTCCAGTCCTGCAGTCCAAGCGATTCCATTGAGAACGAGCTTTCGCGCTCCAGGATGGTTCCAATTGTAGTGAAAATGCCCGCCGGTAAAGCCAAAGCCTCGCTGGCCATCTGAGCCAATATGAGCCCAGGCGAGAGATTGTGGAAGGCCGCTTGAAACGGCCTCGCGAACGGTCGGGTTTCCGGTTCTAGGTCCATCTTCCCCGAGGGAAGAAAGCGGGGGAACCGTTTGAAGCAGATGAATGATGCGGGCCGATTCGGGCTTAAACTTCATGTGATAGTACCACTCATCCTCGAGCTCTAGGTTCTCGATGCCGCTATTTATTGGGTGCTCTGCAAAGTGCGGCGCTTTCGGGGTCCACACCGGGTTGACGGACCAATCGACTTTAAAATAGCCACCAATGGCGTTTTCCAAAAAACCGTCTAATTCGGGTTCGCCGGGCTCGAGGGCATAGTGCAGCACGGCAAATCCGGTCCCGGTATCGTGGAGTTCGTTGAGAATCGCAGCCTTTCCTCGGGCTACATGCTTTTCGTTCCCATCGGAATAGATAACGATGGCGTCAGCGCTTTTCAGGATCGCTCGATCGTCTGGCCAGCCATTGACCACCTCCGTTTCCACAGGCAAGCCGCTCCGATCGAGGCAGCTGGCGAGGAGTTCGCAACCTGCGGGGAATTCGTGCTTATTCCACCCATGGCTAGGTTCGCCAGCGATAAACAGAATTCGTTTTGTTTCAGCCAAGGTTGGGAGAGATCCTGCCGCAGCGAGGCATAGGCAGACGGATACAATAGATGAGAGCGATTTCATAGGAAACTTCGCTCGATTATCCGACGCTAGATCGGACAGGGGCAAGATTTGATTGCCGCCCCAGCCGAAGGGAACAGCTCTCAGTCCTCGCAGAGCTTGAGCTTTAGTGGAGATGGTTTATCCGCTTTTGGAGGACTTGATTCCTCGGTTTGAGAATCGCTAGCCGATGACCGGCATGGGGTCTGCTCGAGCAGGCTTCGTTGTTCTTCGGCGCTGTATTGGCCCCGACAAGCTGTCTCCTTGGGGCGTTTGGGTTGTAGTCGGGATCGTAGTCTTGACAGATAGGCCCTCTAATCGAGAGCTCGCGGCTTTCAGGGCTCCTCTGAATGGTTTTGGGTTCTCCGCTTCTAAGTTTTGGCGGCTCGTGAGGGTCTAATAAGGAAGGTTTTTCTTGCGGTTTGGATTTGAGGAAGGGCGGAACCTCCGAATCTGCCTTTCCGATATGCATCTTCTTTTTGGCGGCTGATCTGCATTTGAGAATGATGGCAATTAAGATGACAAAGGCACTTCTGGCTCCTATCCCGCCGTCCTTCAGCGTGAGGGCCTGCCGATCCATCGATTCAAACTAGGTGATCAGAGGCCGAATGCGATCGCGGATCGATGGTGAAACGGTCTCGGTTGATTCAGGCTTGGAGCTGGAAAGGGTAAATGTCTCTTGTTGCTGGTTGTTCATCGAGCCAAAGTCGTCGAAGTCTTTTTGTTTGGCTTGGCTCGTAGATGTGTTTGGAAGGCGATAAGCTGTGGACGCTCGGCCGGTCTAGAGAGGGTCCGGAGCTTGGCCTACGCTGATCATAGACTCGGGGAAACCGGTTAATTTGAAGACCCTTCCTTTCAAAAAATGGGCTTGGCGGATTCCGCTATAGTCAAGAACCTAGCGATTTCCAACTGCTAGCGTCGTGTTGGGGCGCCTCAGTTCTTCCAGTAGCTCAGCTCCAGATCGCCGCTTGCGAGGCAACGCAGCAAATCAAAGCTAGCATTAACGAGAGGACGCAACATGCAGGACGCCTGCAGCGTAGCATTGGAGAATGTCTCGCAGCATCGTATCGGACGCTCTGGAGCTCCCTTGAATTCCATTTAACCATTCCCGTTTATCCATTCTCTCACAGATGGCGTAGGGAGCTCTGTTCACTGCCTTACAATTCTGGATTGTAAATTAGCGAAGCATAGTCATTTTATTTAATGTGAGAGGGAAACGTATAGGGTTGGGCCTCGTGATGCTAATCAGCCTTTGGGGTTGCCAATCGACACAGCTTTCGGTCGAGGAACGGGAACGCCGCAAGCAAGAGGAGCGGGCCCTTAAAGAACGGTACTTGAACCGCATCCAATCTGTCGAAACATCGGTCTACGAGTCAATGGAAGTCTTGGCCCCTAAGGTGGCGGACTATAATCGAGACGAGTTGTACGGCTATTCCGGGGCGGTTTTTGTGACCGACTTGTTTTATCCCTTTGAGCTTTCGGGAGTTGCTCGGGAGAGGGGCTTTGGCAGCCAGGTGGTCGTTAGGCATGTTTTCGAAGGTTCTCCGGCCGATGGAGCGGGTCTTTTGCTGGGGGATCAACTGATACGCTTAAACGGGAAACGGGTGCCTAGAGGAGAGCAAGGAGCAAGCTTTATTGTCGGCAAGCTGAAAAAGTTGTGGCTCCTGGATGAACCAAATACCGTTGTCGTGAATAGGAATGGTCGAGAGCTGAGCTTTGAGATCTCTGCTGAGAACTCGGTGTACTACAGTATCTTAGTAACACCGTATCTTGGAGGGGAGGAACCTGCCTACGCGGAAGGGAAGGCCATCTATTTTTCGTTAGAAGGATTGGAAGGCTTGGAGGAAGCGCAGTTCCACTACGTTTGCGCTTATGCTCTGGTGCAGAATGTCATGAAGCACGCTAAGATGAAGGGCCAGAACGAGCTATTAGGCGGGGTGATTGATGTGGCCGCCATGCTCTACGGGGTCAATACCGTTGGCGTCTTTGGCAATCTTGGCCGTAACGCCCAAAAGGCGGGATTTCTCATCGAATCAGATTTGCTAGCGCTTTACGCATTGGCTAGCGCTGGAATCGATATCAACGACTACCCGGCGTTTTGGGAGGAGCGATTGCGAGACAGAAACGGGCAATTGAGCCGTATAAATCAAGATAGGCTCGATGCAATGAGGCAGGTCATCAATGAGATTGAGGTCAAACGGCAAGCTGGCGAGGCAATTTATCCGACGGAGTATCTCTCTGGCGAATGGAAGCTCGATGACTGGAGAAATCAGTTGGAAAGCTCGGATTCTGCGCTGGAAGATGCCTGATTGAATTTTTGGACGCGATTGTAACCAATCTCTGACCGGGCGTGTATCATATGGCGGAGGGAAATCAATGACTATTAAATCTATCATCCACTTAACTGCCGCTGTCGCTTTAGGAAAATTTATTTGGTCGGCTCCGTTGGATACCGGGATCGTTTCTGACGATGCCAAATGGCTCGCCCATTTAGACATGCAAGCCTTGAAGGATTCGACGATCGGGCTGTTTGCTTTGGCCAGGGTCAAGGAGGAGATTGCCAAGGAGAACGATACCCTAATTTCGATCGATATCGATCTTGTCGCTGAGGAGCTGCACTCGGTAACGGCGTATGGCACGAGTTTCGATAAAGAGTCGGACAAAAACAGCGTTTTGATCGTGCGCACGGGTCCTCGAGCCCGTTCGATCATCGATTCCCACATAGCAAGTATGGAATGGGAATTGGAAGGTAAAACGGGAATCAAACGGCTCGATGACAAAGCCCATGATACCTATCTGATAGGAAACGAAGTGTACGCCTCTTTCCTAAGGGACGATTTATGGGTATCCAGCAAGTCTTACGATCAGATCGAAAAGGCTCTGCGGGTTATCGACGGCGAGACGCGGAATCTAGATGCGAGCGATTCGGATTTGCTGATCAAGGAGGGTTCGGGGTTCTTCTTTTTGGCTACCGCCAATGGTTTGGATAGCCTTGGAGACGTTCCGCCTCAGGCGAAAATCCTACAGAAGGCCAAGGGGGCACAGTTGGGGCTAGGAGAAAGGGGAGACATGTTTCGGGCTAACTTGGCTCTATCTACTCCGGATGCCGAGGTATCGAGCCAGCTTTCGCGCATCGTTCAAGGATTGGTGGCGCTAGCGTCATTTGCCGAAGTAGGTAATGAAAGTTTAAATACATTAATGAATAATCTGGACGTTGAAGAGTCGGATCGCTATGTCTCTTTCGATATAGAATATCCAGTGGTGGGTCTGATTAAAATTCTCAAAACGCTGGCGGAGCAGCAAAAAGAAAGATCGGAAGTGGCGGAAGAGCCTGCCGTTGGCGAGGAAGCGTAGATAAAATGGGTTGTTGGCGTTCAAATAGCTTAGGGATGTCCAACCTGATAGAGGCTTTGAGCGGAGAGGCGGCGGATTCACAAGATAGACCGAGTGAGGCTATGTCGTTTGAATCTCTGGTTAGGCAGCACCATGCCAAGCTATTCAATTCTATCTATCGCTACACGAAAAACAGGGAGGACGCGGAAACCTTGACTTAAGACGCCTTCGTGAAGGCCTTTCGCAATTTCCATCGCCACGATAATAATTATCCGTTCGGGTATTGGCTCTTCACCATTGGGCGGCGTACGGTGTTCAATCGCTTTCGCCGGGCCAAGAAGATGGAGCCCTTGGAATTCGATTTGGCTGACGGCGAGATGTGCCCAGACGGAGCAGCAGAGGCATCCGGTACGCGAACCTCCATTTGGGAGGCGGCGAAAAGTCTTAAGTCGGGTCATCGGGAAGCCCTCGTTTTGAAACATGTCGAAGGTTTGTCTATTGAGGAGATCGCTAGGGTGACGGGAAAGACAAAAGCCAACGTGAAGATCATATTGTTTCGAGCTAGGAGTCGGCTAAAGAAATCCATAAAATATAGGAATTGTCATGAATAAACGAATACTTGAATTTCTCGTGGAGTGTCACGAGGTGTCGGACAGGCCGATGCCAGTTTGGCTGGAGCGCCGATTGAAATCGGATCCAGAATTGAAAGTAAGCCATGAACGGGAGAGGGAGGTCACACGAAGGCTGTCCAGACGAGACCCGGAAAGCGGAGAGCCCAGCCCTTTTTTGGCGGAACGAATTATTGCCAATCTCGATGGAACGGAACTAATGAGGGAAACAGCTTTTTCCTGGAAATCGATCACTGTGGCTTTGGTTGCCTGTCTAACCGTCGCCGTCGCTTTTCATTGGAGTAGCCAAACGAGAGAATCAGATGGACATATTGCCAGGGATGCGGCGGGCGATCGAGAGGCGACTCCGTTGGCTGCAGGAGAAATCCCGTTTTATCAGGCTGAAGGGCTCCTTTCGGATACGGATTGGAAGAATCCCCTGAATCAGGAAATCGAGCGTTTCTTAAGCGATGCGAAAGGAGCTGTCGGCTTTCGAGCGGAAAGCTTTCTGCCTACCACCGTTCTCGATACTGAGCAGAAGGGCTGACCTTTTTAGAGATCAAAGGTGTCGATCACCTTTGTCAATTTGGAGGGATTAGAGCCGCCTCCCATGGCGAAATCCGGTTTGCCGCCGCCTTTCCCATCGAGTTGGGCTGTCAGCGCTCTAATGATGTCGCCCGCTTTGTGCCCTTCGGAAATCGCTTGCGGGGAGGCTAAAGCGACGACACTGGCCTTTCCATTGATCTCTGCTCCAAGAATGGCGACCCCTTCGCCGAGTTTGCTGAGGAGATTGGCTCCGAGCTGTCTTAAGGCGTTGGGGTTTTCTGCTGAGACGACCGCTTTTACTACCTTGAGTGAGCCCTTGATGTTTGCCGCGGAAGCGAGTTCGTCGGCGAGGTTCCCTGCTGCCTTTTGTTCGACCGCCCTCATGCGCTTTTCCAGCTCGGCATTGCGGGCGAGTAGAGATTCGACTTTCGCAACGATCTCTCTCTCGGGAGTAGAAAGGTCCTCAGACAAGCGCGAAAGGATTGATTCCATGTCATGAACCAGCTTGAAGGCTCGGGGTCCGACGATGGCTTCGATACGACGCGCGCCTGCCGCGATAGCCGACTCGGAAACAATCTTCAGCAGGCCAATTTCTCCGGTGGCTTTAACATGGGTGCCTCCACAGAGCTCCTTGGAAAACCCGCCAATGTCGACGACGCGCACCCGATCGCCGTACTTGTCTCCGAAGAAAGCGATGACGTTGTCGGGTTTTTGGTCGAAGTCCGTCTCGTACCATCGGCAACGGGTATTCTCCAGTTGCCGCTCGTTGCAGAGCGATTCGATCTTGTCCAGCTCTTCCGGTTTGATGCCCTCGTAGTGGGAAAAATCGAAACGCAAACGCTCATCGTCGACATAGGATCCCGCTTGCTGAACATGAGAGCCCAGAACTTCTCGCAGGGCCCAGTGGAGAATGTGGGTGGCTGAATGGTGTCGCTCGATATTCTTGCGTCGTTCAGGATCGACGAGAAGATTGGCTGTCGATCCTTCGAGTCCGGAGACGTCTCCGCTTACCTTATGCAGGAAACGCCCGCTCGCATCCTTGATAGTGTCGATCACTTCGAAATCGCGCTCGTCGAATTCGATGTGGCCGCGATCTCCAACTTGCCCCCCCATTTCCGCGTAAAAGGGCGTGTGATTGAAAACGAGATACGATATTTCATCATCGCCAGCAACAATATCGATTAGTTCAGCTTCATCTGCTAGCGTATCGTATCCAATGAATGGGGTTTTCTGTCCAGTTCCACCTTCGGCAACCAGGATGTCGGATTTCTTCTGAGAGGCCCGGGCCCGTTTGCGTTGCAAATCCATTTCCATTTCGAACCTTTCGATGTCGACGGAAATGCCACGTTGTTTGGCCATGAGTTCAGTCAGGTCAAGTGGGAAGCCGTAAGTATCATAAAGCGTGAATGCGGTTTCTCCGGAAACTTGAGGAGCGTCCGTGTTCTCCAGATTTTTGGTGGCTTGCTCGAAAAGCTGGATTCCTCGGTCAAGCGTCCGTCCGAAAGATTCCTCCTCAGACAGAATGACTTTGTGGATTATCTCCCGCTGTTTCCCCAATTCCGGAAAAACGTGTCCCAGTTTTTCGATGACAATAGGCGCCAAGTCGGCAAAAAATCCGGTTTCCAATCCGAGGCGTCGGCCATACATGACGGCTCGTCTAAGGATTCTTCGAAGCACATAATTGCGTCCCTCGTTCCCTGGGAGAATGCCATCGGCGATGGAGCAAGATAGGCAGCGAATATGGTCTGCGAGCACCCGGAATGCGACATCCTTCATCTCCAATTCGCTGATACTATCCAAATTCTCGGGGAGAGTTCGCTGGTAGGCGTGCCCGGATAAGGCTTCTAACTTGTCGAAGATAGGCTTAAATAAGTCGGAATTGTAGTTGCTGGGTGGCGACGAAAAATCGCTGAAATTCTTCGAGGTCGCCATAATGCCGGCCACCCTTTCGAAACCCATGCCAGTGTCGACATGCTTGGACTTGAGCGGGACGAAGTTCCCTTCCGGGGTGGCGTTGAACTGGATGAAGACCAAGTTCCAGATTTCGATGCAATAGGGCGAGTCTGCGTTTACGAGAGAGCCCCGGGTGTCTCCTGATGGCGTCAGATCGATATGGAGCTCTGAGCAAGGTCCACAGGGACCGGTGTCGCCCATCATCCAGAAATTGTCTTTCCTATTGCCGTAAACGATATGGACCTCTGGATCGAGTCCGGCTTTTTCGAATACCGCTTTCCAAATATCGTAAGCTTCCTGGTCGAATTCGGCAGGATCTCCAGATTCCGGTTTGTATACGGTTGCGTAAAGGCGTTCTTTGGGGAATTTCCAAATTTCGGTGATTAGTTCCCAGGCCCACTCGATGGCTTCGCTTTTGAAATAGTCGCCAAAAGACCAGTTGCCCAGCATTTCAAAGAAAGTGTGGTGATAGGTGTCGAGTCCAACATCTTCAAGATCGTTATGTTTACCCCCTGCTCGAATGCACTTTTGCGTGTCAGCTGCCCGCGGATAGGGCGCTTCGCGCTCGCCGAGGAAGTAAGGCACAAACTGGTTCATGCCCGCATTGGTGAAAAGAAGGTTAGGGGCATCCGGCATCAGAGAAGCGGAGGAAACGATCGAGTGTCCCTTCGATTCAAAATAGTCCAGGAACGATTGGCGAATTTGGTCAGAGGTCATGGTTGTCTATTCGAACCTTCGATGGCTAGAGCGTTTTCTTAGGGTTTTTCTAAAAGGCCAATTCTCGACGTATTTAGAACTTCGAATGCTGATCCAATGATTTCGCGTTAGAGATCATTCTCTTTACCAGAAAATCCGTGTGAATCCGCGCTCATCCGTGGTTTTGATATTCTATCACAGTCTTTCGATGACTGCTTGGGCCATTTCGCTGGTGCTTATTGAAGGTTTGCCAAAGGCGATGTCGCCGGTACGGCAATCGTCTTTGACCGCCTTTCGGACGGCGTTTTCGATATTTTCGGCTAGTTCGTTAAGTCCGAAACTGTAGCGGAGCATCAGGGCTCCGCTGAGAATTTGGGCGCAGGGATTGGCAATGCCTTGGCCGGCGATGTCTGGAGCGGTGCCGCCTGAAGGCTCATACAATCCGAAAGGGTGGCCGTATTGATTATTTTCCGTTCCCAGGCTTGCCGAGGAGAGCATGCCGAGGCTTCCACATACAATACCCATCTCATCTGAGAGGATATCGCCGAACATGTTTTCGGTGACAATGACGTCGAATTGATTGGGATCTCGAGCCATTTGCATGGCGGCATTATCGACATACATGTGGGTGAGTTCGATCTCAGGCGCTTTAGCAGCGATGTATTCGGTAGCCGTTTTTCTCCAGAGCACCGAAGTGGTCAGAACATTGGCTTTGTCTACAGAACAGATTTTTCCGGAACGCGATCGGGCCGAAGCTATAGCGACATCGAGGATGCGTTCGATTTCGCTCTTCTTATAAACCATGGTGTCGCTAGCTTCGACATCCCCATTAGCAAGCTCGCGGGTGTTCTTTGGCCCGAAATAGATGCCTCCGGTGAGCTCTCTAACGCAGACGATGTCGATACCGTCGGGGATTCGCTCGGTCTTGAGCGGCGAAGCATCAGTCAACTCTTTGAAGAGTAGACCGGGCCGAAGATTGGCGAATAGAGAGAAATGCTTGCGGATCGGGAGGAGGGCTGCTCGCTCAGGTTGCTCGGCGGGAGGAAGCGATTCCCACTTGGGTCCGCCAACGGATCCGAAGAGAATAGCGTCGGCATCTTCGCAGATCTTTACAGTAGGTTCCGGAAGCGCGGATCCGTGGTTGTCGATGGCGATGCCACCTACATCTGCCTGCTGGTATTCTAGATTGATTCCTGCAGGGGAGGTGATTGCTTTGAGTACATCCAGCGCGGCGGCCATTACTTCGGGGCCGATTCCGTCGCCAGGGAGAACTGCGAATTTTAGCGTTTGCATGGGATTGGGGAATTGAGGGGCATTTCCGTCTTATTTAAAGCAAATTCTTGATTGTCGATTTGCGATTGCCTCCCGTCACTGCTTTGAGAGGGTGGAGGTTATGTCGATCGAACTTAGAGTTTATCCGACGGGCTACATTCAGACGAACGCTTTCTTGCTCTCGAATCTCGACAGTCAAGAGGCGGTCTTAATTGACGCTCCCCACTTCGTCTGGGATGAGGCCAGTCCGGCCCTGGAAGCGTCGGGATGCGCGTTGAAGGGGCTCCTTTTGACGCATGGGCATTATGACCATATTGGGGATGCCGCTCGTATTCAAAAAATGGGGGTCCCGGTATATGCTCATTTGGATGATCGGGAATATTATGAGAATCCGGAAATTATGCGTCCTTACGCCTATCCTCCCGACATCGATCTGCAGCCGATCCAAGTGGATCACTGGGTAGGTCAAGGCGACGCGTTTGAAATCATCGGAGAAAGGGTAGAGGTTCGGCACGTTCCGGGACACTGTCCTGGGAACATTCTCTTTTATTTTCAGGGCATTAAATCGGCCTTTGTAGGCGACGCGTTATTTGCCGGTAGCATTGGCCGAACGGATCTTCCTCGCGGAGATTTCCCCACCCTGGAAAAGTCGATTCGCCAACAGATTTACACGCTCGACCCTGAAACCGTGGTTTACCCCGGGCATGGTTCGCAAACTACAGTAGGGCAAGAGATTGCCGCAAATCCATTTGTGAATGGCCAAAGAGACATCGATGCGCATTGAGCATTGAGTGCCCGTGAAGAATTGTTCTAATCGCTGAAAACCGACCCTTCCCTCTTAATGACTCGAGCAGAAAAGGACTTATTCATGAGAGCCGCCTTGGAAGAGGCAAAAAAGGGTTGGGGGGATACGCATCCTCAAGCGATGATCGGGGCCGTCCTCGTCGAGAAGGGAGAGATCTTTGCTCGAGCCTACGTTGATCGTCCCGGAGCGAGTGGCCCGGAGATTCAGATTTTCGAGTCTTTAGGCCGCAGGCCCGCTGCCGATGCCTGCTTATTTCTCACCTTGGAGCCTGGCCCCTCCTCGAAGCGTTTTGAAAAGGGGGTGGGCGCTATCGTCGATTCCGGAATCAAGCAGGTATTTATTGGCGCTAGCGATCCGGTGCCAGAGCATGAGAACAAAGGGTCGGATGCCCTGAAGGCGGCAGGCATCCAGGTGGAGCGTCGAATCCTCATCGAAGATTGCCAAGATCTCAATTTGATATTCAACCATGCGGCGAAGCACCAAACTCCCTTAGTGTCTGCCAAGTCGGCGACAACGCTCGATGGCAAGATTGCTTGCCGTACAGGAGAGTCGAAGTGGATAACCGGTGAAATTGCCCGACAAGATGTCATGCGTTGGCGTCGTCTGTTTCCGGCGATTGGGGTTGGTGCGGGAACGCTTATTGAGGATGATCCCCGGTTGACGAGCCGGATCGAGGGTCAAGATGAATGGTGTGGCGTGCGGTTCGTTATGGACGGGCTATTGAGGACGGCCATGGAACGATTTTTGCCGTCGATCTATACGGATGAGTTTCGGGATAACACAATTGTCGTGACCACCGACGCGGCTGGAACGGGATACATTCGGCGACTTGAGTCAGAGGGGGTTAATGTTTGGGTGCTTTCCGCGGAAAACATGAAAGTGCCGATCGCTGAATTCCGCAAGAAGTGCTACGATGTCGGTATCAATGGGATTTATTTCGAGGGCGGAAGCAAATTGACCAGCGAGTTGCTTCAAAATAGAGAGCTCGACTACCACTTTAATTATCGGGCTCCGATCTTGCTTGGGGAT
The DNA here is from genome assembly GCA_964404745.1 of uncultured Opitutaceae bacterium. GTDB lineage: Bacteria > Verrucomicrobiota > Verrucomicrobiia > Opitutales > Opitutaceae > Pelagisphaera. Next base: position 62,028 of record CAYOLG010000019.1, read on the forward strand.
GATAAGGCGAAGCCGGTTTATCGCGGCTTGCGGATCGAGAAACTCTCTCAAGCTCTGAGGCTGGATAGCCCTCGGCACGAATCCTTTGGCGATGATCAATTGATGCGGGGATTTCTTGCCTATCCAACTCGTCTAGACGTTGATGAAACTGTTTTTAGCAACGAGTAATCCGCACAAAATCGAGGAGCTAAAGAAAATGCTTTCGGAGGCTGGGCTGGATTTGGCAGTTCATACAGCCGCGGCGGTGGGAGGCATGCCAGAGGTTATCGAGGATCAGGATACGTTTTCGGGAAACGCTCTGAAAAAAGCCCGGGCTTTAGCGGCCCTGCTGCCTAGCGATGGCCTAGCTCTCGCGGATGATAGCGGGATTTGCATTGACGCCTTTAATGGCGCTCCGGGTGTGAGATCGGCTCGATATGCTGGGGAATCGGCAAACGACGAGGATAATCTCGATAAGCTAATACGAGAAATGGAGCCGGTTCCCGATGGAGAGAGAGGAGGGGCGTTTGTCTGCCATTTAGCTGCGGTAATGCCGGGCGGCAATGAAATCGTTTTCGAGGGAGAAGTTCGGGGCTCGATCTTGAGGGAACGAAAAGGGGACAATGGGTTTGGCTACGATCCCGTTTTTCTGCCGACGGGAAGACAGCGGACGACAGCAGAGATGAGCCAAGATGAGAAGGCGGCTATCAGTCATCGAGGCATCGCCGCGCGAAAATTCATTGCTTGGCTTAAGGATATCAATTCTTTAAGAAACCTCGCCGCTTGGAACTGAGACAGTGCCATTTTGCTCGTTCTTTATTGTTCAAGCTGGCACTGCCGAGCGCCCAAGTTCATCGATACCACCGGCAAAAAAGTTTTCGGGGCCTAGAGTAAGGAAATCTCCCTGGTTGCCGTTTCTTTAATCGATAAATAGCCCGCAACCCCACAAGAATCCCAATATAATTCTTTAAAAAAACCATGAGCAACGAACTGAAACTCGCCATTTTCGACTTGGGCCAAGTCTGCTTCAGAACTCACCAGGAGCGTTGTTATTTGGAGTGGGAGGATATGGCCGGCATACGGCCTGGGTCTGTATCTCGAGATTTCCAGCTGGACGACCAGTACGAAGACTACGAGCGAGGAACGATGTCCGGTCGCTCGTACGCCGAATATTTTTGCATGCTTAACGAGCTTTCCCTCGACTTTAATGAATGGCGAGAGGGTTGGATTGCCATGTTTGGGGAAATCATCAAACCCACCTTGGACACGATCAAGCAGATGCGAGTTTCTGGTCTGACCGTTGTGGCGCTATCCAACACCAATGCGACCCATGTGGAACATTGGAAGGAGCTCTATCAGGAGCTCGTCGACTCTTTTGACCACATGTATCTCTCCAACGAGATCGGCATGCGCAAACCAGAACCGCGAGTCTTTGAGCACGTTCTCACTCAGCACAATGCGGAACCTTCTCAAGCGATATATTTCGACGATAAGCCTGAGAATATCAACGCAGGTAAACGAGCTGGCATCGAATCTGTCTTGTTTGATGACGATTCGGTCGCGGCCCTTTGGTGGAAGCGGCGTCCCGTCGCCAATGCAGCGAGCTAGAGGCTCGCTCAAGCTTTTAGATTTTTCATCGCTGATGGAATCAGGCGATGATATCGTGAATCACGTTTCCGTGGACATCGGTTAGCCGGTAGTCGCGCCCTTCGTGACGGAAGGTCAGTTTTTCGTGATCCATTCCCAAGAGATGCAGAATCGTAGCGTGGAGATCGTGCATATGCACTTTGTTCTCGATGGCGTATTGTCCCCACTCGTCGGTAGCGCCGTAGACGAGCCCCGGTTTGACCCCGCCTCCAGCTAGCCATACGCTAAACCCGGTGGGGTTGTGGTCACGGCCTGTACCATTCTTTTGGGCGTAAGGAGTGCGTCCGAACTCACCGCCCCACCAAACCAGCGTGTCTTCTAGCAGCCCCCGTTTCTTAAGATCGGTTAGCAAGCCAGCTACGGGTTTGTCTACGGCGAGGGCGTGTTCTTTGTGCTTGGGCATATCGTTGTGCTGGTCCCAAGCCGGGTTGTTGGAATTGTCGCTATAGTTGACTTGTATAAAGCGGACCCCTGCTTCTGCCATGCGCCGGGCCATCAAACATTGCCGCCCGTAATTATCGGTATGCTTTTCTCCAATACCGTAAAGCCTCTTGGTCGCTTCCGACTCCTTGGAAATATCCATGACTTCGGGAGCATTCGACTGCATGCGCCAGGCCAGTTCGTAGGAGCTGATTACAGCTTCCAATTCGGAATTGCCAGGCTGGCTTTGGCACTGCTCGTGATTTATGGCCTGCAGGAGATCGAACTGGCGTTTTTGGCGCTGAGGCGAGAGAGACCCATTGCGAAGATTATCGATGCCAATGTCTGTAGCCTTCATGCCTGACCGTCCGACGGCAGTGCCTTGATAGGCCGCAGGAAGAAAAGCGCTGCCGTAGTTGCGGGGACCCCCATTGCCGAAAGAAGGACTCAAGGAAATGAATCCCGGCATGTCTTGGCTTTCCGTTCCCAATCCATAGCTAATCCAGGAACCCATGGACGGCCGTATTAAATTTGTGGAGCCAGTATGTAGAAAAAGAGTTGCGGGACCATGGGCCACGCCTTCGGTATGCATAGAGCGAATCACGCAGTATTCGTCGGTATGCTGGGCCATATGGGGAAAGAGATTCGATACCCAGGCCCCGTTTTGCCCATGCTGTTTGAAATCCCAGAGCGGTTTCATAACCCGCTGATTGGAGCCCATGCCGGTTTTGGCGAGAATGCGCTGGTCGGTAAAATCCAGCATGTCCCCATCCTTCTTGTACAGGAGCGGCTTGTAGTCGTAGCTGTCTACTTGGCTAACGCCGCCAGCCATGAACAGGAAAATCACCCGTTTGGCCCGCGGGAACACGTGGGGCGTTTTTGCAGAGAGCGGATTGGCTATCGAACTAGCCATCGCCTGTTGGGAGGAGATCCCCGCCGCCGCCATGTACCCGAAGCCGCAGGCCATTTGTCGAAGGGCGTCTCTCCGGGAAATGGGGTAATGCGGTGGTTGCTCGCTCATATTGTTCAATTGAGGTATCGGAAATCTATTGAGCCGAATAGGGATTGGAAAACGGAAGTCCATTCTTCCAAGGAATCGCTCATTTGTCCATTATTTAAGAAATCGTCGATCAAACGGCGTTCTTGATCAGAGGGAGACCGGCCAAGGGCGGTTGCGAAGGCTTGGTCAATGCGTCCATCGGGATCGGGGCAATTATGAATAAGCCGTTGGGCTGCGATACGCGATTGATCGATGATAAAGGGGTTGTTGAGCATGTAAAGGGCCTGTAATGCGACTGTACTGGTATTTCGCTGTCCTATGGTAAAGTTGATATTCCCGAAATCGAAGAGCTCGAAAAGCTCATGGCGCTTAACTCTAAAGGCCGGAGTATAGACGCTGCGTCGCTTGTCTTTGAATACGTAATTGTATTCAGTCCTTTGCGCGGCTGTCGTGTTAGCGTCGATTTCGCTAGCCCCGTTGATATTAGGGCCGTACAATGCGAGATCGATGTCTCCCGAAGCTGCCAGGATGGCGTCTCGCAGCTGTTCGGCATCGAGTCGCCGTTTCGGATACGCGGTCAAGAGACGATTGCTCGGATCCTTTTCCGCTGCCACGGGATTCGGGGTGGTAGACAATTGCCAGGTTTCGGAAAGCATGATTTCCCGAATGAAGCTTTTGACAGACCAATCGAGTTCTTGCAACCGAATCGCCAAGTAATCGAGCAGTTCAGGATGGGATGGAGGCTGCCCGGTAGTGCCGAAATTGTCGACGCTGCTGACAATGCCCTGGCCGAAAAGCCAAGTCCATATCCGGTTGGCAATGACTCGGGATGTTAGTGGATTGCCAGGGCTGACGATCCATTCGGCCAGCTGGCGCCGACCGCTCTCATTGCTGGGGATCTCAGGAGCCTCGCCTAGAGTGGCGATCTGCAAAAATCCGCGGGGTACAATATCGCCGCGGCGACTTTGTATCCCGCGAATACGAATAGCGGCGTCGCTAGGGAATGGATCCTCTTTCACGGTCATGGCGATGGGACGCGTTTTTAGTATCCGGGTGATAGGCTTTAGCTCTTTCTCGAGGGATTCGATTTCGGCTTCTAACCGAGCCAGCTCGTCTTTCCGGGTTTGCGATTGAACAACGCTCTCATCCTCAATGAGGTACCACTGTACCGCGTCCGCAACTACGTATCCATCTGTGTTTGCATTGGATATAAGAACCGAGGCCACCTGGCCTGCATCGAAGTCGAAGCGCCCTAAAATGTGGAAACGCCCGTATTCAGAAGGCGGAGCCTTTTGGTTCACTGTAACGGTAGTTTCGCCCTTGTTGTGGCTGACCGTGACTGGAGTACGAGTGGAACGGTTCGCCGCCTCGGCATAGGCTAGGCGAGCTTCGTAGGTTCCGGCAATCGGGATTTTCGTCTGAAAGGTGAGCTCCTTGCTTCCTTTGTCGCTATTGCCATCGTGCAAATAGCCCTCTTCCAAGTAGTTTTGCGAGTATTGGGAGAATTGCCAGGACCCTTGGACAGTAGCTGCCATGTCATCGATGATGATCCCGGGAAATTGGCGCGATCGTTGAGGAGGCCCGGGCTGCGGCGGTTTTACAGTGTGCTGGGAATAGACGCTGCGAGTGGCCCTTGTTCGCTCTAATTGCGGCTTCAGTTTGCCATTAATTTCCTCTGCCTCGGTAATCTTCCGGCCGTCTAGCCCCTGCAACGGAAGAGGCGTATCCACCCATCGGGCTACATTATCCGTATAGTTGTAGAGCGTTCGGGTGCTCTTAAATATTCCTGCTAGGGCGTAGTAGTCTTCGCTGGGGATCGGATCAAACTTGTGGTCGTGACACCTTACGCACCCGAGAGTCATTCCCATAAAGGCCTTTCCGAGCGTATCGGTCTGCTCGTCGATTACGTCAAAGCGGAGTAATTGTTTGTCCTGAAGCTCATAGTTGGTCGGGCCGAGAGCCAGAAAGGCTGTCGCGATCAATTGGCGACTGCGTTGTTCCGGCGTATCGTAGGGAAGGAGGTCGCCCGCAATTTGCTCCCGAACGAATTGATCGAAGGGTACGTCGCGATTGAAAGTTTCGATGACATAGTCACGAAAGCGCCAGGCGTCCTTGAATAAGAGAGTGCGTCCACCGCCGCTTGACTCCGCGAATCGGGCCACGTCTAGCCAATGGCGTCCCCAACGCTCTCCATAGTGGGGCGAGGCCAGCAGCTCATCGATCAAGAGTTCAAAAGAGTCTTCTCGTTCATCTTGAACGAAGGCCTCGATCTGCTTCGGAGTTGGTGGCAGCCCGATCAAGCTGAAATAGGCCCGTCGAACCAGATCCACTCGGCTAGCCCGCTTGGTTGGAATAAGGCCTTTTGTCTCTTGGGCTGACCGGACAAAGTGATCTACAGGCGATTTTGGCCACAAAGGATCGGCGACTGCGGGAATCTCTGGTTTATCTATGGGCTTGAACGACCAGAAATCTCGTCCGTCCTCTACACTCAGGCCGGTCTCCCGTTCGTAGGCTATCTCGCCAGTGCGGGGATCGGGCGCTCCCATGGCTATCCAATCCTCCAGGTCAGCGATAGCGTCATCGGCTAGTTTGCTCTTAGGCGGCATCTGGAAATCCGCGTCGTCGTAGTGGATGGCGTGAACAATACGGCTCTCGTCCAGCTTGCCCGGTACGAGAGCAGGGCCTGAATCGCCTCCGATTTCCCAGCCCTGCCTAAAATCGAGCCTGAGCCCTCCTTTCTGCTTCTCTGGGCCGTGGCACTCTATGCATTTATCACTTAAGAGCGGTCTAATGCGCTTTTCGAAAAACTCGATCCCCGGATCGCTGGAATCCGATCCCCACAGGGCTTGAGCGGGAAGAAGGAGAGCCGCAATGAGCGGAATAGCTAGCTTTTGGGGGTCAGAAAACACGGCGATTACGTGGGTGAATGTAAGGGGCGGGGAGCCAAAATGTCTAGCTAATAGGCCTATCCACGGAAGCATCCTGTTGGGAATTTCTCGTCAATCGGTCGGGAAATCGCCCGATTTCGGTCTTTCCTGCTTTAAAACCGGTGGGGATTTCACTTCTATCCGGGCATGTCTACGAACTTGAGCGCCCTGGGCGGGCGAAAGGGAGTCCAGGAAAACTTGTTCTCGAAAATCGGCTTGGCGGGATCGGAAAACGAAGGAGCTCCTAGCGAGGAGGAAATGGCTCGATTGGCCGATGAGTTTCTAGTCGGCAAGGCCAATGTCTATGGATCGGCCTCGTTCTACGATTTCCTGAAACCGGAAAACCGGGGCAAGAAAGTGTATGTCTGCAATGGATCAGCTTGCCTTTGCGCAGGGACACAGGACGTGCTCTTGGAAGACCTGAAAGAGCGCTTCAAGGATGAGGAAATAGGGCACATGACCTGTCTAGGTCGCTGTCATGAAAACGGCGCGTTTCACTACAACGGCAACAATTACAGCGCCTTGGGCTCGGGTGAACTGGATGCGGTATTGGATGGCAGCAAGGAGTTGCGCGCAGATGCGTATGAAGTGCGTTCCATTGGCGAGCCGGTTTTGACAGGAGATTTCGCGGGAATGGGGGTCTACGCAAAGCTCTTGAATAAGGCGCTGCGGAAAGATTCGCAAGATGTCCTAGCGGAGGTGAAAGAGGCAGGTATCCGTGGCCGCGGAGGGGCTGGATTCCCCATGGGCGTCAAGTGGGAGTTCGCCAGGAGAGAGCAGAGCGACGTCAAATTTATTATTTGCAACGCGGACGAAGGGGATCCAGGGGCCTATTCGGACCGCTATTTGCTAGAACAGCGTCCCCATTCGGTCCTTTTTGGGATGATCATTGCGGGCTACTGCATGGGGGCTGCCTGGGGCGTGCTCTACATTCGGGGCGAGTATCCGGAATCCTTTGGGACTATAGAGTCCGCGATCGATGATTTCAGAGATGCCGGGCTGCTGGGGAAGGACATCAATGGCTCTGGATTCGACTTCGATTTCAAAATCGTTCAAGGGCAAGGTTCCTATATCTGCGGAGAGGAAACGGCCCTTATCAGCAGTATCGAGGGTCAGCGACCTGAAGTGCGCACGCGCCCGCCATTTCCCGCCCAGCAAGGGCTTTTCAACAAGCCCACGATCGTCAATAATGTAGAAACCCTGGCCACCGTTCCCTACATCGTTCAACACGGTGGAGCGAGGTACGCAAAGCTGGGGACCGACAAATCGAATGGAACGAAACTGGTTAGCTTGGACAGCTATTTTCGCAACCCAGGCATTTACGAAGTGGAGATGGGAACGCCGCTGTCGGTAGTGGTCGACGATCTTGCAGGAGGTTTCACCGAACCCGTCAAAGCCCTGCACATTGGCGGACCTTTAGGAGGGATCGTTCCCGTTGGCAAAATCGGGGATTTGACCATCGATTTCGAGTCATTCGCTTCTCAGGGATTCCTTCTTGGGCACGCGTCCGTCGTTTGCATACCCGAAACGTTTTCGATGATGACTTATCTAGAAAAACTTATGGAATTCGCCTCGTTCGAGAGTTGCGGCAAATGCTTTCCCTGCCGTTTGGGCACCAAGCGGGCTCATGAAATGCTCGAGTCTTCCAACAAGGATAATTATAGAATAGATACTCAATTGTTCGACGATTTGCTCCACACCTTGGAGGAAGGATCCCTCTGCGCTCACGGAGGGGGGATTCCGCTGCCGGTCCGAAATGCTCTCGAGTATTTCAGCGAAGAATTGGATCCTTATTTTTCCAAGGGGTTAGCCAATGCCTAATCGCTTTCGAGCGAATTGGTTAGGGCTGCTTGTCCTCAAACACCCCTGCCACCAGCGTTACAAACAGAAATAGAGCCTTTATTTTCAAATGATCGCTTACCTCAACAATCAGCCATTCGAGATAGAGCCCGGGGAAACCATATTGTCTTTTGCCCGACGGGCCATTGGCCCTAACTCGATTCCAACCCTCTGCGATGCCCCTAATTTGGATCCTTTCGGTTCCTGCCGAGTGTGTAGCGTCGATGTCGCTTTGGAGAAAGGCGGCCCGACTAAGACCTTGGCTTCTTGCCATACGCCGGTGTCCGAAGGGCAATACATTTTCACCGAATCGCAGAATGTAAGACGGCTTCGAAAGAATATTATCGAGCTCGTTCTGACCGACCATCCCCTCGATTGCCTGACCTGCGAAGTAAATGGCAATTGCGAGCTGCAGACTGTCGCTGCTCGAGTGGGGATCAACTCGGTTCGCTACCCGAAAGGGGAAACTCACCTGGATCGGGAAAAGGACACCAGCCACCCATATATGGTCTCCGATCTGAGCAAGTGCATCAATTGCTATCGTTGCGTGAGGGCTTGCGACGAAGTTCAAGGCCAATTCGTATTGAGTATGGCAGGACGGGGCTTTGATAGCCGAATCATAAAGGGGATGGATGAAAGTTTTGCGGAAAGCCCCTGCGTTAGTTGCGGGGCTTGTTCTCAAGCTTGTCCAACGGCGGCGATTTCCGACGTCTTCCAGTCCAAGTCGATCGCCAGTTCGAAAAAGACGCGTACGGTGTGTAACTACTGCGGCGTCGGGTGCAATTTGGAAGTGGCTACGGTGGGTGACGAAATTGTCAGTATTCAGGCGCCCTACGATGCCGAAGTGAATCAAGGGCATACGTGTTTGAAAGGGCGATACGCTTTCAAATTCTACAATCACCCAGACCGTATCAAATCGCCGATGATTAAGCGGAATGGCGCTTTTGAGGAAGTCAGTTGGGACGAGGCCTACGATTTTATGGCTTCGAAGTTCCGGTATTATCGGGACGAGTTTGGGCCAGACTCGCTGGCCGGCATCTCATCGGCCCGCTGCACCAATGAGGAAAACTACCTCATGCAAAAGTTTTTCCGAGCAGTGGTCGGAACGAATAACATCGATGGCTGCGCTCGAGTGTGCCACTCGCCGACGGCGATTGGCCTGCAGCGTACTTTTGGTACGGGGGCGGCTACGAACTCGATTGAGGATCTGAAGTACACCGATGCCATCATGGTGATTGGGGCGAATCCGACGGAGGGGCATCCGGTTACGGGAGCGAAGCTGAAGCAGTTCGCGATTTCCGGAAAAACGTCAATCGTTATTGATCCTAGGCGGACGGAGCTAGCTCGCTATGCCACCTACCACTTGCAATTGAGGCCCGGGACTAATGTCGCGGTTCTCAACATGATGCTCTACTATATCGTCAAAGAGGGATTGACCGACCAATCTTTCATAAAGGAGCGAACTGAAGGGTATCAAGATTTTTGCGACGAGCTGCTCAAGTTGGACATTGCCGAGATGGAATCGGTTAGCGGAGTGGATCGAGAAGCCGTTCGAGCGGCAGCTATAGCCTATGCTTCAGCGGACCGAGCTATGAGTTTCCATGGTCTAGGGGTGACCGAGCACTCGCAAGGCACATTTACGGTCATGCAGATTGCCGACTTGGCCCTCATAACGGGGAATATTGGCCGCCGTGGTGTCGGCGTTAATCCCTTGCGCGGACAAAACAACGTTCAGGGGATGGCCGATATGGGTGCTCAGCCCTATCAAGGAGCGGGCTACCTTGATGTCACTGATCCTGAGGTTATCAAGCGATACGAAGCATTTTACGGAGTTGCGATGCCCACAGAATCTGGATGGAAAATTCCCCAGATGTATGATGCCGCTATCGATGGGCGTTTAAAGGCGATGTGGGTAATCGGCGAGGACATGGCCCAGACGGATCCAAACAGCGTTCATGTGGCCAAGGCCCTTAATTCGCTTGAACTTCTCGTGGTGCAGGAGATCTTCATGACCAAGACCGCTGAGTTGGCGGATGTCATCCTGCCAGGAGCGTCGTTCTTGGAAAAGAGTGGAACCTTTACCAATGGGGAGCGCCGCGTACAGCGGGTGAACCAGGCAGTTTCGCCCATTGAAGGTTCCAAGCCGGATGGCCAGATCGTTGTGGATATGATGAACCGCATGGGCTATCAGCAGCCGGATTACGATCCCGCTGTCGTCTTGGAAGAAATTTCAAGGATTGTACCCTTCTTTGCGGGAATCAAGTGGAAGGAGCTAGGCGACAATGGCAAGCAATGGCCCGTTGCTCCGGATGGTCAAGATTCGCCCATTCTGCACATTGATTCTTTCAAACGAGGTAAAGGGCTGTTTCAATTCAATCCCTTCAAGGAGACGGAAGAGGTGGTTTCCAACGGAGAAAAGTTTCCCTTTATCCTGACCACCAACCGTAATTTGGAACACTACAATTGCGGAGCTCAAACGAGGAGAACGGCGAATGTAGAGATTGTCACGGAAGATGTGATTTTCATTCATCCCGAGGATGCCGCTGAAAATGGTATCGAGGATTCGGATATTGTTTGCGTGGAGTCGGAAAGAGGCAAAGTGGATATTAAGGCTCGGGTATCCGATGAGATTAAACGGGGAGTGCTGAGCGCGACCTTCCATTTTCCTGAGGTTCTGGTGAACGACTTGACCTCAAGTATTTCCGATTCCGAAGCCATGTGTCCGGAATACAAAGTAGTGAGCGTGAGGATACGCAAAGCCAGAAAAGTGGCTGAGAGAGTGTAGGGGAAAATAAGACTTATAGGCCCTATGGGACGTATAAGACCTATTTCCTCTTTCTATATTCGATTCGCGCTCGGGTCATCCGTTCTCTGAGCCCGCCCTTTTGGAGAAAATCCGACTCTAGCCGAGCGATTTGCTTGTCGAGCAGATAGTTCGCTTGGTTGACGAGGCAGATGGCGATATTCGCTATGATTGGGCCTTGCGCGTTTCGATATATTCTCGGTAGGACGCATAGCTTTCGTTGGGTTGGCGACCGAGCTTTCTAACGTACAGGGCTTCTCTCGAATTATTATCCCAAATAACGAAATCCCGAGCCCGCAGATAGTCCTGATAATCGATGAGCAGTTCCTCCAAACTGGCTCTGCCAGCGTTAGCTAGCTTGATCTCCATTTCTGTTGAGGTCTTCGATGCCTTACTGCCTTCAGCGATGTTTTGCTTTCCCGAACGGGCAGCTTGAACCATTTGATTAAATGCTCGGTCGCCTTTACGAAGAAACCGTTCGCAGAATCGGTATGTGACATCGTAAACGATTTCCGCTTTGCGGTAGGAAATCAGCTCGGAATAGTTGCCGGTCTTGGGTAGAAAGCGGAGCGAATCGGCCATCGTTTGATGGGGTAGCATTGAGTTGGAGTTGGAAGGCGAGATAGGACATATATGTCCTATGAGACCTATAAGTCGTATAGAAACTCGCCCTATAGGCGAACGTTATCTCTAAGGGCGACTATTGGCGCCCACGATCGTTCTCCCTAGAAAAAGAATAGTATCCCAAGTAGCACTACGGATAGGCAAGCGGTAATGCCAATCGGAAAGACTCCATTTTGAGCGTTCTCCCGCAGGTCCTCGCGTAGTTTAGCTTGTTGCTTCTTCGACGTTCCGGAGAGTTCCCAAATAGGAGTTAGGATCCAGGCTAGTAGTCGAGTCGGTCCTTCCTGAGCGAATCGGATAACGCTTTGGGTGAATCCCGCGATAAGCGTCTTGTGAGCTAGAGCGTTTATTCCGTTCAACAAGTAATCGCAGGTGGAGTAGAAAAATTGTCCGCCCTTTCGGTAAATCCAGTCGGTGTCCAAGCTGATAGTCGGGGTCCGCTTGAGCATGGGAAGGAATAGGAAAAATACTAGCGCCGAAAACATGAGCAGTTGCATCTGCGTTACCACGTGGCTCACTGTGTAGGCCTGATAATCGACGGTGTAAGGCAGAATGTTATACAGTGCTTGTGGACGAATTCCGAGATAGATGCAAAGAAAGGAAAGAATACCCATAGCCCAGAGCATTGTTGAAGGGGCTTCTTTGGGTCTCAAGCCCCTGTCCTGATTGAAGAAGACGAAGTAAGGGAACTTAATTCCGGCGTGCAGAAATACGCCGGCGGACGCGAGCTCCAGCACGATCCATGGCCAGAGCAAGTGTTCGTATTCCGTGGCCGCGATTATAATGGTTTTGCTTGTGAATCCGCTAGTTAGCGGCACTGCGGAGATTGCTAGGGCCCCAATGGTGCCGAATATCAGCGTCAGCGGCATTGTTTTGTACAGGCCACCCAACTCTGTGCATCGACTTATACCCGTCCGGTAGAGGACTGCTCCAGCCGACATCCACAGTAGGGATTTGTAGATAATATGGCAGAAAGCGTGGGCAGTGGCTCCGCTGATGGCCATATCCGTGCCGATACCCGCCGCGCAAACCATGAAGCCAACCTGATTGATAATCGAGTAAGCCAAGATTCGGCGCATGTCGTTTTCCAGAAGAGCGTAAATGATACCGAAGACGGTCATGATGCAGCCGATCCAGATGAGGGGTTCCCAACCATGGAAGGCCCGCAGTAAAACGTAAACCGAAGTTTTCGTGGTATAGGCGCTGAGAATGACCCCTCCCGTTACGCTGGCTTCAGGATAGGCATCCGACAGCCACGCGGAAACTCCAGGTGCGGCTGCGTTTACGAGGAATCCCCCTAGTATAAGCCAGGTTCCTAGGTTGGCTCCAGAGTAGTCGAACGAATCGAAGGCAATGCTGCCACCACCGGAAACGGTGATCACGATTCCTGCGAGAAGGAGCAGCCCTCCAAATATGTGAACCATTACGTAGCGGAATGCGGCTCCCTTGGCTTTGAAAGTATCGCGAGCGAGAATGACGAAGGTCGAGCTCACCGCCATCAATTCCCAATAGATGTACAAAGTTATGAGATCGCCGGCAAACACCACGCCTAAGGCGGAGCCGATGTAGACTAGAGCAGCCGTGTGTTGGACTGCTTTTTTCACGTAGAACGCGAAAAGCAAGGCTGCTGCCGCATTGAGTGTGAAGATGTATCCAAACGCTTTGCTCAGCTTGTCGACGCGAAGCATCTCCAGGTCTCCGAAGCCTGGAAGAAACGAAACTTGCAAGCCGTTGCCGCTGGGCAAATAGGCGATGTGGACGAAAGCCAAGGCGGGCAGGGCGACAAGAAAAATATTGCGCGCGGTTCCACGAAGCAGAACCGTGATTATTGCCCCTGCGAAAAGCAGAAAAGACGGTGGAATATTAGCTAGCATTTCCATCGATATCGTCGGGTGGAGTCTCTTCCTCCAGGTCCCCGTAGTAGTCTTCGTTTCGTTTCAGGAATACGCCTAGGCCTTTAGCGGCCAGAATCATGGCGGCGCATCCCACGAATCCCATGACGGAATAGAAACTGAAAAAGCCATCGATGCCGAAGTGGGGATGGCGATGTATAAATAATTCGGCGACAACCGTCAGTCCGCAAGTAATCCAAAGGATCCACCAGAGGAGTTTTCTTGAGGAGGGTTTGTCGAACCAGTCAAATTCCTTTTTCGGGTCTGCCATAACTTTAGTTATCCATTCGAGCCAACCATCAATCCTGCAAGGCTAAGGAGAAGTTGCGGTTTAATGAAGAGGATGATTGCCAGAACGGCGGTGAAGCTGAGAGGAACGACGCATTGCCAAGAGGCTTCTTCTGTGGTTTTCCAAGAAAACCGCTGTTTAGCGAGTTCAGGATCCTTTGGGAAGAAGGCTCTGTAGCCAATGGGAAGCAAATAGGCGGCGTTCAAAATGGTGCTAATTAGAAAGACGACGAGCAGAGCGATGTGGCCGGCATCCATGGCTCCGGTGACCAGATAGAATTTGCTGATCAATCCACCTGCAGGCGGCAATCCGATGACGCTCAGAGCTCCGATAGAGAAGGCGGCGAAGGTGAAGGGCATTTTGCGTCCCAAGCCATCCATTTGGCTAATATATTTCTTCCCGGTGGCCACGAATACCGCGCCTGCGCACATGAATAAGGTGATCTTTCCTACGGCATGCATGGCGATATGGGTCATGGATCCGACTACCGCGCGATCGCTAAGCAGCGCCGCTCCAAGGATGATGTAGGAGAGCTGGCCGATCGTAGAGAAGGCTAGACGCCGTTTTAGATTATCCTGCGAAAGGGCTATTAGGGAGGAAGTGACGACGGTAAATGCGGCTATCCAGGCGACAATGATTCCCAGATTCATTTCCTCCAAGAGATCGATTCCAAATACCCCTGTATAGACTCGAAGAATACAAAATACGCCCACTTTGACGACGGCGACAGCGTGTAGCAATGCACTGACGGGAGTAGGGGCTACCATCGCTCCGGGGAGCCAAGAGTGGAAGGGCATTAGACCTGATTTGGCAAAGCCAAAGGTAAATAGGAGCAGTAGAACTAATCCCTCTGTAGGGCTAATGCTTCCAACTAGAAAACCGTTTTTGGAAAATTCGAGGCTGCTTCCGGTTTTCACGTAGATGAAAATCAAAGCCGGCAGTACGAAGCCGATGGACGTCGAAAGCAGGTAGGTCAAGTAGGTGCGTCCACCGGTCCGGGCCTCCTTGTCCTGATGATGCGTGACCAGAGGGTAGGTCGCCAAGGACAGCATTTCGTAGAAGAGGTAGAGAGTGAACAGATTGGCTGCGAAGGCCACGCCAATAGTCGCCGAGAGAGAAACGGCGAAGAAAGAAAAGAAGCGAGTCTGTGAATGTTCCTTTAGTCCTCGCATGTATCCAATGGAGTATAGCGAGGTAACGATCCACAGCGAAGAGGCTACTAATCCAAAGAGCATTCCCAACCCATCGACTCTGAAAGCAATGGCGATGTTAGGGAGGATCTGCCAAAGTGTGTACTCTATCGTCGATCCCGCCAGCACGGTAGGCAGCATGGAGACGACGAGACTGAATTTGATAATGCCCACTATGAAAGTGACGCCTTCTCTGAAATTGGGAGATCTGCCTAGTAAGGCGATAGGCAATACCGCCAGGAGGGAGACGAGGGCGGCTAAAACGGGTGTGAAACTGGTGATGGTAGAAGACATGCTAGCGGCTAATGACTCCAAAATTGATTTCAGATACGAAGTCGGCAATAATAGCGACCACATCCCGGTTATAGAGACCTAGGCCGATTAGGATGGCAGAGGAGGCAAGAAGCGGCAGCAGCATCGAAAACGACGCCTCGGTCGGTCCTTCCTCTATTGAATCCCCATGGTGGTGCTCTCCGTGCCCTTCTGCGGGTTTGGCTCCAAAGTAGGCGATTTCGATGATTCGGAAGAAGAGCACAGCATTAATCAGGCTAGAGATGAGCAAGGCAGCGACGTATTCCCAGTTTCCGGAGGCAATTCCTCCCTGTATCAAGTACCATTTGCTGAAAAAGCCTGCAGTGGGAGGAATGCCGATGAGTGAAAATGCCCCGACCAAGAAGCCGACCATGGTGAGCGGCATTTTGGTAAATAGCCCATCCATTGCGTTCAAGTCGCGCCTCCCGGTTTTAGCGAAAATGATTCCGGCGAAGAGAAAGACGCAAAGCGTCATAAACGCGTCGGCTATGATGTGGTAGATTGATCCGATCAATCCCATTTCATCGGCGAGCCAAACGCCGCCAACCATGTAGCCGACTTCGGCAATAATCAGATAGGCCAGCATCTTCCGGAGATCGGTCTGAGCCAAGGCCGAGATCGACCCCACAAGAATCGCTGCCACCGACATCCAGACGACGATATCGCTCCAATCCAACTGGCCAAAGGTGTAGTCAGCCCCAAAAACGGTGAAGGTCAGGCGGATCATGACGTAGATCATGACTTTGGTCACTAAGGGCCCTAGGACAGCGCTGCTCGTGGTTGGGGCGAAAGCGTATGAGTTGGGTAGCCAGGCGTGGAGTGGGAAAAAGGCCATTTTGATCCATACCCCGACAGTAATGAGAATGAAGGCCACGAGTATGGCGGTAGAATCGAATATGCCGCGAGCAATGAGCTGCTCGTGGATGTCGACCATGTTTAGCGAGCCCGTTTTGATATACAGGTAGCCAACGCCAAGCAGGTAAAACGAAGCTCCTATCGTCCCCATAATCACGTATTTGTAGGCGGCGAGAGCTGCTCTTCCAGGGCCCATGGCGATGAGAGCGTAGCTTGTTAGGGCAGATACTTCGATCAGAACGAAAAGGTTAAACGCGTCGCCCGTGATCACCATGCCGAGCAGTCCCGTCATGAGCAGCAGGTAGAGCGTATAATATTGGGATGTCCGGTCCCCTGTTTCCGCTGGAACCTGGCGCTTGGAATAGATTGCAGCGAGTAGCCCTACTGTGGATACAGCTGTAACGACGAGCGCGCCGAGGGCGTCGATGCGAAACTCGATACCCATGGGGGGGGTCCAGCCGCCGATCTTGTACCTGATGGTTCCTTCGTTTACGACGCGAACGAGGACGGCGATACAAGACAGAACAGAGGCCACCAGGCTTATCACCGTTAGAGGAAAGCTTACGCTCTGGACGCGGATTCCCGCCAGCGCCACGATGATGGACGCGAAGAACGGGAAAAGGAGAATGAGTGCGGGAGCCTGTTCGATCATTTGCCGGACTTGATTATATCGTGGATTTCGTTCTCTTCAATGGTCCCGAATTCCCGGTGCAATTTTTGGATGATCGCCAGTCCCACGCCCAGTGTGGCGACGCCGACGACAATCGCCGTTAGCATGAGAACGTGGACCAGTGGATTGGCGAAGTCGTCCCCATCAATGACTACATCAGGCGCATGGCGGGTTGGGTACCCGTATTTGTCGGTCTCATGATGGCCGGTGTCCGACGTTCCGTGGTCCTCGCTCGATGCGTGATGGGCTTCCTCCCCGTGGTCATCGTGATGGTGGCCGGTGTGAACCTGGTCGTGATACAAGATCGGAATCGTTGCTCCATCCTTAACGCCGATGGATACGTAGAAAAGAATGATCGCGGTTTGAAAAACCGACATCCCGATCAGCTTTTTAACCATGTTATTCTTGGCGATCATGGCGTAGAGCCCGATCATCATGATGATGACGTAGACCCAGTAGTTGAATTTCGCGGATATGGCTTCGAAGAATTCCATGGAACTACAGGCCCTCCTTCATTGTGCCTTTCGAGGCTAGATTCGAGTAGATCGAATACATGATCGCGGTAACCGTGAAGGCCACGCCTATTTCGACGCCGAGCATGCTGTGGTAGCGGGCTTCGATGGGTGTGGCTGCCATGATTTTGTGGAGGATGGCGTAATCGAGAAAATTGTATCCGAGAAACATAGACGCCAAGCCAAAACCCGCGTAGATAAGAATTCCAATACCCGCGAGATTCAGGACTCGCTGTTCGGGTACCCATTTGTGGGCCGCTTGCAAATCGCGAGACAGAGCTATCAAGATAAAGCTAGCGCCAAATATGACTCCCCCTTGGAATCCCCCTCCAGGACTATGGTGCCCGTGAGCAACGACATAGAGAGCGAAGAGCTGGATAATGGGTATCATCAAGCGGCAGGTCGTGTCGACTATGAGATCCGGCCTCTTCTCGTAGACCGTTTGCCCGCCCGCTCCGGGATCATCGGTCCTGAAAACCCGCAGAATTGAGATGATGGCTATACCGGCGGTGAAAATGACAACCGTTTCAAACATCGTATCATAGCCTCGGTAGTCTGCCAAGACGGCGGTAACCATGTTGGGCACCGCGGTTTCATGGAAAGTCTCGGTAACGAAGTGCTGAGACAGCCGGTAGCTGTTAGCGGGGGAGTCCGGATCTCCCCAATCAGGGAAGTCGCCCACCGCAGACAAGAGAAGCCATCCAGTGATGACTACGGAGATAAGCGCGAGCGATTTCAATCGGATGACCTCCTAGAAGTTCTGAAAACGGTGGCGATTAGGAACACCGAGCTGACCCCCGCGCCAACGGCGGCTTCAGTAAAGGCGACATCGACCGCGGCCATACCTGCCCACAACAAGCACATGAGAAAGCTGTAGACACCGAAGATCATGGAGGCGGCCAGCAAATCTTTGACCTGAAGCGATATGATGGCGGTGATCACGAGGAACACCAAAATGATGAGATCGAATTGCCAGATCATGGCTTCTCCTCCGTATTTTTTCTGTCTTTGCGCGTCCAAACCTCCTGGCCGTCTTCGAGACCCGCTTTTATCAGGGCGTGGGTGCTGGTAGGGCTGGCCCACATGATAAAGATGGTGATGAAGAAGATTTTTCCGGCGATTAGCAGATTGGCTAAATTGAAGTCGGAAAGTTGATAGACAGCGAGTCCGACGAGGACCATAAACACGGACATCGTGTCCCCTTTGCCCGCGGCGTGCATCCGGGTGTAGAAATCGGGAAAGCGGACTATGCCAACAGCCCCCCCTACAAAGAAAATGATACCGAGGAATACCAGAATTATGCAGATGAGATTCAAAATCATAGTTCTTACTCCTTGATTTCAGACTGCGCGAAACACTTAGCCGGGTTTACGCGATCGAAGTAACGCGCTGCAGCCAGCGATCCAATAAAGTTCAGCAGCGCGTAGGTGAGGGCGAAGTCCACAAACATGCCTACGCGCTCGAATAGGATGCCAATAATTACCAAAAGTACGGTGGTCTTGGTTCCGATGACATTGACGGCGACGATCCGGTCGATCGCGGTGGGGCCAATGATGATCCGGTACAGGATGGGAAGCATGAGCGCGAAAATGGCTATCCCCGCGAAGACGAAAAAATTTTCCATTTTAGTCGTTTCCCCTTTCAAAAATCGAAGCAATCTTCCTCTCCATAGTGTCGTCTTGGACTCCTGTGGTGGTGGCTTCGCTGATCGAGTGAATCAAAAGCTCATCGCCCTCGATATCGATAGTGATGGTTCCTGGCGTGAGCGTTATCGAGTTAGCCAAGAACCACTTGCCGAAATCGGTTTTGAGACCCGTCTTTATCCTAACGAGCCTCGGCTGTACCTCGGGCAGGTCGCCTGGGCTAAGGGCCAGTTTCAATATGTGCAGATTGGAGAGCAGTATCTGGTAAAGCATCCAGCTAAGGTACCAAGGCAGGCGCAGGATCTCCTGCATGCGGACCCCAGCACCTCGCGATCGGTCTGCAAAAAAGAATTCGGAGGAGATTGCCGTAACCAATGCCGTGGAAATCAGGCCAAGAGCCAGATGAAAGGCGTCGAATTGACCGGAGAATACGATCCAGATCCCGAAGAGGAGGAGGAAAATGCAAATTCGGTACATTTAGGAGAGATAGTCGTGGGAAAATTGGGAAAGGTCGCTAGCGATAGGCTAGCGTCAAGGAGGAAAGGAATTCAGAAGAAAAGGCTTTCGGATTTTTTTCACAAGTATTTTTGGGAAAATCCTCCCTCAATTTGTCTTGATGCTAAATTTTCGCTTGTTGAATGCCCTATGGATCTGGAAAGCCGGTACACGATATTAGCCGCTATCAATCTCCTCGCTTTCGGACTTTTCGTCTGGGATAAGTGGCTGGCCAAGACCGGCAAGAGTCGCGTTCCGGAGTGGAAGTTGTTGTCAATCATGGTCATAGGAGGTGTAGTGGGTTCGATAGTGGCCATGGTAGCCGTTCGCCACAAAAAGAGAAAACAGAGTTTCCTCTGGAGATTCTATTTATGTGCAGCCATGGGTTTGGCCTTGATTTTGTGGCTGCTGACGGGCGGGTAGGACGGTTCCCTGAGAAAATTAAAAGAGGGACGATCCCCCTTATTGACTGATATTTCGTCGAATCTATAGTTACCAATCGCTATGAAAATCGAATATAGATGGATGCGATTTGGGCTGGCAGCTGCGATCGCCCTCGTTCTAGGATCCGCTGTCTGGGCCCAAAAGAATGCTTACCATTTCAAATTCGGGCTTATGTCGCAAGGGGGCCAAGGCCAACCCGTCGTCTACCTGGAGACGAACCAAATAGAGAAAATCGCCGATCCGGCTTATCTTCACGGCTTCTCCATCAAGCGCAAGGACGGGAACCAGTTCTACCTATACTACGTCATCCGCTTTCCGGAACCTTTGCAGGATTTGCCCAAAGGCATTGAAAAATACTACACGGTATTGGATGGCGGTCGAGCCCTGCGATCCAAAGAGGAATTTGTCTGGGAGCTTAGTCGAAGCTTCGTTTTTTCCGAAAGCGATCCCGTTGGCGTCTATCAACTAGAGGTGTATGTCGATGCTGAGCTGTATCGCAAAATCGATTACGACGTACTGCCCGAGTTGAAAGTAACTTTTTAGGCTAGGCCGGATTCGGCAAAGGCTGAAAATTCTATTCTCCCTGACTTTGTGAAAGCTCCTCGGCTTGCTTTTCTGCTGTATCGGGTAGCGACCGATGTTGCCCAGACATGCAGGGCGTCAATTAAACTGAAATTGAGGAAATGAGCCCGCAGGGCCCCGTCTTCGTTTCGAGCTCCGCTGAGGGTGGCTGCCGCGTTCCACCCTAGAGGACAAGGCAAGAAGGTGGAGCGCGATCTCGCATCTACGCGTCACTGCGGTGGCGCATGCCGAGCGAGCTCAGGTTGACGTCGATGCTAGTACGCTGAACAATGCGATCGACCAACTAGTTTAATTAGCTGTGGCCGCTCGTGTTGGTTTGCTTCCGTAAAAGGCTTCAGGGCTTGCTCCGCCGGGTTTCAGCCCGATGATGGCTCCGTATGTTGAGCCGTTCTATGAAAATCCTCATTTTCGCTTCCAGCTTGAATCCGCAGAGTAAGAGTCGACTGCTTGCCGACGAGTTGATGTCAGCGTGGGAGGGCGGGGGCGCCTTGTAAGCCAATTTACCCGATTTGAAGCAAGCGGACTTGCCTTTTTGCTATGGCGCCGATGCCTACGAAGATGACCGGGTAATTGCCGCCAATGCGCAGGTTGACGATGCTGATGGCATCGCGTTCGCCTCTCCTATCTAGGTGTACAATGTCAACGCGGCCATGAAAAACTTTGTGGAGCTAACCGGACACTCCATGAAAGGAAAATTGGCCGGTTTTCTTTGCGCAGCGGGTGGTCGGATGAGCTACATGTCGTTTATGAGCTTAGCCAACAGCCTGATGCTCGATTTTCGCATGTTCGTTCTTCCGCGCTTTGTTTACGTGGCCGCGGAGGATTGGGAAGGCAATTCTCTCAAAGATGAGATCAGGGGGCGTATTGGAGAGTTTGCTACGAGTTTTCAGAAGGCTGCTTGCCTGGTTTTTCGTTCGCGGCTTCGTTACCCATCGATTTCCTGTTGCGCTAAGGGGTGAGTCAGGCTTAAAGCTTCCGTTGACAGACGATGTTCGACTCTCGAAATGCCGCCATCATAGACATTTGCCGTTCTTACGAGCTGGTGGAAGACAGCGTCCTGAAAAACCTGCTGGCATCGTCCGAAGAGCTCAATCGTTCGGTGGCTGGTCTGCTAGTGGATCAAGGTCATCTGAGTCGAGAGATCCTCCTCGAAAGGGTAGCGAACTTCTTGGGATTGGGTTATCGAGCTGAGACCCCGGCCGATATATCCCAGGAAATTGTCCGTTTGATAAGCGTCGACTTAGCCAGGATGTACGGCGTCGTGCCTTTAGAAGCTAGCGATTCTGAAGTGGTCATGATAGCCCTGGACCCCTTTAATCAAGGTTTGATAGACGACCTTTCCTTTGCAGTTGGGCAAGAGGTTCGTATCGAAGTGGCCGATCCGAAAGTCGTTGCCGAATTGCTGGAAGTGTATTATCGTTTTGGGGACGAGGATTACAAAGGCATTCTCGATGAGATTGATCTCAATGAAGCGGAAGATGAGGATATGTCGCTCGAGGACCTCCTCAATATGGCGGGTGAAACGCCTATTATCCGCTTTGTCAATTTGGTATTGTCTCAAGCCATACGCGACAAAGCCTCCGACGTGCATTTCGAGCCCTTCGAGGACGAATTCAAAATTCGCTATCGGATTGACGGGGCTCTCCATGAGATGTCTCCACCACCTAAGGAGCTGGCCATCCCAATATTGTCGCGTATCAAAGTAATCGGCAATTTGAACATCGCTGAACGACGCGTTCCCCAGGATGGCAAAGTGCGCTTGACGATTGCTGGCAGGGCGGTCGATTTGCGTATTTCTACGCTACCCACTCAACACGGTGAAAGCATTGTTCTGAGGGTGCTAGACCAGTCGGCGACTTCTCTGGAGTTGGACAGCATAGGTATGCCCACGGATATAGTGGAAGCGGTGGAACGGACGATTGCCTTGCCCAACGGGATCTTTATCGTGACTGGACCAACCGGTTCGGGCAAAACAACCACGCTCTACAGCTGTCTGAAGCGCTTGAACCAAGTTGGCTCCAAGCTGATGACCGCTGAGGATCCTATCGAGTACGAAATCGATGGAATCATGCAAACCTCTATCAACGCTTCCATTGATCTCACTTTCGCTAATGCTCTGAAAGCGTTCCTTCGACAGGATCCGGACATTATTATGGTAGGCGAGATACGGGATCTGGAAACCGCTCAGATTGCCATTCAGGCTTCGCTTACGGGCCACTTAGTCCTCTCGACTTTGCATACAAACGATGCCGCCGGGGCGGTGACTCGACTCATGGATATGGGTATCGAAGAATTTCTAATCGCTTCCTCAGTCGAGGCGGTCTTAGCCCAGCGATTGCTGCGACGTATCTGCTCGGATTGCCGCCAAGCCCACACGCCAAGCCTGGCCCTGCTAGAGCAGCTCGAGCTCGAGCCATCGATGTTGGCGGATAAGGATTTCTATGCGGGCAGAGGTTGCGAGACCTGCGCCAATACCGGTTACCGTGGCCGTTTGGGCATTTTTGAAATACTTTTAGTCAACGAGGCCATTCGGGAGCTGATAGCCGCAGGCGAGCCGGCTGCGTCGATCCGGGATCGGGCTGTGCAGCAGGGCATGCGTACCTTGCGAGAAGATGGATTGAGAAGCATTTTTACGGGTGCTACTTCTGTTGAAGAGGTGATACGCTATACCTAGTCTGCAAATGAAATTCGAATTCGTAGCTCTAGACAGTTCTGGCGAGGAAAGGCGTGGTATGGTGGAAGCCCCTAATCGGGAACTGGCCACAACCCAGATTAAGAGCTACGGACTTACTCCTGCGCGAGTAAAGGCAGTCAAAAACCGTGGTCAGAGCTCCGGAAATAAAGCGGGCAAAGATTTGCAGGTCAGGGGAGACAAGAACTTCGTGGTCAAGAAGCCATCCTATTTCGGAGCGGCGGTAAAAGGAAAAGGGCTAGCCATTTTTACCCGGCAATTGTCGACGCTGCTGCAAAATGGCCTTTCCCTCATCAAGAGCCTCGAAGTGCTGGTAGCTCAGGAAAGAAATCCGGCTTTCCGATGGGTGCTGAGCCAGCAGTTGGACAACATTCGCTCGGGAAATACCTTTTCCGAGGGTTTGTCCAAGTATCCAAAAGAATTCGACAGTCTATACCTGAATATGGTTAAGGCAGGCGAAGCGAGTGGCACGCTAGATTTGGCCTTGAGCCGATTGGCCCACTACTTGAACAAGGCCCGGCAAATCCGTTCCAAGGTGACTCAAGCATCGATTTACCCGGTTGTTGTATTCAGCTTTTCTGTGCTAATCGTTTTGGGGCTGATGACTTTTGTCGTACCGCGATTCGCGGCTATTTTCGACAAGCAGCTCAACGGCGAGCAGCTGCCGATCCTAACGCGCGTAGTGATGGATATCAGTCTCTTCATCACGGGCAATCTAGTGGAGATAGGAGTGGGGATGATCGTATTCATTTTTCTGTTTGCCGGATTTCGATCAACCAGAGTAGGGGCGTTGTTTTTCGCCTTCCTGAAACTGCGTCTACCCCTGGTGAAAGACACCTTCTCCAAAATGTATGTGTCGCGATTTTGCCGAACTTTGGGCACTCTTCTCGAAAGTGGGGTTCCCATCTTGGAGGCTTTGAATTATTCGCGAGCGGCAATAGGGAATCAGTTCATAATGGATGCGGTAGACAAGGTTCGCAACCGTGTCCGGGACGGAGAGCCCTTGGCAGAACCGATGGCGTCCTCTGGCCAATTTCCCCCTATGGTCTCCAGCATGGTGGAAGTAGGCGAGGAGACGGGCCAATTGCCGGACATGCTTAATCAGATCGCTGACATCTATGATGAAGAAGTGGATGCATCCATCTCCAGCGTAACATCGGTTATAGAGCCCATCCTCATCCTCGCCTTGGCGATTAGCGTCTTGCTGATAGCCATTTCCCTCTTCCTGCCATTCATCAAGCTGATGCAGAATATTGCCCAGTAGCGCTAGGCGGATCGCAGGGCAAGTAGAACTGTCTCAGTCCTCCAAGATTCAGTTTAAACTAACCCAGGCACCCCTGCCTATTTTTACAAAGAATATCTTCGGGCTAATTTCGGATCGCTGCCTCGCATAGCGTTGGGCGCTCCTACGTTTCTACACGATACGAAACAAAAAGAGCGGCGCGACGATGAGAGCCGC
>CAYOLG010000020.1:0-84706 GCA_964404745.1 uncultured Opitutaceae bacterium
TTTCTGACAATTTCATATGCACGAAATACCGCAACTTTCGTGCCAGTGATAATGGAGATTCTAAAATATATCCGTTAGTTTCTAATAATTAGTTACTTATAGAATATTTAAGTATTTTTACTTACACTGGAAAACGGGTCCAAATCTGTAAAATTTCTTTACACTTGTCGGAAAACTTTACACTTCTTAACTCAAAGACCCCCCCCCATCCTATCCCTAGCCCTAGCTAAGACCTTCTCATACTTTTCTTGGTTCACAACGTTCCGAGCCTACCTAATGTCCTCTCTTCGTTCCTCAATGCGCTGAGATTGCTGCCAACTTTTCTCCTTAGCGGTTGAGACGTAGTACGATTGGCTGGCTTGCCCACTGGAACCTATACTCTTCGCCTCAGACCCGCCACCCGGAGACCATGGTCGTGCCAGCTAAAAAATGCTTTAGACTAAAGCCTTTCGCTGATGGAGTATTTGAAGAGCTTGTTCAATTGAATTTCCAACAGTTGCCGGATTCGATTTTTCAAGCCAGAGTCAGCCTTTTCATCTTGGTCCAGGCCCCTCAGTACCTTCTCATAGTAAGCGACGTTCGCATCAACTAATTTCGTTTCTGTGGCCGCAGTTTGCTTGGCAACAAATTCTTGATCGGTGAAGTCTCGAGTCATTTCCTCGATTATCCATCTAATTATTCTTTTTGTCGCATGCGGGTAGCTCCCTGCAGCAATGAAAATGTGCGAGAGCATAAATTCTCCAGATTCACCTCTCTTCCAGTTTGGAAGCAGGAATCGAATGTCGCGAAGCGGTTTTGGAATGTTTTCACCGCGGTTACTCGATCCAACCGACGAGTCAATCAATAGCTTCCCTCTGTCGCCGATCTCAATTTCAAGCGGAATCGAACGAACGAAGGGCACCTCTCTGTCGATAAAACCGTAATTCACAAAGGTATCTACCGCATCGTAACTTCCATACCTTGCATAGCACTCTTGACTCCAAACAAAGGGCTGGCTGCAAAAGATCCCCATGTCTCCACTGCAAGATGTAGAAGAGAAAGCATAGGGGCTGCCTCGATAGTCATGGTCGAGGTAATCCGCTATCGGCATGATCACCGTCTCTTGCCCCCCTCTTTCTCCCGCCTGCCGCGCAAGTGTTCGGCTGGCCATAAAGGTTTCGACAACAAATTCGTCAAAACTGAGCCGGTCCTGGCATCCACGAATGAAGGATAGCTTTTCTTCTTTAGCTTTTCCCGGATGCAAAGAGCTCAGTAGTAGCTCCAGTAGGCGCGGCGTCCCACTGCACTGAATCCATGGGTTTTCAGCTTTGTGCTGCGCAACCTTGCCCGCCGCATTGTAGATCTCAATCATCCTCGTTCCGATTTCGATTTGCAGCGGATTCAAAAGGCGGCGGTCTGGATCAATCTCAAAACTATCGCCGCGAAGGCGCGTGTTCAACGCCGCTACGGGAATTATGTGTTCAGATTTCAATCGAATGAGCGGCTTGCTCGAACCTGGCGGACGGCGGAGATGCAGGGATATCCCGCCCTCTTGAGAAATCTCAATCGATAGACCGCTATCGACATGAGACCCGTTCTTAATAAGGAGATCGATCAGGCCTTTGATTTCTTTTTTCAGGGCTATGTTGTTGGTCTGAACGTTCATTGTTTATACTGTCTCAAGCCGTTAGTTGTCCTTAAGTCGATTTTGATTACATTCCCTACTTACGACTCACCTCCTCTAAACTTTCGTTGAAAAAGAAACCTTTCGAGCGGCTGATATAAACATCCGATGATGTTTTAAAGGCAATCAGACCGGCGACGAAATTCAGATTTCTGTTTGATAGAGTGTCCAATAAGTCAGAATACGCACGCCTAGCGGAAAGACCCTCTGGACGAAAACGACGCAAATACTCACTTATTGGACACTCTTTAAGACTTAAGTAAACGGGGTTTTTGTCGAATCCTTGCCGTATGCTTGGAGAAAATGCTGAAAACAAACTCTTTGCCAACGACTCAAAGGTGCTCGTCCTTGGCTGGGACGCCGCCGATTGGACCATAGCTGGACCTCTGATCGAGGCTGGTAAAATGCCGAATTTAGCGAAGTTAATCGCAGAGGGCGCATCCGGAAGCATCTCTACGATAACGCCATCGCTCAGCCCGATGCTGTGGACTTCGATAGCTACTGGCAAGCGTCCCTTGAAGCACGGAATATACGGCTTTACAGAACCAACACCAGACGGGAAAAACGTCAGACCCATCACCAATGCTAGCCGAAAGACCAAGGCGATCTGGAATATTTTAAATCAAGTCGGGAAAAAATCGAACGTTGTCGGCTGGTGGCCGTCTCATCCGGCCGAGCCAATCAGCGGAGTTATGGTCAGCAATTGGTTTCAGGTCGCTTGCAAGCTGGCCAATGAAGAGGGTCCTGAAGATGGAGGAACCAACCCAGGACCCGACGGTTGGAAAAAAGACCAGTGGCAGATGTCGCCAGGCACAGTTTATCCAACCAGACTAGAGAATGAACTCCAACAGTTCCGCTTTCATCCCGCGGAAGTGACTGCAGACCTGATTGCGCCTTTCATCGCGGAGGGTTCGAATCCTGATTGGACCGACCCAAGAATGGGAAGCCTCGCGAAAGTCCTTGCTGACACGGTGAGCGTCAATTCCGCTGCTACCTCTATAATGACGCAAGAGCCTTGGGATTTCATGGCAATTTATTTTGATGGCATTGACCACTTCTCTCACGGCTTCATGAAATACCACCCACCCCGACAGGAATGGGTAGAGGAGAGTGATTACGAAGTCTTCAAAAACGTCGTCGAAGGCGCCTATCAACTACACGATCTAATGTTGGGGACACACCTGGAGCTCGCCGGAGACGATACTACGGTCATAATCTTGTCTGACCACGGCTTCAATTCTGGAAACCTGCGTCCGGAGCATATACCAGTTGAACCAGCAGGACCAGCAATGGCTGAGCATGGCCCCTACGGAATGTTCGTCGCTAAAGGTCCGGGCATCAAGAAGGGAGAAAAAATAATCGGAGCCAGTGTTCTCGATATCGCCCCGACCATTCTCTCCTGCTTCGGTCTGCCAGTGGGTGAGGACATGGATGGAAAGCCATTGGTCAGTATTTTCGCAGATTCGCGCCAACCAACCGTAATTCCCTCCTGGGATAGCATTTCTGGACCATTCGAGGATGGGCAGCACGAAAAACACTCCCAAGTCGATGCTGCCAGTAATGCAGAAGCGATCAAGCAGCTTGTCGAGCTCGGCTATATAGATGCCCCTGATGACGATTTAGCTCAGGAAGTCAGCCGAACTGCAGCCGAACTGAACTATAACCTCGCTCAGTCTCTTATCGACTCATTGCGCTATCAAGATGCATGCGAAGTCTTGGAACCGATTTGGTACGATCACCCAAGGGAGCACCGCTACGGAATAAAATATCTCTACTGCCTTGCGAGACTTGGCCGATGGTCAGATAGGCGGATTGCTCTAGACCGATTCAAGAAGAACATAAACCGAGCCCGGGCGTGGGCTAGCAGGGAAATCGACGCGCTGAGAAAAGAGGCTGAAGAGAAAGGCTATCCCTCTCCTCAAGAAACAGGCCAAGAAGGCAGTCAAAATGCTTTGTCCCAAGCATCCAGCCTAGGCGATGGCGGCGAAGTAAAAAGCCCACCGCAAAAGTTTATTTACGAAATGAGGAAGGCCGAGTCGCTTCTGAACCCGATGCAAGGCACGCTATCTTTCCTAGAGTTCGATCAATTGATAGGCGAAGGAGAGAATGAAAGGGCGAGAAAAGTTCTGGTCTCAACATTGTCGCATTCATCAGCGCGACAAACGCCTGGTTTTCACGCTTTAATTGGCTATTGCTTCTCGCGACTAGGTGAGTGTGATAAGTCCGAGGAGTACTACAAGCTTGCTATCGAATCAGACCCTAAAAGTCTCGAGGCCAATTGCGGACTCTGCAAGGCCGCTTTGGAGCGACAAGAATGGGACAAAGCAGTCGACCTAGCCCTTACCGCAACGGAACTCGCATTCGGTTCTCCTTATGCCCACTTTTGCCTCGGCCAAGCCCTCGTTGGAACCGGTGACTTGCCAGCTGGCAGGATCGCTTTGGAGACCGCGATACGGCTGGAACCAGGCCTAATTGAGGCAAGAGAATTCTACCTCGATGTCCTCTTTCGGCTTGATGATCCAACAGCTCCAGATGAGCGCCAAAGGATAGAACAGATCAAACAGCGATTCGAAAGCTCTAGCCACGTAGAGGAGCTAGATTCGAGGTCAATCGCTGGTGAAATTGCCGCAAATCGGAAAACGCGTCGCGCCAAATTGAAAATCGATTCTCTGCAGTGCCCGCCCGAAGTTGAGGATGCTCCCATTACCATCGTCAGCGGCTTGCCCCGCTCTGGCACATCGATGCTAATGCAAATGCTTCAAGCGGGCGGAATGAAAGCCTTTACAGATGGCCGGAGAGCCGCGGATCCAGACAATCCTAAAGGCTATTTTGAGCATACAAGCAGCAAGCTTATCGAAAGCGATTCCTCTTGGATGCCTTTGGCTAGAGGCTCGGTAGTCAAAATCATATGCCAACATTTGCCAGCTCTTCCTCGGGGAGAGCATTACAAGGTGATCTTCATGGATAGAAACATGGAAGCGGTAATAGAAAGCCAAAACGCCATGCTTGATCGAATGGGGCGCAAAGGCGGCAATTTAAAGCCCGAGCAAATGATGAAAGTTTTGGATGCGCACGTCGCAACAGCTGAGAGAATACTCGCTCGTAGCCCCCACATTGATGCTATCTTCGTCGACTATGACGACGTAATCCAAAATCCAGAGAGCAACGTATCCAGGATCTCCGCCTTTCTCGGAGCAGAACTCGACACGAAAGCAATGGTCAATGCAGTCGATCCCCAGCTCAGAAGAAAAGGAGAGACGCTACACCTATCCTGTTTGCCTAGCGATTCCCAAAATTTTGGGAATTTGATGTAAATTTGGCGATCAGAGGGGGCCTTAACCGAGCCTTTCTGGTCGTGCACCAGCCAATATGGGCATCGAGACTGATTACTCGTGAAACGCTTGAGGAGTTCAGCTATGCGCAGAAACCATTGTTTCGCCCTGTGCTGATGAGAGAGTCTCGAATGGGTTTTCGTGGTTGATAATGTTGTTTATCTGCTTCCGATACAGGGAGCCATTCGGGGACCGGAGCGGGAAGAAACTTCTAGTTGTTTCGTGGCGAACTCGCTTGGGCTTGGCAAGCCAAGGGCTCTGTGCGGGCGCTGCTTGTTGTAGTAGTCGCGCCAGTCCGAGAAGACCACTCGCGACTCGCTGAGCGTGTGTATCAGCTCCCTGTCGAGGCACTCCTCCCGGAAGCGGCTGTTGAAGCTCTCTGCATATCACCCGCGCCTGCAGGTCCATGGGCATCCGGGCTCGATGTATAGAGTCCTGATCCCATCGCCCTTCGGCCATCGCTGGATGGCCTTGGCGATGAACTCGGGACCGCTGTGGGAGCGGATGGCATCCGGGAGCCCCTCATGATGGTAGCCTATCGCTTTCCGGAGATTTGAACTGCATTTGCAAAGAAGACACTCTCTTAGTGTTTATTTGCTTCCGGAACTAAATCCCCATGACACCATCTGGAAGCACTACGCGGAAGATGGCTCTGTCCACCGGGTCAGAGAAAACGAGGAGGAAGCTCGGTAGAACACTGCTAGAGGATCTCACCCAAGGAACAAGGCCATAAGCACGTCTCCGTGGCGCAACAAGGGTCAAACGACCTGCCAGTGCCTGCCCCCCACCACAAACATTGACCCATCGTGAAAGCTTTCTGCGCCCTCTCTGAATGAGGCTACAACTCTCCAGTGGCGGCTGTGCTCTTTTTGAGGGTGGATTGCTCCGCCATTACAGGCTTTCCCACCTTTACTTTGCTGAAGTGATCCTTGCCCATTACCGGACCGCTATAGTCGGCGGTTACGCAGTGCGGTTTCACGCCGTTGAGCCAATGCTGAATCGACATAAAGACACCGCCACTCGGGCCAAAAATGCCACCGTGGACATCATTGGGGCGGACACGCAGGGTTTTACCCCTCATCGCCGCTTCGCCATGTTGACCCTGCGAGTTGGCCTCTTCCTCTGAGATTACAAATTCGCCACCAACCGTAAGTTGAATTTGACCACCCAAATATAACTCGAAGCTATCCACGTTCGGGTGTGTGTGTCCCGGTATGATATAATTGGGGGGTACGATAAATTGTTGGACTTGGAATTGCCCCTGACGGTACCAAAGTACTGAAGTGACATCCTCGATGTAAGTAACTGAATCTTTACTTGGTATAAGACCAAAACGCGGGGATTTGTTGAGGAACCATTGTGCAAATTGCGCTAAAACGTCCATGTGCTTTTTTTTCTATTGGAGATGTTCACGATAAGAAACTGCCATTTAAAACATTAGGGGCGGGGTACTCAATTGTCTTTATATTTTCTAACGTTTGAACTTGGGTCAATATCACCAGCCACATTATTCTTAGACCCAGTTGTGTTGATAGCAAGTTCAATCGTTCCGATTAGGTCCGGAGCGTAGGACAAAGGTTGATTTTGCGCTATCAAACTAGAAACTCCGAGGATTGGTGTGGATCAAAAGGCTCTGTTGGTACGATTGATCGATTGCAATGTCCGTCGGTTTCGCGAAAGTGACCTGTTGCATCTGGGAGAAGGGAAAGAGTAGAGTACCCGAGGAAATCAGAGCTTATGGATCTCGAACCACTATATTACCAATATACTAAACCCTGATGAAGTTAAGGATTCAGAAAACCGACTGTTAACCGATGGCTCAGTTCGGGTAACTCGGCTAAGCCCATCTCTAACGCAAGGAAGCTATTTTTCGCTAGCCCTCGGCTTTCCTGGCTACCATGGCTTGTTTACCCTATTCGTTTCGAAAAGTGAAAGATTTCACCTTCTACCACCGCGTTGGTGCGGGCTGCGAATTTCAAGGTGTCTCTGTGTTCTTCTCTCACGGCGAAAGTTACATCGGCAACCATATTTCTTCCCTCGATAGTTACGCCCCAATGGTAACGCAGCCAAACGCTAGCCCAACCGGTCCGCTTATCGCTATTTACAACAAAGGATGGAAAAATCCACACCTTGGATACATCACAATAACGGGTTGTCATTGCCGCTATTGGTTTGCCATCTAGCAACACAGCGAATGAAGTGGCTAAGTCAAAAGCTTTTGCCTGCCCCTTGACGCGAGCGAGAACATCTCGCATCTGGCTTCCCATATTCGAGGAAAGCACTTCGGCAACGCTTTGGGCCAACCCACGCTCATTGACTTGTCTAAAGTCTATTATCTCCGCGCCACACGGAATTTTACCGCCCTTGGCCATGGCATTATATACGGGAAGGACGGTTTCTTTTGCATTCTCATACGTTAAACGATATTCCGTCATAATTCGACTGGCGATAAATCCTTCGTTCAACAAAAACGGTTGATTCGCATCTCTAAAAGGCTTGGCAGCCGCGAGCATCGGTGATTTTAAATCTCTAGCTGTGCTTTCTATCTTTGATAGCAGCACTCTGCCTATCCCTACCCGTCGATATCCTTTGACCACGCGGATCCAGCACAGCGATTTTCGCGGGAGTTGCCAGATAACCGCAGCGCCTACAGAGCGGTTGGTTTTGTTGTCTACAGCAACAAGAATTGCCGCTCCTCTACCGTATTTCCTTATGGGGAAATTCAGCAATAACGCAACATTACTTGCCTGTGAAGAGTCCGCTTCTTCGATGGATATATTTGGCGGAAGCATCAAAGTTACTGATAAACATTTACATGCACGGCGAAATGCACGGGGATCAAGATCGTCTTATCGCATTTTCTCCAAATCTTAACTTGTTCTACATCGCGATCTTAAGATATTTTGGCTAGTCGGCCATTTGTTCTTAGCACGCGGGAGCGGTTGCTTCGGGCATGTATTTTGATCAAGAGTTGTAAGGTAGAGAACGGCTACAGAAAGCGGCGGGATAATCAATAGGAATTCATCCACAGCCACAGAAAAAATTGTCGTCCAATGGTCCAATCTCTGCCCCGATCTTTGGGCGTGATACCTGAGGTTTATTTGCTTGAGGAACTCAATCCAAACGACTCCATCTCGAAGCGCCGCCCAGACGATGACTTTATCTGCTGGGTATGGGAAAACGAGGAGGAGGATAGCCTCGCTGCATTGAGCGACCAATATCGGAAATCAAGTAGGGCCCTTCGGACTTACCCAGACTTTCCCTATCAATCGCCAGTTGAACGAACACATCGATGAGAGGCTGCTGTTATCCACAGCCCCTCCACTCGACGGTGGTCCGCGTTGACCTTGGGCTAATTCCCCGCCCTTAGCTTTCTCAACAAGCGAACGCCAGCGGCACCCGCCCCAATGAGCGCGAGGCCAGCGATGCCAGGACCGCTGTCTGGAACTCCAGCAACACTTCCCTTCCCAGCTATGGCGGCTTCATTCAGAGTAGAGTTGTAGCCATAGCTGTCGAGCGTGAGTGCATTTGAACTGACGATTGTGGTTTTGACCCATCCATAGGTGTACCCTGAACTGCCTTCGTTGACTCGGAATCCCAACGTTAGTTGCCCAGGACTCTGGGCTGTGTCATTAGGAGCACTAAGATAACCTCGCGAGCTGCCAATAACCGAGCTATCGTTGAAGCCTTGCAATTTTGAAAAAAATGTAGCGAATGAGGTATAGGTAGTGCTAGCGACTCCGAAATTAGAATTGGCTATTTGAAATGTGGCATTCGCACCTGTATATATGCCGCTGAGGTCGAGCGTGTAAGAATTTGTGTTCTGCGCAGCCAGATCCGTCACGATCACTTTCACCATGGCAGCATCGACTTCGATGCTGCTCACCGCAGCCACTCCCGCCGCTGCTGATGAGTACCTAGCCATTCTGGCGGCGCGTGAGGTCGACGCTTGAACCGCACTTGTTTCTACTTCCAAGCTTTTTACCAAACACATGAGAGCAACTGTGTGCAAGTATCATGCCAGCGATTCGACCGAATCTGTTAAAGATCCGTTAGCCGTTGATGACAAGGTTGTTAAAAATTACATAGGTATTATTACTATAAATACAAAACGGGTCCAAATCTGTAAACTTTCTTTACGTTTGTCGGAAAATCTTACACTTTTTAACTCAAGGAACCCCGCATCTTCAACCCAGCCTTAGCTAGTGACTTATCATACTCCTCATAAGAGATTAAGGGCCTGATGAACCTCGTTTCATTCCTTCTCTCCTCGATGCGGTAAGCTTGTTGCCAGCTCTTCTCATAGGGCTGTGGAGACGTAATAAACATCGCGAAACGTGGCCTTCAGCTTTCCACTTTCCATACGATCCCTCAGCTTCTCAATGATGTCTTCCTCAAGAGAATGCAGGTTAAGGAACAATTGTTTACTAAGTCTCGCCCCAACCTCTGTCCATTTACAAAGATGATCAGCATATTCAGCAAGTGAATGCTTGATGGTTTTGAAGTGGCCTAAGTTTAGCTGACAGTGGATTCTCCTTGTTGGTTATTTGATCAGTTATCAGCGTTGGTTGATTGTTCACTGCAAGCCCCTAGGGGCTCGGCCGCGATTTCCTGCTCGAACCGCACGGGCGACTAACAGCCTATCCCCGCCCCTGTCCTCGCTTCTCTCCTTTTAGGACGCCTAAAAGGCCTCTAATCCCGTTACGGCAGTCTCTGCTTCGCGCAAAATGCTTAACCGCAGCTTTTAAAGTACGGTCACGATCTTCCTTGAGATTAAAATTCTTCAGCATACTGAGTGCTGCCCTTGCGTCAGTATACTCCTCATCTGCGAAGCGGTTACTTAATGATCCATACTTGCTGAGGTGAGACTTTATCCTCCCGACCTCTGCTTGTGCTTTGGCTACTGAGGTAAATATTAACCTCCGCCGCTTTCCAGTGCTCGAATACTTGGCTGAAATATCAACCAGCCTCTTTCCATTTTCCACTTTTACGGGCTTAAGTTCTGCTTTCTTTGGCATCGCTGCCCAACAACCGATTGA
Source organism: uncultured Opitutaceae bacterium (assembly GCA_964404745.1). Taxonomy (GTDB): domain Bacteria; phylum Verrucomicrobiota; class Verrucomicrobiia; order Opitutales; family Opitutaceae; genus Pelagisphaera. The sequence goes on from CAYOLG010000020.1 coordinate 10,035, forward strand.
TAACAAGCTAAATCTAGCTACAATGGAATAGAATGAAAAAGTGCCTTAATCCCCACAACTCCCTGCAAAACAGTATTTTAAGTGGAGCCGGCGATGGGACTCGAACCCGCAACCTACTGATTACAAATCAGTTGCTCTACCAATTGAGCTACGCCGGCAAATAGACCGTGTTCCTGATAACGGCCTTGGACTGTATCTCTTTAGTCTGGTACCCCCCCGGGGACTCGAACCCCGAACCAATTGATTAAGAGTCAACTGCTCTACCGATTGAGCTAGAGAGGCATTCGCCAAACAAAGAGGGACCGAAAATCTATCTTCGCGGCGCCTTGTCAACCGATTTTTACGCCAATTCCCAAAGCCGGCCAAACGCGATCGACTATCGCTATTACACGACGCGAAATTAACGGCTAACAGACCTATCCTCTTCAACCGGCGGCGGGCCATTAGTGTAATCACAAATAATACCATCCGACTAAAAGAACGCGCCGGGACGTTGCATTCCACCTAGATTCGGAGGCGCAATTGGTGACGCGGGACATCCCGGCGCGCTCAATTAATTGGGCTCAGCATTCGAGCTCGAACCCGAGATTGTAAGCTAGATAGGTGATCGCGATAGACTGAGGTCCAACGCGCCTTAAAAATCCTGCAGAATCCCCTGCCCTACGGGCGACGTTTCATAGTATCGTTCCCAGATTTCTCCGATCAAATAGATGGATCCAGTAACCAAGACGGCATGATCATCTGGCCGGTCCAAAGCGCATTCGCCCTTCCCCGGAAAGAGCTCCTCAATCGAGCTACGATTCACCACTCCTCTATAATCCTCCGGCACAAATCCTTCGAGAGATTCAAATGACGATGACCGAGATTGTTGAGGCATCACCAGGGTAATGGAACGAGCGAAACGAGCGATCACCGGCACAAGCGAGCGAGCTCGATAGTCGCCCATGATTCCTACCACTGCATCCACAGGGAGACCGCCCTTCGCCATCCAGTCCGACAGGTTCGAATCCAGCCAGCGAGAACCTTCCTCGTTATGCGAAACGTCGAATACGATATCCCGATGCTTCATTCGTCGAAGGTCCCAGCGAGCGGGCCACTCGACGCTTTTCAGAGCGTTCAGACAACGACTCTCGTCGAGGTCAAAGCGCTCTCTCAAAGATTTCGCGACCACCATGGCAGTAGCCGCATTGATTCTCTGGTAGCCGCCCAACAAGTTCGTCTCCGGAAAATCCGCATCGGAAACGTAAGCTTGATCCACAGTCATCAAAGGGCTGCCTCTTTCGCGGCATACGCGCTCAACCGCTTGCTTCGCCTCTGTTTTCAGCCTGCCAATGACAGTTGGAACTCCCGGTTTCACGATACCCGCCTTTTCCTGGGCAATCTTCTCGAGCGTATCGCCCAGGATTTCGCAATGATCCATGCCAACAGAAGTGATCACCGCTATCTCCGGCTTAAGGATATTGGTCGCATCTAGCCGTCCTCCCAATCCCACTTCCACAATCGCTATATCTACTTCGCTTCGCTGGAAATGAAGAAATGCCATGGCGGTCATGAACTCGAAGAAGCTGGGACGCATTTCTGGATCAGCGATAGAATCCCCTACCGCTTTCAACTCGCGGGTGTATTCAAGGATCTGATCCTCGCTGAGGATCTCGCGGTTGACTTGAATGCGCTCGCCTTGCCGAACTAGATGAGGCGATGTCGAAAGTCCCGTCTTGTATCCATGGGCTCGAAAAATCGCCTCTAGCATGGCCGCAGTGGATCCTTTTCCATTCGTTCCGGCAATATGGATACCGGGATAAGCGGCTTGCGGATTCCCCAGCAATTCCGCGAATACTTCCATTCGCTCGATTCCATAGGTCGCGCCCCGGTTCTTGAGCGAGTAGAGCCAGTCCCTCGCGTCTTCGTAGGACTCCAAAATCATCGTCTTTGCAGAAACGTATCCATTGACAGCCAATTACAGCCGCCACAAGCAGGCTTTCGACTAGGCAGTCGTCTTTTCGCGAAGGTAAAGAGCGGAGAGCAAATCGCGCAGTTTATCCTTCATTTGCCGACGATCGACGATCAAATCGATCAAACCGCGCTCCAAAAGGAACTCGGCCGTCTGGAATCCTTCCGGCAGTTCTTCATTGGTCGCTTCTTTAATGACGCGGCGACCGGCAAAGCCAATTAGAGCGCCCGGCTCTGAAATAATGACATCGCCCAAAGCAGCATAACTGGCCGTAACCCCTCCCGTGGTGGGATTCGTCAGCACGGAAATAAACGGCAACTTCGCTTCCGAGAGCCTCGCCAATGCCGCGCCCGTTTTGGCCATTTGCATCAAACTCAAGATGCCCTCTTGCATGCGGGCCCCGCCAGAGCAGGAAACGATGATGCAAGGAATCTTCTTCTCCAGGGCCCGCTCGATCGCCCGGGTAATCTTTTCGCCCGCTACCGATCCCAGGCTGCCGCCTCCGAACTTAAAATCCATAATGGCAATGGAAACCGGGATCCCGTGGATCTTCCCGATGCCGTCGATAACCGAATCATTCAGTCCGGTCTTTTCCTGATATTCGGCCAACCGGTCCTTGTAGGCCTTTGAGTCCGTAAATTCCAAAGGGTCCGTAGGCTTGAGCTCGGTGTCCTTCTCTTTCCACGTTCCTTCGTCGAGGAGGAAGCGAATCCTTTCTCTACTTTTGATCGGAAAGTGGTAGCCGCTTTTGGGCACGACAAACTGGTTTTGTTCCAGTTCTTTATTGTAAATAATCTCCCCGGACTGCGGGCACTTTTGCCAGAGGCCCTGAGGGATATCCTTCTTCTTAACCTGTACTGTCGAGTATTTCGGTTTGTGGAAAATCGGCATCGTTCTATCCCGCTTCTATATTGCCGAACGCTATTCAACCATGTCCAATAGTCAATACGTCGATCTCTTTAACGCCTGATTTCCGAAGAGCCGCAGCGCAAGCATTAAGCGTCGATCCAGTCGTAAATACATCGTCTACAAGAACATAGCGTTGCTTAATTTCAAAGTCGGAATTCTCCACCACAATAAAGGCGTTCTTTAGGTTTCGATACCGTTCCTGGCGATTGAATCGCGTTTGAGACTCTGTATCGACAATGCGCGACAGTAGATCATCGCGATATTGGACTTCGAATCTACGGCTCAATTCCTCAGTGATCAAAGCGCTTTGGTTATAACCGCGCTCTCTCAGTTTTCTGTTGTGGAGCGGGACAGGAACCAAGATGGCATCCTCCAAGTAATCTCCCAATCCTTCCGCAAACTCCGCTATTCTACCTAAGTCCCTCAAGGCCCAAAGAGCTTTCTCGTATTTTAGAGCGTATATCAATCTTCGGATCGGGCCGCGAAACAAGGCGATAGACCAGCCTCTAGCGAATCTGGGGGTCAATCGCGCGCAATGCTGACAATCCCCATGCGATTCAACTTCCCCAAAAAACGGATACCCGCAGGTCAAACAACGCGGATCTTCCACGATATGGATTTTGGAGAAACAGCGTCGGCAAACATGCGGCAAGGGTGGATTCTCTAGAGCATCCCCGCAACTGGCGCAGCTAGCGGGAAAAGCGACATCCAAGAATCCCGCTCCTATCCGTTGGAAAAAAAGCGGAAATTTCATCAGGGTAACAGACTCTCAACCCTAGAGAACCAAGAGTATAGCTCAACAAAAAATGAAGATGTCTAAAACTACTTCTGAAGCTTTATTAACGGTGGGGAGGATCGGCTCGATCCTTCTAACTCTACTAATCGAGGACCGAACCGGTCCTCCCTACCTTTTTGACGCCGGCTTGAAGCCCCGCGCTAATAGGGCAGACGGTAAAACCTAGTAATACACCTTCTCCAGGAAGAGCCCTTTGGCTGGGGCCGCGTAAACAAAGGGCGTTCGTTTGCCTGAATCCAATAGCTCTGACAAATCGCCCTTGTCGATACGTCCGGATCCCACGTTAACCAAGGTTCCCACCAGACTTCTAACCATCTTATACATAAATCCATTCGCTTCGAAACGAATGAGTATGAAACGCTCATCCACGGCAATATCCGCTCGCATCAGATGCCTAGTCGTCGACTCGTATTCAACTCCTCGATTCGCGGCAAATGCCGCGAAGTCCAGCCTCCCTCTGAAAAGGGTGATTGCTGAAGCCATGGCTTGCATATCCAGATTCTCACGCACGGGCCAACAATAGCGATAATCGATGGGCGAAGGATCACCCTGAAACATCCTGTATTGATAAAGCTTTGACGTTGCCGAAAAACGGGCATGGAAATCATCCGGCACGAGCTCTACATACAAGGGGCGTATCTGCCTAGGGAAGCGAGAACGCATGGCCCGCAACATGGCCACAGGCCCGTGCCGCCAATCAAAATCGAAATGAAACACCTGCTCTAGGGCGTGCACGCCCGCATCGGTACGGCCGCTGCCATAGATTTCAACTTTGGTTTTGAAAATCTCCGCTAAAGCCTCGCAAATGGCGTTCTGCACGGAACCGCCACCGGACTGAGTTTGCCAGCCCGCGAAATCCGTTCCGTCATAAGAACATCCGCATTTCCACCGCATCGGTATGATTCTCTAGCCGAATTCCTCGGACTCGTAATCCGAAAGCGGAAACCGCTGGTCAAGGAAGTCTTGAAGAATAAGCGCCGCGGCAGCTGAGTCCAGTTTGCCGGATCGACGTAGCTCATCGTCCCGGCCCGATCGAAACCCTTTTGACGCCTCCACAGATGTCAGTCTTTCGTCAATACGGTATATAGGCAGGTTTATTGCCTTGGTAACTTTTTCAATAAAGGCATCCACTTCCTTGGCCTTAAAACCAGCCGAACCATCCATGTTGTAGGGATAGCCCACTACGAGGTCAGTTGCCTTGCGCTCTTGCGCGACTCTCGCAATGCGGGCGATGCGCTCGGCCTCCGACTTCTCTATAGCCGGCTCCAAAGGAGTCGCCACGCCGATGTCATCGCCGTAGCTCAAACCAATTCGCTTCTCCCCGTAATCGATCCCAATTGCCCGCATTTTAATCTATCAAGGGTGATGAACGCCCGACTTTCGATTAGGTTAGCTCGGCAGGCAACCCTTTGACGAGCTGCTTGATCTTTTCAGCTTCGCTCTTTTTGCACACCAAGGTCGCGTCTCCCGTGTTCACGACGATCAAGTCCTCTACCCCAACTAGAGCGATGGTATGGCCTGAATCCGATACGGTTATGTTGCCCTGGCTGTCTTCGAAGAACGCGCTTCCATCGGAAACATTGCCAGCTTCATCGCGAGGGAAATGCCTTTCGATAGCAGGCCAAGATCCGACATCGTCCCAATCGAAAGTAGCCGCCAAGGTAACCACATTGTCCGCCTGTTCCATGACGGCAAAGTCGATAGAAATTTTTTCTAGATCCGGATAAAGCTCTAGCAAAAGCGGCCCCAAGGCATCGCCGCCTTGTAGACGTCTTTCGATTTCGTCGAGCCCTCTCTTCAGAATAGGAGTGAATTTCGAAAGGGCCACGGAGATGGCCTTCACGCTCCAAACAAACATACCCGCATTCCAGGCGTATTTTCCGCTGAAGAGATAGGATTTCGCCGTTTCCAAATCCGGCTTTTCCTTAAACTCCTCAACTTTGCAAATTTCGATGCCTCCGCACTCGGATACCGGCTCCCCTTTATGAATGTAGCCGTAGCCAGTAGCTGGCTCTGTCGGATCGATCCCAATCGTAACCAGTCGCGGACTTTCTTCAGCAGCCAGGAAAGCCGCGCTTAACGATCTCTGAAACCCCTCACGGTCTTTAATCAGCGCATCCGCAGGTAGCATCGCTAAGGCGGCTTCTGGGTCGAGCCGCTTAATGAGGAGCATTGCCAACCCAACAGCGGCAGCGGTATCGCGTCCCACTGGCTCCGCTACTATGTTATCGATTGGCAAATTAGGGCAGACTTCCCGAACGCCCTCGACCTGCTCTGAATTTGTGATGATAAATATATTCTTGGCCGGGATAAAGCCATCCAGTCTATCCACCGTCTGAGTCAGCATCGGCTTGTCGCCCACGATTGGCAATAAGTGCTTAGGCCGTTTTGTTCTACTCGCGGGCCAAAAGCGTTCTCCTTTACCACCCGCCATAATAACCACGTATCTACTAGCCATACGGAAGCCGAAGCTTGTCGACTTCGGCAGGAGGTCAATGATTAAACCGAGAGCGCAGCCGCATGCCCCAAGATGTTCTTCAAATTTGGGAGGATCGGCTCTACTCCCTGAAATACGAATAGGGAGGACCGAGCCGGTCCACCCTGCCAGAAAACCGAATCCTCCCAACACACCTGTATCTAAAACAAACTCCGAGGCATTGAAGGCCATAGGATTAAACGGTTGCCCTAGCGCTCAGCATCCCTACTCCGATTAAGACCATGGAAGAGACTCCGCAGATCCTAAATCCAGAAGAGCTCGCTCGTTATAGCAGACACATCCTTCTCGAGGAGATTGGCGTATCGGGACAGGAAACGCTCAAGCGATCCAAAGCGCTTGTGATCGGGGCTGGCGGATTGGGCAGCCCAGCAGCTATGTACCTGGCGGCAGCGGGAGTTGGCCATATCGGTATCGCCGACTTCGACAAAGTGGAGCTTCACAATCTGCAGCGCCAACTGCTCCACGGTACCAGCGATGTCGACCGCGAGAAAACGCTTTCCGCCCAAGATCGGCTTCACGACATTAATCCGAACACCGATATCGAGGTTCACGCCAAAGGCATAACTCCGGAAAACGCAACGAATCTGTTTTCCGGATACGATGTCATCGTCGACGGGTCCGACAACTTTTCTACGCGTTATCTGAACAACGACGCCTCCTTCCTAGCTAGCAAGCCCCTCATCTACGGCAGCATTTTCAAATTCGAGGGGCAAGTTTCCGTTTTCAACAACGCAGACGAAACTCCCTGCTACCGATGCCTATTTCCAGATCCCCCTCCCCCAGGAACCGTACCCAATTGCGGCGAGGCCGGCGTTCTCGGAGCTCTCTGCGGCATTGTCGGAAGCATGCAAGCCCTGGAAGCCATCAAGTTGCTCGCGGGCTTTGGGCAATCACTCGCCGGAAGCCTGCTCGTCATCGATACGCTATCGATGAGGACGCGAAAATTGAACATCAAGAAGGATCCACAATGCCCCCTCTGCGGAGTGTCGCCAAAAATCAATGATATTCGTAGCGATTCCTACGACTTTTCTTGCGAAACAGAACCTGAGGTCTCCCCTGGCTCTACTGATTTCTTTCCCTTGGAAATCGATGTCGCCGAAGCTAAACGAATTCTCGGCGAAGGGCTGTCATCGACACTCCTTGATGTTCGGGAGCCTTACGAATGCGCCATCGGTATCATCCAAGGCTCTATGAATATTCCCATGAATTCGATCCCTCAATATCTAGATAATTTATCTAAAGAGGGGCCCTTGCTCATCTATTGCCACCATGGCGGACGCAGTATGCAAGTGACCCATTTCTTACGGCAAAACGGATTTGAAAACGCTATCAATATCGCTGGAGGCATCGATGCTTGGTCCCTGGAAATCGATTCGAGTATCCAACGGTATTAGACCTAGCTAAAATAAAACAGCCGCTCCGAAGAGCGGCTGAAAACAATTGGATCTACTAGTCCAAACCTACTTGCTACTTTCGAGCTTTCGTGAGCCCGGCCGCCTTCTTGATATTGTGCAATGACGGAACTGAAATACCGAAATTCTTAGCTACAGCCGTGCCCTTTTCGCCTGCTTTCAATGCTGCGATTATACCGTTCCGCAATTCTTCGGTAATCACGGTTCGTTTTGCCCGCTTCCTCGCGCCCTTTTCCGCAACCGCCTTCTTCACTGCTTTTCTAGCAGCTTTCTTTGAAGCTTTCCTGGCTCCTTTCTTTGCCTTCCGACCACGCTTTTTCTTCGGGGCTCCACCCAGCTCTTGCAAGGCCGCAATCAGATCTTCGCGCGTTGCAAAACCCGCATCCTTGTGCAGGTTGACGATGCCCTTGCGCCGCTCTTCTTCTGCCTTCTTCTCCAGTGATGCCAGTTTGGCCTTAGTTGCTTCTATAGCTTTTAAAGTGTTTGAGATCATGACGGATCACAGAAATCGCTATTTTACATAAATCAACCCAAATTTTATAAATTAGGTTCAATATTTTAATATTTAGATATTCACAGCCTGCACTACGTAGAACTCCTTAGGGTCCGTGCAATAAATCCAAAATTTGCAGGGTCGCTGCTTGCGGCGACCGAGTAAGTCGAGTATCATCTGGCTCTGTGGTCACCGCGAGCGACGCCTCTACGCCGAAAAATCCGATATCTTTGACTTATTGAACACTCTCCTAGGGACATTCGCGAGATGGCACAGGGACGTATATTCGCTTCTGAACGAATGCTGCGCAGGTCTTTTATATCGTCATCGAAGCATATCCTCCATCGACAACCAGCTCTTCTCCGGTTATGAATGATCCCGCTTTTCTCGAGGCCAATAATAGCGTTGCGCCAATAAGCTCCTCCGCATCTCCAAAGCGGTTCATCGGGGTGTGCCCCATTATTTTCTCCACGCGATCCGGAGTGAGCACTTTCCGATTTTGTTCAGCCGGAAAAAATCCAGGCACTATCGTATTCACTCGAATGTTATGGGGCGCCCATTCTCGGGCCAGATTTTTACTTAAATTGTGAACGGCCGCCTTTGTCAGGGAATACGTGAAGACTCGGGAGAGGGGGATCAAGCCTGACATCGATCCAACATTTATGATGGATCCGCCATTACCCAGATCGATCATCCTCTTGCCAAATGCTTGGCAGGCCACGAATACCGAGCGAATATTCAGATCCACGATTGACCTAAATTCCTCGTCCGATATTTCCAAATACGGTGTGGCCGAATTTCCACCTGCTCCATTGACCAGTATATCTACTTTACCTTGCTGGGACATAACTGTTTCCAGTACCAATTCAACCGAACTTCTATCCGTGGCTTCGAAAGGCAGGAACGCGCCCCTTCCTCCGAGCGATTCAATGCGCTCGATCTTCGCCTTGGCTTTTTCCTCGCTTCTTCCCAGCAAATAGACAAAGGCCCCCGCCCCTGCCAAACCTTCGGCCATAGCCCCGCAGAGCTCTCCGGTTCCGCCAGAAACAACGGCTACCTGATCCTTTAAACTGAATAGATTTTCTATATATGATGACATGACTTCGACTTATTGAAATTTTCTATACGGACACTTTTTTGAGAGAGCACATATCCCAAGAAGGGCGATCACAGGCTGCCGCTAACGCGTTGAACGCTTCCACCTCCGCCTCTGAAAATAGAAGTCCCCCGTTATCATTCGATAATTTAGCGACATCCGCCTCCCGTTGCCCCGGCAATAAGCAGGCTTCATTGCCATGACCCAATATATCTTCTATAACCGCTCTCACATTCTCGGATTGAGCGCGATTTTTGGCGAAAGCGCCACTCGAGATCGCCTCTGGATGAATCGTTTGGAAATAAAAACACGGGGCGCGCTTTTCCTCGTCATCGCTTTCGATCCACCGACTTCTTAAAGTCGGCAAACTTCCCCCAATGAGACCGGCAACCAATTCATTGACCAGCGAAAGGCCATAGCCTTTGTGAGCTCCAAATGGGAGCAAAGCAGCGGTCTTGAAGGGATCTTGGGTCACCTTGCCTTCGCTATCTACCGCCGCGTTTGGAGGCAGCTCCATATTCTCGCGCTTGAACTGTTCCACTCGACCCATAGAGACTACCGAGGTAGCCCAGTCGATGACAATTGGGAATCCGATCGCTTCGGTAGTCGGAAATCCCCAGGAATGAGGATTGGTCCCCAAGGTCGGAAACCTGCCGTTATAGGGGACTACTTCCGTCAGCGCTGCTGTGCAGTTCGTGTAGGCGAAATAGCCTCTTTTGGCAGCGTCTATCATGTAACCCCCGCCCCATAGATAATGAAAAGCATTGTCTACAGCCACTATACCTACTCCATAAGTATCAGCTAAATCGATACTTTTTTCTAAAGCGCGGTATCCTGTAGATTGACCAAGCTTGCGTTGAGCATCCCAAATCTCGACGGCAGGAAATCGCGATTCCTTCTTCTTGATCTCAGCGCCAGGCACACAGCCTTTGGATCCACTTCCATACATCTCGTCCAAGTGTAGCGCTTTTATGGCGTTATGTGTCCTTATGCCATGACGCGACGCTTCCGCGCAAAGCCTGGCAGCGTCTTGGGACTCATCTTCAGCGTATCCACGTTTTCGATAGGCGGTGGATACAAGCTCATTGTGATCGTTTTCCGGCACGACAAGGTATTGCATTTCTATTCAGTCGAATAAAGTTCGTTCGTCGCGGTCGGCAATCTTTTCATTTTCGAGCGCAGGCCCAACCTAGTTCCCCGGCCCTTTGCCCAGCGATTCGCCCCACGCGAATTTCGGTTTTACCCAGCGGCACTCGCTATTCGCAACCCCGTCCCCATCCTGTTGCATATACCTCACCAGTTCGTCAACCGCGGCCTGAGCCACAAATTCGATACGCTGATCTACACTGGCCAGGCTAGGGTGCAAATGCTGAGAGCAATCTAGATTATCGAAGCCAATAATGGAGACGTCATCGGGAATACGCGTCCCTACTTCCTGAAGCGACCGCATTGCCCCGATCGCAACTTGATCGTTGATCGCCAAGATCCCCGTAGCTCCCTTTCTTTCCTTCACGAAACGGGAACCCAGCCTTCGGCCAGCTTCAAAGTCCATTCCCTTAGAGCCGTCGTCATTAAACAAGACCGCATCGCTACCCCACTCCATACCCAAATCATGACAAATCGCCTTTAGCGCTTCAACTCGCTCAGCCCCATAGATTACATCATCGCGAACGCCCATGATTGCCACTTTCCGATGCCCTTGTTCATGCAGCCTTTTCATCGAAATCTTCATGGCATGCCCGCGATCCAGACGAATTTGCGGCAAGTCTACGCTCTCGACAGGATCAATCAAAAGAGCCGCTATAGATGAGGACTCCCGCAAGCCCGAAACCAAGGGCAGATTCCTCTTGCTCGGCCCGCCCACGAAAATCACGCCCTCCACTTGCAAAGAAGCGAAATGGCGAATCACCGCCTTTTCCGCTTCCGCATCTTCTTCTATAAGCTCTATGATCGCCCGATACCCCTTTCGCCTAAGAGCAGACTGCAATGCGATCAGCTTCTTAGAAAAAACTGGCGTACCGAAAGTTTGGAAACAAATCCCGACTACCTGTGTCTTCCCGCCACGTAGTCCTCGAGCCAATGCATTCGGGCTGAACCCCAATCTGTCCATCGCCTTACGAACCCGCTGAGCCGTCTCTTCCCGAACACCCGGATGCCCATTCAAAGCTCGAGAAACCGTCCAACGCGACAACCCAAGGTGTTGGGCTAAGGCGAGAGTCGTGTTCACTTGCTGAGAAGTCCCAGATGATTTCATCAACGCTTGATCACATACGCGTCTGCGAAACGCAACCCCTTAACTTTGCTTCGCCAAGCGGCAATGCCAATCGTAATCATGGCAATATCAATAAACTCCCCTAACAAATTGGCTGATCCGATCTCGGTACATTTCCCGGATCGCTCTAACCAGTTTTTCATCCAACCGGGGCAATTCAGATACTCTGGCATTGCTAACCGCTTGCTCCTCGCTCGAAGCGCCTGGTATCACCACCGAAACGGCTTCACTGTCGAGGATCCAACGCAAGGCCATTTCCGAAAGACGCATTCCTTCCGGAGCCAGTTCTTTAAGTTCATCGGCAAACTCAATTGCCTTGGCAAAGGGAACTCCCGCGAACGTTTCTCCTACGTTGAAAAAGGCTCCATCTCGATTAAAATTGCGGTGATCCGATTCGCCAAAGGTGGAGGCCTTAGTAAACTTTCCAGACAGAGCCCCACTGGCTAACGGAACTCGAGCAATGATTCCCACGCCCGCTTCCTGAGCCCTCGGAAACAGCCCTTCAAGCGGTTTCTGCCGAAAGATATTGAAAATGACCTGCAGCGAGTAGAGCGACGGTACTTGCTCTATGAGCATTAATCCTTCCTCCACGCTCTCAACGCTAGCTCCAAAACGCTTGATTTTCCCTGCTTCCACTAGCTTTTCCAGCCACTCGTAAATCTCCCCGCTTCTCATTATTTCCGTGGGCACGCAATGGGTTTGAACGAGGTCGAGGGCATCGATGCCCAGACGTTGAATTGATTCCTCGATTTTATTCCGGATTGAATACTCAGAATACTTATCTGGATACACTTCCTTACGGCCCACCTTGGTAGCCACGAATACATCATCGCGATTCACCTCTGCCAAAAAGCTTCCAATAATCTCTTCGCTCTTCCCGTTCCCATAAACATCGGCAGTATCGAGAAAGGCAACCCCGGACTCTAGCGAAGCCCGCAAAATGGATTTGGCTGTCTCCACAGACATCTCGCCCCAATTGCCCCCAAATTGCCAACAGCCGAGCCCTACTTCAGATATAGCGATTTTATCTCTTCCAAATGCTCGCGTATTCATAAATTTCTAGTCGTTTATTTCAGTTAACAGATAGCCATTCAGGCAATCCGCTCGGCAACCCGATTACCCTGTGCGCCGATATCAAAAAACCAACTCCTATTTTCAGCGATCGAGGAGTTTTTAGGGATTTCGCCATCGACGGGCTACTCTATCGCTTACAAAAAGGTTTGAACGCATGGCGCTGTCTCAAAACTTTTCGCAATCGGTATTAGAGCTTGTTCAAAATTGAGGAAATCGTTTAACGATAAGACATGCCCGAGGAAATTGACCAAATACAGTCTTACACAGAAAATCTCACCCAAACGGTAATGGCCATTTCCCCGCAGCTCATCGCGGCCGCGATTATCCTCGCCCTAAGCTTCCTTTTTGGATCCTTTCTATCCAAGATCGTCCTTGGGATCTGCGCCAAGCGCAAAATCGACGTTACGCTCTCCGGTTTCTTCGCCAGCTCCCTCAAAGCGATTATCGTCCTGATATTCATCGTCATCGCCATCAAAAAGATCGGCGTCGACATCAGCCTAATCGTCGCTCTGCTCGGGGCGAGCGCGTGGGGTATCAGCTTAGCCATCCAAGGGCCCATTTCCAACTATGGGGCCGGGATCGCTATCATTCTCACTCGCCCTTACAAGGTGGACGACACACTAGCAATTCATGGCATAACCGGCATCGTGACTCTGGTAAGCCTCGGATACACCCAACTCAAAACCGAGGATGGCCAAGAAGTCACTATTCCCAACAAGAAGATTCTCGGAGAAATCCTAACCAACTCTTTCACTAACCTGGTTGTGGACGGCGTCGTGGGCGTCGCCTACAATCGCGACCCAAAAAGGGCTATCACTTGCGTTAGGGAAGCCCTGAATGGCATTTCCGGAATCGGCTCGGAACAAACCCCTCAAGTAGGAATCCAAAACTCTGGGGACTCGTCCATAAATATCGGATACCGCTATTGGGTAAAAACCAAGGACTACTACCCCATCCAATTCGCCGCCAATCTAGAGATTTTCTAAGCCTCGAAACCTGAAAACATCACTATCCCATTCCCGCAAAGAGATTTACCCATCGCCTCAGAATCGAAAGGCTAACATCGCTTAGAGATAAAATCGGGAATAACAGGAACTAAACCAGCCTCTTTAATTCCCTAACCAACGCCGCCCAAAGCTATGAATATTCGAAAAAGCAAACCCTGGAACCTGCCGGAATCTGCGGCCACTTCCGAAGGCGATTACCTCAATCGCCGCAAGTTCTTGAAAGCGGTCGGACTCGGCTCCAGCTCACTAATGGGCGGTTCCATCGCTCGGGCAGCTACCGCAGGCTTTCCCTCAACCAAAAACGAGAATTATCTTTCGGAAGAGCTTGAGCCTACTGACTTCGAGCTTATCGCGGGATACAATAATTTCTACGAATTCTCTTACGACAAGGGCGAAGTCCAAAAACTAGCAAACCAAGACTGGAAAACCGAGCCTTGGACGATCGAGATCGCAGGCCATGTCGACAACCCTATGAAAATCGACGTCAATGATCTCGTAAAAAAGATTGGCGGCGTCGAACAACGAGTCTACCGATTCCGCTGCGTTGAGGCTTGGTCAATGGTTATTCCCTGGGACGGATTCGAATTGAGCGCTCTCATCGATCTCGCCCAGCCGAATTCAAAAGCGAAATTCCTCAAGTTCACCACCTTTTACGATCCGGATTCCGCCCCCGGACAAAAAGGCGGCTCGATCGACTGGCCCTATGTGGAGGGCTTGACGCTAGAGGAAGCCCAAAACGAACTCGCCTTCCTGGCAACTGGCATCTACGGCAAGCCGATCCCCAACCAAAACGGCGCCCCTATTCGTCTCGTCGTCCCCTGGAAGTACGGATTCAAGAGCATCAAATCAATCGTGAAGATCGAATTTACCAGTAAGCAGCCAATGAATACATGGCAAGCTCTACAACCGCGAGAGTATGGCTTCTATGCCAATGTCAATCCTAAGGTCGACCATCCTCGGTGGTCTCAAGCGAGCGAGCGCATCATCGGATCCGGCTTTTTTAGCAAACGCCAAGAAACCTTGATGTTCAACGGCTACGAAGAACAGGTAGCCCACCTGTATAAGGACCTCGACCTCCGGCGTTTCTACTAGGCAGAATTCCAGACCCCGGAACGCAATTTGCGAAACCGCATTTCATGAACGGCATCGCTCGCATCCTCCGCAAACGATGGCTCCTCTACTTTCTGCTTTGCTCGCCTATTTTTTACGTATGCACTCCTCAAATACAGTACGATACTGAATTTCGGGCGGATCCAGCGAAGTACTTGCTAGACTATGTCGGATTAGCAGCGACTTACATCTTTGCCATTGTCATATCGATCACTCCGCTCAGGCGCATTTTTCCCAAGTCAGGAATCGTCAATAGCCTAGCCTATCACCGCCGCCCGATGGGGGTAAGCGTTTTCGTCTACGCCTTTCTCCATTTCCTTATCTACTACTTTTACACCGGGAGCTGGGCGGAATTCGTTAAAGACTGGGAGAAGCTGTTCATTCTCTCTGGCATATTGGCATTTGCCTTCCTCTTCCTCATGGCAGCAACCAGCAACAACCGCATGGTCCGCCGCCTTGGGGCCCGCTATTGGAAACGCCTGCACCGGCTCGCCTACCCTGTCCTCTTTCTCATCATTTACCACCAGGCAGCCCAAGAGAAGACTGGCTTTAGAGAAACAGCTCTCATCTTCGTTCCCGTCTTGGCTCTGCAGTTCTGGAGGCTCGTTCTGGCAAGTAAAGCCTTTCTAGCCCGACGAAACGATTCCGCGAACGGAGCCGAGTAGCGCTGCCCAACGCCCTTGCATCAGTTGTTCTTGCACTGCTCGCGAGTCTTACAAGCGGACCTTTAAAGAACTCGCGATCAGAGCAATTTTTGTCGACATAAAAGCGGCTCCTAGGAACATTCGATTTATCGAAACCCAAGCCTATCTCATCGCGTAAATTCTTGCAGCATGACAACCACCAGCTCGCTATCCGCCCGCTACTTCACTGTCGCCTTAATAATCTCTCTTAGCGGGATGGCCTTTCTCTATCTTCCTTCATTCGAATCGACTCGCGCCTTTTTCGCTGTCAATTGGGGACTTACGCTTTCCACTCTCTTCGTCGGAACCGGGGCCTTAGTGGTAGCAGCTTACCTGCTGCTCTTGCTTCGTTTTCAACAAGTAGCGACGCAATCACTGATTTCCATCATAAAACAAGTTGAGACCAATCGGCCAGCCACCGCATTCACGGCCAAGCCCAAAGTGATGGAAGTCGATCGCTTTCGCTACCTCCTAGAAAACCTTTCGCTCATGATCGAGAAGCTCGAGGATCTTATTGACGAGCTAGAAAAGCATAGAGCCTCCTCGGAAGAAAAACTTGTCTCATTCGGCAAGGAAAAGGAGGCCAACCTAATATCCATCGAGGAACGGACCCGCCGGGTGGAGGAGCTCAGAAGCGAGCGAGCCGTTTTGGAGGAAAGCGTTCGGCGATTGGAGGCCAAACTCGATGAGGAACGCAAGGCGAACGTCCATCAAGAAATCGAAAAGCGAAGCGACGAAATCTACAACCAAATGGAAAAGGCCGTAGAAGCCTCGGCTCTGAAATCAATTTGGCTACCTAAAATTGCTAAGGATCTGAATGGACCCTCAGCCGTTATTCAAAAGACGATCGATGACCTGCAAGGAAATTGGGATACAACCTCTTTCGCCCGCTTAAAGTCAGATGTTGCCGAGCTCAAGGAGCAAGGAGAGATTCTCGCGGGCGCATTGAATCGTCTAAACAATACGGATGCGAACCCTGAACAAAAAACTGGCTATACTTCGAATCTAACCGAATTTCCGAAACCGAATTGCGAAGACGAACGTTCTTCTGCCCGTATAGCTAAATCCTAATCAACCCAATAGCCCTCACCATTATGGAACGCAAAAAGGCCACTGACTTCCCCCAGGAGTTGCTCGATATCTACGATGAATACGTACACGGCATCATTGACCGCCGCCTATTCTTTTCCAAAGCCGCTAAATTCGCCACGGCAGGCGTCACCGTAGCCGCTCTGGTCGACTCGCTGAGCCCGGACTACGCTTGGGCTGAGCAAGTTTCCAAGAGCGATTCACGGATCCATACCGAGTACGCCGA
Source organism: uncultured Opitutaceae bacterium (assembly GCA_964404745.1). Lineage (GTDB taxonomy): Bacteria > Verrucomicrobiota > Verrucomicrobiia > Opitutales > Opitutaceae > Pelagisphaera. The sequence goes on from CAYOLG010000020.1 coordinate 26,650, forward strand.
ATACGACTCCCCCCAAGGCCACGGTAAAATGCGCGGCTACCTCGCCCGCCCGTCCAACGCCTCGGGCAAATTGCCAGCCGTGCTCGTGATTCACGAGAATCGGGGGCTAAATCCATATATTGAGGACGTCGTTCGCCGCGCCGCTTTGGCAGGATTCTTGGCCTTTGGCCCCGACGCCTTAACGCCCCTCGGAGGGTATCCAGGAAATGACGACGATGGCCGAACCATGCAACGGCAACTCGACCTAAACAAGATTACCGAGGACATGGTTGCCGCCGCTCAGTTCCTTCACAATCACCCTAACAGCGCTAAATCGACAGGCGTGGTGGGCTTTTGCTTCGGAGGCGGCATGTCCAATACCCTAGCCGTTCGTCTGCCTAACATCATCAAAGCCGCGGCTCCATTCTATGGTGGTCAGCCATCCGCCGAGGACACCAAGAAAATTAAAGCCACTCTCTTGTTGCACTACGCGGAGATGGATCAGCGAGTCAATGCCGGTTGGCCCGACTACGAAAAAGCCCTCAAGGCGAACGATATCAATTACCAGACCCACATCTACACAGGCACCAATCACGGCTTCCACAACGACACGACACCCCGCTACGATGAAACCGCCGCCAAACTGGCATGGAGCCGAACCATAGAATTTTTCAAAGAGCATCTCGGCTAATTTAGTCCAATAGGCAGGGGCTGGCTCCCGTTCGAAACGGACGAGTAGCTGGGGTCGCGCTTTCTGAGAGAGTGCCGACGGGGCCGTTGATATCGGTTTTGCAGCGACCGCAGGACTGAGCGTCACTCTACTTACGCGAACGCCGTAAGCGGCGACTCTAAAACTTAGGTTTTGCGGGACACTTTCTGAGCGAGTATTCCTTTTGCAGGAGCAGCTTCACGCCGCGAACAATCGGAATTCATCTCGGCGTAAAGCCGCTCCTGCAATCGTTACGCGCGCTGAAGGGCCGCCCCACAATGGCTTCGCTAGCCGTTACGTAGCAATTCGGCAACCAAGGCCGTCCAACCTGTTTGGTGACTAGCCCCCAGGCCTTTGCCAGTCTCTCCATGGAAAAACTCATAAAAAAGCGGATACGCTGAAAAATTCGGGTCACTTGCGTAGCATTCTTGTTCTCCATGGCAGGGCCGCCTTCCTGCTTCATCTGGCAAAAATAAGGCCGCCATCCGCTTGCTTAACTCGATCGCGCACTCGTCTAGAGTTAGCCACTTGCCCGAACCGGTAGGAAATTCGGCTTTCAGTGATTCTCCATAAAAGCGATAGTATCCTTTCAACGCTTCAATAATAAGAAAAGTAATGGGAAACCACACAGGTCCTCGCCAATTAGAGTTGCCTCCGAACAGCCACGAGTCTGAGTCGCCAGGCGTATATTTTACTTCGAAGCGTTCGCCAGCCATTTCCAAGCAGTACGGATGCTTTTCATAGTAGCGGGAGAGCGATCGAATTCCGTAAGGGGAGAGAAATTCATCTTCGCTGAACAGATAGGCCAACAATCGCTCCAGTTGTTCACGCGTGGGGATCGCCAGCAAGTAGTGCGGATGCTTGCCTCCTTTCCACTCGCAGGTGATCTGACTCGCCAAATCCTTTCGGTGATCGAGATACCAATGCATGCGTTTGCGAAAACCAGGCATGGATTCCATCAGCTCACCATCCAAAGTCTCCGAAGCGATCAATGGGACCAGGCCAACCAAGCTGCGCACCGCTATGTGTTTGCTTTCCCCATTCGGAAAGAGGATCTGGTCATAATAAAACCCTTCATCTTCGTCCCAGAGCCCGCCGTTGCCTGATCGATTCATGGCATCGGAGATATTGATAAAGTGCTCAAAAAATTTCGAAGCAACCCCTTCGTAGTCGGGATCCTGTTTGGCTATCTCCAGGGCTATCGCTAGCATCGTCGAGCAGTAGAAAGCCATCCAAGCGGTTCCATCGGCCTGGTGCAGGTCATGCCCACCAGGCATCGGCTGCGAACGATCGAAGAGTCCAATATTGTCGAGGCCCAGAAATCCGCCAGCAAACAAATTGTTCCCTTGGGGATCTTTGCGATTCACCCACCAAGTGAAGTTGAGCATCAACTTGTGAAAGGCTCTTTTCAAGAAGGAGACATCACCTTCGCCACCGTCCGCGCAATTTCGATACACATGCAGACATGCCCAGGCGTGCACAGGGGGATTCACGTCCCCGAGCGCCCACTCGTAGGCCGGTATTTGTCCATTCGGGTGCATGTACCATTCCCGCAAAAACAATATTAATTGCTTCTTGGCGAAGTCTGGATCGACCCGAGCGAAAGGGATCATGTGGAAAGCCAAGTCCCAAGCAGCGTACCATGGATATTCCCACTTGTCCGGCACGGAAATGACGTCGCGATTAAACAAGTGACCCCATCCCTGATTACGGCCATTTAGCCGCTCTGGCGGCGGTTTAGCGATGCCCGGATCGCCTCGCAGCCAATCGTGAACCGAATAATGATAAAATTGCTTGGTCCAGAGAAGCCCAGCATAGGCTTGTCGCTCTACCTGCCTTTCCGCATCAGAAAGTTCTCGATGGGAGATGGTATCGAAGAAAGCATTTGCCTCCATTATCCGCTCTTTAAATACGCTCTCGAAACCCTTGCCAAAAACGCGCTTCGGGGCCTCCTCCTGGCTAAACATACGCAAATCGATGGATACGCTTTCATTCGCCGGTATATCAAGAGCATATCTCGCTACAGAAATCGTCCCCTTCCTTTCAGGATTTATAGCCTCTTTTTCCCCGCCAACAATCCATCGTTCAATTCCATCCTTAAAATAAGTGGTGTAGCTCTCGGAACCATACAGCGCCTCGGTATTCGTTTCGTTTTCTGTAAAAGCGAATTCCGGACAGGTTCCGTCACTGGCGGCATTCGCTTCAAAGTGGAAAATACCTAAATTCTGGTGGTCCAAGTCCAGCCGCTGATCCGACACTTGGCGGATGCTCGGCTTCAGCGTGCAGCCTTCGTGCTGGCACCCCCAAATCCAAGTGTTTCGGAAAAATATTTTGGGTAGCGCTTCGAGACAGGCTTTTTCCGGCCCTCGATTGCTGATTGTCAATCGGATCAGCAAATCATTGGGGCTGCCTTTGGCGTACTCTGCCTGGACGTCAAAATAGCGGGATTGGTCGAAAACACCTGTATCTAAAATCTCGTATTCCGAATCGAGCTTTCCCATCTCCGCATTTCTCCTGATCAGCTCTTCGTAGGGGAAACCTTCTTGAGGATATTTGTAAAGAGCTTTGGCATAGGCGTGAGAAGGCGTGGAATCGAGATAGTAGTAGAGTTCCTTACAATCCTCTCCATGATTCCCCTGCTTTCCAGTCAACCCAAATAGACGCTCCTTGAGCCGTTCATCCTTTCCATTCCAAAGGGCGACGGAAAAGCATAGGCGGCATTCCCGGTCGCAAAAGCCTAGCAATCCATCCTCTCCCCATCGGTAGGCCCGCATGCCAGCGTGCTCGAACGGAAAGTACTCCCAAGCATTGCCGTCTTTCGAGTAATCTTCGCGCACGGTTCCCCATTGCCGTTCCGACAAGTAGGGGCCCCAACGCTTCCAATTGGCTTTGCGCGAAGCGGAATCATCCAACCGTTTCCGTTCGGCACTCTCGATACCAGTTTTTCGACCTCTAGTTGGCATTCTCTTGGAAACTAGCAACAGCTGGCCCGTTTTTGATCGAGGCGATCTTCCATTTCAATCTTCATCGCCCAAAAGATGCAGGGAGGCTTCATTAAAGGTTATCCAAGTATTCTTCGCTATCCCCGGCTCATTGCTCCAAGAAATATTGAGCGTTACCTGCAATTGCTTTAAGGCCGTATCGAACTGACTCTTAGTACATACGAACCGGGCTTTGGCCTCCTTCCTCAAGATTCCCGTGGTCTCCGAACCGATTCTTATCATTTCATATACTTCCTGGGCCAGCGTTGAGCAGGCTTTTACCGGCCGATGAGCTTTCCCATAGTATAGATCGTCCGGATACATCTCCGGCAGCTCGTTCTTCCAAGCCCAAATCGCTTCTACCTTGGCTCCCCACTTAGTCCGTCCACCACCCTCCTCCGGCAGATCGACCGCGTCACACAGAGAGGGAGCAATCTTCGCCTTTCCGATGAAAAGCGTACAGATGCCCGCCGAATGCACAAACTCCAAGGCTTCCTCCAGCGTTTTGACCTTCATTAATAACGATCCTAATCCAGATTCACAGGCCGACAATAGCATTCTCAACCTCGAATTGAATTGATCGCCACGATCTCCTCCCCATACCGTTTTCGCAGCCCAACCGTCCTCGACTTATGCAGCTAAAGAATCTACCCATCCTCATAACCGGCGGCAACGGGAATATTGCCCGCCTGCTCGCCAAGCGCCTCCTCAAAGACAGCCACAGCATCACTTGCTTCGACATAGCGAATCCCAGTCCCGAATCCACCGTCGAGGGAGTCGCCTACATTACAGGCGATATTTGCGACCAGCCATTGCTTGAAAAGATTCTCAAGGACTCAGCCCCTAAAATCGTATTCCACCTCGCATCCCTCCTTTCTGGCAGCTCCGAAGCCGACCGACGTCGGGCCTTTCAGGTGAATGCTCAATCTACCTTCAACCTCCTCGAGCTGGCCTTGGCCAACGGAAAGCCGCGCATCGTTTTTCCAGGCACCGGAGCCTCTTACGGATCCGACATCCCACCGGACGTTCCGGAGGATCAGCCTCAATGGCCCGAAAATATTTACGGCGTAACCAAGATCTTGAACGAACGTCTCGGGGCCTACTATACGATGACTCATGGAATGGATTTCCGCTGCCTGCGACCACCTCTAGTTCTTTCTCCTTACGCCCCTCCCGCGGCTCTGACCGCTTACGCTTCTCATGCTTACGTGGCCGCTGCCAAAGGCGAACCCTTCGCATTTCCCGTTTCGCCGGACATCGGCATGTCCACGATCTATATCGAAGACCTCGTCGACGGATTCGTTCAGTTGGCCTACGCCGAACGGAGCCAACTGAGCCGTCACGCCTACAACTTGCACGCCTTTTGCCCAAGCGCCCAGGAAATCGCCGATTCGATCGTTAAGTTGAAACCGGATTTTCAATACAGCTTCGAACCGAACGATGTGGTCGAAAACCTCCTGAAAACCGCCGCCCAGGTTTTTCAAGACGCCTCGGCTCGCCAAGATTGGGGATGGAACCCTATCAGCGACCTGGACGAATGCTCGAGAGCCATGTTCGATCTCATGAAATAAATATTTCCCCTCAACAGACCCATGCGAAAACGGAAGTCTCCACCCATAGTTCTTCTTCTAGCCTGCATTGTAGCGATCCATAATACATTGGGGGACAAAACTAACGTCCTCTTTATCGCCATCGACGACCTCAATGACTGGATCGGATGCATGGATGGACATCCGCAAGCGCAAACGCCGCACATCGACGCTCTAGCCGAACAAGGCACCCTTTTTCTGAATGCCCACACCCAATCGCCTATATGCAATCCCTCGCGAACGAGCGTGATGACGGGCCTGCGCCCTTCCACGACGGGAATCTACGGTTTGGCTCCCTGGTTTCGTACAGTCGAGGAATGGAAAGACCTCGTTACCCTACCCCAGCATTTCGCTAACTCCGGTTACACCACCTATACCGTGGGAAAGATCTACCATGGCGGAGACTGGCAGCAAAACGATCCTCCCGAATTCGACATCATTGGTCGCGCTGATCCCGGACTTCGTCCTAAAGAAAAACGCGTACAGACGCCTCGTGGCGGTCGCGGCATGGACTGGGACGTTTATCCCTTCCAAGAGTCTGAACACAAAGACTGGAAAACAGCAAGTTGGGCAGTCGAAAAACTAGACGAGCAACCCAAAGATCCCTTTTTCATGGCCGTCGGTTTTTCCCTGCCCCATGTGCCTCTTCTAGCCACACAAAAATGGTTCGACCTCTACCCCGAAGAAACCTTGCAGCTTCCCCGCATGCTGCTCGACGACAGAGATGACACCCCCCGTTTCAGCTGGTACTTGCACTGGAAACTTCCCGAACCCCGTCAGCGATTCCTTCTTCAAGCAGGCGAGCAGCTCAAGATAGTTCAAGCCTATCTTGCCAGTATCAGCTTTATGGATAGTCAAGTAGGGCGCGTCCTCGAGGCGCTTGAACGCAATGGCTACGCTGACAACACCGTTATCGTTCTTTGGTCCGACCACGGTTACCACCTAGGCGAAAAGGAAATCACTGGGAAAAACACCCTCTGGGACCGATCCACGCGCGTGCCTTTGATTTTCGCTGGACCGGGAATCAGGCAAGGCTCCAAATCTACGCGGCCCGTAGAACTGCTCGACATATATCCGACCCTTTCTGAATTGTGCTGGCTCCCCCCGCAAAGGCACCTTGAGGGTCTCAGCCTAGTTCCGCTCCTGAAAAATCCGAATGCTTCCCGATCACGACCTGCGATCACGACGCACAATCATGACAATCACGGAGTCCGCTCCGAAAAGTACCGCTATATTCAATATGCTGACGGATCCGAAGAGCTTTATGATATGATCGCGGATCCGAATGAATTTACTAATCTGGCGAACGATCCTAATTACGCCCGAACTCAACGAGCCCTTAAAAGGCGACTTCCTAAAACAAATCGCCGCCCCGCTCCCGGCAGCGCCAATCGGATCCTGATTTATGAAAATGGAGTAGCTAACTGGGAAGGCGAAGACATCGACCACAATGAACCTATACCAGAGTAACGATAACTTTCAGATCAGCCGCTCGTCGAGCTACCTTGCCCAATCCGGGAAGGAGCCTAGTGTGGAATTAGATACGTAAGGGAAGAGTAGATACAAAGCGAGCACGGTAAAAACGATCGCCACGATATTCAAAACGAATCCAGTTCTTGCCATTTCTGCGATACGGATTCGCTGGCTCCCAAACACTACCGCATTGGGCGGGGTTGCCACTGGCATCATAAAGGCCATAGAAGCGGAAATCGTTGCTGGTATGGCGAAGAGCATTGGGTGTACCTGCAAACTTACAGCCCAACTAGCCAATATGGGAAGCAACATCGACAATGTGGCGACATTCGATGTAAGTTCCGTCAAAAACGTAACGCTAAGACAGATCACGATAACGAGGAGCAGCGTGGGGACGTCGCCCAAGGTCTGGAAAAGGTTTCCAATGTGCTCGGAAAGACCGCTTGCGGCAAACCCCGCGGCCAAGGCAAACCCACCACCAAATAGAAGGATCATTCCCCAAGGCAGTTTTCCAAAAACATCCGCCTCCAAAATTCGACTGGGACCCTCTTCGGATCTCGCAGGCAGGAAGAACAACAACAAGCACATGGCAACCGCGACCGAGCCATCGTCTACGAACTGAAAACCTGACCATAGATCGGACCATCCAGGAATAGCAACAAAACCCAATTCAAGCTTCTTGCGGAATATCCATAGCAGGGCCGTAGTCACGAATACCGTTAAAACCGTCTGCTCCTCGCGGGTTATAGGTCCAAGCCGTTCCAACTCCTGTCCAATAACCGAATTGTCCAAGGTCAACGAGCTATCGACCCGCAATAGAACTTTGGTAAGAAGCAACCAGACGACCAATAAAAGCGTTATCGAATAAGGGACCCCTATTAAAATCCACTGCCCAAAGGCGATAGGAGGAGCTTCTGGGAACGATTCTTGAAAGATGCGAACAAAAGCCAGATTCGTCGGCGTGCCAACCAGGGTGGAAACTCCTCCTATCGAGCAACCATAAGCGATACCTAGCATTAGGACCAAGGCCAGCGAATGCGTTTTCTCTTTGCCAAACGCGTCTTCCATCTTGGAAATTATGGCAAGCCCTATGGGCAGCATCATCACGGAGGTAGCCGTGTTGGAAATCCACATCGACAGAAATGCGGAGGCAGCCATAAAGCCAAGCACGAGAAAATCGGCCCGTCGGCCAATCGCGTGAATGATATTCAAGGCGATGCGCCGATGCAGATTCCAACGCTCCATGGACAAGGCGATCAGGAAACCGCCAATAAACAGGAAGATGATAGAATTGACGTAGGCCTTGGCCGTATCTCCTGTATTCAGGATTCCTGCCAATGGGAAGAGAACGATGGGAATCAAGGCCGTAGCGGCCAAAGGAATGGCTTCGCTAATCCAAAGAATGGCCATCACGAGAGCGATAGCCGCCATCTTTCCCGCCTCCGGTCTCTCTGGAACAGGATCGTAGAAAAGCCAAAGAGAAAGAAATGCAATCAGGCCGGTCGCCAAACCCGTTCTCTTCCAGGATGCCCTTTTCATGGCCTAAATATTCTCCGACCCCATTCCTTGAGACTCTTGCCAGTACTGGATAACGCTTTTCTCCTGGGCCTTCAATGCAGCTTGGATATACGTATCTGCTGGAATGCCGCTGACCTCCGAGATCGCCTGCTTGATAATCTCTTTGGGGTCTTCTTTGCTCTTTAGATTCGTAAATTTTCCTCTGAGATTCTCGGCAAATGCATATCCATAACGCAGATACATATCGAGCATAACAAACCGAGCTCCATCTGGCCGATCGAATCTGAAATTAACCTTGGGATTTCTCGGTCCTGATGATGCCGGACGGTCCTCACCCTCGTGCCAATTGAGCGGATCCATGGCTTCCCCCAATAAGAAACGGCTATTTCCCCAACGTTGGGTTCCAAATAGATTGTAGACTTCCTCGAGACCGTACATTTCCACAGTTACCATATCGTTTAGGAAATGGCAAATGACCGGATCAAACCATTCCCGATCATGCACCCGATACCCCATCCGTCTCATATGGTTCATCAACCCCGAGGCGTACTTGGTCCGGAACCGAGTGTTGCGTCTAGCCGCCCAAGAGAAAGGATCATAGAGGTAACTGAGATTTTTGACGATCTGCCGCTGCAGGCGCTCAATCTGGACCTCCGGATCCTCTTCACGGGATACAATGATTGGATATTGGACGTTCACCTCCCGAAATGCCCCTGGATAGACGGATCCGTGAAGCGTTTCGCTAATATGAAACCCTTGGTTGGTATCCAAATTTAGCCCCTGCCACTTTTGCACTTGTATAAAGCGCTTGTTGTTGCGGATGTTAACCTCCCACTCGGTTAAAACGCGGCGCTCCCATGAATTGGTATCCACATTGTAACGAAGGTTTTTCCCTCGCTCGTTGCCGCGCAAAGCCATGGCACTGAGCTCTTCCTGTTCCCAAACCACGATTTCCTTGATCTTGAAGAAAGGTTTCGCTTTCAGCCTTGTCAGGATCGTGCGCTCTTTCTTCAGCCAATTCTCGGCGTCCAATCGATAGCCCTTTATGGCAAACAACTTGGCCAGTCCCCCAAGCTTTTGAGCATGGCTGACGCCTTCGGTCATTTGGAAATTCATGTGCTGAGCTTCGAGTTCGAGGAGCTTCTTATGAAGACCACCCATGATTTTCGGCAGATTGCTGTGAATCGCTTTAACGACGGCATTGTCCCGCGTATACTTTTTTCCCGTCATCCCATCGATCACATCGATGTTGCCTCCATACTTCACGTAGGCCTCTAACTCGACCAGAAATTGGTCGTCATTGCCTATACCTGCCTCGGACAGAGCCGACTGCGCCCAGGCAGCCACTCCTGCCAAAATTCCTGAAAGAATCCCGAACGACAGTTTTGAAACCGATCTCGTGTAGACGTTCACTGGTTCAGAAATTCATTTTCTTCCGATACTGCTCCAAACCAGCTCTTTGAGCTTTGATGGCAGCCGGAATGTACTTTTCAGCAGGCACGCCACTGGCTTCAGCAATAACATTTTGTATAAGATCTTTGGCAACAACCTTCTTTTTCGAACTCGTCAGCTCTTCCCGCAACGCATTTATAAATCTGTCGCCGTACCTCAAATACGCATCAAGCATAACGAATCGGGCCCCGCCAGGCCTGTCGAAATTCAGCCAAATCTTGCGATCCCGATTTATTCCCTCGCCTTTCCGGTTTTCGCCTTCCCGCCAATTGAGGAGATCCAGATCTTTGCCCAATACGTTTTTCGAGTTCGCGAATTGCTGAGTCAGATAGAGGTCGTAGACTTCCTTGAAACCATAGCGCTTAACCGTAACCACATCGTTGAGGAAATGGCAAATAACCGGATCGAACCACTCGCGATCTTTCACTCGATACTTCCGTTCCCTAAAATAGCTCGTCAATTCCGATGAGAATGCCGTCCGAAATCGAGTCGATCGGCGGGCCACCCAGGTGAATGGATCATACAAGTGGCTGAGGTTCTCGACGATTTGCTTCTGCAGCCGTTCGATTTGCTCCTCAGCGTTTTCTTTTCTGGATACAATAATAGGGTAAGAAACGGTCACTTCACTAAAGTCGCTCGGCTGAACATACGAACTAAGCCCTCTACCGCCAACCATGATATGAAATCCCTTGTTGGTCTCGAGATTCAAGCCCTGTAGCTTTTCTACCATTTGCACATTAGTGTTCAACTTGCCGTTGTTCCATTGAGTCACCGTTACCGTGTTGACATTCCATTGTGTCAGAACTCGCCTCTCCCAGGATTGGGTATTCCGGTTGTAGCGGATGTGCTTAGCCCACTTGTTGTCCGGCAGGTCCTCTTCTAGATACTCCTTTTCCCAAATGACCAACTCCTTGATCTGAAAGAATGGCTCTTTATCCAGCCGCTGCAGAATCGCTTTTTCCCGCACCATCCATCGCGACCGATCCATTTCAAAACGAGTGATACCGAAAGACTCTGCCAGAGCAGCAAGCTCCTGCTCGTGCTGCACCCCTTGGGAAAGGTAGAAATTCATATAACGGGCTTCCAACTCAAGCAGCTTGGCATGGAGTCCACCCATGATTTGAGGAAAGCTTGAATGGATCGCTTTGACCACTGCGTTATCCGAGTGGTAGGCCCGTCCCGTCAGCCCATCGATCACGTCGATATCGCCACCATATTTCACGTAGGTATCCAGAGTGACGAAGAAATCTGGATCTTCAGAGATGCCTGAGCCTGACAAAGCCGATTGCGCCCTCGCCTCGATGGAAGTCGACCATAAAGCGAGAGAGATTGCGAAAACGATCTCACAAGTGCAGCGAGATCGTCTGAATAGTTTTAAAACGCGATTCATAGTGTTGGGGGATAGACGCGTTGGATACCTGAGATTAAAAAGGCGAACCCATAGACCCTTATCGGGCAAGCAAATTTTCTTCACTGTGTCGCTGGGACTACTTGAGCAACCCATCTTTTGTGAAAGAAAAGCCCGTTCGCGATAACGTGGATTGGCAACATCTATCGAAATCTTCTAAGGCCATCCTCGCATAGGACAATTACATAAAACCGATGATCAGGATAGCATTTGAACCTCCGAAATTGTGTTTTCTTCAGCACAGATACGGTGGATTCGCAATCAAGAGCAGTCAGCTACCAAGCTACCAGCATCTTGAATTCGTTTTAGGATCTCAATTTTGCTCGATGGACGTTTATTCTGGATTTTGCCAGGCTACTTTTCCAGCCTTCTGGATATGCAGCATCAAGCGAGCTCCTAAGTCTGAGGCGATCTGGCGATTGTCAACCGGGGCCGTTTCGTAGGGATCTTCTTCCAGATTAAAAAGCTGCATGGGTTCGAAGGGTGAACTTTGCTGCAACTTCCAGGGTCCTTTGCGAATAGCATAATAGGCACGGCCCATGTAGCCGGTGGCACCACCTTCTCGACGGACCCAAATTAGTTCGCGATCGTTCAAGTCCGCTTCATTTCCCTCTAGCATGAATGGAAGCAAAGAGCGTCCATCGATTTCGTGGGCGATTTTCACGCCAGCTATTTCGCAAAGAGTCGGATAGAAATCCATGGTGATGCCAATTGTATTGACGCGATCCCTACGAATCTTCCCAGGCCAAACCACGCAGGTGGGCACGCGAATGCCGCCTTCCCAGTGATCCTGCTTGCCGCCTCGCAGCGACCCGCTCGTCTGAAAATGGCGGAGCGAACCACCATTGTCGGAGCTGAAGATAACAACCGTGTTGTCAGCGAAGCCATGTTCCTTAAGCCCATCCAAGACACGACCGATATGGAAATCCATGTGCTCGACGAAGGCCACATTCTTGGCCCGGCCTTCGTTCAGCTTTGGGAACTTCTTCTTCGTTCGCTCCAGCCAATCGGCCGGCGGCTGAATCGGAAAGTGGGGGGCGTTGTAGGGAAGATACAGGAAGAACGGCTTCGAATTATCTTTGCGGCTTTCGAAATAGTCTATGGACCAATCGGAAAAAAGCTCTGTCGCGTGCCCCTTCGGATCAATTTCCTGCCGGTTCTTTCGCATCCAATTCACCCCGCCACGCCGATGATCGTAGTAATCATCCATCATGTCCCCTAAGAAGCCATGAAAAAAATCGAAGCCCCGATCGTTGGGAATGTTGGGTGATTCGTATCCAAGATGCCACTTTCCAATCATGGCAGTATCATAGCCTCCCCGCTTCAGCATATCGGGGAGCGTCAGGGCTGTCGGGTCCAAGTAGCCCCAGCTGTTGGAGGGGGTTTGCCTAACCACTCCAGGAACTCCTGCGATATCGGGATAACGACCCGTCATTAGCGATGCCCTAGTCGGCGAGCAGACCGTGCAATTGGAATAAAACTGATCGAATCGAATCCCCTGGCTCATGAGTTCGTCGATTCGGGGCGATTCGATATCCTCAGATCCATAGGAGGACAGGTCCCCATAGCCAAGATCGTCCACCAATATTAAGAGAATGTTCGGTTTTCCCGAGGATTGGGCGACGGCGGCCATAGCTGTGGCTACAGCAGAGAAAAGAACGGAAACGAGAAAACGGACGAGCTTCATACCGGCAACAAATCAACCTTCCCCTCTAGAGGGCAAGCGCATACCTCAGCAAAATCGTCCGATCTTACAGACAATCTTGAAAGTAGAAGCAACACCGTTTAACTTTCCTTCCCTCGTTATGAACCTCGCCTTTTCCAAAAGCCTTTCTCGACGAACCTTTCTTAAAGGAGCCGGCGTCTGCCTAGCCCTGCCCTACTTAGAGGCAATGACTCCAGCCTTCGCCAAAGTCCGGCCATCGGCGAGCCCAAAACGCTTCGTCGCCGTTGGGAACTCCTTCGGCATGTATCCCCCCGCCTTTTTCCCCACCGCGAGCGGAGCCAACTACGAATTTCCTGAGCTGCTAGCCCCGCTGCAACCACTCAAGTCGGATTTCACCATCTTTTCAGGCCTTGATCACGGATTGACGGGCGGGCACTTCGGCGTGCACTCCTACCTTTCCGGCGTCCTCAGCGTGGACGCGAAAAACATGCCCGAAGGCAACATCAGCCTAGACCAAAGAATCGCCGAGTCGCTCGGCCAGGAAACGCGATTCCCCTCACTGACAGTGGGATCCGACAGCGGCTTGCACAATGGTTGCCAAATGTCGTGGACGCGCTCAGGCGTGCGCGTTCCTCCGATCACCGATCCCCGCGAGCTATTCAATATCCTTTTCGTAGAAGATACCGAAGAAGGAAAACGGGCCGCAGCCAAACGCATGGCCCTCAAGACCTCGATCCTGGATTCGGTGCGGGAAGATGCCGAAAATCTGACCCGCAAAGTCGGGAAACGGGATCGCGAGAAGCTCGATGAGTACTACACGGCCGTGCGCGATGCCGAGCGAACCGTGGAACAGAACAGCCAATGGATCCACATTTCCAAGCCCAAGGCGCCCATAGAAGCGCCACAATTCAATGGGATCGTAGAGGACTTGCCTATTTTGTACGAACTCGTCGCCCTAGCCTTGGAAACGGATTCCACTCGCATCGCTACGATCGAGATTTCCAGCGAGGATTTCGATACGGCCGCTCTCGGCGTCAGTGGCGGCTACCACTCTATTTCCCATCATGGCAAGAGGCCGGAAAAGATCCGCGACCTCATTACTTTGGAGAAATATCAAACTCAGCAATTCTCCCGATTCCTGGATCGCTTGCGGCGGGCTCAATCTACAGAAAATGGCGAGTCGCTTCTCAGTGACTCCATTGTCCTTTTCGGATCGGGAATGGGCAATGGTAATTCTCATACAAACACTAATCTTCCCATCATCGTAGCCGGAGGAGGCTTCCGACATGGCCAGCATATATCTTTCCTCGAGGAAGGTCGTCGCCATGCCCCGCTTTCCAATCTATACCTTTCCATCATGAATCGCATGGGTATCGATTCGAATGCCTTCGCTATGAGCACCGGCACTCTGCCCTACCTGGAAACCGCGTAAACGAGTGTTCCGGGCATCTCAATTAGGTAGGGTCGCCGCTGGCTGCGACTGCACGCAGGAAAGTTCTCACGGCTTCATCGGTCGCCGCTTGCGGCAAACCCGCAATTTCAATTTGTCAGGAAGCCTCTCGCTCTTTCTCATTGCAATCAGTTTCCCAGTAATACCAAGCGCCCACGCATCAACGAAATCGGAGCCGGATAATTCGCAAGCCTTCAAAATCACGCTTGAGCCATATATGGACAAGTATTGCATCAGTTGCCACGGGCCTGAAAAGCAGAAAGGGGATCGTCGCTGGGACAATCTAGTTTGGCCCATTTCCGATACGACCTCCCTACTCCACGCCCAGGAAATTCTCGATATCATTAATCTCGGGGAAATGCCTCCGATCGAGGAGGATGTCCAGCCGAGCTCCGCCGAAAACAAAGCTATCGTCGATCTGCTCACTCGCGAGATAGAGATGCGCTATGCCACCTTGGAAAGTACCGATCAGCAAACAGTGTTCCGGCGCCTGAATCGAAGAGAATACCGCAATACGATCCGCGATCTTCTAAATATGGAGATGAGTAGCTTCGACCCTACTGAGTCATTCCCAACCGACGAAAGCATCCACCATTTAGATACAATCGGCGACCGCCTGGTGACATCCGGCTACCTACTCGATCGATACCTTGAAGCAGCTGACGAAATCATAGAAAAAGCATTCGCGGACTTCGAGCAGCCGCCGATCGCAACCTACCGTTTTACCGACAATTTCCGACAGCAACCGGAACTGGATGGGGCCCTAAAAGATTGGGCCAACTACGAATTCATCGTTCTCTACGAAACGCCGCTATCCCAACGCCACGAAGGGGCCTATGCAAAAATACATGGATTCGAGAACGGCGTTCCTCACGATGGCCACTATCGAATCCGAGCCAAAGCGATCGCCAAAAACAGGGTTCACGGTCATCCAGAACGGCGGGTCTCCACAAATATCAACGAACCCATACAATTGGGCATCGTTGCAGGCAGCCAATTATACGGCGATCTCAGCCGACCGCAACCATTAGAAACCGAGCTCGCCCGATTCGAGCTCGACGACGACGTTCTGGAATGGCAAGAAGCCACCGTTTGGCTCGACAAGGGAGTGACCCCACGGTTCACGTATCCGAATGGAATGGTCGGCTTGCGAGGCAACTTCAAGCCCATAGCGGACGCATTGGCCGCCGATCCCAACAGCGGTCTCAAGAATGTCGATTTTTCCGACAGACGTTTGATAGCCATGCAACATGGCAAGCTTCCCCACATCCAGATTCATGATGTAGAGATCATCGGTCCCCTTTACGAACAATGGCCTCCTCCTACGCAGCAAGCCCTACTCGGCAAGAAGCCCTACTCCACCGACCGTAATCGAGAACTCGTTGCCAATTTCGCTTCTAATGCCTTCCGGCGCCCCGCGGATGAGCAAGAGATCGATCGACTGATGAAATTCACGGAGAAGCGAAAAGCTGATGGTGCCTCCGATTTCCAAGCCTACAAAGACACGCTGAAACGCATTCTTTGCTCGCCCTCGTTCTTGTATCTCGACGAGCCCGAGCAAGAGGACGGCGCCCTAAGTCAATATGCTCTAGCCTCCCGACTCTCCTACTTCTTCTGGTCGTCAATGCCAGATGAAAAACTTCTGAATCTGGCCCAAAAAGGTCGTCTCAATAAAGACCGAATTTTAAGGGGCGAGATTCGCCGCCTACTCGAAGACCCTAAAGCCAAGGCCTTTTTCGAGAACCTAGTCGACAGCTGCTTTACTCTGAAGGACCTAGGCACCCAGCCGCCGGATCGCAGATCCTTTCCCCTTTACTATTCTCGAAACCTGAAGCCACACATGCGCCAGGAAACGCTTCTCTTTACCCGACACCTTCTGGAAGAGAACCAATCGATAGCTAATCTTGTCGAGGCCGACTTTTCTTTCGTCAATGGACCTTTGGCAGAACTTTATGGATACAAGAATGTAGCTGGATCCGAATTTAGAATGATTCGATCCTCCGACCCCAATCGGGCGGGAATCCTGGGACACGCTTCCATCCTAACGGTATCCGCGAACGGTATAGACACCTCTCCGGTGACGCGTGGCGTCTGGGTTCTGGAAAACCTGCTCGGATCGCCGCCTTCGCCACCTCCCCCAGACGTTGAACCCTTTGACCCGGACACGAGGGGAGCCACTTCCATACGCGAGCAGCTCGAAAAGCATCGAGAAAATCCGACTTGCTACGACTGCCACCGCAAAATCGATCCCATGGGTTTCGCCTTCGAATCGTTTGATGCGATCGGGCAATGGCGAGACCATTACAGCAAGGACCTCTCAGTTGACGCCTCGGGCATTCTGCCTGACGGCACGAGCTACTCGAATATCATAGAATTTCGCGAGGCTATGCTGAAACGGATTCCCCAGATTTCCCGCTCGCTCGTATCCAAACTACTAGAGCTCGGAACAGGTCGACGCATGGAAATTGGCGATCGTCCAGCTATCGACGATATCGTTGAAGAGCTCGATTCTCGAGGCAACGGATTCTATGACCTGGTCGAATTGGTCGCGACCAGCGACACATTTGGAAGACCATAGACCACGAATTGCCTCTTTCGCCATGAACGCGCTTTAGTAGACATCCATGATAAAAGTTCATCGAGGTAAGGCCTTAGGCATCTCGAAAGGTAGGGAGGACCGGCTCGGTCCTCCAAATCTGGGTTGGCTTTCGGAGGATCGAGCCGATCCTCCCTACCAAGAAACTCATCTGCCCGTCGCAGCCTGCGAAAATCTCCGAGGCACTTATCCTATATGAGCAAAGCCTTAACCCTAGCTATTCTGTTGATCGGCAGTTTCACCGCTAAAGCGGCCGATAAACCCAACTTCATAGTCATTCTCACCGATGATCAAAGCTAGGTGGGTTCTTCCTTGCAGATCATCCCTGACGATCCACGCACCCGTAGCGACTATTTCAGGACACCGCACATAGAACGCATGGCGGCCATGGGCATGCGGTTCACCCAAGGCTACTCCCCAGCCGCTTCCTGTTGCCCGACTCGCCGCAGTATCCAAACTGGGCAGACTCCCGCCAGACATGAATACCAGAGAGACCGAGACAACTGGACCACAGCCTACAATGCTCAACTAAATATTCCTCGAATGTTGAAGGCGGCCGATCCCGACTATCAAACTGCTCATTTCGGAAAATGGGACCATCGGTACGATCGAGTCAGTCCACACCAGCAAGGATACGATTTTTCGGATGGCTATACCGGAAACTTTACCGGCGGAGCCAAAAACACAGGCGGTCCCGCAGCTACCAAGGACCCAAAACGAATCAATACCATCACGGACCAAGCCTTGCACTTCATAGAACGCAATCACGCCCGAGACTTCCCTTTTTATCTGCAGGTATCGCACTATGCAGTGCATCTCGACATCTTCTACAACCAGTCGACTTTCGAGCAGATGAAGACGGTCAAACCGGGACGCAAACACAACATGCCCGAGTTCGCGGCCATGACCACGGACATGGATGCCGGCATTGGACGCATCCTTGACAAGCCCATCGAGTTCGATCTTCTCTAGAACACCTACCTCATTTTTCTCTCCGATAACGGAGGCCGTAACGACATACCGTAAGCCCCCAAAATCATCGAGCGCCGCAATGCCCCGCTCCGAGACGGAAAACACTCTTTCTACGAAGGCGGCATACGTGTCCCATTCATCGCTCTCGGGCCCGGAATCGAAGCCGGCTCGGTTTGCGATGTTCCTGTCTCTGGCGTCGATTCTCTACCCACTTTCGCCGACCTCGCTGGCTATCCTCACCAGCTTCCCAGCAACATAGATGGAGGCTCTCTAAAATCTGTGCTCATAAATGGAAACGCCGGCATGGTGGAGCGTCCGAATCCCTTTCTCGTCTTTCACCAAGCCGTAGATCGCTCGGCTTCCTCCGCTATCCGATTAGGCGATTACAAACTGGTCAAAACCTGGAAAAGCGACCGGCTCGAGCTATTCGATCTATCTAAAGACATCTCCGAGGAGAACGATCTCTCTCAGCGGATACCGTCCAAGTCGCAAGAACTCCACGAAATGCTGACAGATTATCTAGAGGAAGTTGGAGCCGAAACCCGGCGTACCGAAGGCTGAATCTCTGGCTACAAACTGAGGGTCAAAAGTTGGCAATGGATGATTAATGAGGACTAGAGAAGGTAACTCCGAACAGCCGTTTCATTAAGTCCTGAGGCCTGGTGTCCATGATAAACGCTTGGGCATTGAGCGAGAGGGCCTGAAAGAACCGTCGGGCAGTCGCATTCGTTTTCAT
This sequence comes from uncultured Opitutaceae bacterium, assembly GCA_964404745.1. Classification (GTDB taxonomy): domain Bacteria; phylum Verrucomicrobiota; class Verrucomicrobiia; order Opitutales; family Opitutaceae; genus Pelagisphaera. The sequence continues at coordinate 45,179 of CAYOLG010000020.1, forward strand.
AGCTTTTTTCGCCAAATCGCTTCGATCCGACGGACTGACGCTACCGTAATTGCTTACCGCTTTGTGCAGGTACCATCGTCGAAACGACGGCATGCCGTCCGCTTCCAAAATGGTCGCGAACTCGCGGTCGACATCCTCTTTAAGTGCAGAATCCAGCAAGCGCGCTTTCATAAGATCCCAGACAGCGTCATGGACTGCGGAAGCCCTGCGAACGTCTTTTGTGTCTACCGCCGGTCCAGAAGTGCCATCCCGGCCAAAACCTGTTCGAAGGAACAAGATATCACCCTCCAACTCTATCAGGCCCGAAGAGACTCTAGCTCCTGTATTAAATGAGAGACGATGACTGTAATCCTCCGTCAGAATATATTTGTGTCCGGTGAAGTAAGCGACCGTCGAGGCGAAGTCGCCCTGCTCCGCGACTGCGACCCCACCGATAATGACCGCAACCATACCTGCAGCTACCCGCGACCAACGACCTTTACACCTTGAGATGAACATACCTGAAACCTCGTGTTTCCGACATGGATCGGCTCGATAGGCTCCCTTGTGCAGCCTTATCGCAGGGAGGCAGAGCCGTGATTCAGGGACCTTAATATTTATCAACTCGTTGATTGTGAGGGACTAAATGATATCTATGGAGGTCAAATGCCTGAGGTTCCAGAGGACTCAGCTACCTTCGCAGGCAATTCAATGTTTCTCATTCTCACAGCCATGATCCGCCAGTAATGAATTCACCAGCAATCGCCCATCGCCCATTAGCCTCGAGCGAAGATTGTTTACTCTATACGTTCGCCAAATCAGCGAAACGGACCGAAAAAAACTTCAGTCTGGGAACCTCTAGCGGATCTTCCAGCCATCGCGGATAGGACGGCTCAACATTTTATTGGCAGCCACATCGTCAATCACCCGCTCCTTTTGTGGGTCCCATTCAAGAGAGTCGCGACCCAAGCGGATAGCGATGTTGGCAAGATGGCAAATAGAAATCGACCGGTGGCTGGCCTCGATTGGGGCAGCTGTACGCCGGCCCGTGTATACGCCATTAATAAAGTCATCGACGTGATTCGTGCTTTTGTAAACCCGAGTTTCACTATCCTGGATACGTTCGCGGCGAAGTTCAGGCGGATTCATCTTTATGCTACCTCTTGATACAAAGATACTCTTCCCCTCATCGCCTTCGAAGGTGATTCCATTTTCATGCTCCGAATCATCGGACACGATCATCCTAACACCATTGGCATACACGCACTCGAAGTGGAACTTAGGGGCCGTGTTGTACAACTCGCTTTCCGATGGTAGCTCAGCCCGAATGTTCTCGATCCTAATTGGCCCGCTCCCATCCATATCCATTGCCCATTGAGAGATATCTACATGGTGAGCGCCCCAATCAGTAATCATGCCACCCGAGTAATCGAAATTATGGCGCCAATTCAAGGGCAGTATGGCCGGCCTATAATCCCGGTGCGGAGCTGGCCCTTGCCAAAAATCGTAGTTCAGTCCCTCCGGCACGGGTTCCAGATCTTTGCGGCTCGACATTTGATTCCAATCGGAATGCCCGCCAGGCAAGCCAACTCGAACTGTCCTCAGCTTTCCGATACGCTCATTACGCACAAACTCGACCGCCTCCCGAAAATAGGATTCCGAACGCTGCTGGCTCCCCGTCTGCCAAGTAATCTTATTTCGCCCTACAGCCCGTTCCATGGCCCTGCCTTCGGCAATCGTCACCGCCAAAGGCTTTTGTCCGTAAACGTGGATCTTCCGATTGGCGCAGTAGATAGCCATAGCTGCATGCCAATGATCGGGGGTAGAGATGTTGACCGCATCCACATCTTCGTTCTCCAGCAGTTCCCGGAAGTCCTCGTATGCCCGACAGCCTCGATACTTGAGACGCCCTTCCGCCGCCGCATAATAGTCGTTTACGATCTCCATACCGACCAATCGGCCGCCTTCTCTCTCCCCTCGGTATCCATAATTTGGCGAACGGCGATTGACATCGGCAACTGCCACAAGTTGAACCTGATCGTTACGCAGGAATCCGGATATCGTTCCGTGGGCAATCGTGCCGAATCCGAAAAAGGCGACGTTGACTCGATTTGACGGAGCCGGTCGTCTACCTAAACCCAAAGCGCTCGATGGAATGATAGTCGGCAAGGCAAGCCCAGCGGCGGAGGCCTTGATAAAATTGCGGCGAGATATGCTTGGTTTCGGGTTCATTTTGCGTACGAAAATTGGCGAGTGATTGAAAAACTAGATCAACAGGATCGCCAAAAGCACAAAGTATACCCCTAGTAATCGCAAGTGGAATCCTACTGCAGCTCGTAACCGAATCATAGCAGGTGCGGCTGGCTTCACCCCGAGATAACAACGAAACTAGACTCAGGCCCTATCGGCATGACTCGCCCGATCAACTTCGGATGGAAAAAGAATAGGACAGGCATCTTGCCCGTGTTTTCCCTGCGATCAACAGGTCAGTCGTCGATCTCCGAGCTATGCCTGATACGACTGGAAGCCCTCGCTACTCTTAGCCAAGCAAGGCGGCCCAGATATTAGGATGCCGCCCACTCGTAGAAATCCCCGGAGCGAGCTCCGAGGCTTCCCATAGGTAGGGATGATCGTCTCGACCCTCCGAAACTCAAACACGGAGGACCGAGACGGTCCTCCCTGCCATGGAAAACCTGCTGATTCCTAAAAGGGTCTATCGCCAGCGATGGTAGATCGGCGCATTTCCCGGCGGTATCCATCATAGTCATTCAGGGCGTAATGCATGACGCTGCGATTATCCCAAAAGGCTACAGAACCTTTTCTCCAGCGGAAGCGGCAGGTTAAAGGCTCTTGGCTGGAATGGCGAAACAGGAATTTCAATAAAGGCTCGCTTTCCTCTTCGGTCATCCCCCTGAATCGAAGCGTAAAGGTGCCATTAACAAAAAGCCCTTTATATCCAGTTTCCGGATGCGTTCTAACTACTGGGTGTTCTACCTCTTCTAGGGCCTTCTCGCTGGTCTCCACTTCCATATTGCGCCAGTGAATTTTCGACCGGCCTTGAGGCCCGAACGGTCCTACCGCAGAATGGATAGCGACCATCCCGTCGAGCATCTCTTTCATTCCCGGCGATAGGGCTTCGTACGCCATGTACTGATTAGCAAACAACGTGTCGCCTCCGTAGGGAGGCACATCGACTCCATAAAGAACCGATCCCAGCGCTGGAGATTCTTGATGAGTAACATCCGAATGCCAAACGCCGCCGAAATTCCTCCCGGTTTCATCCGCTTCTCTAACCAATCGAATCAGTTCCGGGTAGCCTTTCATCCCTTTGACGAAATCGTGTTCGTCAAGCTCCCCGAACCGCTTGGAAAACGCGATTTGAGCTTCCGGGCTGAGGTCTTGGTCCCTGAAAAAGATCACCAGATGATCGAGCAGCGCCTGCCGGATATCGGCTATAACGCCATCGCTCAAAGGCGAAGCAATGTCGATTCCCTCTATCTCTGCCCCCAAGGCTCCAGATACGGGAGCAACTTTAAAATGATCATACTCCATCCGCCGGTTGGCCGGGGAATAGGGCTTTTTCATTTCAATAAATCCTTCGCTTTGTTGTACCATTTTTTGAATACTTTCTACTCTAATTTTCTATACGGCCCGACAGCTGCTCTGGCTGCGAGTCCGCAGTATCATTTTCGTGTTGTTTAATCAGTTTCAGTAGCCGTTTGACGATCTCAGGATGCGTTGCCGCAACATCATAGGCTTCAGAAATATCGTGCTCCAAATTGTAAAGCTCTGGTCCGTCCATGGGAGCGACTCGACCATAGTTTATCGGTTCCCGCTGGATCACGTGCAATTTCCACGGTCCCGACCGAACCGCATGCAACTCTCCGCGGTTCCAGTAGTGAAACTCATCGCGAGGGCTTTCCGACTGGCCCGCTAAAGTCTGCGACAAATCGTAACCATCCATCTTCCGGTCCACTGGAGCCTCTACGCCAGCTAGAGCCGCGAAAGTTTCCAGTAAATCTATGGTCGAACCCATTCCATCGACAACACCCGGCTTCACGTAGCCCGGCCCCCAGAAAATGGTCGGCACTCGTTGACCGCCCTCGAAGCTCGTTCCTTTACCCGCTCTGAGCGGGCCTGCAGAGCCGCCATGGGTTTTGAATGCGAGCCAGGGGCCATTGTCGCTCGAAAACACTACAACCGTGTCTTTCTCCAATCCTTCGTCGCGCAACGCGTCTAGAATCATCCCCACGCCCCAATCGATCTCCTCGACCGTGTCGCCATAAAGGCCGCGAAGGCTCTTGCCTCGAAATTGCTCGGAAACGAATAGCGGGATATGCACCATGGTATGAGCCAAATAGAGAAGGAAGGGCCGGTCTTTGTTTTCCTTGATAAAATCGACCGCCCTTTCGTTGTATCGTTTCGTTATCGTATTCTGATCAGCCGGACGCTCGATAATTTTCGCCCCGTCCATGAGCGGAACATTGTAGTGCTTGATGTCGGGGTAATAGTTCGGATCGTCAGCATTTTGCCGGTAATTCGGCCTCCCCGTCACACCGTCCATATCATTTGAATACGGGATACCCCAATAGGAATCGAAGCCTTGAGTCATAGGCAAATGCTTAGGAAGATGTCCCAAGTGCCATTTGCCAATAGCCGTGGTCGCATAATCTTTTTGCTTCAGGATTTCCGCGATGGTGACCTCGTCTTGAGGCAGGCCGCCCGATGAATCAGGGAAGAGCACGACACGCTCTCCTGATGTCATCCCGTTGCGCACCGGGTACCGTCCGGTTAAAAGGCCCGCTCGGCTCGGCGTGCAAACAGGATCCGCCGAATAAAACTGCGTCCACTTTTGGCCCTCCCGAGCCATGCGATCAAGATGGGGCGTCCGAATTGCTGGGTTGCCGAAGCTACCTAAATCCCCGTAGCCTAGGTCATCGCAAAATATAATGATAAAATTCGGCGACCTCGCGCTGAGAGACGCTATCAGAAAAGATAGGAGGAGGAGGATGGGGATACGCATGTCATTCGATTCAAAACGCGGCTGATTGACTAGCCAACAACCAGTTTTGCATAAATTCATCGCGGCTCAATTCCTAAGTTAACCAGTGTCGCTCGAGCTACTTCCCTATCTCCCTATAGGCCTCACATTTGGCCCTGGATCGCTCCGGGATCCTATGTCCCGACGAGCCGCTTCCGCTAGGCCCTCCAAACGGCCTATCACTTCTGGATACTGGTTCGCCACATTCTTTTGCTCACCGACATCGGAATCCAAATCGAATAAGGCTAGTTCAATCGACCTATGCTCGTATTGCCCGTGCACGCCATCCATACCTGGTTGCGACGGAACATTGTAATTGTGCGGATACAGCATCTTCCACTTGCCGCTACGAACCCCAACCAGACCATCCGGGCTAAAGTAGTAAAAAGCCTCATGCGGCGAACTCGCTCCACTTTCGCCATACATCAAGGGTCGAATATCCTTTCCATCGATTATTCGATCTTGAGGCAGTCGGACGCCGAGCATAGCGGCCAAAGTCGGCATTAAGTCCATCGATCCCGCCAGCTCCGAGCAAATCGAACCGCTGGGAATCTTTTCCGGCCAACGCATAACGCAAGGCACTCGAAACCCTCCTTCAAATCGCGTCCCCTTGCCTTCCCGCAACGGGCCAGCCGAACCTCCATGATTGCCATAGAGCAGCCAAGGACCATTATCGGAAGTAAAGACAAAGAGCGTGTTGTCATCGATGTCTAGACGCTCAAGAGCGCTTAGAATCTCGCCCACACTCCAATCGATTTCCGAAATGACATCGCCATAGGTAGTGTCTGTCTTTCCCAAATATTTGTTCGAAGCATACAGCGGGACATGGGGCATGGGATGAGGGAGGTAAATGAAGAACGGACGCTCTTGATTCTTTACGATAAACGACACCGCCCGTTCAGTAAACCAAGTTGTCAACTGAACCTGCTCCTTAGGCTGTATCGCTGGATTCAGAACCTCTTCGCCCTCCATCAATGGCAAATCCGGAAAATTGTAGCGAGGATCCGGATGGTAGGGCCACATGTCATTGGAATAAGGAATCCCGAACCATTCATCGAACCCCTGGCTAGTAGGCAAAAACTTCGGCAAATGCCCCAAATGCCACTTGCCGAACATAGCGGTAGCGTAACCCTTCTGCTTGAGAACTTCGGCAATGGTCAATTCGTCCGGGTTCAATCCTGTTATTGAAGTGGGACCAAAGTTGCCAGGAATGCCTATCCGCAAAGGATAGCAGCCAGTCATCAGCGTGGCCCTCGAAGGAGAACAAAAGGACTGCCCTACGTGAAAATCAGTGAAGGCCATTCCTTCGGCCGCCAACCGATCCAAATTAGGCGTTTCATATCCCTTCGCTCCAAAGGGCCCAATATCCGCATAGCCCATGTCATCGCAGAACATGATGATTACGTTGGGCAAGGCGGCTGTAACAGAGGCGGACGAAATGATTACCAAGAAGATAAGTATCGCCAACTCTGTCAGTGTAGGAGCGGCTTTACGCCGCGATCCCCTGTCCAGAAAAAATCGCGGCCTGAAGCCGCTCCTACGGTTCGCGAGCCAAAACAAACCGATTCGTCTACTCACTTCTCCCCTTTCCATTCATCAACTTGGCTCGGGCTCGCTAAATAGGCGACCAGGGCCGCCACGTCGTTTTCAGGAATCGCGTCGAATAACCCGGTCGGCATCATCGACTGGCTAAGTATCTTACGCTCCTCGATATCGGCGGTGCGAACGACGGTCTTCGTTCCCCCAGCCATGGAAACCTCCAATCGCGAGCCATCCTCGTTGGTCACCATCCCGCTAAATACGCGGCCATCCTTTGTGGTAATCACATTGAGCTGGTAGTCTTTTCCCACCACCGAGTTCGGGGCTAACACGTTTTCCAGAATGTAGTCCAAATTTACGCGATTAGACCCAGTGAGGTCGGGGCCCAGAGCCACACCTGAATCGAACAGCTTATGGCAAGTACCGCATGTATTGGAATATACATGACGCCCATAAGACAGGTCCACTCGCTCCAAACGCTCGGGAGTCAAAGCGAATTTCCAGCTGCGAATCTGTCGCGGCAAATCCGGTGGCAACTCGCTCGGCTCGCCCCACAAATTATTCATTTTCTGCGTGATTCGCGCGTCGCCGTGCGCTCGCATCTGCCGCATCAACACCGGAGACACCAAAGCGGCCTCCACTTGCTTGGATTCGATCGACTCCAACAATAGGATTGTCGTGTCTGGACGAGAGCCTAGCAAATTAATGCCTTCATTTCGCAGTTTCAGCGGAAAGTCTGGCAGCGCCTCTATAAGCTTGGCGGCTATCTTCGTATCCAGATATCGCGGCAAGGCAGCCAAAGCGGTTTCGCGAAACGCAGGCTCGTCTAGCAAGGAGGCTGCTACATTTCCGGCCTGAGGATCTCCGCCCAACTGGAGAATTTCCAAAGCTTCCATGCGCAAGCGTGGCAATCGACTAGAATCGTTGAGAACATTCCTCCAGTATGCAAACGCAGCGTTATCGCCGAGCCGAGCCCGTATGCGCAACACCATGGTATTCACTTTGTCGTGATTCAACGATTCGCCTCCTTGAATAAACGCATCCCACGAACTAGGACGCTCCAATTCTACCTTCGAACCAATTGCCGCAAGAAAGCGCTGCCCGCGATTCAAGAATTCCTGTGGCGTTTTTGCCTTGCCAACATAGGCCAACAAAGCCCCTCGACCCTCCACGGTCTCCGCCGCCCGACGCTGGGTGAAACTATCAAGTTTCGGCCAGGCCGAGCTACCCGCGATTTCGATGGCCCGATCCGGCGAACCCGTCACCATGGGCTCGAGGCCATACCAAACGAGAAGCGGCAGATTCTGGTCATTGATGTCCGCCTGCCGTGACGATAGGCCTTGGGCCAAGTCCCAGCGTCTCGATTCGGGAAGATTTTGTAACGCTGAAGCTAGGTAGCGCCGGACGATAGGCGACTCGTCCAACGTGGAAAGCTCGACGAATTTCTTGGCCACCTTTTCAGAAACATCATTTCCCTGTTCACCGTGGAAATGGACAGCCCAGCCGCGTACATAAGGATCTTTGTCATCCAACATTGTATACAATGTACCGTCTCCCATCAAACCACATACTTGCATGGCCCAAAAAGCGCGCAATCTATGCGATCGCGGGTGATCCGCCCCCATCAATTTCTTCAACTCTTTAGCAACAGCGCCCCTATTCAATTCCCCTAGGTGAGCGCGCTCCTGCAACAGCAGTTGGGCTTGCCTGGCGATAAAGCTATTGCTGTGCGTCAGGCGCTTTGCCAGTTCGACATCCGAAGCCCCCACGAGATCGATCCGATTGGCTTCGTAGTTACCGTAGCGAATACGGAACACGCGCCCATTAGACCTATCCCATATGTCCGGGTCTCGATGGTGGCAAGTCTGCGGGTCGTGCCAGTCGGAAGCGTACAAGGCCCCATCGGGACCTTGCACTAGAGCTACCCCAATGAACGAGTGGTCTTGCGCCAGAGCGAAATCCGGAGCGTGGCGAATAACCGTTCCTGATCCCTCTTTTTCCGGCTTTTCACGCACGATTCGATGCCCATGTAGATTGTGGAAAAAGGAGTCACCCCGATAAGCTTCAGGAAAATTGTCTGCCTGGTAAATGACCAGTCCGCAATGAGCATGGCCGCCTCCCAACGCCGAGGTATCGGCCGCTTTTTCTCGCTGCAAGGCTCGATCGACCTTCCCATCCGCCCGCATCGAGTCGAAAGTGCCGTCTCCATAATGCAAGTGATCCGCGATCGTTTTGATGTCATCGTAAATGTATGAATTAAAGTGCTGACCCGCTTGACGAAAATAGCGACCCCCTTGAATCACCTGATAGTAATGCGGTATGACACAGGCGGTTGTGAACCAATCTCCATTCTCGTCGAAGTCCAGCCCCCAAGGATTGCTGGTTCCCCAGGCAAAGACTTCGAACTCATGCTTAGTAGGATGGTAGCGCCAAATACCAGCGTTGATAGGTACTCGCTGATTATCCGGAGTTCCAGGCTTGCCGACATTGGAATGCGTGAACACTCCATGGCATCCATAGAGCCAGCCATCGGGACCCCACGTGAAGCTGTTTAGCGTTTCGTGAGTGTCCTGATATCCCCAACCATCGAGCAGAACTTCCGGTTCGCCATCAGCCACATCGTCGCCGTCTCGGTCCGGAATGAATAGCAAGTAGGGAGCGGCGCCGAGCCAAACACCGCCGAATCCAACCTCGATCCCGCTAATCAAGTTCATATTTTCGGCGAACACCTTCTTTGTTTCGAATTCCCCATCCGCGTCTTTGTCTTCGAAAATCAGGATACGGTCATCGCCTTTTACCCCCGGTTTCCGAACGGGATATGTTTTGCCCTCAGCCACCCATAGTCGACCTCGAGCATCGAAACACATGGCGATCGGCTGAACCACGTCGGGCTCCGACGCTATGAGATCAACGTGAAAACCCTCCGGTACTTCCATCGCGGCAGCAGCCTCTACCGGAGTACGGCCATCAGCCCAATCATCGTACGGCCGGCCGCCTTTGACGCGCCATCTTTCCGGCCGCGCCGCTAGGATATCTCCCTTCTGAAAGTGTATGCTAACGCCGCGCTTGCTGGCGCTGACCACATCCAGCCTACCATCAGCATTCAGATCCTCAACCAGAACATCGACCCCTATACCGCTGTCATTATCGATCAAATACGGCACAAACTCGACACTATCCCCAGTCTTTTCGGCCCGGAACCAAAAGACGACCGGTTCCTGATTGTTGCCCGGATCCTTGCCGTAGTGGGCATGCCAGCGCTTGCCAGTGACTATGTCTTTGACTCCGTCCCCATCAATATCCTTGAGCTCCACACCGTGTAGTTGGCTAACGGCGACGCCAAAGGGATTCTGAGCCGAGCTCTCGCCCATGATGTCGATCCGTTCGAATCGACGTTCACCGTCTTCCATACCGGTCTGCCGAAACCAAGCTAACCCAAAGCCATGGCCGTTCAAAGCGGCAACGATATCCTGCAAGCCATCGCCATCCACATCGTGAACATGGATTTGGGCGCCGCCTCGATCGTACTGCTCAGGAGACCAAACGCTTTTCTTCCACTGTCCACTTTTGTCCGCGCCCGGATTCTCCCACCAAGAGTAGCGATCGAGGATATCCAAATCGCCATCGTCGTCCAAGTCTCCGATGCCCAATCCATGCCCGAAGGGCTGCACAGCCTCTCCTACTTTGGAAACGGCTACCCATTTCCAAGTTTGTAGCGGATCATTGCCCGCTCGATAATAGCCAAAAGCCCGGTCCCGAGAGCAAACGATTTCTGGTAGTCCACCCGGGATAATATCCACGAAATCGGGCGATTCATGGCTCACCTGATCGGCAATAATCACCATATCCCAATTGGCGTCGCCGGACGGGTTGCCTGGATTCAAATAGAGACGCGCCTCTTTGCCAGGGAACCCCAGTACGAGAATATCATTGTCTCCATCCGAGTCGATGTCGTGGACATAACTGAAAAAGTTGTCCGAGTAGCGACGGAGATCGAATGTGTCTCCATCGTAGAAGCGATGCGGCGTCGCGAAACTCGGCCCAGCCCACCAGAAAGGACCGCTGACTAGGTCCCCGCGGCCGTCGCCATTGATGTCGCCAAAGCCTGCTCCCTCAGCATAAAACTCCCCGTGCAATCGCTGTGAGCTCCATCCGTTGTCCACCGCGGCGAGGCTCGGGGGCAGAGCTAAAAGAATTCCGAAAACGAGGACAGATGCCCAAGATCGGAAACCAACGATCGTGTCCAGCCCGGATTTTTCAAAAATTTCGTCGAGATGGCTCGAAGGGCGAGGCCATCCGTGGTTTGGACGCAGGCGAGCGGGTGAAGCTCGGTAGGCGCCCTGCCAAGTCGCTCGGCAATTCCGAGTCGCTGCTGGCCCGGCATGCGAGCTCGCAGTAGAAAGTTTGTGAGAAATGCGGGCTAGTAACTTCATAGGGGAATTAGGATAGTCTTTTTACAGTAAAGAATTCCTCCGATGGCCACCAAAAAGGACAGTAGGATCGTCAGCCAGGACACAAACGCAGACCACCCAGATAAACTAGCCGGGCTCAACTCAAATCAATCCGCGCTCTCCGCGTCATCCGTGGTTCTAATCCCTATTCGCCTTCCGGCAAATCCTTGGCCTTCCGAACGAGCTCAATGAATTGCGATCTTAAGCTATTCGAATCCCTCCCTCTGGCATTTCCTGCTATCCGCAAGATACGGTCATAAGAAATCGATCCCTTGTATTCCGAATCTCGTAATAGCATACCGAACCCAGCCACGCTGGAAGCGAATCGGAAATCCGCGCTGGCAACATCAAACTCTCGATCTATCTCCCCCGTAAACGGTTCCTCTATCGACTGGCTAGTGTCACCGTCGGGAGCCTTGTAGCGCAGCTTTACCGTTAGCCATTCGCTCGAAGCTTCTGAACTATCGTGCTGGGCCACATACTTGGAGGCATCTACAGAAGGGATTTCGAAATCGGCATTCGCCGGAACTATTTCGTAAAGAGCTGTCACCGAGCGGCCAGCGCCGATTTCGCCAGCGTCCTCGGTATCGTCGTTGAAATCCTCCTTGGCCAGCTTGCGATTCACGTAACCGATCAATCGATACGCTTTTATCTGAGCCGGATTAAAATCGACCTGGATCTTCACATCTTTGGCGATGGTGTGCAAAGTTCCCAGCATGTCGTCCACAAACACTTTGCGGGCTTCTTGCTGGCTGTCGATGTAGGCATAGTTGCCATTGCCCTTATTGGAGAGCTGCTCCATCTTTCCATCCTGATAGTTGCCTCGACCAAACCCGATAGCCGAGAAGAACACACCCGACTTGGCCTTCTCTTCGATCAATCGGGTCAAACTCCCGTCGTCGGTTACGCCAACATTGAAATCGCCATCCGTGCAGAGGATCACTCGATTGATGCCTCCTTCGATAAACCTTTCTACAGCCACCTCATAGGCCAATTGAATGCCAGCTCCTCCATCGGTGGACCCTCCTGAACGCAAGTTGTCGATGGCGTGCCGAATGGTTTCCTTGTTATTGGCCGTAGTAGATGGCAAAGCCAGGCCGGAGGAGCCCGCGTAGACAACGATGGCAATTCGGTCATTCCCTCCCATTTGCTCAACCAAGAGCTTCATGGATTCCTGAGCCAGCGACAATTTATTGGGCTGTCCCATAGAGCCGGATACGTCTATCAAAAATACGAGATTGGCATCGGGACGGTCTTCGCCGGATACCTCTTTCCCTTGCAGCCCGATTCTAACCAGCTGATTCACCTCGCTCCAGGGCGCCTTGGCCGCTTCTACATTGACCGAGAATGGGGTCTCCCCTTCTGGTTGCGGATAGTCGTATTTGAAGTAGTTGATCAGTTCCTCGATCCGTACCGCATCCGCAACAGGACGTTGACCAGACTCGATCATGCGGCGAACGTTCGCATACGAGGCCGTATCCACATCGATCGAGAAGGTTGACAAGGGATTGTCTAGCACGCCTTTGAACTCGTTTTCCTCAATACGATCGTACCCTTCGCGATCGGTTGGAAGCGGCTGATGCAGGACAGGGGTCGCCAAGGGATGAACAACTCCCGAACGATCCGTCCAGCTAGCCCCGGCTTCCGCCTTCTTCTGCGGGTTCGTTTCGGAGGCCAATCGGATCCGATTTTCTTTCTCGCCCATCGGGGCAATTGCTGGTGTCGCTCTTCCCTGAGAAACAATCCCTGAGACCGTCGCAGAACGATCAGCCACCAAGTCACCACGAAATAACTGAGACTCGGCAACGGGCTCTGCGTTAACAGCGAGGTCTGCAAACTGCCGCAAACTGCCCTGAGCAGATTCGTTCGTCTCAGAAGACCACGATTCTTCAGCCCTGGCTCTACTCAACGATCCAGTTGCTACGGCTAGATTCTGCTCCGCCTGACGAAGCTGGATTTCCCGCCTCTGGGCTGATATTCGCGAATCGGCTGGCTGGTCGAAAGGAATCGCTTCATCGACTGCCTTGATAGCCTGACCTCTGCCGACTAAAGCGCCCTCTGTTTGGCCGTCACGCCGCAGCCTATCGTTCCCCACAATCGCATCCCCGTCATCCTTGCTACGAAATGCTGAGGCTTCCTCGGGAGCCATTGGCAAGGTTGCAATCTCTGTGGCTTGCCTATCGAGAACGACAATGCTGAACACGCCAATTGCCAAACAGGCAGCCAAGCCGTAGGTCCAAGCAGGAAAAGCGATCAACTTGCGTTTTTCATCGCCGCCTCGATTGTTGGCAGCTACTTCCAAGGCCATTAGCTGACCCACATCCAATTTCTCTGGAAGGTCCTTTTCCGCTCGAAATTCTGATTCCAGCGACTTGGCAAAAGCTTCCAGCTCTTCGAAGGCTTCTCGGTCCTGGTTTTCAATTTCCCGATCATTTAGCTCTTCGGACTGTTCGCCTAGCGCTTTGGCCGTGAATCTGGGGTCGTCTTTGTTAATTTTTTTCATTTATATATTCTATTTCTTAATACGGTTTATTTTACCGCTTTCCATCGCTGCTTGAGTTCCTTGAGGGCGTGATGCAGCACATAGCCCACATTGCTTACCGTCAGTCCGGTGACTTCGCTAATCTCCTTATAAGAGAGCCCTTGCTGGAATTTCAGCGTCACCACCTCTCGATCCCGACTTGGAAGTTGCTCGACCAGCTCCAAGAGCGACCGAATGGCTTCCGACTTCCGCGCTTCCCCCGCGACGATTTCCCCCACACCCGCCACGGCCTCCAAGGTTTCCGTCTTCTCGAATAGACTCATGCGTTTTTCCTTTCTCAATGCATCGAGCGCCTGATTTCGAGTGACCCTGAAGAGCCAGCTGACGAGATGCCCTTCGACATCCCGCCAGCTTTGTTTGCAGAGCTTCAGAAACACCTCTTGCACGATGTCCTTGGCCTGCTCTCTCCCCCCAACGATACTGGCCGCGTAGCGAATCAGGGCCGACTGATGCTCCTGCACCACCCTTCGGATCCGATCCCACTCTGTCTCCCTATTCGTCACTTCCGCCATACCGTCTCTACTTCGATCTCATTCCTCGATAGTCGTGTTCGCAAAGGAAACGTTCGCCGATTCGGTTTTCTTAGAATGAATTTCGAAGCTCATCGATTCCTCTATGGGCTTTTATGTTGCAACCAATTGATTATCAGAACCCCGCAACGAAAACAGCTGAACCAAAAACGATTAGTCCGCCAATTCCTCGAAGCTCATCTAAAGCATCCGCCTAATGGCTATCAGAACCATCTAGCGTGCAACGTTGCACTCTTAATGATACCCAAACTAGCGAGGGAATGAAGAACTCGGAATAGCTGCAGCGCCCTTGACGGATTCAACTCAGGATTGAGCTAGCAATCAGCCTCAAAACGATAACCTCGTCTACACCACCTCTCTTGATCGCTTCGCTTGGCATTCAGAATACTACGCAGGTGTCTTCTCTTAGGACTATATTGCGGACGCCGGCATCATTCATTTCTCGCATTCCTGCAGCTCCGTCGTCGCCCATGCCGGTTAGCATAACCCCGGTGGCGTTGGAACCAGCGGCAATCGCGACCGATCGGAACAATACATCGACCGAGGGGCGATGGCGGTTGACCAGAGGCCTTCCACGGTGTCCACGAAATAGTTCTGACCCGATCGTTTCAATACCAGGTGATGGCTTCTTGGGGACACTAGGGCTAGGTCTGGCTCAATTCGCTCCCCTTTCTTGGCCTCTCGAACTTCGATCTGGCATAGTTCGTTAAGACGCTGAGCAAACGGCTCAGTGAACTGTTCCGGCATGGGCTGGACAATGACGATCCCAGCGCAATCAATCGGCATTTGTACCAGGATCGCCCGAATGGCATCGACACCACCCGTCGATGCTCCGATAGCGATCACATTGGGAGTCTTTGGGATCCGATTGACTAGCTCCGGATTTGGAGGCTGTAGAATTACATCGGCCGACAGCTTTTCCTCCGCGCCCTGTAAAAAGGAGTTTTCAGGTCCAGCATTCAAGGGACCTATTTGCGACGATCCCTTGATCTACTTTCGGCGAGCTTCGACAGCAGATAACAGCTTATCATGGATACGCATTTCCAGTTCCTGCATTTGCCTAGCCGTCGCAGCCTGAGGCTTGGCGATGATATCTACGGCCCCTTTTCTAAGCAATCCAACGAAACTCGCGATCCCTCTTTTGTGAAGCTTGAACACACCACCACTGGGAGCGCCTTGATCCGCATCAATTTCTGGAGAAAGGTGATTCCGTCCGTTCTCAGCATTTGCACGTCGAGCACCATTGCATCCAGTGAAGCGGTTTTTAGCGACTCCACGGCTTCGTACGGATCCGCTGCCACTGCCGACACCTATAGCTTCGGATGGCGATTGATGATATCGGTTAAAATTCTTCGCGCCGTGGAGGAGTCGTCGACAATCATGACGCTGAACCTCGAATTTGGCATAGAGATTTGTCCGCAGACTTGGCTGATTGGCTAGCTATCAATTGGTATCCAACTTTCAATTGAATCCGTGATATCTGTTTCATCCGTGGTTAAACAATTTTCGTTATCTTTCTTAACCACAGATTTCACAGAGGGCGTCGGAATTTGATCATACGCGGCATTGCGCGAGCGCGAGCCCTACAAAAGATCCTCTGAATCATCTGTGGTCAAAATGAATCGCCGCCCCTAATCTAGGCCGCAGGCTTGGCGGGCTCGTTGATTGACCTGGCTGGCGATGGTTCGGGCTTTTTCCGCTCCAGCTTTCAGCACGCTGTCGACATAGTCCTGATTCCCCATCAGTTCGGCGCGGCGCTCGCGGGCTTCTTTAAAGTATTCCCAATAGAGTTCAAAGAGCCGCTTCTTCAAATCGCCGTATCCATAGCCTCCTGCTTTTAGCATTTCCACTTCTTCCGCGTAGTCGGAATCCGAGGCAAGATGCTTGATTAATTGAATAGCCCGGTTCTCCTCCGCGTCCGGTTTAGGCTCTTCCCGTGTCCGGCTATCCATGACAATGCTCATGACCTTCTTGCGAGTGGGTTTTTCCTCTCCGAAGATATCGATAGTGTTGTTGTAGCTCTTGCTCATTTTCTGGCCATCCAGGCCAGGAATGGCTTCCACCCCTTTGCGAATGGCGGGCTCGGGAATCTTGAAAGTCTCTCCATAGGTCTGATTGAACTTGGCCGCCAGGTCCCGCGTCACTTCGACATGCTGTTTCTGGTCCCGACCAACCGGCACGCTATCGGCATCGTAGATGAGGATATCCGCCGCCATCAGCACTGGATAGGCAAATAGCCCATGGTTGGTGGGGAGCCCCTTAGCAATTTTGTCTTTGTAGCTATGGCAACGCTCCAAGAGCCCCATCGGGCAGATCGATGAAAGTATCCAGGAAAGCTCTACATGTTCTGGAACATCGGACTGCCTAAATAGAACCGATTTCTCTGGATCGAGACCGCAAGCCAGGAAATCGATGGCCACCTGACGGGTATATTGGCGGCGCAAATCAGCATCGTAGAGCGAGGTCATGGAATGGTAGTCGGCGATAAAATAGAACGCCTCGCCCTGGTCCTGGAGCTCGATCGAGGGCTTCATCATGCCGAAGTAGTTTCCCACATGCAAAATGCCTGAGGGTTGTATGCCGGAAAGTATTCTCATTTTAGATCATCCGACGGGTAGCGAGCTGGGGCTAAGGGTTCAATAGCGAAGTGATTGAATGCCCACGAATCGCTCGAATCTTCACCAATGAGAATAAGAGGTATTTGTTACTGGAGTACCGAGCCGGTCCTCCCTACCGGTTATTTCATCTGGTACCGCATAGGTTTCACAAACAAGCAACTAGGTTGCGCCTTTACCATTGCGCACCCTCAATCTCTCAGTGGGATTTTTTCTTTGGAAGAACGCTCCACGTATAACTGGCCGGGCTCCAAGTACCCCGAAAAGCTCATCGTCGGCCCCACCAAGGATCCTTTTCCAATTATGGATCCCGGCATTAGAGCCGTGTTGCATCCCACTTCCGCTCTTTCCCCTAGGATCGCTCCAAACTTGCGCAGGCCTGTATCCACGCGTTCGCCATCGATATTGACGCGGATATTCTTCTGATCGAAGCGCAAATTGGACAGAATAACGCCCGCTCCCAAATGAGCTCCGTTTCCTAAAATGGAATCCCCAATGTAAGCGTAATGCGGGGTTTGGGTATGCTCCATCAGTAAGGCGTTCTTGTATTCGCAGGAGTTGCCTATCACGCTTCCTGCCCCGATTACGACGTTGCCCCTTATGTAAGCTCCCGGGCGAATCTCCACATTCTCGCCAATCCAGCAAGGGCCCTTAATTGAGGCAAAGGCAGGGAGCTTTACACCTTCTGAAATATAAACTTCACCATCAATATGCACACCCGCCGGCAGCTCTTGATCGGAAGTATTCCCTCTCAGATCAGCCAAAGCCGCCTTAATTTTAGGCAGCCATTCCCAAGGAGGAACCTCCGGCGAAAAAAATTCGGCGAAAGGGATGCTCTCCGGCAACTGGAAAAAATCTGATGCTCGCACTCTAGCAACCTAGGTGACTCGATTCCTTCCACAAGCGAATGTTCGCTGGCCGAAGCAAATTTACCGATATGTAAAGATCCGCGATGATAAGAGGAGGGTTGCTCTAGACAGACTCTAACGAAAGACCGAGACGCTCTTTCCAACTTGGGAAGCGAATTTCCATTTCTGAGAAATGGAGCGGGCGATGAGATTCGAACTCACGACAGCCACCTTGGCAAGGTGGTGCT
Organism: uncultured Opitutaceae bacterium; assembly: GCA_964404745.1. Classification (GTDB taxonomy): domain Bacteria; phylum Verrucomicrobiota; class Verrucomicrobiia; order Opitutales; family Opitutaceae; genus Pelagisphaera. The sequence goes on from CAYOLG010000020.1 coordinate 62,972, forward strand.
CTACCAACTGAGCTACGCCCGCAATAAAAAGCCGTACAAGATCCATTTCCCGCCGATCAAGTCAATAGAAAATTCCAGTTGCGAGGCGACCGAGCGTCCCAAATGCGACTGACCTAATTAGCGCGTCACTACGGATTCGTTTCTGGCCCCAACGGATGAGAGGTTGCGGCAACACTCTGAAGCCTTTGCGCATTGGCGTCAGCTCATCGTAAATTAGCCGAAACAACCCGCTCAGCTTGTGCCGCCCTTTGCTAGGCGGAGGCGTGAGATCGCGCTCCACCGGGATCGGTCCGCAAATTAAATTCGCAATGACCTAACGGTCTTTCACATCGAGCTCTGGCCACTGCTGCAATTTCCGATGCAAGGTACGTCGGCTGATGCCCAGCAATTTCGCAGCAGCCGTCCGATTTCCTTTAGAATCCGCCAAGGCTTCTCTTAGCAATCGCTTCTCGTTCTCCTCCTTGTCGAGTGGCGACACCAATTTGCCCTCTCGATCGACGGAGCGCGTTTCCCCTCTAAATTTCGACTCAAGATCGTAATCGCGTATAACGCCCCCCCGATGAAGAACGACCGCGTTTTCCGCGAAATTGCGTAATTCTCTTATATTGCCGGGCCACGAGTAGCGCCGCAAGCATTGCATAGCGCCTGGCTCGAAAGTCGGGGCGTCGATACCGTTCTCTTTGGCGAATTCTTCGAGAAAGTGGTTCAACAATATCGGCAAATCTTCAGTGCGATCCCGTAAAGGCGGCATGGTGATTTGCACGACATTGAGTCGGAAGTACAGGTCTTCGCGAAACGTCCCTTCGTTGACCATCTTTTGCAGATCTCGATTGGTAGCGGCAACCAAACGCGTATCCACTTTGATCGATTTGGAACTGCCAATCCGCTCAAAGGTGCGCTGCTCCAGGAAACGCAGCAACTTCACCTGAGTGGATAGGCTGATCTCGCCAATCTCATCGAGGAAAAGCGTCCCTCCGTCCGCCAGCTCGAAACGCCCTATACGCCGCTCCGTCGCTCCCGTAAAAGCCCCTTTTTCGTGCCCGAATAGCTCGCTCTCCAATAAATTGGCCGGCAGGGCCGCGCAGTGAACGGCAACAAAAGGGCCTTGCCCGCGGTTACTGTTTTGGTGAATAGCTTGCGCGATGCGCTCTTTACCCGTTCCCGTCTCTCCCTCGATCAGCACGCTAGCCCTCGAAGGGGCCACCAGTTTCACTCGTTCGATGACCCCCTGCAGCTCCTTGGAGTTGCCCATAATCCCCTCGAAGCTGTATTTGACATCCAAGCGCTCGTGCAGGCTCTCAACCTCTTCCTTCAGGCTCTTGGACTCCAAAGCCCGCTTCATTAGAATCTCCAGTTTCTCTAGATTAACGGGCTTGGTCAGGAAATCGTAAGCGCCTCGCTTCATCGCCTCCACCGCTGAGGGAACATTGCCATAGGCCGTCATCATAATCACGGGCGGACGGTTTTTCAGCGCCAAGGCTTTGTCGATAACCTTGAGGCCCGATTTGCCCGGCATGCGTAAGTCGGTTAGCACCAAATCGAAGGTTTCGCTCTCCATCAATGTGAAGGCCTGATCCGCATTTTCCGCTAGATAGACATCGTATTGATCTTCCAACATTTGCTGGAGCCCTTCCCGCGTATGTCGCTCGTCGTCAACTATCAAGACCGTTGGCAGCATGCACTTTGCCTATGGCACCCTGCTGTCGAGTCAATGGGCAAATCTGTCACAATTTGAGCAAACAAATGAATGCGGCCTGAAGGACTGCACTACTATACTCGCTACTCCAGCATTCGGAATTTGCGGTTTTGCTTGGGGAACTCAAGGGAGACTACCGTGCCGACGCCTTCCTTGCTATCTATGCCAACTTGTCCCCCATGCTCCCTCATAATGCGTTCAACAATCATGAGACCCAAACCCGTACCGCCCTTCTTGTTGGTATGGTAAGGCTCAAATACGCGCGATAGGTTTTCCTGACTTATTCCCGAACCCGAATCCCCAAAACGCAAATAAACACGCTCCTCGTCCGACTGCACCTTCACCCGGATCATTCCGCCCGGTTTCATAGCCTCCATAGCATTTTTCGTTATATTGAAGAATACCTGCCTCACCTGCTGCTTGTCCGCGCGCACGAAGGGACTTTCCGCTCCAGCCTCAATCTCTACTTGAATGCCTCGATCCTCAAGCTCGCTAGCCTGAAATTGCAGCGACTCTTCTAGGATCTCGTTTAGATTGACGGTCTGAAAATCCGGAGTCTGGGGACGGATCGCTTCCAAAAAATTCTTGATGATGCCATCCAGTCGAGACACTTCTGCTCGGCAAACGCCTACCGACGATTCCAGCTTCCCACGGGTAGCCGACTCTTGCAGTTTCTTCAATTGTCGCTCCATCAACTGAAGATGAATGGTGATCGAATTGAGAGGATTTCCCAGTTCATGGGCGACACCAGCAGCCAGAAGAAGAATCGAGCTAATCCTTTCTGATTCGATCATCTCCTCGCTCGATTGCTTTTCCGAAGTGATGTCGGAAAGGATCACCACGAATCGGTTCGATGCCTCTCCGCCTCCCGCGTCCGTACCCTGGAACGGGAGAATGTAGAGACGAACGTACCTGTTCTCTGGGTACGTCAGCTCCAATTCGCGTGAACTGACAGATGATTCGAGTCGAGAACCTTCCTCTAGACCCAGCGAGGCTCTCAACCCAGGAATGAGCCGCCAAAGCGAAACCTCGCCAATATCGCTGTTCTTGAGCCCAATCATCTGATAGCTAGCCAAATTCGCGTATTCGATTACCCCCAAATCGCTGATCACCAGAATTCCTTCACGCGCTGTATTGAAAATCGTCTCCAAGAACGCCCGCTCCCGAGCGAGCTTCTTGACTAGGTTCGTTAAGTTGATCGTATCCAAAGAATCAACTTGGCCGAGAACGCGATCTAATGAGGACTCCTTCTTTCCGGAAATCATAACCGCTCCATAGATTCTTAATTCCGTAATGGCAATATTTCCTCGTCCTGCAAACACCTGTTTGATTTGCGCTTGCCATCGCGAAAGTTGGCCATTCGATTCGTGGCGACCATGAGCGCTTTGCAAACGAGACCCGCCGCAGACTGTAAATACGATTGCGTTTCCCTTGGGGAGATCATGCTTCGACTCGATCCCGGCGAAGGCCGGACTAGGACAGCCAGAACCTTTGCCGCCTGGGAAGGCGGTGGCGAATACAACGTTACACGCGGCCTTCGGCGTTGCTTCAACATGAAAACCGCAGTCGTCACGGCCTTCGCGGACAACGAGGTGGGTCGCCTGCTGGAAGACTTCATACTTCAGGGTGGCGTGGACACCGACTATATCCTGTGGAAGGAATACGACGGAATCGGCAGATCCACTCGCAACGGGCTAAATTTCACGGAGCGGGGATTCGGAATTCGCGGAGCTAAGGGCGTGCCCGATCGTGGGAATACAGCCGCTTCCCAAATGAAGCCTGGCGATGTTGATTGGGACAAGCTCTTCAACCAAGATGGGGCCCGTTGGCTGCACACGGGGGGCATCTTCGCAGCCTTAAGCGAGACAACCGCGGATCTGGTCATCGAAGCGGCCAAAGCAGCTAAAGAGACTGGAACCATTGTGTCCTACGACCTCAACTACCGCCCTTCCCTGTGGAAAGGCATTGGCGGCATCGAGAAAGCCCAGGAAGTGAACCGCGAGATCGCTCGCTACGTTGATGTCATGATAGGCAATGAGGAAGATTTTACCGCATGCCTAGGCTACGAGATAGATGGCGTTGATGAAGGCCTTTCAAACCTGGAGACGGAAAGCTTTAAATCGATGATCAACCGAGCGGTAGCCGATTACCCGAACTTCAAGGTGGTGGCGACCACCCTCCGCGGCGTCAAGACCGCCACCGTGAATGATTGGGGCGCCATCTGCTGGGCAGACGGAACCTTCCACGAGGCCACTCACCGCCCGAATCTGGAGATCATGGACCGAGTCGGTGGCGGAGACTCCTTCGCTTCCGGTTTGATCTACGGACTGATGACCTACGGAGATGCCGCCAAGGCCGTCGAATACGGAGCAGCCCACGGAGCTTTAGCCATGACCACGCCGGGCGACACGACCATGGTCACTCTGGGGGAAGTTGAGAAGCAAATGTCAGGCGGGTCGGCCCGTGTGGATCGGTGAGAACAGTTAGCGGCTAAATACCGACCCTAGAACCCGCCCGGCTTGCTCCGCCGTAGCGGTGCAAAGGCGTGAGCTCGAGCTCCACCTTTATCGACCTGCGACGCGACAGCCTGCCTCGGCGAAGCTCGAAGCGAAGACCGGTTCCGGCGTGTTCATCTAAGCGATCGTCAGATAGGTTGACGCCAATTCTCAGTCGCGTGGCTGCGCCGAGTCAAAAGCTGCGGGATGGTTGAGCCAGTCGTAATGGGGCTCGAACTCCGAGCAGGCGCATCGAGTGAAATCTGACCCTCTAGCGCTAGCGTTTAGGCAGAAACCCGCTTTCAGACATCAGTAGGCAGGCACTGAACAACTACATTTGGTCTGGCGTCACAAATCCACGCCGGTCCTGCTTGATTATTCAGAGAATTACCCCTTTGCTCCCGGGTCGATGATGAGAACACTAGGATCTGGACCGGCGTTTGCAGTGTTTTTGACCTTCCTAATGGTCGGCTGCAGCCGACCGACCGTAGAGGTTTACGATGTGCCCAAAGCGGAGACGGCGACTCCCTCCTTGGCGGAACAGTCGCCCCAACCTAGTTCCCCAGAGGACCGCGGGTGGATACGATGGACGAAACCAGAATCCTGGACCGAACTGGAACCTACAGCATTCCGAAAAGGGAATTACGTGTACGAGGACGCATCAGGGAGCCAAATCGAAATTACCGTCTCCTCGTTTCCCGGCGACGTCGGCGGCACGTTGGCTAACGTAAACCGCTGGCGGGGACAGGCCGGGCTTGGATCCTTAAGCCCAGAGGAGCTCGCAGCCTCGCTAACCGACCTGACAGTCGATGGGTACAGCGGCCAAATGGTTGACATTTCGCCCGACGACGACGATCCCCAGGCCGCCAGAATAGTAGCCGCCATTTTCATGTACCGCGGAGAGAGCTGGTTCTTCAAGATGTCTGGCCCTCAGTCAGTTGTCGATTCCCAGAAGGCTGTATTCGACGCCTTTGTCCGATCGCTCGAATTTACAGATGCCAATGCCGCCCGCAACCAGGAAACCGACTCTTCCAATTCTTCGGAATCGCTCGCCCTCGCTTTCGACGCCCCCGAAGGATGGACAGAATCCAGTGGATCATCCTTCCGCATCGCCAGCTTTCAGATTGATCTCGACGGGTTCGAACCCGGAGACTTCTCCATAACCCGCTTTCCTGGCGACGCCGGAGGCCTTTATGCCAACGTGAACCGGTGGCGGCAGCAAATTGGACTGCCTATTTGGTCCGAAAGTCAAATCGACACCAATGCCAAATCGGTCTTGGCCCGAGATTTGCAGTTCAGCTTCTTCGATTTGGCCCCCAGTACAGAAGCGGAAAAGAAGGAGGTCCGGGAGCGAATTCTGGTAGCGGTAATGGAACACGAGGGCCAAAGCTATTTCTTTAAACTGCGGGGAGAGGTCTTTCTAGCGGAGATGCAGCTTAACAAGTTCCTGCAACTGCTTCGATCGACTCGTTTCGAACCGGAATCCCCTTGAGTCGCCACAACGCATGAAACCTTTCATCAGATTCTTTTCATCCTTCGAGCTAGCCATCAGTTGCATGGCTCTGGGCTTGGTACTGGTATTCATCGGTACCATCGCCCAAGTGCAACTGGGCATTCACGGAGCGACCGAACTCTACTTTTACAGCTTCTTCCTGTACTGGGAAATTCCAGGACTTGGGGTTTCGATCCCGTACTTTCCTGGCGGATACACGCTCGGGCTTCTTCTTTTGATTAATCTTGTCACGGCCCTTTTCGTACGCTTCCGCTACTCTTGGAAGAAGACTGGCGTGCTTCTAGTTCACCTCGGTGTCATCACTCTTCTCGTTGGCGAACTCATCAGCAGCATGATGCAAGACGATAGCGCCATGATCATCGACGAAGGAGGAAGCGCCAACTACTCTGAGGATCGGCAAGTAGCGGAGTTGGCGATCATCGACCACAGTTATTCCAAAGAGTCCGATCGCGTTTACGCTTTTCCGCACGAAATGCTGGAGAACAAGCAAGACGCCCGCCATGAGGAGCTTCCCTTCACCGTCAGCGTAAACCGCTACATGGTCAATGCTGAGATACGCCGTCGGGATGACACTACCCCTCCAAGCGATGCCCTTATCGTCAATCAGGGAATTGGGCTCAATACCTATGCTATCCCCCTTCCAAAAACCGGAAAGATGGACGATGTTAATCGCACGACTGCTATCCTAACTGTATTCGACAACGCCAGCGGGGAAGTTGAGGGAACCTGGCTGGCTAGTCTCGGTTTTCCACAGCAGAGGTTCGAATTCCAAGGGAAAGAGTATTCCATGGAAATACGGCGCAAACGCTATTACTACCCCTTCGAGATCAAGCTTCTCGATTTCAGCCATGACCGCTATCTTGGAACGAATATTCCCATGAATTTTTCCAGCGATATTGAGCTTACCCATCCGGAACGCGGCGAGCAGCGGGAGTTCCTTATTTATATGAATCATCCATTGAGATATGATGGATTGACCTTTTTCCAAAGCGGTTTCGCTAACGAAGACACCACTACTATACTTCAAGTCGTCAGCAACCCTGGAAGGCATCTTCCATACATCAGTTGTATTCTAATTTTTCTCGGCCTCTCCGTCCAATTTGGAATCGGCCTACTCTCATTTACTCAGAAGCGATTAAAGAAGTCATGAAACAACGCCTGCCCTGGATCATTTCTATTGCCATTCTATTGTTGTACTTCGCTTCCAACTATAGGAAGCAAACACCAAGCAGCGAGATAGACTACGACGCTTTTGGCAATACGCCCGTTCATTTGAATGGGCGTGTTCAACCTCTCGATTCTGTGGCCCGAAACGCCCTGTTGGGCATGCGCTACAAGCGAACGTTTATCGACGAAAACGGTAAAAAGACCCCCGCCATCGTTTGGCTCACCGAATTGATGATGCGTCCAGATCTGGCTCACGAGAGACCGATTTTCCGCATTCAGGACGAAGATGTTCGGGCTCTGCTCAAACTACCTAATAAACCGAGCTCGCGTAGCAAGGTCATGATCGCCTTGATTGGGCCAGGTAGCGACAAATTCTACTATTCTTTCAATGAAATTGGTCCATCATTGAAAACGATAAGCGAGCAAGCCCAGCAAGCTAGCGAGCTGGAGGACGCCCAGCGATCAAGATTCCAAAAAGCGGTCATTACCCTCGCTCGGGCTCTGTCTAACTATACTGGCCTCAGTCAATCGCTTCACCACGGCCAAGTCGCCTCCTTCACTCAAGAGCTCAACGATCTCGAGCGCTTTGCGGCCGAGGGCATCGAAGCCGTCAACCTCCGCCAGCAAGGAGCCGAATACGATGAAACGGCCTTCAATCAGATGATGAGCATCGGTTTCCTCTACCAGGGATTCGAGCAATCAGCCAAATTACTGACCCTTCCCCAGCAAACCGACGGTCAAGAGCTGGAATGGAACAAAACAAGCCACGTCTTGAGACAAGTTATGCGTGAAGGTGGCGCCAGCGAGGTCGTTCGCAGCTACGCTGCCGTGGTTGACTCTTTCCGGACTGAGGATTCCCAAGCCTTCAATGAGAACGTCCAAAAGCTGCATGCAGACTTGCGGGCAGTCGAGCCCTCGTTGGTTCACAAAGCCGGTGTTGAACAGCAATTCAATTTCATTGAGCCGTTCTACATAGCCGCCACCGGGTACGTGATGGCTTTCTTAGCTGTAATTATTTCCTGGGCACGCTGGCCCGGTGTCATGAACAAAGCGGCGTTCGGGCTTATATGCGCTTGCGCCGTCATCCATACTATTGGAATTATGTTCCGCATTTACATCATCGGATACGCTCCTGTCATAAACCTCTATTCCTCTGCAGTTTTTGTGGGCTGGGGAGCAGTGCTTCTGGCGATCGCGCTCGAAGCGATGTTCAAAAACAGCATGGGCAATGTCACCGCGGCTGTAATCGGATTCTCCACTCTCCTGGTCGCCCACCATCTTTCCATCGGCGGCGATACACTAGAAATGCTCCGAGCCGTGCTCGACAACAACTTCTGGCTAGCCACTCACGTAATCATCATCACCCTCGGCTACTCCGCCACATTCTTGGCCGGGACGATCGGGTTCATATTCATTCTAATGTCCATTTTCTCCCGACGCGTCGATAAGAAGACGGCCCGGACCTTTGGATCTATGGTCTACGGAATCGTCTGCTTTTCTACCCTCTTCAGCTTCGTCGGGACAATACTGGGAGGCATCTGGGCCGATCAATCCTGGGGACGTTTTTGGGGATGGGATCCCAAAGAGAACGGCGCCCTCCTGATCGTCATTTGGAATGCCATCATCCTCCACTGCCGCTGGGGCGGATTCGTTAAAACTCGCGGCCTAATGATGCTGGCCGTGTTCGGCAATGTCGTTTGTAGCTGGTCCTGGTTCGGAACGAATATGCTAGGAATCGGGCTGCACGCCTACGGCTTTATGGATCAGGCATTTACCTATCTAGCTGCCTACATGCTCGCCCAAGCTCTGGCCATCGGGCTAGCCGCAATTCCCACACGGTATTGGAAAAGCCAGCTAGCCTAAGCCCTCTCGAAAAACATCTGTTGAAAGACGGCAAGGAGTATCGGCTCGATCCTCCAAATTTTATAATCGGAGGACAGAGCGTTCTCCATGCCTTTTATCCGCCTTAACATCCTTGGCTTGAAGAAACCGAACCTCTTCTACACTGCCTCAGCATCCACGATTCGAACAAGCTTGAGATCATCTCCTTCCAGCGAATAAACGACTTCCATACCGTCCTGTACTTCTCCCTCGATAATGGCTCTGGCCAAGGAAGATTGAATAGAACGCTGCATGAATCGCTTCAAAGGACGGGCCCCATAAACGGGATCGAACCCCTTCTCGGCAATCCAAGCGACTGCATCGCCATCGAGCGAAACCGTGATGCGGCGATCTGCCAGAGTCTTGTTAAGCTCAGCCAGAAGGAGAGTCACGATTTTCTCGATCTCCTCTAGTGTCAGCGGCTTGAAAATCACCGTCTCGTCTACTCGATTCAAGAACTCGGGGCGGAAATGGGCTCGCAACTCCGCGAGCACGGACTCCTCTACAGACTCCGGTATCTCGGTTCCAACCACGCCTTCCAGCAAATGTTGGCTGCCGATATTCGAAGTCATAATTATCACCGTATTTTTGAAATCGACAGTCCGTCCTTGCGAATCCGTTACGCGTCCATCGTCTAGTATTTGCAACATAACGTTGAATACATCCGCATGAGCCTTCTCGATTTCATCGAAAAGCAGAACTGAATACGGCTTGCGACGCACGGCCTCAGTCAGCTGCCCGCCTTCTTCGTAACCCACATAGCCGGGAGGCGCTCCTATCAAGCGGGCTACGGTATGGCGTTCCATATACTCGGACATGTCTATGCGAACGACAGCGTCTTCGCTATCAAAGAGCGTTTCCGCCAAGGTCTTAGCCAACTCCGTTTTGCCCACACCCGTGGGTCCCAAGAAGATAAAACTGCCGATGGGCCGACTCGGATCTTTTATCCCCGCTCGAGCGCGTAATATAGCCTCGGACACCAGTCTAACGGGCTCATCCTGGCCGACAACCCGCTCATGCATAATCGATTCCAGCTGCAAGAGCTTTTGCCTCTCTCCTTCGATCAAGCGAGTAACTGGAACTCCCGTCCAGCGCGAGACGATGTCCGCTATTTCCTCCTGAGAGACCTCCTCTTTAACCAAAGTCCGCTCTCCCTGCTGGGATTCCGCCTCAGCAAGCTCTGCCTCCAGTTGGGGCAATCGCCCATGCTTCAGTTCGGCCGCCTTATTCAAGTCGTAAGAACGCTCAGCCCGTTCGATTTCCGCTTTGGCGTTTTCAATAGCCTGACGAAGATCCTGCAGCTTGGATACGGAGGCCTTTTCGTTTTCCCATTGCTGACGTTGGGCTTTGTCTTGCTCCTTTAAGTCCGCGATCTCCTTGCGAAGGTTCTCCAAGCGAATCTTCGATGCCTCGTCCGTCTCTTGCTTAAGAGCGGTCTCTTCAATCTGCAGCTGCATTAAGCGCCGCGTCAAAGCGTCAAGCTCCTCCGGCATGCTATCCATCTCGGTTCGAATGCTGGCGCAGGCCTCATCAACGAGATCGATTGCCTTGTCAGGCAGGAAGCGGTCGGAAATGTAGCGGTCCGAAAGCGTCGCTGCACTGACCAAGGCATTGTCTTGAATACGCACCCCATGGTGTACTTCAAATCGCTCCTTCAATCCCCGCAGAATTGAGATGGTATCCTCCACATTGGGTTGATCTACCAATACGCTTTGAAAACGGCGCTCTAAAGCTGCGTCCTTCTCAATGTTCTGACGGTACTCGTCTAAGGTCGTAGCTCCAATACAGTGCAACTCTCCCCTCGCCAGCATCGGCTTGAGCAAGTTCCCGGCATCCATGGCCCCTTCCGCTTTACCCGCTCCAACGATCGTATGCAACTCGTCGATAAACAGGATGATTCGCCCTTCCGAGGTCTTTACCTCCTGCAAAACTGCTTTCAAGCGCTCCTCGAATTCGCCTCGGTACTTGGCGCCTGCCAATAGCGACCCCATGTCCAAAGAGAAAACAGTCCGGTCCTTTAAACCCTCAGGAACATCGCCCCTGACAATACGCTGAGCCAAACCCTCCACAATAGCCGTCTTACCCACGCCTGGTTCCCCGATGAGAACAGGGTTGTTCTTGGTCTTGCGGGAAAGGATCCGGATGACTCGCCGAATTTCATCATCACGGCCGATAACCGGATCCATCTTTCCACTACGAGCCCGCTGCACGAGATCCATACCATACTTTTCGAGGGCTTGAAAAGTGGCCTCCGGATTCTGGCTAGTAACTCGCTGCGAACCCCGCACCGATCGAAGCGCTGTCAACGTCTTGCCGCGATCCAAACCAAAACTTTTGAACAAGTTGGCAAGCGCTGCCGGCTTGCCCGTTTCAAGCAAGGCAAGGAACAGGTGCTCCACGCTGACAAAGTCGTCTTTTAAGTTAGCCGCCTCTTCTTCCGCTCTCGTGAATGCGTCGTTCAAAGCTGTCGTGATAAATATTTTGCTGCTATCAACCGATCCGGAAACGCTCGGCAGCTTCTCGATTTCCCGGTCGATACTCAAAGCCATCGCATTCGGGGTGATTTCCAGTTTTTTCAGTAATCCCTGGACAATACCATTCTCCTGAGCTACCAATGCCGATAGAAGATGCAAGGTATCCACCTCATTGTTCTTGTTCCTTCTAGCGATCGCCTGCCCCTCTGTTAGGGCGTTGCGAGCCATTTCAGTAAGTCGATTTGGGTCTATCATTCAGCTTTCCTCCGGAAACTTGCACCGCATAAATCATACCGGAGACAAATTTGATTGGATTCGGGGTTAAAACCCATCCACGCCTCGCCATAAAGGAAAATAACCCTTTGCATGTTAAAAGGTTGCACGCCAATCGATCGATTTTAGGAGCGATCCGACACAGGAAAGAACGCTTCTTGAACAAGCTGGCAACGGGCCTCCTTGACCAAAGCAAGAGCCAATATGGGACATTTAGACACATCCCTAATGCCACCTTACCGCTTCTCCCGAGCATCCCAAAGGTATCCAGTCCCAGGACTGTCAGCATTTGGCCACCCGTAAAATAGAAACAGATCATCTCGCTCACGCTCCAGATCATCGGATACAAACTGGATATTCTGGTACCGCATCCCGGGCACTGGAGTCAGATCTCGTTTCAGACGCCAAGTGGCGCCTTGATCATCCGATATCCATTCTTCGACACGCTGGCCCCAACCATATTCATCCATGCCCTTGGTATCGATGGGCACACCGCTACCTGCTATCATAAATGCCCGAAATGAGCCTTGATCATCCAGCTGCAAACAGCTGGCGTTGAATGGGTGCAAGGTTTTGGTGATTCGAGTTTTTTTCCATTTTCCCATTTTGCGGGATACGAAGTAAAAACTGCTATCGGTAGGAGATTCTTCTGAAACGGGTAGTAAGAAAGTCGGCTGTCCTTGCTCATCCAGGCAAATCGAGGGGCCCACTGCCGCGACTCGCTCTTTGGTGTCCCAAACCAAACACTTTTCATCAGCAAGCTTTTTGCGGACGGGCAATTGAATCTCTTCGCCGTCGATATTGTATCCACGTCCTGTAGGAAGTTCAATGTAGAGATAGTACAGATTGTAGCGCTGCAAATGATCGTTAAGGAAGGCGTCGTATCGCTGATTATGCAGCGGATCTTCAACCTTCCAAATAAATGCCACATGGAGACGGGAGCCATCTTCGCTAACGGCTGTCGTATTGTAGGAACCCGAAAACGCTGCGTGTAGACCATCCTGAGGCTCCGCTCCTAGATTCACTACTGGGTGCCCACCGCCTTGCCACGTGTTGCCACCGTCGTTGGAAATATGATACTGCCAAAAGCCCAAGTGCCCTGAGTAGCGTGTATAAACGAGAGTCTTGCCATCATAGATTCGGTGAATCTTTGGGTAGGAAATCGACTCCGAGAAATCGATGCCTCGACGCCAACGCGTGGAATCGCCAGGCTCTTCCGAGACCAGGTGGATCCCAGTCGTTCGATGACACCCGAAAAGCGTGTGCAGATACCCTTCCTGGTCGGACCAAATGACGGGAGCAAAGTGATGGTCTCTCTCGTACTTGCGGACATCGATCTCGTCTTCATAACCATCAGTCAGCAACACTGGTTTTGAGAACGAGCGGGCCTGCAAATCATAGTAAGCGCAGTAAGGCAAGCCATCCATTCCCCTCCAAACTACGTGCATCTTGCCATCCAAAGTAACCGCGTGCGGATACTGGCGATTGTCGTAAAGCATTTTCAATCCGCCATTGTCGGCGAATGGAATGAAGTCGAGTTTTTCACTCCCCGCATTCGTCTCGACAAAAACTAGTGGAAGCAATGACATCCAAAAAAGGAACCGAATCGAGGGGTATGGATTTAGGATATTCACTCCCGCCAAGCAAACGCCGCTTGCTCCAAATGGCAAAACTTAATCCGAGGCATCCTTGTTACCCGCCTTGTAGCGGAATTGAGTAGCGGGCGATCTCCTAGCGGCAAGACATTCGGCTCAACTTAAGCTCGCCCCGAGGTCGAGCTCCACCTTCTTTCACTAAAATGCAAAGGTGGGACCCGACCTCCGGACGGAAATTGGCACCAGGCCTACTTTCTCTGGCGCTAGGTTTGACATTACCATCTGGCGAACAAGGCTTGTTTTACACCATATGCAAAAAGGTTTGATAAAAATTGCTCAGGTACTAGCGGGCATAGCTCAAGGCGGCGTAGCGCTTGCGACACCAGTGTCGTATGCGATGCGCCAACGCCGTGAACTCCCGCTAAGATCGCATCCTCCGACGGGTTCGAGAGGGGTCTGGACGGCATTGTTTGTTCCCACCGTCCTACTGAGCGTTTGGGAACAAGCCGCCTTGCCCAAGCCTCTCTCGATTCCCGCCATTTTATCGAACGTTTTTGCATGCGGTATTATGCTAACCATCGACTACTTACGCAGAGGAAGAATCCCGCAAGCGCCGTGCCCTATTCACGAGGTTCTTTCCCGATCTTCCGGTATTTCAGAACGATTAATCTATTGAGCCTTTCCCCGACAATGAAGCACACACGATTTGGCAAGACCGAGTTGCAAATGCCCGTCATTTCCTGCGGCGGCATGCGCTACCAGCACAAGTGGGATGACGTTCCCTGGAAAGAGGTACCCAAGGAAGGGCAAGAAAACCTCGAACGCACCATAGAGCGAGCCCTGGATTTAGGGATCAATCATATTGAAACGGCTAGGGGCTATGGAAGCTCCGAGATGCAATTAGGTTTCGCTCTGAAGAATTTTGATCGCCGATCGATCCTACTGCAGACCAAAGTCGCGCCAGAGAAGGATCCAAAAGATTTCCGAAAGACTTTCGAGAAATCCATGAAGTATCTGCAACAAGACTACGTCGACTTGCTTAGTCTGCATGGCCTGAACAATCGGGAACTCATGGAGCAGGCTCTTCGGGAAGGGGGTTGTCTGGAAGAGGCCTACAAGCTCAAAGCGGAAGGAAGAGCCAAGCATATCGGCTTTTCGACTCATGCCTCCAATGAAGAAATCGTCGAAACCATTGAGCGAGGCGATTTCGAGTATGTAAACTTGCATTGGTATTTGATCGCTCAACTCAATGGTCCAGCCATTGAAGCAGCCGCTAGAAAAGATATGGGCGTGTTCATCATCAGCCCCAATGATAAAGGAGGAAGGCTTTACAATCCGCCGGAGAAGCTCCGGCAGCTTTGCCAGCCTCTTGAGCCGATGGTTTTCAACGATCTTTTTTGCTGGGCCAACCCGCATGTCCATACCATAAGCTGCGGGGCAGCCCGTCCTAGCGATTTCGATACACATATCCAAGCCTTGGAATTCTACAATCAAGCCAGCGATATCATTGCTCCCATTAGAGAGAAGATTTACCGAGAGGTCGCCCATGCCTGCGGCGATAACTGGCTCGAAACCTGGCACATTGGCATTCCCGAGTGGAACGACATACCTCAGAATATCAATGTGAAGGATATCGTTCGCTTGTGGACTTGGACTAAAGCAGTCGATCTCCTGGATTTCGGCAAATGGCGATACAACATGCTCGGAAACGCGAGTCACTGGTTCCCGGGACAAACAGTTGAGAAGTTCGACAAGAATGCGATGCGAGAAGCTCTGAGAAGCAGCCCACACGCTGAGCGCATATTGGAGATCCTCGAGGAAGCTCGAAACCTTTTCGCCGATGCACCGGTAGAGCGCCTCAGCCAAAGCTGAATAGGCAAGCCTTCCGCGACAATCCGTAACTAGCTGGAATTATCCAGCGTTTTCCACCCACTAGTAGGTTCTAGTCATTATGAATCGCAACTTCCAACACTTGATGCGCTATTTGCGGGACTCGCTGGTCTTGGCAGCCCTATCCGTCCAGTCTCAAGCCGCCAGTCTTGTCGTGGTCAACTCCAAGGCTCACGAGGATTTTTCCATCGCTCGAGAGCAGGATCCGTCCAAAGATGTGCTAACCTATGCTTTTATGAAAGGCCAGTTCCACCCAGGTACCCGGAATGATCCTGCCATGAACAGTATGAGCTTCAACGAGCTGGTTCTGGAAATAGCCAACCATTTGCAAAGACAAAAATTCCTACCGGTACCCGACCCAAGAGAGGCGGATCTTTTGATTGTCGTCCATTACGGCTCCACTTCGGTCCAAGATTCTTTCGAGGAGCTCCAAGGAATCGACTCGCTTGAAGACTATGGATTCGGCGACGGAGCAGTCGCTTCAGCGGGTTCTGGAGGCGGGTCCGTAGATGTCAGCGCTTTAAATGCGATCCAGGACATGCAATTCGAGATCAACAAGAGTCTCGCTATCCAGGAGGGCAATCAGGGATCCACGAGCTACATGGCCCGTCTCATCGGCATGGAGGCGGCTTTCTCTGACAACGTTGGCCCTAGCGAGGAGCGCTATCTAATGAACCTGCTCAATGAGGAACGCTATTTCATTGTCCTCATGGCATACGACCTTCCCAAAATTCGCGAAGGCGAAATTCATCTGCATTGGACAACCCGATACAGCATCCGAGCCACGGGTCAGGCATTTGGCGACGCTCTCAAAGATATGAACCTCGTAGCCGGCAACTACTTCGGCAAGAACATGGGAGAGCTCATAAAAAAACGGGTCACCGACAAATCGAGGGTCGAGCTAGGAGAACTCGAAGTCCTAGGCTCCGAGGGTGAAGATGACGAGGATGATTGATTGAAGCCTTTCCTTAAAATAGCCGAGTATGCAACGCTCCCTAAAGCAAATCTCGAGGCTTTGCAAAGGCCGGGAGGATGAATAGCAGCAACGATTTGTTTTGGAATCTCTAACTCTCTTCGTTCATCAATAGTCCGCCCCCGTTAGGCTATTGAGGACAGAATCTTGCCACTCTTTCAGCTGTTCTTTCATCCGTTCAACCAAATGCGGCAACGCCGAGGCTAGATCCATCGTCTCGTAGGGATCATTTACCATATCAAACAGTTCGATTCCAGAATCCCTCTTCGCATCCACTACCAGTTTGTATCGATTATCCAATACAGCTTTGGGTCCCGCATAATCAGCTTCCTGAATAACAGGATGATGGTAATTGACGAAACTCCGGGTGTACTTTCCAGCCATCTGCTTAACCAACGGCGTAGTCCCATCTTGGAGATGCGGTTCTATATACGGCTTACGCTCCGTTGAGGTCTCCCAGTTGGTGTCGTATTCCCAGAAGAAGATTGGCTCTGGCCGGCTTTTCATATCGCCCTCCAAAAGCGGAATCAAACTGATTCCATCTAAAGGCCGGGCCGGCAAGCCCTGGCCAGCCAAGGCGCACAGCGTTGGGAGCATGTCGCTCGTCACTGTATTTACAGAGCATATACGATTTTGCTGAATCCGATCAGGCCACTCAATCACACCGGGAACACGCACCCCTCCTTCATAAACATCGCCTTTCAATCCGTTGAAAGGATTAGTCGCATTGCCGCTCGAAGGGACACCATTGTCCCCGCAGTACCAAAGCAGTGTATTGCCTCTGCGCCCCGCATCCTCGAGATAATCCCGCAGCTTCCCAATCGCCCGATCCATGGCAGTGATTTCGGCATACCGTTCTCGCAGAACATCGCCAAGCGGCCGCGTTGTAGCCAGGCCCGTTTCCAAACTGGTGAGACTAACCTTCCGATCATTAAATAAGCTGGGGATTTGCCTGTAGAGAGCCAAGTCTTCAGGCAAGGCCATATATGGCTCATGGGGAGAGCCAAACCACACTACAGCAAAAAAGGGGGTATTCTTCTCCGTCTCGCCTATAAACCGTATCGTTTCGTCAATCACGACCTCGCTACTCTCTCCCGGGTACTTGCGTGGCTCGCCCCCGTTCCTGGATAGCACTGGGTCGAGCTCGAAGAAGTTGTCATGAGAAAGCCATTCGTCGAAACCATAGGCCCCAGGATTGGTGGGAGAATCCGCCTTAACAGGCCCTAGATGCCATTTTCCAAAATGACCCGTACGATAGCCGGCCCCTTTTAGCAACTTGGCAACGCCAATCTCTTCAGGCCGAGCCGACCAATTCGGCATGAAGGTTCCATAACGATTTGGATGACGACCGGTGATAACGCTGCCTCTCGTCGGAGAGCAAACCGGAGAGGCCGTGTAGAATTTGTCTAGACGTAAACCCGTCGCCGCCATATCGTCCAACGTCGGCGTTTTCAGATAGGGGTGCCCGTTATACGCCACTTCATCCCATCCATGATCATCTCCCATCAGCAGGATCACATTCGGCCGCGACTGGGCCTGTAGGCCGTAAACGAGGAACAGAATTGGCGCGAGGAAAAGAGCGTAACGAGGCAAGGCGGGTTTCATGGAGAACAGCCTGCCGCTAGCCGACGCAAAATCAATCCACAAACTCCAATGATTTAAGCAGTTGCCTTCTAAGGTCCTCGTTGTCATTATATTAGTAAGATGTCTCGGGCAATGTTAAGCTCACGTCTCGGGTCCCTTCCCGCTGTTAAGTTGCTGGAGATTGTCACTGCATACTACACGATTGTCTTCATAGTCCTGTTTGTGTTGATGCAATCGTTCCCGAATCTGAGAAACCTCATGCCATTCGGAGGAGGGTCGGACTTCAGCACTCGCGAAACGGTGAGTACCTTTTCCCAAACCATGATCTTCTCGAACCTAAGTTCGAACTAAATTGAGAACGGACTCAAACTGCTTTTCGCTATCTTGGGCGTCATTCAAGTGAAGCTTCCCGTCACCTAGGTATATCTGAAAATACGGGCCAAGCTCGACCAATCGCTAGTGGAAAACATGCTGATTCTTCCAGTGGTCGTGGCCGGTGTCGTTATCATCGTGCAGAACAGCCTTGCCCTCGCTTTCTCGCTTGCGGGAATTGTGGCATCCGTAAGGTTTCGTAATACCCTCAAAAATATAGGCGATTCGCTTTTCATTTTCGCATCCATCGGCGCTGGCCTGGCAGCAGGCGTACGCGTACTCGAAATCGCCATCGTAGTGACCGTCGTATTCAACTACGTTTTCCTACTCCTCTGGGACCTTAATTACGGCACCGAAAACGCTATAAAATTCATGAGATCCCCCGACGAAAACGACGACTCCCCAGAAGATTCGCTCTCAAAAAAGAAGGCAAAGAAATCCGCCTTAGTCACTTCGCCTGTATTGAAAGAATGCAGCGTCATCGAGAACGCAACGTCACCAAAACCTGGCGACGCAACAATTGGAGGATAGGAAAATGAAGAAACTATTTTCAGCCTTAGCCCTCGCATTTCTGAAAACGATGGACGTATCCTCAAGAACAGACAAAGCGGTTTTCGATCCGGTGGATCAAATCGTTGCCATAGGCGACGTTCATGGCGACTTCGTCAAGTTCAGATCAGCTCTAGAAATGGCGGATTTGATCGACTCCAAGCAAAGCTGGAAAGGCGGAAAGACCCATCTCGTGCAACTAGGCGACCTGCCCGATCGCGGACCGCAGACCCTGAGAATAATCGATCTGCTGAAGAAACTCGAGAAGCAGGCCCCTCGGGATGGAGGACGCGTCCACATATTGATAGGCAATCACGATGCCGCGAATATATACGGAGATCTGCGCTACGCGCTGCCGTAGGAGTTCGAAGAATTCGCCACGAGCAACTCGCGGCGATTATTGGACTCCCTGTACAAATCCGAAGTTTCCTGGATTAAAAACAATACGCCAAAAGAAGACTGGCCTGAATTCAACGAGGAATTTAAAAGCGTTTGGCTGAAGGACAAACCACTGGGCTACGTTGAGCACCGAAAAAACTGGGCCTCCAATGGTTCGATTGGAAAATGGATTCTTTCGAAAAACCCTCAATATTACTCTTTTCATCTTTCATATAGCCGGGCTGATCCCACAAACACCGAAAATCGTCAACTTAGCTTGAGGATTCGCTGAATATCCGACCATTAGACCCCTTCTAAGCGCCTGCATCCTTACAATTATGGCTTGTCCACCTCTTCCGATTGGCCTGTAATTCTGTACAAAGCCTATGAAATCACCATCACGTCTCTATTCTGCAGTTACCGGCCTTTTCACCGCCGCCTTACTGGCCGTTCTACCCCTTCAAGCTCAGAAAGAGGTTAAGCCTATACGAGCCCTTTTAATCACTGGAGGCTGCTGCCATTCCTACGCAACGCAAAAAAATATCCTCAAGAAAGGCATCGAGGCACGAGCTCACGTCATTGTCGACCAACTGCACACTGACGATACTACGAGCAATCCCCCTCTGGCGATTTATCGAAATCCCAATTACGCTCGCGGCTACGACGTGGTCATTCATGACGAGTGCGCCGCAAAGATGGACGACGTGTCTGTACTCAAAGACATTCTCGCCCCCCACCAAAATGGCATTCCCGGCGTCAACTTGCATTGCGCCATGCATAGCTTTCGCGTTGGCGATCACCGTTCGCCCACCCTTGCAGGAACCGATGCCAGCCTTTGGTTCGAATACCTCGGGATCCAGTCAAGCGGACACGGTCCAAAGGAGCCAATCGCAATCAGCTTTACCGATACTAAGCACCCCGTCACGAAGACCTTGGAAGACTGGGCTACTGGAAACGAAGAACTCTACAACAACGTTCAGATCTTTCCAAGAACCGAGGTCCTGGCAACCGGCTTCCAGCATCAAAAGGAACGGAAGCGCGGAGGAGAGCTCGTTCCCGCCCAGGATGCCGAAGCCGTCGTCGTATGGACCAACAACTACCACGGTAGCCGCGTTTTCAGCACAACCATTGGGCACTTCGACGAAACCGTAGCGGACGACCGCTATCTGGATCTCGTTACTCGTGGCCTATTGTGGTCTGTAAACAAGCTCAACGACCAGTATTTGAAATAGTCGCTCCCTTTGTTGCACAGGAGCAAATCGAAGGGTAGCGAAGGCTTCCAGCCTATGTCCAAACAGGCAAGATGCCTGTTCTACTTTATAAAAACCGGTCGCTACCTGAATCTAGCCTTTGTCGTTATCCGCCGAATACCATTCTATTTGCGGGATGTCGCTGGCTGGCGGTGGGGGCCAATGGGCTCCTCGCTGGCTCGTCAATGTTCTATTGGGCCCAGGACTGAATGCCTTGTCTGGCTCTCCCACCAGCTTCCCGTCTTTCACCCACTTTTCATCGCCTCCGTATAGCTGGCCAATGAGAAGGTTTTCCAATCGCTTCAACGTCTTCGCGTGATCGGGCGAGGCGGAAAGGTCCTGGAGCTCGTTCGGGTCATTCTCGAGATCGAAAAGGAGTTTCCGGTTTCCGGTTCCGTAGTAAATCAACTTGAACCGTCCATCGTGGATCATGCGGGTCGCTCGCGGCCCTTCGTCGATTTCTCCGTAGAAGAACTCCCGTTTCTTCTCTCCCACCATAGAAATTCCATCCACAGTACCGGGTATATCGATACCCGCCAAGTCGAGCAGGGTAGGCATGACATCCTGCCAGCCGACGAGCCGATTGTCGATCCGGTGGTGCCCCACTCGCTCATCGCCTTTCACTCCCATTAGCAACATAGGAATGTGGGCCGAATTCTCGAAGAACAGCCGTTTAGCCCACATTCCATGATTCCCCAACATGTCACCATGATCGGATGTGAAACAAATAATCGTGTTATCCAGTAGACCTTCCTCCCTAAGCGTCCCGATAACCACCCTAAGCTGATGATCAATCTGAGTGCATAAAGCGTAAAACGCCAATCGAGCCCCGCGTATCTGCGCAGGTGTCATTTTACTTCCTCGATCAAAGTCGACTTGCAGGCTGAAACAGGGATCCTCCGCATCGGTCCAGCTCCCCTTGTAGGGCGTGTCTATCTCCACACCCATATCCCGATACAGATCGATGTAATCTTGAACCGGCAGCAATGGCGGATGCGGATGACGGAAGGAGAGGTACCAAAAGGAGGGGCGATTCGGATCGCGACGTTTGATCACCCGGCACATCTGATTGGCTGCCCAATTCGTCGCGTGCAGTTCCTCCGGAAAAAACCAAGGGCGATAGCTGTACTCGTTATTGCTCATCGAATGCTCGAAAAAACGCCCCGCATAGCCTTGGTCGCCGAGAAACAATTCATAATCATCCACCACCCCATAGATCTGGCGTCCCTCTTCATCCAAAATCACGTCATCGAAGCCGATCCGGTCGCGCTGCGGATACACGTGCAGCTTTCCTACCGCATAGGCCTGGTAGCCGGCTCCTTTAAACGTATCCGCCATGGACGGCAAATCCGGCATAGGCAGCGTTTCCTGAAAAACACGATCGCCGTGAGTCCGGGGCGTAGTCCCCGTCATCAACGTCCGCCTCGCAGGAATGCAAACCGGGCACTCGGCGTACGTATTGGTAAAACGCGTCCCGTTGGCCGCTAGTTGATCTAATGTCGGCGTTTGTACGGCTGGGTGACCCGCACAGCCTAACAGGGAGGCGGGCCAGTGGTCAGTAGAAATCAGCAGAACGTTCGGCTTTTCGGACATATCGGATTAAAACTATCTGAACCGGCCCCAATAGTCCTGTCAAACCACAGAT
>CAYOLG010000021.1:0-12292 GCA_964404745.1 uncultured Opitutaceae bacterium
AAGACCGTTGATTCGATGCTCTTCTTTCGAAGTGAAAATCTTGTCTAACGATTTGCGACACTCTTCTAACGGAACGCTTCCCACCGTCGCACACCTTTCTTATACTCGGATATTTTACCCCATGGGTTTCAAAATGTAAACATTCGACTGTTACAAACGCATAACGATTTTGTCTTTTCAAAATTATAGACGTCGCATTTCCGCAAGTCATTTCCTAAGGTGTTCCTACTATGCGTCCCTTTATTCGGAAAATTCCCGCGATCTGGTTTCTGGTTTCCCTAGCTATTTCTCTGACGATCGACACTCCCGGGCAGGAAAACAAGGAATCCGTGTACAAGAGTGGACAGCGAACGCGGGATGGTATCGGAAAGTATTACCAAGGGCGCGAGATCGCTCAAGTAATGGGACACCAAGGAATACAATGGCTGGAGCGCGACGACCGCGAAGACGAAGAAGCCCCCGGCAAGGCGATCAGCCTGATCGAGCTAGAGTCCGGTCAAGTAGTTGCCGATATAGGGGCCGGATCGGGCTACTACAGCTTTCGAATCGCCCAACGATTTCCCGATTCGAACGTAGTAGCTGTCGACATTCAGCCTGAAATGCTGGATTTCATAAAACGCCGTTCCAGAGAGCTGAGCGTATCGAATGTTAAAATACAGCTTGGCTCTATTCAAAGCGTGAACCTGCCTCCAGAAAGCATAGATGCCGCTCTCTTCGTCGACGCCTACCATGAATTCTCCCACCCTTATGAAATGATGAGCTCGATCTATTCCGCCTTGAAGCCGGGCGGCATTGTTTACTTGCTAGAGTACCGAGCCGAAGATCCGAAAGTTCCTATCAAGCCGTTGCACAAAATGACTCAAGCCCAGGCCAAAACGGAAATGCGCTTCGTCGGATTGGAATGGGTAGAAACCAGAAACGATTTACCGTGGCAGCACTTCATGATCTTCGCCAAACCGCTATAATCCGACCGTACGCTCCCCATCATTTTTTTTGGGAAACGGTATTATAGCAACCGCAAAATGGTGTGCTCGCTCACACTCAGTCTATTGTCGGCGACTTAAGCTCGCCCTTAGGTCGAGCGCCACCCCTTTTGATTCGCCTTTAAGGGTAGAACTCGACGTACCGGCGAGTTCATTTCCGCAAATTTTAGTTATGTCGACGCCATTGCCCGGCTCCGGAACCACTGGAGATGCAATCGCCCAGATAGGTTAAGGCGATGCGGGCCCTCGCCCCGATGTTCTTTGCTGGACCGAATTATCGGAGCCTGGCATCTCCGATCTTTAAAGCTCGATCCGCATTCCGGTCGTCAAGCTCCAAGGACGTGTGCGGTAATAGGTGGCATAAAGGGGGCTTCCTTCGTAAATCCGGAAGTAGGGTTCGTTGGTGATATTATCCCACTCCACATAGAATCGAGATTTCTTTTGTAGCTTATAGCTGACTGAAAGATCCACTCGGCTTCTCGATCCCGCGTACCGATCGCTCTCCACGTTTTTGCCAACCCTGAAGACATTGTCGTCTTCGTTCCAAAGCTTAAATTGAGCGAACAGTTTGTCCTTCTCGTAGGTGAAAGAGAGATTCATCTCGTTGTCAGGCATGCGAGGCAACGGGAGAACTTCTCCTGGCCGCTCCGGATATTGAAGCTCGGATTCCTGTTTGACGTACTTCGCATTAATGGAGAAGCCATCCTCAATTAGCGGCAGCCGAATGGGCTGACTCCAGGTCATGGATACGCCTCGAAGGAATGCGCTGGAGCTATTTTCCTGCCTTTCCAGCTCGAAACCATCGTAGATACCCCCCACCACAGTGGTTTCGTTACCGAAAATATAATCATCTAACTGGCGGTCGAAAAGCTCTACGGAAACCAGCCCTCCATCGCGGGTGCGCATGTCGACCGAAAAATCGATATTCGTGTAGAGGGTAGGATTCAGTTCCGGGTTGCCTTCCTCTACTTCACGATCTTCTAGAGCGACGAGCCTGTAAGGAACTACGTCAGCATAGCTGGGACGATCTATCGTCTTCGTAAAGGAAGTGATGAATGTCATGTTGTCGTTCAACTTGTACCGAAGGTGCGTATTCGGGAACAAATGGTTGTACTCATTAGATCCAAAGGTCGGGTTAGAGCCAAGGTAGACAATCTCGTCAAAATCCCCATCCGAATCCTTGTCCAATGCGTCTTTGCCAAGAAGCACTTCATTCGCTTCGAAATCGATAGAGGTGTTTTCCTGGCGCACACCAACTAGGGCTCGCCACTTGCCTTTGCTGTAGTCACCCATCGCGTACAGGGCATCGACTTGCTCTTGCACAGTGTATGTGGAAGAGTCGGAACGTTCCCTCGAGCGACGCTCATCAAAAGTGAAGCTGTCAAAATTTGCCTCTATGTAGGCATCCGAGGCCTCACGGTCTACGGCCGAACCTAATTCATAGCGGTTACTGAAGAAGCTGATCCCGTTATCTGCCCACTCGACATCCGTTAAGGCGAATGGCCGATCTGCCGCAGAATCGTCGTAATAAGACGTTTCATTGAACGTGTCATTGTCACGTCGACGGCTTTTCGCCCCTAACCGCAAGGCTAACTTATCGTTGCCGAAAGCGTTATTCCACTTCAGATTTGCCGCTCCGATCGTGTCAATTTCGGCTCTACGTCGATCACGGTAAGTAACGTCCTCCAGCACGAAAAGATCCGCATCATCAATGCTCGTTCCATTGTCTGTAGTGACCTTAGGATACAAATAGCTGTCCAAGTCGTAGGTGGCGTCGATATCGGGATTTACGAAGTCGATATTGAAATAGTCTAGCGGCCTGTAGCTATCGTCTTGATACACAGCCCTGAAATCCGCTTCCCAATCGCCACGCGTCCAATCTGCCCCGAATGTCGTTTCCGCGACCTCATACTCGTTCTCGAACTCGAAATAGCCGCGCTCGACCTCGATACCCTCGATACTGCCCCCGTTGCGATCGATGGATACATAGTTCCCTTGATTGAAACGATACTCCAGCTGCGGGCGTTTCTCGAGATTTCGGAAAAGGCTGTGGCTCCCCTTCCAAGAAAGCCTAAGCGATTCGCTGACCTTCAGGTCCAAGACCGCGCTGATATCCCGATCCGAGTTCCACTCTTCCGTGTGGCTAAGGCTCATGTCGCGAAGGGCTAGCTTCGATTCGCCATCAACGGTCCGGCGAAACCAATCCTTGTTAATAAACTGATCTCCACGATGCTGGGTTTCGTAGCCGACCGTGATGCGTCCCCCGATCGTCCTGGCTTCATTGAGTGGCCCCCCAACCGAAATACTGCCTTCATAGCCGATGTCATCAACATAGGAGTTGTAGTCGGTCTCCAGCATGATTTTGGTCGAGGTGCCCTTTTGCGTGTAGGAGGGACGCGTTTTCAGGCGAATTGAACCGCCACGAGAATCCGCATCCTGATCGGGTGTGACCGCCTTGAGTATCTCTACCGACGAAACAGCCTCAGCGGATATGGTATCTAGTGATTGGCGTGAACCTTCACCGTCGATCGTTATATTGGCGAAACTAAGGTCTGGACGGCGTTGAATCGCTTCACTGACATTCGAATCCTCAACCAATTCGACTTCGTTCTTTTCGCTAACAATTGCGTCGGTTAGCGGGGCATCACCCTTGCCGCCATCGTCGGTGTCGGTTACCGCTTCAGCCCAAAGCTCGCCCCCAAGCATCACCCCTATCCCTAGGGTAGCGATGACAGACGAAAACCCTCGTTTCGTTCGATTGCTTTTGAATAAATTGACTGGATGCATGGACATTTTGCGAGCTCCGGCGGGAGGCCCCGCGACACCATTCCTCCCTCGCGCCCTTTCGATTTCCTGAATTGTCTCTAGGCAATGCTTCTGCCTAATCTGTTTATACCTTTGGACTTACACTTAACTGAAAGCTACCCAAAACCCTCTTCTGGCGCGATTTTTAAGGAGTTTTTTCCAAATTGCAACGCGGTGGATCCAAAAAAACTCTCAAATGTTATCCAATTCCCAGCCATGACCCATTAGGTATCAAACGCGGATGGGATGGAGCGATCGACGTCCTATCTAACATTCAACGGTTGCGTTGACTGCAGGTAAGCGAAGAAATCGACAACTGCCTGATCGTCCAGATCTGAGAGGAGTCCTGCTGGCATCAGAGAACCGCCCAAACTCTCCATGTTTACGATCTCCGGTTTTTCGATAATCAAACGTTGTCCTCCGACCGGCCGAATTTCCACAATTCGGTCATCTTGATCCGCCAGAAAGCCGACTATCCTCTGTCCATCACGCGTCTCTACGGAATAGTTTTCGAAACCTTCTCGAACCTCGGCATTGGGATCCGATATGGCCAGAAGCAAACTATTTAGATCGTGTCGCTGATAGCCCGTAAGATCCGGACCTACATCGCCACCCTCGCTATGCAGGCGATGGCAGGACGCGCATCGACCCAAATAAATCTCCCTACCCGCATAGCGGTTGCCGCTGACCGAGGCTTCATCCAGAATTCCCTTGAACTTGGCCATCTCAATCTCCCGGTCGCTGGCAACGGTAGGCCCATCCTCACCCCATAAGCGGTCAACGAGACGGTCAATCTCTTCTTCGCGATGGCGAGCGAGGCCTTCAACAACATAGCTCGGCATGGAGTCTTTGGCAAGGCCGCCCGATTGAATTGCTTTCAGCCAACGAAGCGACCATTCCGCCCGGCTGGAAAGCATCGCCCTAGCAGCTACTTTGATCTTGTCACTGAATCTCGGGTAGTGATCCAAGACGGCATCGGCCACCGCCGCCTCGTCGAATTTCTGCAGGGAGGCCAAGGCCACCATTATGGTGGCTTCATCTTCGCGGGACAATTGATCGATTAGAATACCCACATACGCCCCCTCCTTTAATTCGCCTAAGGCGCTTATTATTTGCCGCCTTTCCGATTCCTCGATCGATTCTCCACTCAGATTGCCCATCGCCATTTCGATAGCCGCCGCATCATTGCGGCGTATCCTCATCGCCAAGGAGCCTCCGCCGGCCCGAGAGATCGCGTCGACGAGTTCGTCCGGCAAGCCTTGCATCGCTCGACCTTCAAATGCGTCTTCAAACCCCGCTAGCAAAGACTTTCGGGAGGACTCGCTCGGGGCCCGATTCAACAGTTCTGCGCAGTAAGTCAGCGATCGACGGCTCCCTTCCAGGGCGAATCGCTTCATCATGAAACCCAGTAAAAGCTCCTTTGCCATTGCGTATTCAAAAAGCGATGCGTCCTCAAAAAGCTCGATCACTAGCTCAGGTTTCTCTCGGCACAGATCTTCCAGGGCCCACCACACCATCAAAGGCATGTATGGATCGGCAGCATCCTCATCCCGTTTGAGGAGTTCCTTAATAATGTTAGCCGATGGAATTGGAGGCAGACGCTTCGCGGTTGAAGCTAACTGCTGCCTCACTTCCACGTGAGAATCTTCCCCGGCCAATCTCGCTAGCTCAACATATGCCTCTTCAGATCCAAACCCTTCGTCTCCAATCAAACGGACCGACCACAAGCGAACCCAGGGATTGACATGATTTAAAGCCCCGAGCAGCAACTTTTCCCTGAATGCTCCGAGCGAGTGCAGCGCCCACAGAGCCTCAAGAGCAACTTGCCCCTTCTCCTCGATCAGCAAGGCCTCTAATCTTGGAACGACGCTCCGATCCTGTCGCTCTCTCAACAATCGTCTGGCCGTTTCGCGGAACCATCTGCGTTCATTTGAGAGCGTAGAGACCAGTTCGTCACTCGTCGCATTGCCCAGATCGACCTTAACTCCAGGCCTGGTCTCAGCACTGCGAATACGGTAAATCCGTCCGTCCGCAGCGCTCAGAAGCCCCTCGCTGTTGAGCATGTGATTTACTTGGCGGTCGTACCAATCCGCCACATATACCCCTCCATCTGGCCCCGGAGCTAGGTAGACTGGACGAATCCAGCGATCGTTGGCAACCATCGCCTCGTCGATCGCATCCGAGTGAAAGCTCGCTCCTCTCCAGCGCTTCCTCGAGGCAAGCACCTTGCCGGCCAAGGGATTGGCCGTCAGTATGGCGCCGTTGTATCGAACCGGCAAGGCCCCCTCTTCATAAACCATGAGATTCGTCGTCACCCGCTGGGATCCGGCCTCCTCGATTCCATTAAAATATCCGAAAGCGTAATCGTTGGACAAGTCTCCATGCTTGCCGAAATTCTTGCGCCCGTAGGAGCCTTGCATGTAGTGATAGCCCAGCTTGCGTCCTTCGTTAGCCCCAGCCATTAGACGTCCTTTGGAGTCGAATTCGCAGCTCCAGATATTGCCACCCCCTTCGGCAAAGACTTCGTAGACATTCTTTACCGGATGGTAACGCCACATCAGCTGTCCGATGCTCTTGATTGGAGGCTCTTCCTTCCCAGCTACACTTATCGATGCCGTTACCGTTGATCCCTGAGCGCCGTACAGCCAACCATCGGGACCCCAAGTCAGGCTATTCACCGTCGAGTGCGTGTCCTCCAGGCCAAATCCGCTCAATCGCGCTTCAGGCGGGCCATCTGGAACATCGTCATGGTTACGGTCGTAATAAAATAGCAGATACGGGGGCTGCAACACCCAGACGCCTTCAGCATCCCAGGCAAAGCTCGTCACCATGTTCAAGCCTTCCAGAAAAGGCTTTGAATATTCGAACACTCCATCGCCATCGCGATCCTCGTGAATGGTAATCATGTCTTTGCCCGGAACATAGCCAGGACGACCCGGGGGTTCTGGGGTATCCGTGTATTTCGTCCGCCAAAATTTGTCTTTATCCTGAACTTCGAGACCCGCGGGGAAAGGGTACTGCCGGTACTGCGCCACCCACATGCGCCCGCGCTCGTCGAAATCGATAAAGGATGGTTGAGCCACTGTTGGCTCAGCAGCCACGAGGTCGACGGCAATTCCCTCGGCTCCGATGATAGTTCGATGCGAATCGACAGGCGTTTGTCGGTCGGAAGTAGCTTCCTTGACCGGGTTGACCGACACTTTTGGGGGCTGCTTGGAACCGGCGGCGGCCCACAAGAAAGCATTGAGCAAAAGCCGTTGAGTCTCTGGCAGCACCATTTCATCGAGTCCACCAAGAGACATATAGAATACGCGCTTGCCGCCCTTCTCATTCACCCAGGCAACCGGATGAATAGCTTCCTCATCTGGATAGCGGGCCCTAAGCAGGACTTCTAGGTCCGGATCTAAATTCGTATACTTGTAAAGCTTGTCTCCAATGGGTACGAAGTCTCCCACTTTAAAGCCCTTCAATATCGGATGGTCCAGATTCCCCGCTTCAGGCCACATGAGCACTCGCTTCCGCGGTTCCGTTTTCCAATCGCTGTAATGCCCTTCGTACGTGGCTCCGAGCGCATCGCGATCAAAGCTATTCCAGGCTGCATGTCCTGGCGGAGCCTGATAGCCCGCGCCCTTTGCCCGTTCTCCAAAAGCGTGACTAGCGGTGCGGATCAGAATCGTAGGTTTACCCGACTCGATCCAGTTGCGGATTCGAAGCATATCAGCCGACCTTGGGTAGCGTCGACGGGCGCTAATCACCAGGATATCGGCTTCATCCAAACTATCCAGACCATCGAATTCGTGGCATTCGACAGAGTCGCGATTATCGCTTCGAGCAAAAGCGAAGTCGCTGGTAACTCCCTTTGCCGATAGAACTGCCTCGGCAAAAGCCGGCAAAGATTCGCTGGTTCCATATTCCCGCTCTCCAACTAGGAAAAGAACTCGCTTGCCTCGCAGGCTCGCTTCGCTCTGTCCGAAAGAAGATTGACTCGCGGGCAGGCAACTGACAGCAAGCGCAAGCCCGAGAAGCACGGAAAAGGATCTGCTTATGGGGATCATTGATTAATAGTCTCTTTCTCCCTGGGATTAATCAAAGCCAAACTAATCGCTTCGTTGACGAAATGCGGGCGGTTGTCTCGCGCTCAATGCCAAATTCGTTTTAAACGGAGTTTCTCGGCGCTCATTTGACGCGCGTTGCAGATGTAGCGGCGTCGCTTGCGGCGACCCTACAGCAAAAATCCCTTCCTGCTCAGAGCGAACCTGCCGCAATTATTAGAAACTTTCTACGCTAGCACATCCTTAACCACATGCCCGTGCACATCGGTCAGTCGATAGTTGCGGCCTTGGAACTTGTAAGTAAAGCGCTCGTGGTCGATTCCTAACAGATGCATAACTGTCGCCTGGAAGTCGTGTACGTGGACTGGATTCTCAACGGCGTTGAATCCAAATTCATCCGTTCCTCCGTAGGCAAACCCGGGTTTGATGCCTCCCCCGGCCATCCAAATCGTAAATCCGTAAGGATGATGATCCCGCCCCCACCGAGGGTAGTTGTCGTAGTCCCCTTGCAAGAACGGCGTACGGCCGAACTCCCCGCCCCAAATGACCAGGGTTTCGTCCAATAGCCCCAAGCGCTTGAGGTCCTTGATCAAAGCGGCGCTGGGCTGATCGGTATCCATGCATTGGACTTTCAACTGGCGCGTCAAGTTGTTGTGCTGATCCCACCCGGCATGCATCAGCTGCACGAAACGCGTCCCCCTCTCAACTAGACGACGGGCCATTAGGCAATTGTATCCAAAACTTCCTTCTCGATGAACGTCGGATCCATACATTTCCAGAGTTTCCTCGGACTCATCGGAAAAGTCGGTTAGTTCCGGAACGCTGATCTGCATCTTGTAAGCCATCTCGTATTGGGAGATCCGCGTAGCGAT
Source organism: uncultured Opitutaceae bacterium (assembly GCA_964404745.1). GTDB lineage: Bacteria > Verrucomicrobiota > Verrucomicrobiia > Opitutales > Opitutaceae > Pelagisphaera. The sequence continues at coordinate 8,713 of CAYOLG010000021.1, forward strand.
CTCCGGATCGCCATAATCCTTGAGTTTCTCTTCATTGAGTTTCGCCAAATCATCCAGCATGCTCCGCCGCAAAGATCGGCTAACGCCCTGAGGATTCGACAAGTAGAGGACTGGGTCTCCACTACCACGAAACTTCACGCCTTGATACTTGGTTGGCAAAAAACCAGAGCCCCAATAGAAATCGTAAAAGATCTGCCCGCAGGAAGCCTCTTTGTCACGGGAAGTCATAGCCACGAAGGCGGGAAGATCATCCGCATCGGAACCCAGCCCGTAACTCAACCAAGCTCCCATGCTAGGCCGTCCCGGTATTTCCGCTCCCGACAGAAAATAATTGATGCCGGGAGCGTGATTAACCGAAGTCGTATGCATCGATCTGATAAAACAGAGATCGTCGACGATCTCAGAAGTGTAAGGAAGGAAATTGCTCAAGGAACGTCCGCACTTACCATGGCGAGTGAAGGTGGTGATGTTCGGCAGAAGGAGTTTCTCCTTGGTGTTGGTCATCGAACTGAATCGCTTGCCCCCCAGAATTGAATCGGGAACGGGCTCGCGCTCCAGCTTGGCCAGCATGGGCTTGTGATCGAAAAGGTCGACATGCGATGGGGCCCCGTTTTGCAGCAGGTAGATAACCCGCTTCGCTTTCGGGGCGAAATGCGGCAAAGCCGACAATCCCGAAAAGGTTTTCGAATGGGATTGGGGGCTCAACAGGCTGGCCAGAGCGACCCCTCCGACTCCTCTCGCTGCCGTGCCGAAAAATTCCCTACGAGTGAACTGTCTTTTAGCCTCTACTAGCGGGTCCATGGTTCTTTGTTTCTCTGAGACAATGCGAACTTTCTATTCCTTCGTAAGCGTTTCGTCCAAATTCATGAGCAAGAGTCCCACCGTGGACCAAGCGGCGTGATCAACGAGATCCAATGATGGGTCCCGCCGGGACTCTCCCACCGAAACTACTTCCAATGCAGCTTTCCGGTTCTGGGAAAAGTGCTTGCGATACTTGCCAAGAGCGGTCTTCAACGTCCGAACCTCCGATCGGTTCGGGTATCGAGAGGTAGCCATGCGGAAGGCCTCGCCCAAACGTTCCGTATCACTGCCGCTTAGTTCAGTTAAGGCCCGTTGGCCAAAGCCTCTGGCCGCTTCAGCGTAAGTCGTATCGTTCAATGTCACTAAGGCATGCAAAGGCGTGTTGGTACGATAGGACTTTACCTCGCATACTTGCCTAGCTCCTGAATCGAAGAATAAGGGAGGGCCGACGATGCGACGCCAAAAGGTGTATAGACTACGGCGATACAGATCATCTCCCGTGTCCGGATAGTATTTGATGAATCCGAAAGACGCCTCTTCCCAAATGCCCTCCGGCTGATACGGTTTAACCGGAGGGCCACCTGCCGTTTCGTTCAGGAGTCCCCCAAGGGCTAAGGCTTGATCTCGCAACATCCAAGATTGCATGCGAAAGCGCGGACCTCGAGCCAATAGCTCGTTTTCGGGATCCCGATTAAGCGCTTCCGAATCCACCCGGGAAGATTGCCGATAAGTCGCGCTCATCACTATCTTTTTGTGAATCGCTTTAACATCCCAGCCGCTCTCCCTGAAGTCTACCGCTAGCCAATCCAGCAAAGCCTCGTAGGCCGGCGGCTTGCTCTGCACACCGAAATTCTCGACTTGCTCAAGAATACCTCTGCCAAAAAATTGCTGCCAGTAGCGGTTTACCGTCACTCGAGCAGTAAGCGGGTTTTCATCGTTTAAAAGCCACTTCGCTAAGTCGAGGCGGTTTAGGTCTCCTATCTCCTCGATTCCGCCATTCAGGGCAGCGGGAAATCCGGTGATCACTTTATCAGCGGGAGAGTCGTAGAGCCCATTTTCGAGAATGTAGGTCTCCCGCTCTACCGTGTCTTCCATAATCATCACGATCGGACGGGAATTGCTGTAGATATCCAAATCCTGGTATGCTTTGATGTAGTCGAGGGTTGCTTGCGCGTATGCAGGCTCGGTCTCTCCAAAAACGGCCACGACTTCAATCAAGGGTTCCGGCCTACGTTCGTTGACCGGCTGCTTCAATAAGCCCTGAATCGTTCCGTTGGTTATCGAACGGGCGTTCTCGGATTCTATGGCCAACTGCCCATCTGGCCTTGGAAATAGAATGCGCTCTACCTCGTCGAGGCGCTCGGCCGCTTCCGCTTTCGCTTCTTCCAGCTCTTCGATCCGCCGGTCGTGACCATCTGTGGATAGGTCCAGCACGGGTGGCGTATGAGGATCGCGTCCCTTCCCCGTTACTTCGGTCTTATCGAAGAAAGCCATTAGCTGATAATATTCTTTCTGGGATATGGGATCGTATTTATGATCATGGCAGCGCGCGCAGCCCATTGTTAGTCCCATCCAAATAGTGGATACAGTATCGGTTTGATCTACAAGATAGTCGATTCGGTTCTCCTCCGGCAATCGACCCCCTTCCCCGTTGATCATATGGTTACGCAGAAAAGCGGTCGCCAATTTCTGTTCTTGAGAGGACTCCAGCAAGAGGTCGCCAGCGATTTGCTCAATCGTGAAGCGATCAAAGGGCATATTCGCGTTCATGGCGTCGATCACCCAATCCCGCCAAGGCCACATTCCCCGCTCGTCATCGTTTTGATACCCATTGCTATCCGCATACCGAGAAGCATCGAGCCATTCCCAAACCATACGCTCGCCATAGCGAGACGAGGATAGCAATCGATCGACGAGCTTCTCGTAGGCATCGGGGGAATCGTCAGCCACAAAGCTGTCTATCTCTTCCAAGGTTGGCGGAATGCCATTCAAATCGAGGCAGAGCCTCCGAATCAGCGTGGCTTTGTTAGCTTCAGGAGATGGTTTTAGACTCTCCTCACTGAGCTTAGCCAAAACGAAAGCGTCGATCTCGTTTCGAATCCATCCTTCGTCATCCTTTACCTTGGGGAGCTTCTTTTCTGGTGGCATGAACGCCCAGTGAACTTGATACTCCGCCCCCTGCTCGACCCAGGCGCGAATCACTTCCTTCTCGTTTCGGCTCAATTGCCTCGGGTGCTCTTTTGGCGGCATCTGCTCCGATTCATCGTCGGAGAAAATCAGCCAAATGAGTTCGCTTTCATCGGGATCTCCCGGGACTAGAGCCGCATAGCCACCTCTGTCAGCCACCGCGCTTTCCCGCAAGTCCAGCCGAAGATCCGCCTCCCTCGAGTTGGCATCCGGACCATGGCACTGAAAACAGATGTCGGACAAGATTGGTCGAATATCGCGATTGAAGGAAATCAATTCCTCTTCGGCGAACCCTCGATTGGAGCCTAACGAGGCCACCAAAAAAAATATGGCAACAAATGTTGCTTGAAGGATCTTCAACCAACGGGAATCAATGCATGCCAGACTGGAAACTCTACGAACCATAGGGTCTTCCCTAAAATGGGTGTCTCATCTCATTCACATTGTCCAGATCGAAGCGAAATTGTACATCGCGACCCGCATGGCCCATCCACCATTTAGGGCGACTCGCCTGTCGGGCATAGCCCTAGAGCGTGTTGAATATGAGGATGCCATCGAATCTATCGTGGTAGGGGCGTCGCTTGCGGCGACC
>CAYOLG010000021.1:12392-84490 GCA_964404745.1 uncultured Opitutaceae bacterium
GCGGCGACCCTACTAATTTCGGATTTATGCAACAAGCTATTAGCGAGGACCGACCCCTAAGCGGCCGCGTTGGGTTGCCCTTCACAATGCCAATCGATGCACCGCAGCTTCGGGCAACCAGCACTCGCTGCCATCCGCCAAACGAGCTCTCAGCCAATCGGGTCGGCGCTCCAGAATCTCCAGTTCCAGTCCATCGTGCAGCGGGTCCACGTAAGCCGTAGCATACGCATATCCAGGCCCCTTTCGGGCATAGATTTCCTCGGTAATTATTACGCCTTCGCCCAAACTGCTAAGCGTTTTCCATAGCAAGCCTCCTCCAAGAAGGCAGGAAAGGCCTATTGCCAAGCCGGTCGCCCAAAGCAAATACCGAGTTCTGAATCGAATCCAAAACACAACCAAAGCGGCAGTTCCCAGCCACACGATTGAAAATGCGGCTCGCATCCTCCAAAGTGAAATACCCGCTTCAACTGTCTCGCTAGCGAACCGATCGACGCGTAATCCTCGAGCCGCTTGCAGGCTTTTCAAAACTCGGTCGTCAAAGGGTCTCCTCGAACGCGATAGCTTGTAGTTGGCTATCGATCGACCGACTTCCCCAGCCTGGAACCAGGCATTCCCTGCATTGTACCAAGAAATTCCCGGGCGAATCCCCTCTTGGGCCGAGCGCTCAAAAGCCAATGCCGCCTCCGCAAACTTGGCGTTGACGCGATCGATATCGGGTACCGACTCAGCCATTTGCAAAGCGTGCGAGAAAATGCGTTCCGCCTCGAGCCAAGCATCGGCCCGAACATCGCCGAGACCTAATGCGGCCGTCAAAAACAGAGCCATAGCACTGCCTTTCAACAACGGAATCAATTTGTCTCCGAGATCCGCAGCGGCTTCCGTTTTCGGGATTCTAAGGGATTCAGTCTGGAAACGAGGCAAATCAATGGCGTCTATGGTCCGGCGGAGTTCCTCGATCAAATACCTATCAGAGCAAATCGCTCCCAGCGCCGACGCCGCATCATCTGCGGTTAGGGCTTTACTCTGGACTCCGAAATAGTCGCCAATCAGCCGACGCAAGGACTCAATATCGTTTGGATTTTTAGATACAGCTTTACCGAAGGATTCGATAGCTTCGATCTTCCGACGATAATCCGCATCCTGAGACCGTCGTCGCGATTCCTTGGCCCACGCGCCTCCCAGACCTAGAATAGCGACTCCCATTCCAAACCAGATCAAAACACCGCTGGCCAAAATTTTAAAAATTCCGTTTAGGACGTCTCCCATAGTTGTCGCTCGCCGGTTATGCCATATTCCCTCGGCGGCGGCGGCAATCGTAATTTGGGCGCCTGGAATTTTGTCCATTGAAAAGAAGGTCAATCCATCGCGAGGCGAAACATCGAAAGGAATCGGCTCCGTCTTGATCAGTCGATAGTCGTCCAAAGAGGAATCGAATATCTGGAACGACAAGCTGGGAAACGCGGCAATTTGGGAAGTCAAGGGACGGGCTCGTATTACGAATCGCCTGCCATCGGCTCGCCAGATCTCATTAACCTCCGAGCCCACCCAAAAACGATTCCTCATCGCCGATTGATGGCTCATGTCCGGCAATCGAAGCATTTCGGAGCAGGTTTCGGAGCGGACATCTACCATTATTTCGATTAGTTGGCCAACAACGGCCTTTGCCGGCCTGACCGAAACGTCTACGGAATTGGGGTCGAATATTCCGCTGAACGACTCGAGCCTTCCCTGGGCCGGCAAAGGACGGACAAGGATTTCCAACGGTTCTGACTCCGCGTAAATTCTTTCGTGGGGAGACGATCGATCAACGGCTTCAAAAAGAGCGTTATTAAAATAAGCTGCATACCGGTTTGACTGGGCATCGTCCTCCAGAAGTCGCGAGCATTGCAATCGAGTTCTCGACAAATTGTACCTGCCGGGTTCTCGGAAACGCAGGTACAAATCGAATTTCAATAGCCCGAGGCTTTCCGGGAACGCGTTTCCTTTTTCAAACCGCTGGGCGATCACCCTGCGCTCCGACACGGGAATCCCAAATTGCGACTCTTCCGGCGCATCGCTCCGAGGGATAACTACTTCTATGGCAGGATTGCTTAAGAATTCCGGATACAGCTTTACATCGCGCATCTGATTCATGGGCAATTCGCACCGCCACTCGAAAGACACCTGCAAAGGCTGACCTTCATAAACGGAAAGCGTGTTCGGCTCAATTTTGAAGGACATAGCATCCGTTTTGTAGGGCTCTCCCACGACAATTTGTCTCGATGCCGTACGGGCTATTGCTTCACCCGCTTTCACCTCAATTGGAGGGAATAGGCGGATTCCGGTCCGTTCAGGGACGAATTCGATGATGCCTATATAGTTACCTCGATCATCGTTTTCCAATTCGATGACCCGTGTCCCTATAAATCGGATATCGCCTTCCTCACCCATAGGCTTGATCTCGGGAAGCGAGTCACTGTCGACGAATACCCAAGCGATCCCCAATTCTTCGGCAAACCAACTGGCATCGCGGAATTCCAATCTCAGGTTCTCCGCTAGCCCTGGCGAATCTTGACCGTAAACCCAAGCAACCGATAGCCGGCTCAAAATCAGAAGAGCCATGGCGGCTACGGCATAGAAACGCTTTCGAGTCAAAAGCATCACCAATCCTTTTCCACCTTTCCCGCGTTGGCCTTGGCCCGTTGCTGCTGCCGGAATTGCTGGCTGCTCTTCTCTTCCATGAGAATATCCTCCGCCGAGAAGTTGGGAATGGGAAGCGGCTGCATCATCGCGTCTTTGCGAAATTCCCCTTTCATGGGCATAGACGCAGCCACGGCCTCGCCGGGATCGGTATCCATAAATTCTTCCCAGTCTTCTTCATTCCAATCTCCCTCGCCTTCATCTTCACTATTGGAGGCGAACAAATCCAGAATCTCTTGCAGGCGATCGATCGTCTCCGACTGGCGGGCTCGAGCCGATATCCAGTAGCGCCACTGAGGCAACAGTTCTTCCGCTTCCTTTTGAGCTTCCAAGGCCTTTTGCATCAACAACAAGGGCTCGCGCATAACGGTTTGCACGGATTCGCTCGAATTGTCATGGGACAGGGCGCTGGCCATAGAAAACTCGGTATCCAAATTTCTCATCTCTACTTGTATTGATAGACCCTCTTGCCGCAATAATAACTGCCTAGCTGTAAAGGCTTCACCTTTGACATCGGCGTTTTCCGGAATGGGTTGCTCATCCGTCGACGCTCTCGAAAACCGATTGGCTTGAACTGGGCGTCGTTCGACATCCGAACTCTCCACCGTTTCTCTTAATTCTATTTGCGCCTCACGCAGTTCGCGGATTCGCTGTAGAAGCGCTTCAATTTTCTCGTCTCGCTCTTGTTCACGGTTTTCTTCATCGCGCACTCTCGCCTGCAAGGCCTCCAGCATTACCGCCACTTCATCAAGCCGGGCTCCCGCTCTTCTATAGCCGGGTCGATATCGGGCTGCGTCGAAAAACAATCCCTGGGCCCCGCGGGCGACATCCAAAGCATCGCGCGGCGAAGATTCTGACAATCTCTCGGCTTGCTTCAGGCGACTTAATCCTTGGTTGAACAACGAAGCAGCAATGTTGATAGGACCCGTGTCAGAGCTTTCCAGAATCTCTACCAGCTCCCTGAAAGCGATCTCCGATTCCGCATAGTCGCCTTGCTCGAGTAAATCAATCGCCGCCGAAAAACGCTGCTCCATTGAATCTTCACTCTGGGCCCAGATAGCGGAGGGAATCAAAGCAATTGCCATCCAGACCGCCAAACCGGCAATTGCGCTGCGACTGATACGCATGTCCGTTTTCGCAACTAAGGCCAAAAGCAAGGCTATCGGCAGAATGAAAAAGGCCCCCTCCTTGTAGATCACGTACCCAGAATCGCTACCGGAAGCGATACGCTCCTTGTCTTCCGAAAAGGAACGATAGATTTCGCCTAAATGGAAAGGCAAGGTTCCCGCTTTAACGTATTCACCTTCTGGGGTCATCCTAGATAGTTCACCCAATTCCTTGTCTCGCAAACGCGTGTAGACAATTTCGCCTTTGTGCTTCAACGGAATCGTTTCGCCCTCTTCACTAATTATAGGAATACGCGAGCCTGATTCGGAATCGCCCAGGCCCACTGCTAGCAATTTCGCCTCGCTCTCCTCTATCCTTTTAGCAGCCAACTCCAAGCCTGGACCATGGTCTTCCCCATCTGATAGAAGAATGATATCCTGAAATCCCCTTCTTTCCGTGCTCATAACCTGATCCACGCATTTCTCGATGGCCGACAATAGCAGGCTGCCTCCGAACTCGACACTGCGTGGCTGAATTTGCGTTAGCATGTAACGGACAAAATCATAGTCGGAAGTCAGGGGACAGCTGATCGATGAGCTCCCGGCGTAAATAACCAATCCCACTTGTTCCCCCTCAAATCCATCGAGACAGTCCCGAATCCCCTGCTTCGCCGCTTCCAGCCGGGAGGGATAGGCATCTCGGGCAAGCATGCTGCGGGAAACATCCAAAACGAAAACGACGTCTCTACCAGACTGTTCGATGGCATGACGCTCTGGCTGGTATCCCGGGCGGGCCAAAGCAAGCGCCAGGAGAGCGAACACGCCGATCCAAAGCCAATCTCGATGGTTCCGCTCGCTATTGGGGTTGCCGCCTAGCATTGATCTCATAGCTAGTCGCTGGCTTTGGGCATATATCGCCAGCCAGGCTAGCGGGACAACCGCTAGCAGAAGAGCCAAGGCCCAGGGCCACTGTAGTACAAAGGGTTTCATCAAGCCACCCTGAGCCAAGTCATTCGTAAAAGGGTTCCGCTCAAAAGAAAAATCGCGGCCGCGAGTAAGGGAACCCAGTACCACTCTGACACGATCGTGAAGGATCGCGTTTCAATTTGGGTTCGTTCAAGCTCATCGATCTCTTCGTAAATCGACAAAAGAGATTCATAGCCTGTAGCCCTTCGGAAGACCCCACCGGTTTCCTCGCTGATGCGCTGCAGGGTCACCTCCGCATCGGAAAATCGCTCTTCCTCTCCAGCGATTTCCAATTCGCCGACACTATTCGAATCTCCCAAGCTAATGGAATAAACGCGACAGCCCCAAAGCTTCGCCAAGCCCGCCGCCTCTAGTGGCAAATGATTGCCTGAATTGTTCTCGCCATCCGTTAGCAGAATAATGATACGGCTTTCGATATCAGTTAACTGCCTGCCAGCGTTTAGGGATTTCAATTCGTCCAGCTTCTCGAGTCTCGCACAAGCCAGCGTGAGGGCGTCTCCGTAAGCAGTTCCATCTTCGTTGGGACGATCTTGTATTTCCAATTCCCTCACAATTTGCACTAAGGCTTCGTGTCCAAAAGTAAGTGGGCTCCGAGTATCGGCATAGCGAGCGAAACTGATCAAGCCAATCAGATCGTTAGGCCTACCCGAAAGACGTTCACCATCCCCGGCAATAAACCGTTCAAGCAAGTCCTTGGCGATATCCATGCGCGTCTTCGCCCCTTCGCCGGGTACGTCGATAGATCGATCCATACTGCTGGAAACGTCGACCAGCAATTCTATGGCAATCCCTTCCGCTTCCTCGACCGTTTCGCTCGTCCCAGCCTGAGGTCGGGCCAAAGCGAATATGAGCCCAGTAAAGAAAAGGGCTTCCAAAAGCCTTTGTATCCACAGAAACCGGACTCTTCCTAGAGTCACGCTACCCCATTGCCCCAGCGAGGCCACGATCGTCCCCGACCTTCTCCCTTGGCGATAAACGGACCACAGGGCGATAGGCAATAGCAAGAGCGCCCATGGAAAAGCGAAATTCATTCCGCGAACTCCTCCCTGAATTGGTCTAGCAGTTCGCCGACGGGAGACTTTCTAGCGTATAAGAGCTTTTCAATCAAAGCCACCAGCCGCCCAGAGCATTCCTCTTGATGCATCGCCAAAAATCGCTCTAGCTCCCGGGGATTGAAATTATCTCGTTTCAGACTTTCGCATATCCGACTGGCTTGAGCTTGAGCGGAATCGACGGGCAGCCCAGACGCTTCCGTCAAGTTCCGTTTGAGCCAGTAATGGTAAGCGAGGTACATCGATATTCCTGGGGCGAAAAATGCAGCGATAATCAGGGCCATTCCTGCTCCACTCGCACTCGTCGTTCCAGACCAAATTTCTGGCGCGTCTCCCCCTGGATCCATTCCAACGGATCCGACCACGAGAGATATCGCCGACAGTTGCTGGTCCTCCAATATTGCCTCGGAATTTAAACCGACACTCCCTCCATCCAAGACAAGAGATCCCGACCTTCCTATTTGATAGAGCGCCATCCACTCTCGCTGGAAAAGTCTATCCGCATTCAGAGTTATGGGGAATGGTTGAATCTCAAGCAATCGGGCATGCGCATGGACAGGAGGCTCTAAGAGCATCTCCACGTAAGAACGAGAGGTGGCAAACACTTTGAGTTCCACGACATCGCCCGGGACGTAGGTCCGATCCGTGTCCAAGCTCGTCTCCACGCTCACAATAGCTTTTTCGACTCTCGCGGGAGTTTGAGAAACAGCCTGGCTCGCGATGCTTAGGGCCCAAACGGCCGAGAAAATGATGAATTTGGAGTCTCCGAACACTGCTACTAACCTCCAGTCTGGTCCGCCGCCAGTCGTTGTCTCGACTTGAAAAATTGGGAAAGAACCGCTACACAATCATCCCCTGCTTGCAGATTGATCAAATCCACGCCGCATTCCATGGATGTCTCGCGCATTCTTTCCAATCGGCTTTCCGGTCGATTCGCTTGAAAATCTACCACTTTCAGGTCATTTGTCTCCGCATCACGGATACGAGCCATTCCGAACCTCGGCGCATCCAGCTCGATAGCTTCGTAAAGATTGACGGCAATAACGTCATGCCGGTACCCCACAACTGATAGCTCCTGCTCATAATTTTCGGCGAGAAAATCTGAGATCACGAAACCAACGGAACGCTTTTGAGCCAGATGCCCGAATGTATCGAGGGCGACATCAAGACGCGTTCCTGAGCCTTTCGGCTCGAAGCCAGCCAAGGCGTCTAGAATTCTCATGCCTTGCTGCCTCCCCTTCGCTGCCGGCACAACCATTTCCACGCCGTCGGTAAATAGAATCAATCCGACACGATCGTTGTTTGAAAGCGCTGAAAGCGTCAGCAACGCTCCAAACTCGGCCACCGTCCTTCGCTTGGCCTTGTCAATATCGCTCAAAGTGGATGCAGAAAGATCCACCATCAGGTAAAACATCTGCTCACGCTCCTCCACGTACCGCTTAACATGAGGCACTCCAGTCCGAGCCGTGACTTTCCAGTCCATCGAGCGGACGTCGTCGCCAGGAGTGTAAGGCCTTACATCTTCAAATTCGATTCCCCGACCTTTGAATACGCTCCGATATTCCCCTGCCAGCAAATGCTCGACCGGGCGGCGGCATTTGAGCTCCAGCAGATCAAGTCGTCTTTCCTCAGCTAGGCTCATTCCTCCATGATGGGAACGGTATTCAGAATCTTGGTAATGAGATCGTCGGAGGTGAGACCCTCTGCCTCCGCCCTATACGAAAGCGCCATTCTATGCCTGAGAACATCGCCAGCAATATCCTTTACATCCTGCGGGACCGCAAATTCGCGCTGATTCAGCATGGCTAGGCCTCGAGCCGCCAGCGATAAATAGATAGTCGCTCGAGGCGAGGCGCCAAAACGCAGGTAGCGGGATATGTCTAAACCATAGGCTGCCGGATTCCGCGTCGCGTCCACCACCCTCAAAATGTATTTCTCCACCTTCTCGTCAATGAACACCTTGTCGAGCAAGGCCCGCGTTTCTAGAATGTAGTCCAAGTCGATTACCGGCTCCACACGGGTTTTCGGAGCCGATCGAGCCATGCGACGCATAATCTGGTGCTCCTCCTCCATGCTGGGATAGCCCACCTTCAGCTTGAACATGAAGCGATCTACCTGGGCTTCAGGCAAAGTGTAGGTACCCTCTTGCTCGATTGGGTTTTGGGTGGCTAGAACCAGAAAAGGATGAGGGAGTTTGAAGGACTCCTTGCCCAAAGTGACTTGCCTCTCTTGCATGGACTCCAGCAATGCGCTTTGCACTTTAGCGGGAGCGCGATTGATTTCGTCCGCAAGTAACAAATTGGCGAATACAGGACCTTTTTCAGCGGTAAAACTGTGCTCTTTGGGATCGTAAACCAGGCTTCCCACCAAATCGCTAGGCAGCAAATCTGGAGTGAATTGGACCCTGCTGAAGCTAGCCTTCATTGATTGGGCCAAAGTGGTTATAACCAGCGTCTTCGCGACTCCAGGAACGCCTTCTATGAGAACATGGCCATCGCACAACAAAGCCAGGAGCAAACGGTCCACCAAGGCCTCTTGCCCGACGATCACCTCCGCCAGCGATTCCCGAACCTTCTCCAATCTTGAGCAGGATTTTTCTATGAGCGATTTCATTAACTTAATTTAACGGACTCACCTATTCGCTTGGCTATTGAGGGATCCTACCATTGTTCGCTTACTCGAGTCGGGTCGTTCGCTGCCGTTTCGTAGCGATAATGCGAGCACGGTATGAATATCGCTTTTTCCACAGTCTCTCCTTCCAAATGCTTGATGAAAGACTGGACAGTTCCGACCGCCATTTTTCGGGGGAATTGCTGTGGCGTGTCGTAGAGTTTCCCTTCGTAAACGCCCTGCTTTCCCGCTGGCGACGCATCGAATGCCACGATGGTGATTTGCTCGGTTTTGTTGACTTTGTCGATGGCGGCGTAGGCCCCGAGACCCGAGGGGTCGTTAATGGCGAAAATCCCGACGATATTGGGGTGAACTTGAAGTATGTCATTGGTTACCGCGAAGCCTTCGTTGCGGCTCCCTTTGCCGTTCAATTCCGTTACAATTTCCAGTTGGCTGCCGCTTTTCTTGAGCTGATCCTTGAACCCTTCAACCCGCAAGATGCACGAAGTTACCTCCGGCAGCCCTATAATGGCAATTTGCCCGCGATCACCAGTTGCCTCGATCATGCTCTTCGCTGCCAACTGCCCTCCTTGAAAATTGTCGCTTCCAATATGGGAAGTTACCATCTGCTTCACCTCGTCGTCGTCAACCTGGATGTCGAATGTAAATACAGGTATGCCAGCCGCATGAGCCTTGCGCACGCCTTCCGCTGCCGCTTTAGAGTCTGCTGGATTCAAGAAGATGGCATCGTATCCTTGAGCAATGAAGTCCGAAATCTGGGCATTTTGCGCAGCTCCGTCATTGGCTCCGTCCAAAGCTACCAAGTCGTATCCATATTTTGCGGCCTCCTCCTCCATTACATTGGCAATCAGCTTAAAGAAAGGATTCGTCAATGCCATGCAGGTCATGCCGATTTTCCCCTTCGATTCGGAACCGCCCACCCCTCTCGAACCGCTATCCGAACATGAGACCAGCAGGAGCAGGGATAGCGCCGCAATGAAGCCGGCGACTAAGCGACGGAAAGTCAATCGAGGATGGGATACGTATGAACGGTTCACGCTAGCAAACTGACGCCCACCCCACCACTCTGGCAAGCGATTATTGAGTTCAAGCTATTACCACCTCTAAGAGAGTGTCCAATAAGTCAGAATGCGCGTCGCAGCAGGCATTTTTCGTTTTTGGCAAGCCGTAGCCGAGGCATCAATGCCCGGAGGGCCTTGGCCCTCGGCTGCAACGCAGCCAAAAGCGACGGAGCGAATGCGGAGATAGGACAGCAAAAAGGACGCTGCCCCAAAGGGGTTTCCGCCCAGATGGCCCTGCGCATTGTTGAGCACATTGGGGATAGCCATTCCATGGATACCCCGCTATTCGACGCATATTCTGACTTATTGGACACTCTCTAAGGCTCGGATTGATTCAATTCGCTGTAGTCGGCTTCGGTGAATGCTTTAATTAGCTCGACTTAACAGAAATTCTCAAAGGCTCAGCGGCAACGCGCTGGCGCGAGCCCTACGGCCAATCATTTCTGTAGGGCCCGCGCTTGGGCGATGCCGTGAATGCAAAAATCCGAATGCGCTATAGTCTTAGCGCAATTCATTTCCCCGCTAACAGTTGCCGGAATCCCCCGCTCTGACGAGTTTTGTCTAGGAGCACGGCCAGCACGATAACACCGCCGAGGGTGAACATTTGAGTGTAGCTTTGGATTCCGATCAAATTCATCCCGTTTTGTATGACAGCTATAATGAATGCCCCGATCAGGGTGCCGAAAACGCGCCCGGATCCGCCGGAAAGACTGGTGCCACCTACGACTACTGCAGCGATGACGTAAAGCTCGTACATATTGGCCATATTGGGGGCGGCGGCTCTAACTAGAGAGGCTTGCAGGCAGCCGCCGAGCCCCGCCGAGAGGCCGCTGATGGTGTAGACCAGCAAGATTACCGCTCCCACTGGGACTCCCGTCAATCGGGCTGCTTCGGCATTGCCCCCGACCGCGTAAATGTAGCGGCCATATCGGGTATGTGTCATGAAAACATGAGCGGATCCATAAATCAGGGCGAGGAGCAGTATGGTATTGGGAATGCCCAAAATGGATCCTTGAGCCAGCCAGACAAACGAATTGGGGACTTGGTCGATAGAGAATCCTCCAGTGGTGATAAACGCCATTCCGCGCGCCATCATCATAATTCCTAGCGTAACAATAAAGGCCGCCACTTTAAATCGATGGACTAAAGATCCCGCGAATAAGCCAATCAGCCCGCAGCTTAAGATGCCGACTAGAAAGCCTAGGCCAACCGACCACGCCGGAGCATCCACTCCGCCGAATTTTTTAACGACAGTCGCACTCAGAACAGCTGACAGGGCAATCAAGCTGCCAACCGATAAATCGATGCCTGCCGTGATGATAACCATGGTCATGCCGATGGCGATTATGGCGATTACTACGATGCGTTCGACAATAGCCAAGAGGTTGGACGCCTTCAGGAAATCGGGCCACAATCGTTCCGATGGCACCCCGAGCTCGTAGCCGGAGAACTGGGGGAAATTATCAGGCAGTTGCTCGATGACTCGCCACTTGATCACGTCCCCACTGGCCACGATGCCGCCCAGCGACTCTCCGTTGGCGGCCATGGCGTCAAGAGCCAGACGCAAATCACGCGGCCCGCCAATGATCAGGCGAACGGATTCGCGGCTGGAATCCAAGGCCATTTGGTGGACGTTACGGGCTAGAGCTTCCGAATCCGTGTTGGCGGCGCCGACGATTAAAGCTAGCTCGTTCTCGGAAATCAGATTGATCACGACCCCCAGCATTTCCGCTTCCGCCTCGGGGCCTATACCGGGTTGACGCTTAAGGGTCAACAGGCTAAACAGCAGACAAAGGGCCAATAAAGCGACTACCATTCCGTAGTCTCCCAGCGAAACGCTCGGAAAACGGCTTTGCCTGACTCTTCCTTCTTGGCTCATTCGCTTAAAGCAAGGGCGAGGACCGCTTCTTGCGAGGTTGTTCGGGCATCCTCGATCTCACCCATGACTTGGCCTTCTTTCATGACCAGAATACGGTCGCTCATGCCAATCACCTCAGGCAACTCGCTGCTAATGAGCAAAATCGATTTCCCGCGAGCAACCAATTCGTTTATCAAAAGGTAGATTTCATACTTAGCTCCGACATCGATGCCACGAGTGGGCTCATCGAATATGAAAATGTCGGCTTTTCCTTGTAACCATTTTGCCAGGACAACTTTCTGCTGATTGCCGCCTGACAGTTGTCCGGCTTTTTGGGAACCAGAGGATACCTTTATCTTTAAATTCTTTCTGCTCGTTTCGAAGGCCTGGGCTTCAGCCTTTCCATCAATCAGGAAACCTTTCTTGAATGCCTGTAAATTGGGCAGGCCAAAATTTTCCTGGGCTGAGTGAATCAGAATAAGCCCTTGCTCCTTCCGATCTTCAGTCAGCAGGCAGATGCCATTTCGTATAGCATCCCTGGGCTCGCAGATCCTCCGCTCCTTCCCATCCATGATGATATTCCCTTGGTCCAAATGGTCCGCGCCGAAAATCAGCCGAACCATCTCAGTCCTTCCGGATCCCACCAGTCCTGAGATTCCCAATACTTCTCCCTCTCTCAGCTCAAAATTCACCCCGCGAACCGCCGATCCACGACTAAGGTTTTCCACTTTCAGTCTTACGGGACCGAGATTCGATTGGCGTTCAGGGAACTCCTCTTCCAGTGGCCGTCCTACCATCCATTCAATCAATTGCGATTTCGATACTTCCGAAACAGGCGCCTCGCCAACGGTTTCCCCATCCCGAAGCACGGTAACGCGATCAGCGATCTCATAGATTTCCTCCAAGCGATGGCTTACGTAGATGATGGAAATCCCTTCCTTGCGCAATCGGCGGATTATCGACAAAAGCTTGTCTACTTCTTGCTGGCTCAAAGCTGCGGTCGGCTCGTCCATGACAATAATTCGGGCATCCGATGCCAAAGCTCTGGCGATTTCAACGGTTTGCTGTTCGGCCACAGTCAGATTTTCGCAACGAGCCTCCGGATCGATGGACATCCCCAGCTGACCAAACAGCTCACGGGCCTGGGCTCGCTCTGCTCGGTGATCGATGAATCCACGGTTAACGATTTCCTTGCCGAGAAATAGGTTTTCCCGAGCGCTCAACTTTGGAGCCAGATTGAATTCCTGGAAAATGATGGCGATGCCTTCGCGTTGCGAAACTTGCGGCGAGCGCAACGTTACCGACTTTCCATCAATTAATATCTCACCGGAATCCGGAAGATGGGCTCCACCGAGCGCCTTAATCAGGGTACTCTTTCCCGCCCCATTCTCTCCGACCAGAGCCAAGACTTCGCCTCTCGCCAGAGTCAGCGTCACTTCACTAAGGGCCTTGACGCCCGGGAAAGTCTTAACGATCTCCTTCATTTCTAGGAGAGGTGGAGTAGCGCTATCTGAGGAAGCAACCATCTTTGAGGCAGGCGAAACGATTCGCTGGCCTACTGTATCGACTATCCTCGAAGCTCAGGCAAGCAAAGGCTTTGACTTCAGGATAAGGTGCGGGCGATCACCAATGATAGAAACAGTAGCGCAGGCATCCTGTCTGTGTCCAGAGGTTGAGATAACAGGCTAGAAGCCTGTTCTACTCCTTTCGTTCTCCTCACCAGAATCAGCCGAACACGGCCCCTCAATCCAGATCGCCATTATGCGTTACGATGATCGTGAACGCGTAGGTTTTGGCTTCGCTAGGTTTCAAGGGAATCAGAAACGGTTTCTCTTCGATCGCCAGGGGGGACTCCTGTATGTCGTGATGGGCGACCATGGGTTCGATGCAAACGAAGGGCTTGCCTGGGGGCGTGAAGATATTGACGTTGGGAAAGTCGCCAAGATCGACCGTTACATAGGGCAGCATTCCCGCTAGACCAACCCCGATTTTACGAGCGGGCATGTCCTTTTGGAACATGCCGCCGCTGGGAATCCGCGGGTCGTCCAAGCTAAATTTTCGTTCGTTTTCTAGAAACGGGACCCTGGTTGTTTGAATCAAACTTTCTTTGATCTCCGCTCTATCTCGTTCCAGCCGTTTGGAGAAGGAAATTTCATAGTCTCCGCGCGAGCGGCCTCTAGTTAGCGGTGTCCGAAAACCCGGATGGCCCCCCAACGCGAAATACATGGTTTCCGAACCGTTATTGGATACCCGGTATTCATTGACCAATCGGTTGCCTTCCAGTCGATAGGTAGCGTCGAAAACGAACTCGAACGGATAGTGCTGTCGCGTCATTTCATTTGCTCGCAAACTAAGGGTGACGGCTTCGCCATCCTCGGATGGGAACGTTTCAAAATCGGAAATCATCGCCAGCCCCATACGCGGCATCTCGTAAGCTTTTCCTTTGTAGGAAAAGCGCTCATCCTTGAATCGAACGTTAACGGGAAACATTACCGGAGAGCGATTCGCCCAATGCTCGGGATCGCCCTGCCATAGATACTCTGTATCTGTATTTTTATGACGTATGCTCTGTAATTCCGCCCCATAGGTATCTATGGTAACTCGAAGCCAGTTATTCTCAATCGTTACCAAGTCGGCAGCCAAAACGGATAATGATTGAGAGAAAAATAGACAGAAAGTGAGCAACAAATTGCGCTTCATAACACTTCGACATCAACGATCTGATCTTTCATTGTCAACCGCCAGTAGCGCGGAGCTTTAGCCCTTGAAAAGCATAACAGGCATCCTGCCTTTTTGTACGCAAGCTAGAAGCCTGCGCTACCCTACATACTCTACTCGAACCCCAAAGCCGCCATCACCGCTTTGTCGCCTTGCAGGGCGTTGGCCGGCCTTGGATGATCATCGTTGAACACGTAAAGCTCTTCTGGTGAAAGCACAGTGACGAAGCTTTCGTCGAAACCGTTGTCGTAAGGAATTCGCTTGTAGCTCAACCCCAAATGATGAGCGAAAAACGGATACACTGTCGATCGCTTCGAATAGCCATAGTCGTGGCCTTCTGCAAAGAGATGAACGTGTTCAGCATTGTGCTCGGCATCGTACAGGGCGTAAACGCTTCTAATGTACGGGTATTCAATCCGAGGCGTATTTCGGGTCCAGTCCGCCCCATTGGAAACAAGCAGCAATGGCCGCGGAGCCGCCATTGCTGCCAATTCGACGTTATTCGTCTGGTGACGTTTGCTCATATGTATGGGCATGCCACTCTCGCATACGCAGCCGCCGAAAAAGTGGGCGGAAACTTGCACTACTGGAGCGGATACTTTTATACGGTCATCTATGGCGGTTAATACAAAGGTTTGCGTGCCGCCACCCGAACCGCCGGTCATACCAATCCGTTCCGGATCCACGTCCGGACGCGACAGGAGATATTCGAGAACGCGCTTACTGTTCCATGTCTGCAAGAGGGCGGCAATCGGCATCTTATGCGTCGTTTGCGTAGACTCAGCGTAGCCCACCATATCGTAGGCGAAAGCGATAGCCCCCATGCGGGCGAAGGCGGCGCAGCGCTTCTGCACGTCTTCAGTCAACCGCTTGTTGGCCGCGTGGCCATGAGGCGACAGAATGGCTGGATTCGTTTCTCGCGGATTGGCGGGCGAATACAGATTTCCGGTAATGTAGAATCCTGGGAAACTTTTGATCGCTATGTTTTCCACAAAATAGCCGTCCATCTTGCGGCGACTGTGGATGATCGGGTCAAAGTCGCCTTTTATGTCCGGCATTCGATCCCAATAGAGACCTTCCAATATACCTTCACGGATTGTCGCTGCCCGCTTTTCCCAGGATTTTCTGTCACGCCAGGTAGAGGCATATTCCTTCATCTTCAGGTTGGCTTCATCCGGTGTCCAGTGATGGCCAACTCGAAGCGTTTCTCGATCAATAGCGTCTTCGAGGATGACCGTTGAATCGGCGAACGCTAATCCGGAAATAAAGGCGATTAGGACGCCAGTGATGGATTTTGAGGTCTGGAACATGAATGGACTGGGGAAACTTCTGACTGGATTGTCGCCCGTTCTATGGCACAGCACAAGCGCGAACTTAACCCTCTCTTGGACAAGTGGTTAAAGGATTTATAGGGCTCTCACTACCCATAATATCGCCAGTTTTAGCGCATAAAGGCGAGTAATGACGCGTCTTAAGCGTCAAGCTAGAATAAACGAGCCCTATTTCTCTCCAATAATAGGGTGAGAAGATAACCCCGCCCGCCATGAGTATCTCGAACGCAAAATCCAATTCACTGGCTCTGATAGGCATCCTGTTGAGCAGCTGTAGCTCCGTTAGGGAAACCCAAATCGAAGTCGCGTCCGGCAACTACGACTACGCCATCAATCGGGCCCTCGAAAAGCTGAAACGCAACCGCTCCAATAAAAAGACGGATGAATACGCTTGGATCCTAGAAGAAGCCTTCGCCAAGGCCGTCGATCGGGATCTTCGAGCTGTCGAACGCTGGCAGTTTGAAAACCATGGAAAGGCGCTTGAGGAGATTTTTTTCCTCTATGAGGGCTTGCAACAACGGCAGGAACGGATCCGCCCTATTCTACCCGTATTCATCAAACGCGAAAATCGATACGCCGAACTAGCGTTTCAGAACTATCATAAGGCCATCGTCGAATCAAAGGAACGTTTTTCTAGCCACCTCTATGACCAGGCTCGCGAACGCCTCGCTTTGCCAAGCAAGGCCGACGCCCGCATTGCCTACGATAATTTGACTCATCTTTTGCAGATAAACCCTGGATTCCGTGATGCCGAAGCTCTCGCTAGAGAAGCCCACATGAAGGGTACGGATTTCGTTTTGGTATCCTTGTTCAATGAGTCGCCAATCGCCCTGCCGGCGCAACTTGAAGAGGACCTCCTGAGTTTTGAATCCAATCAATTCGACACCTTGTGGACGGTCCATCACCGCGAACCAACTAGCGATATCCTTTACGACTATGAGATGCGTATTTCCATACGCGGCATTTCCATCAGCCCGGAGCGCATCCAGGAAAAGGAGATAATCAAAGAAAGGAGCATCAAGGACGGTTACGACTACGTCCTGGATGAGTACGGCAATGTACTCAAGGACGGCAATGGAAACGACATTCGTTCAGATCGTTACATCACCGTCCGCTCACGAGTACTGGAGTTCAACCAGATAAAATCGGTCAGATTAGACGCCAAGGTGGACTATCTGACCTTCCAGAGGAATGAGCTCCTCAACAGCTACCCGCTCACCAGCGAGTTTGTATTCAGTCACAGCTACTGTACGCATTCTGGTGATACGATGGCATTGGATGATCATTACAGGAGACTGGTCGGACTAACTTATGCCCCCTTCCCATCGAATGAGCAAATGATTTACGAGGCGGGCGTGGATCTGAAAAACCAGCTCAAAGGCGTCGTTTCGAAGGTCCAGCTTTAGACAAATTAGAACAGGCTTCCAGCCTGTTGTTCATGAGCTGCAAACAGGCAAGACGCCTATTCTACTTTTAAAGCGACCAGCTCGGCTTACGCCACCGAAGCGTAAAGGCAGGGGTCGATCTCAGACGTACAATTCCGACAAATCGCCCGTACTATCAGAGAAACCCGTATCGGAAATACCCATACGGTTGAGCATGGTGAAGAGAAGATCCGACATAGGCATATCTTCCCCATTTTTCTCGTAGGTCAGATACCGGTTGTGCTTGAAGCCCATATTGTTGCCACCCGCGAAAATTAGCGGGTAGTTGTAGTTCTTATGCGTCCGGCTGTTAGACGTGCCCATCAGCACCATGGTATTGTCTAGTAGGCTGCAATCCCCTTCTGGGGTATCCGCCATTTTCTGGAGGAAGCGGGCTAGGTTCTCAACCAGGCAGACATTCCATTTACCCTGTCTGATAAATCCGCCAGGCTTACCAGCTCCATGGGCCAATTCATGCTGGGTGCCGAGCCCCAAAGCCTTTGAAAACTGGTTGGAAGTGCTGCCATTCATGGCCCCCAACATGTAAGTGACTACGCGCGTCGAATCCGTGCGAAAGGCCAGATACATCAAGTCATACATAGTCTCCATGTATTCTAGCGGCGCTTCTTGGGTTACCTCGAGGTTGAGATCAGATGCATCGACATCCGGTTTGGGAATGTCTAGCCACTGTTGACTACGGACTACTCGCTGCTCGATATCGCGGACAGAGGACAGGTATTCGTCGTATTTTTCCTGGTCGCTCTTGCCCAAGCGATTCCGCAGGGTCTTGGATTGATCCATAACCCGGTCCAGCAAGCTGGACTCGGTTTTCAGGCGCCGACGCTGCTCGGCCAAGCTGCCCCCATCAACCCCGAAGAGGCGGTCGAAAATCAATTGGGGCTTGTCCAGTCCAGGAATCGGCTGTCCGGAAGCCGTGAAGGAAAGCGTTTTAGAACGAGTCGGCATGCCAATGCCCCCATCGCTAGAAAGGGCCAGGGAGGCGTAGCGGGTCTGATCCCCTATCTTGGCCGCCGCTATTTGGTCGAAAGAAATGGTATTCTTGAAATTGGCCCCGCTGAAATCCGCGCCGGTCAGGAAAATGTCCCCAGTATCGTGACCGCCAATCTTGCGTCCGGTTGGGTGAGAAAGCCCACCAATAACCGTAGTGTGATCGCGCAACGGCTCCAATGACTTCAAAACATTGGTGTAGCGAAAGCCGTCACCCTCCCGCACAGGAAACCATCCCCATTCACGATCTTCATGGTCTTCTGAGGGCACGCTGGCTCCATAGGGAAAGTGGATGGCGCACATGCGCTTGGGCAGAGCTACGGACGAGCTTGTAGCCGCTCGAGCGGGCGAACGCATGCAATCCAGAAAGGGCAATCCCAGGGCTACTCCAGTCCCCTTGAGAAAAGTTCTACGATCCATATGCCATGATTTGTCTGCCATTTGATTGCCCTCCTATGCTTATCGGGTAAGAAACAGATCGGATAATACGATAGATTCGATCAATTTATCCAGTCGATAATCCCGTTTTTCGAATTGGCCAGTTAACTGTTCTATAGTCGGTTCGTCGGAAAATTCAAGGGTTCTTCCTAATCCGTAGGAAGTCAATTTCGCTACCATAGCCCTGGCGAAATCGCGCCGCCGGGTCTCCAGCAAGTAGTCTTTTAAGGATTGGCCCCCTTGAATTTCAAACCCATCAGGCATCACATCCGATATTTCCACAGGGGCGTAAAACTCCTCGGTTCGGGCCCCGCCTTTCTCTTTGGCCATAAGGCGCAGGGACTTTGTACGGTGTAGACCGATAGCGTCAAATTCTTCGAGAGGGATCCCCCAAGGGTCGATCTTCTTGTGGCAGTTGTTGCAGCTTTCCTGTTGGCGGTGAATGGCTAGCTGCTCCTTCAAAGGCATTTCGGCGAAGCCTGGGGTTTCCGGATCGAGGTCCGGCACCATGGCGGGGGGAGGCGGTGGCGGATCATCGAGAATGCGCTCCATTATCCAAACCGCCCTGTTGATGGGATGAGAATCTTCGCCCGTGGAATTGCCGACGAGCATGCTTCCTTGAGTAATCAGGCCCCCTCTTTGGGAATCCGCTGGCAGAAAGGCTCGCTGCATGGAGGATCCGACCACTCCATCGATACCGTAGTGCTTGGCTAATCGCTCATTTAGCATGGAAAAGTCCGAATCCAGGAAATTCAAAGCCGACAGATCGTTCCGCAAAATCTCGGCGAAGAAAGCCTCCGTTTCTCGCCGCATATCGGCGATGGCCCGCTCATTGAAATCTGGATAAAATTGGGGATTGATTGCTACTCGATCCAAGGCTCCCAGATCGAGCCATTGCTCGGTGAAGCGTTGGACAAATCGCTCCGACTTCGGGTCCTCGAGCATTCTCTGAACCTGCTTACTCAAATTCCGGCCCTTTAGCAGGCGTCCCTTTTCAGCGATTTGGAGCAACCCCTCATCGGGCATCGTGCTCCAAAGGAAATAGGACAGCCGAGAGGCCACTTCAAAATCGGTCAACGCGCGAGCCCCAAGGTTTTCGTCTGAAGGTTCCACCAAGTAGAGGAACTGGGGAGAGATCAAAGCCATGGCCAAGGCTTCCTTGATTGCTCCCGTAAAAGACGAATACTCGTCCCGGATCTCCTCAAAAAACTGCAAGGGCTGCTGCAATTCTGCAGGCGTAGCGGGACGGCGATACGCCCGCCGAAGAAAGCGCCGCAAGACCTCCTCAGCATAAGCCGACTCGTCTTCAGGAACGTTTAGACCTTCAAACAAGATCCGCGAATGGTGCTCGGGTGGCCAAACCGCATAGTCGGGAGCAATGAATTCTATCGACTCCACTACTAGCCACGGCTGGCTAGGATCGGGATCGTTCAACTCCCGCTCTTGCTCATTGAGCCTGAGATCCAGTATATCAATTTTGTCCGAACCATCGTCGTAGACGTTCTGCACCGTGATCATTAGGCCTGGAAAATTGGAGGGCGTCGCCAAAACTTTTTCAAATCGATCAAGCTGCCCTCTGAATTGGTAAACACCGGGCGAGTCCTCCGTATCCAGAACGTCAATATCCTCGCCAATTTGCCCGCCGGGAATGTAGGTGTCCGCCCGAATCCCGACCCGGACCCGCATGCGCGGCGGGCCTTTGCCTTCTGGAATAACCGCATGAGCCTTAACTCGTATGGTCACTGGCCCCTTAACCGGGTACTCCATCATTCGTGTCATGAAGGCGTTGCCTGGCTGGATCTTGTTGGTATGGGTCTTCTCGACTTTCGCGTCCCAGCGGCGGTCGACGTTGCAGGTTCCGTAGTGATAAAACCGCTCCGGTTGCGGACCATCGACCAAGGCCACATCCAAGCCCATTCGAGCCGCCTTCAGATAGTACTCCAGCTGCATCCCGGACATCCCCATGATAGATCCGTCATTCTCGAAACCGCCACGCGGAGCCGTTTCCGGGGGCAAGTCGTTGGCGTAGTCCAGCTCGATTCCAAGCAAGTCCGTCAGCGTGTTCTGGTACTCGTATCGGGTCAAACGACGTATGACGCCTCGACCGCCCGTCTCACGCTTGACCGCCGTGGCGTACTCGAACTCGGCCGTGATCCAGTCGATCATCAATTGCCGCTCTCTATTGCTGGGCTGATCGTCCTCTTCTGGCGGCATATCGCCAAGAATGAGCACGTCGTGCATATCGTGCCAGGTCTCTCCATCCCGCCCACTGACCAAATCCCGATTCAGGGTATCTATCCGCACCCCGCTTTCCTGCTCATCAGGTCCATGACAAGAAAAGCAATATTTTTCGAAGAGCGGACCCACGCTATCCTCGTACGAAAAACGTTCTGAACTTCCCTCCGAGAGAGAGGAGAACCGAACTGCCGCTAATAGCAGACAACCAGAGGATAATTTTCGATGGCCTCGAAACATAGAACTTTTAACGGGAATCGGTCCACGAGATGAAGGAAACCAATACGACGAATTTAACCCATTTCAAATAGTTTTGGACAAAAACCGAATCGTCACCGCTCTCGTTCATGCGCTTTCGCTAGGATGTTCCGCTCCGCAGAACAAATAGGATAGCTCTTCCTTGTAAAGGCATCGGCATCGGCTAAACTCGTTTACATCGTCGGAAGCTCGCTTGCGAGCGAATCAAACTGGGTCCATTCCAGTGGGACAAACGCTCGCACGCGAGCTTCTGACAACCGAAACCACTTCTCCTCGAGCTTAAGTTGACGCCAATGCACGACTGCGGGAACGCCAATTAGGTTTTAGCGGCCTTAGATAAAAGCCTTAATTCCAGCCCGAATGGATCCTTGATGACTCGACCAGTGAGGGGACTCCCAGTCTCGCGAAAACGGGACGGTGATAAAATCCGCGTTCCCGCAATCCGACGCGTTCCCCAAGAAACAGCTCTCTCGTTGGCTTAGCTACCCGAATCTTCGTAGCCCTGAATTGCTGGCAGCGTTAGTGTTGTGCAATGAATGGCTCCCAGCTTATTCGTCATGACATCGGCGTTAATCCAATGAATACCCGCATCCGGCACAGCTTGCTTGTAAATGCTCTCAACGCGTCGTTCGACAGCCTCGATAGCCTCTTTTGTTTCAGATGCCCTAGGCGCGTAACTTGGGATTATAAACGCCTTTTTCCCGGATTCATTCACGATTTGCAGGCTATTCAAATAGGAGCGATAGACGGTTTTCGTATCGGAACTGGTATCGATCAATGTGGATAGATCATCTTCGAAGTAGAGCTGACAAGCAGCGTCCAAATCATCATCGCCGCTCAAATCCATCGACCTCCCAAAACGTTTGTCCAGATGCTCTCTTACCTTTTTGCGCACGACTCCCTTCTGAGGATCGTTTTTGCTTAAACGATAGTAGCGGAGGTAGCTGATCCCAATCTCCGAGCATACTTCGGCGAAAATTTGAGCGCTTAGCCGGGCCTTGACGAACTCAACGTCTTCCTCGACAACGGGCAGCAAGGGGACTTTCAAGATCTTCAAATGGGGCAAGTGGCGCCGTATGTATGTTTCGTTGGCCTCGATGACGCCAGCGACCTCTCCCGCCAGGCGTTTGTAGAAAGCAGTAGTAGGCCCGAATGTCTCGATAGGATCCGCCAATAGGATCGTGTCATCGCCCACCAGCTTGACGTGCATGTCCAAGTGCTTGGGATTAATTCCGGGAAGAGCATTGAGCACATGCAATTCCTTGGCTCCGTAATAGGTCTCGAAAACGCTTTTCAAACTCTGCAGCGACCCCCCATTTTCTGTGAGCGTATCCTCCGATATCATTACTAAACCGTTCCGATCGGCAATAAAATCGCCCCCCTGCAGATGTAACGGAGGCCTAACGACATCGCATTTGTACTGATAGCGCTGACGGATATGCTTTCCTAGGTACATCGGGATGACTTCCTCGTTTCGCATGGAAATCCGAAACATTTCAAATCCTTCGAGATCCTGGTCTAAATCCGCTGACTCAATATCTTTGGGAGCGTCCATCCACGCTTCGATTTCGGGTCTCAGAGATCGATAGATATTATCGAACAATAGTAAACCGCCTGCCTGATCGTGAGCAAAAATAGGCCCGCAGTCCCTTATCCAATAGTTGTTGGAGGCCGTCTTCTGGAACCGCACTCGACTCAAGATAGATTCCGGTATCCCCCCTTCCCGCAAGCGTTTCAAGAAGAGGTCCACATATTTTTCCTCGAGCGCGTTGTGCAAGACCACGATGTCTAGATACTTCCCTCCGACGCTAATTAGCGAGCCGTAGTAGGAAAACTCTTGGGGCTGCTGCAAAACGGATTTGAGCGGCAGCGAAATAACCAACGCTTTTTGCGGCTCCCACTCGGCTATCAGTCGCCCCACCAGCAAAGGCTTTGTCAAAGCTGTGCTAGGATAAAAGAATTGCGGAAGCGATTCCTTGAGCTCCGCGACGAATTCCGTCCATTCAGGATCGGAGTTTCGAACGTCCGAAACACCGGATCCAGAAAGGCAACCTATTGACCAGCAGAGGAATAGGAGAAGAGAAGAACCCCTCATTAATACGCTATTGAATGAATCTGCTTATTAGGTAACGCCAAAAAACCCAGGTTGGACACGCATGTGGGCAAATTTTGAAAAAAAGTGGCTGGCTGCGCTACTCTAACTCCGCTCGTTCCGCGGAAAAAACGTCGCCTGTAGGTTTTGCCGGCAGCTCACTCTGCCAGAATCGAATATTGTCTAGCAACTCAGCAACCACTTCGGGACGCGAATTTTTCAAATCGTTTCTCTCCATTGGGTCCTTAACGAGATCATATAACTCGAAAAAGCTCAGATCCTTGTTCGCTAGCAGCTTCCAATTCTGGCTAACGATAGCATAGGAAACCCAATGAAATGGGCGATCCTTGAGAATCGGCCAAGCCGAAGCCATTTTCCAATACAGCGGCTTTTCCCGAACCGGCGAAGGCGTCCCCAGCAGCGTATCCACTTGACTAACACCGTCGGGTCGATAGCCACTGGGCAGTTGCACCCCGGCGATTTCGCAGAAGGTGGGTAGCAGGTCGACAGCCGAGATCAAAGAATTCGCATCTACCCGGCCAGCCGCGATTTTGCCTGGCCAGCGGGCTATAAAAGGCACGCCGATACCCCCCTCAAATAAGGCCGCTTTGTATCCTTTGCGCCCTCCAGTGATTCCCTTAGCCGCTGCGATGTTATAGCCCGCCCCGGTCGCCGTATCATGCATCAAGCCGAGTTCCGCGCCTCGCGAATCTCTGGCGGGCCCGTTGTCGGAACTGAAAATAACCAGCGTGTTATCCGCTATATCCAAACGATCCAAGGCGTCGAGCACCTCGCCGATCCGATCGTCCGCGTGCGATAAAACCGATGCGTAGATATTATCCTTCTCGGGAAGATCCTGAAAGCGCCAGCGGTACTTGGGCACGGTGTGAAATGGCGTATGCGGCTCGTGCAGCCAAAGATTCACGAAGAACGGCTTTCCGGCTTCCACGCTCTTCTCAATAAAGGCAACCGTATGCTCCGAATCTTCGTGAACCGGCATTTGCTCCCCAGCGCAATTGAAGGCGCCGTATTCGTCGTAACCATACTCGCTAGGCAAGGGAGAGTCGGGAATCATATTGTTGGCCAAGTGCCATTTGCCATAGTGGGCAGTCGCATAGCCACTCTCTTGAAGCATCCTTGAAAGCAGCGGGGCGTTCGGGCTCAGCCAGTCCGGCATATTGCGCTTGGCATTGCTGGGCACCCATGCAAAGTGGCCATCGATATTGTAGCGAGCGGGGAAATGTCCCGTCATCACAGCCGTCCGGCTAGGCGAACAAACCCCGCTGGCAACGGAGAATCGATAAAAATCGGTTCCTTCTTCAGCTAGCCGGTCAATATTGGGCGTCTTCACATAAGAATGCCCGTGGCAACTCAAGTCGCCCCAGCCCCAGTCATCAGCGAAAATAAAGAGGATATTGGGCCGTTCAGCCCGAACCACTCCGTAGATGCATACTAACAATACGATGGCCTTGACCCATGGTCTGGCGCCTATCCCAGTGGAAATTATGTTTTCTAATCTGCGCTTGTTCATGACGGGGATGAAATTTCAGGCACCTATCATATTCGTTTCCAACCAATCGCCCATCCTTTTTTTACAGGATGCCTAAGAATAGGTCTTGGGTTGTTATGCTTATTGATCAAGACTCCAACGATAACAGAAAATCTTCCCCGAAACTTTTATGAAAACAATTATCCCCGCTCTCTGTTTGGCTTCAATAATCAGCGCTTCCGCATCCGCTCAAGAAGGCGTGAAACCGGGCAGGTTTATTGTCGAGCCCCCCACCCTGCAAAATCTGGGATTCGAATGGTACATCGATGGGGATGACAATCGTAACGCCACCGTCCAGGTCGAGTATCGGGTTGCTGGATCGGGAGGCAGCTGGAAACAGGGGATGCCCCTGCTTAGAATCGGGGATGAGCATATCGAACGAGCAGGCATCGATTACACCACTCCACACATGTTCGCCGGGAGCATCTTGGACCTGGATGAGGGAACCGAGTATGAAGCCCGTTTTACCATGGAAGATCCCGATGGGGTCCAGGGCGAAGCGATCAAAGTGGTCGCCGTTTCCACGCGCGCTGAGCCCAAGGCCTACCGCAAAGGCAGGGTCCGGCATGTATATTCCCAATACTATACGGGCGAGAAGGAAGAGCCGAATTACCCGGGCCTCGTATCGGCTTACCACGGATCGGACAACACCAAAGGCGATTGGTACGTTGTAGGGGAAGATCCGGTACAGCCCGGAGATATCATCAAAATCCACGGAGGCCTCTACCAAGGGAACCTTCTCAACTATCCGGATTGGCACAATATTCCCTTCGATGGAACGTATTGGTTCACCCAGAAAGGCACTGCAGAGCGGCCGATCGTCATCGAAGCCGCCGGGGATGGCGAAGTCATCTTCGATGGAGCCGGAGCGGCTAATCTCTTCAACGTGATGGCTACCGATCATCACATTTTCCAGGGGCTCACTTTTCGTAACGTCGACCGGGTCTTTGAAGCCGGACGGAAACATCTAGCCGGAGCCAGCAATTTAACGGTACGGAATTGCCGCTTCGAAAATGTTGGAGAAGGCCTCCGTTCCGAGTACGCCGGTTCGAAAAATTTTCTCATTCAGGACAATGTCATCATCGGTCGAGACGACCGCTATCGATTGTACGGATGGGCCGCCCACCGAGAGGGTTTAATTCCTTACGGTACCCATCTCTTGGATTCTTACTACGGCATCAAGGTTTATGGATCCGGCCATGTCATTGCCCATAATTCCATCGCTTTCTTCCATGATTCCATCGGCATATCAACCTACGGCACTCCCGAAGACGAACAGGAGCTAAAAGCGGTCTCTATCGATATCTACAACAACGACCTCCACTTGCAGGTCGACGATTTCGTTGAGGCGGATGGCGGGGTGCACAATATTCGCGTCATGCGAAACCGCGGCATCAATGCGGCCGAGAATGGGATCAGCGCTCAACCCGTTTTTGGAGGACCTGCCTACTACATTCGCAACATCGTCTACAATGTTCCCCTGGGAGGGGCTCTTAAGATTCACGGTGGCGTGCCCGGCCTGATGGTTTATCACAATACCTTCATCACGGAAAACAACACTGGAGCTCGGTACCCGAACTCTAACTTCAGAAATAATTTGTTTTTGGGTACAGATGGACCGACCGTCGTGTCTTCGCTGCACCTGACCACGTCCTACTCGGTATCCGACTACAATGGATACCGGCCTAACCGAGGTCCCAACAGTCCAGAAGAGCAATTTACTTGGCTAAACGCGGCGGGGGATTCCGTCGCGTTCAAATCGCTGAAGAGCTTTAGCCGAGCCAGTGGCGTGGAGAAAAATAGCCTAACCATTGATTTCGACGTTTTTGAAGATCTGCAAAAGCCGATTCACGCATTGGAAAGAGGTCTACCCAGCCGGGTTTATCATGCAGTCGATCTCAATTTTAAATTGAATCCCAAGGGAAAGGCCGTGGATGCTGGAACCGCCATTCCCAACGTTAATGACGACTATAACGGCAAAGGGCCTGATCTAGGAGCCCTCGAAATCGGAGCTCCCCCAGAAGTCTACGGAGCCCGCCACTTGGATCCAGATCAGGAGTTCTATCGGTAGGTAATGGCTCTGCAAACCTCTCAACATTCAAGCTAGCGAACGATCCCACTCTTTCGTCCAACAGTTGCGCAAACGCGTCAACTTAAGTCGTTTGCATTGTAGGAAGATCGCTCGCAAGCGAGCTTCCTACACCACCTAGTCAGCTTATTTAAGTTAAGTTAAAGCGTATGCGCCACGGCATGACTACGGCCGCGCAAAAGCCGAGCTCCCAAAAAAAGTAGCACAGGCATCCTGCCTGTGAGCAGCGTCAGATTTAACAGGCAGGATGCCCTGTGCTACTCTACTAAAAAACATCCTCAAGAGGCTCTTTTTCGCGGTTTAGCCATTTACTCATTCTTTTTTTGGCGCATGATATATGAAACCGTTCTCTACCGACAAATTCTACTGCCCAATTTCGCGGAGAATCTGAAAAAGCTTTCGTCTGATCCTCGATTCGTCGGAATTCGCATCAGAGAAAAGCCTAGAGGCCCCGGATAATTCAATGAAGCGGTTGTTCCGCTTACCATGCCGAAGCAGCTCCGTCATCGCTTCCCTACACCGTACGCGTATTTCGATCCATTCGGTAACCGTAATGTCGAATTCCCTTCAACCATTGGCTTCTATCTCCAATCGATTCGCGCCGTCTTATTCTCAATATCGACCCAGACATCCGCGTGCTCGAACGAGCGTTCGTACACCCAATCGCTTTTAACCGCTTGCGCTTTTGGAGGCCCGAGCGGCTTATCGAACTCGTCATACCAACCCAAAGAACCGCCATCCTCCCGATAGCCCCATCCGTAGCAGAAATAGCTGTGCTCCTGAGCCGCTATTAAAAAACACGCTAGCGGAAAGGTAATCTCTTCTTGAGCTCGCGCCAAAAGCGTTTCGTAGGGAACATCGCGAATCTCTCGTTGAGTAAAGTTAAAGCCTGGCCAGCCCTTCATAACGACGATCTTACCTCGCTTCCCAGACTCGATCATCGCCGCGATATCTCTCGAAATGCTCTCTTTCGACTCACTACGAAAATGAGCGAAATGCTCAATCGTCGCGCCGTCGGCGTAATTCAGATACGGCATCCCGAAATTCAGTGTATCCGTATTTCGGATTCCGTTGTAGAGAATAATTCCAGCAACTCCGATCTTCTCGCGCGTTTTATTCAGGGTTGTCAGGAGTCCGGCTTGAATCGCCTCGTATTTTTCTTTTCCCCACAGCTTGATATTCGCTTGGGCAGCGATCTGCGGAAACGCGTCGGCGAAGACGCCATCGCATGAGCCGTCCACTACTGCCTTTCGCACTTCTTCCGACCACCATTCTTGAACCTCCGGATTCGAGAGGTCATACCGGCGTATTTGCTCCCACTTTTTGTCCAGCTCGCCATCCAGTTTTCTTAACCACCACTCCGGATGGTTTTCATACACCGTATGAGCGTCAAACATCGAGTAGTCCAGAAACGTGTTCCAATAATACAATACTTTCGCCTTGGGATTCACCTGTTTTATCCGGACCGCATCGGCATTGATTCCCTTCTCGGTTGATCCATGAATCTCAACTCCATGTCTTTTCTCGAGAGAAATGAAACGGGAGCGCGAAGCGACGAACGCGATTTCCTCATCCGTCAGCCCTCGGTTAGATCCAAAGTGGATATACACCGGAACCGTATCCCACGAGTGCTCTGGCCAATTTGGATTGCCATAGATGTCTGCGGAAAACGTGCCTGTTAGGGCAAACAATATAATCAAGTCCTGCACGCGCATCATTTGTTTGGCTCCAAAAGCAAAAATTTCGAACTTGCCATCAATCCGTACAATTCGATCGCATCGCAGTAGACCGCGACCGCGTCTTCCGGGATCGCCGCGGATAGCGTTCCGCCATCAAAATCCGCTGGTAGTTCGCGCCATTTACGGTCAGGCCTTAGCCCCGAGTCCACCATATGGTAAAAGCTCGTCTTTTCCATTTCGGCAAACGCCTTGACCCTAACGGCCGCCCGCCCAGCAGCCGCGTTCGCGCAGACAACGCAAATGGCTAAAAGCGATAAGAAAGATTTTGGAAGCATCGATCTGAATCTGGAAATAATAATACTAATTAACAGAGGCAACAAAACTCGACTCTACCAGTCGGAGCGCCAGCTCTACAAATGATTTTGTATCTGCTAGCCTTTCAAACTGATCTGTTTCCGATCACCGTGCTGCTCGTGTTTGCGGTTGATGCAACGCAACTCCAGTTCAGCGGAAGTTTTAGTTAGCTTCATATCGACCCAGCCATGGGCGTGGCCTTTTCCAAAATAGTAGCTGACCGCCGATTGGTTGATGAGATGGAGATGGTCCAGTCGATCATATTGCCACTCATGCGTGTGGCCATAGACATAGGCTCTGGCATGCTTTCGTTGGGCAAGTAGTTCCAGTAGGGACGAGCCATCACGCATGCCCTCGATAGGACGTAAGCCGCGATTTGGATACGGGTTGAAATGACCAAAGACGATGGCTGGCTTGTCCGTCCGCTCGTCGAGTTGTTTGGCGAGCCAGTTCAACTGTTCGTCTCCCAGGAATCCTTTTCTTCCTGAATCCAACAATACGAGGTTCGCGCGTGTCAGTTCAATCACGCCTGCCTGAATGCCCATTCGCTCTTTCTTCAGGAACGGGAGCAATTTCCACAGGTTCTCCCGGTTGTCGTGATTGCCGATCGTCACATGAACGGTGATGCCCGCAGCGCGAATCGGCTCCACAAGCCTGAGAAACTGTTTGTACTCGTCTTCAGTACCACGGCTGAGGGCGCAGTCGCCGTTGACGATCAAGTGAGCCGGGAGAGGATCGAGCGCAATTACTTCCTTGGCCGCCTGAGCAAGACAATCCGCCATGTTCACCCACTCATGCTCGGACTCCTTGACGGGCGAACCGGGCCACTTCGTCCCCGGGTAGACTTGGTCTGGATCGGCGCTGATGTGCGTATCCGCAAGCAACGCAACTCGGTTTTGGTCCAACCCAGCGCCTTCACTGTTCGCGGCGTTCAACGCCCGAAACGGCACAATAGCAGTGCCGCCAAGTGCGAGCGAGCCCTTGATAAATTCACGACGAGTGATCGGTGGTAAAGTGATTGGCACGTTAAAGTCTAGAACCTATCCCAAAGCCTATCTTGGAGCCGCTGAGAGCAACTTTGTTGCGATTTTCCGCATTTTTGCGCAGCATATTGTTGGCAGTGTTCATTCAATTAGAATCCTTCACTTTCTCGAGATTTCGAGGGAACACTATCTGTGCCCAGATGGGTTTGTGGTCAGATAAAGGCTTTTCCAGTTCGATTATTCCTCCGTCGGTAACCTTGGCTCCAGCCGAGTTGTTGTATAAGATGTGATCGATAACTCCAAGATTCTTTTTGGGGTCTTGGGCGTTATAGGTAAACTCTCTCGACACATCAATATCCGTATCATCCCACGTCGGTCTGAATCCTGCCCCCTCGACAGTATTCATGGCGGCGTCGCCAATGTTGTTGTTGAAATCCCCAACGACGATAACCCTCTCAGTTGGCTCCTTTGGTAGAACCTTGGTCGCAAGGCTATAGGCATGGCCATCATTTGCGCCCGACTTACAGATATGTAGCGAGTAAAGCGCGAATGAAAGGCCATCTATATAGGTCACAGCTCTGACAACCGACGCGGGATGCCAGCAGCGTCGACGTGGAACCTCCAGTTCATGCTCTGTTGTACCCTCGAGTGGCGTCCGACTGAGTATCGATTTGTATTTGTCCTTGTGATTTGCCGATGAAATCTTGCCGACATAGCTGTGTTCCATTCCCAGCACCGCGCCCACGCGAGCCGTCCAGTCGCCATCAGGGACTTCATTGAACCCAATCATATCCAGATTGTATGGCTTGAACATCTCACCAACCTGTTCGGGGGTCGCGCTTCTGCTGAACTCAACATTATAGGAAGCGACGCGGACGGTAGTGGCCTTGTCAGGTACCGGATCGGCAAAACAGGCCACTGCTCCGCACACAGTCAATGCAACAACGGATGAGTGATATAGGATGTTCACTTGATCTCTTCTGATATTCTATTTGGCTAACGGTGCAGATCAGCATTTGGGGCGTTAGCGACAAGATGCTATTCGGTCTACTTAGCGCTCAATTTCATGTCCCATGGATTAGAAGCTCTTGGCTCATATAGGCGGTGGGCATCCTTGTCGGGAAGCGAGTCGACGACAGCCTGAAACTTCTGCAAGGCCTCTTTATCCGCAGCGATGCCGCTATCAAGCAGGTTTGTTTTCTCCCATGGATCCTTCTCGAGATCATGCAGACGAACGACCTTCTTTTCTCTCGAGACCCAGACCTTGTACCGCTTGTCGCGTAGGACTCGCTTCTCGAAATCCGTCTCGCCCCTCACTCCGTTCTCGGTCAGACGAGCAGTTCCGTACCCAAGGGACATGATCCACTTCCGCCCGGCGTCCTTCTCTTTTCCCAAAATCAAAGGGGCGATCGAAGTCCCGTCGATGATGAGATCCTCAGGAATGTCACCGCCTCCGAGTTCTACGAAGGTGGGCAACAGGTCTGAAAAATCTGTGAGGGCATCGGTTTCGACGCCTTTCGGGACAAGCCCCGGACAGCTTACGATAAAGGGCGAACAAACGTCCAGTTCCTCCGCTGTTCCCTTAGCGCCCTTCACCCGGAGTCCGTTCAACGTGCCCGTGACACCAGGGACCGTGCCGTTGTCCGTTGTGAAGATCACAATGGTGCGCTCGCGTATCCCCAGTTCGTCAAGCGTGCCGACAAGCCGGCCAACCAGTTTGTCGATGTAGCGCACCATGGCTTTGTGCTTGTCGAAGCGGCTCTTGGCGTAGGGCTCATCAGGGGTGGGAACCTGTGGAGGATGGGCGAGAGCCATCGGGTAATAGAGGCACATGGGTTCCTCTTTGTGCTCGCGCATAAAGTTGATCAGATGGTCGGTATAAATATCGGGGCCAAACTGACCGGCATAGCTCCGGCTCCCATCCGTAGGCGTGTTGATGTAAGCGTCCTGATAGCGTTCACCGCTCGGCGGGTTACCGGTCTCATAGCCTGCCCACATGGCCCAGTCGTCGAACCCATGCTTCTTCATGACCTGCGGTTCGATGCGAAAGTCATTAATCTGCCACTTGCCTGCCGCGCATGTGGCGTAGCCAAGCTCTTTCAACAGGCGAGCGAAAGTGGTGTTCTCCTTCTTCTTCCAGTCAAAGTAGGCCACTCCCCAACGCGGTACGTCCCAGTGACTGGTCCAGCCGTTGCGCCAAGGATATTTGCCGGTCAGGACGGTCGCGCGCGAAGGGGTGCATGACGGCATCGAGTAAGCGTTATGAAACTTCATTCCCCCGTCGGCGAGGGCATCGATGTTCGGGGTCGTGATATCCTCTGCGCCATAGCAGCTGATCCAATCCTTGCCCAGGTCATCCACCATGATGAACAGGATATTTGGTTGGGTCATGTCACCTTTGGCTCGGTACGACAGGTGGCTTCGCCCTTCGGTTGATTGTCGCTCCGCTCGAAACACCACAGATGGTTTGGCGCGGGGTTTCTCAACAGACGTTAGCGGGACGGCGAGGCTAGCCCAAACACTGGCTGACAAAACCGCCAGGCGGACTCTATGCAAAAATCTGTCGTGCATCATATAGTATTCTTTTTTCTGATACCGTTCTCTGCGGATTAGGCACCGCTATTTGCCGTCGCCTGCATTCGATTAGTTAGGGCGTCCCTGATTTTTGTTGATTGGGCAGTGTGAACGTCGAAACCACCGCGCGGTGATCAGATGGATAAGGAGAAACTACAATGTCTGCATTCTCTTCGTTTTCCCCGACGATCTTTACGTCGGTTAACTCTATGTCCTTGCCCCTGAAATATACAAAATCGATGCGATCATGGTGGGTCTTGGGATCATCTACCTTCATGGCGGGCGTCCAAGTGTAGCCCGGTTTTTCCATCTCGTCGGGATAGATCGCCCGCCAGGCATCGACAAAGCCTGCTTCGGTCATCTCCTGGGAAGCCGGGAATGCCACTTTGAGAGGATGGCGACCGGACTGGGCCGCTTTTTCGGTCCAGTCAAGGTGTGATGGTTCGTTGAAATCGCCTACCACAAAAACAGGAGCCTCTTTGTCGGGGAGGGAATGTATCTGCGCTAGAAGGCTTGAGATTTCTCCACCGCGGGCCTCCCTTGCCGCGACAATCGCCTCGGCTTCGGTTTTGATGAAGGGAGTATCCCAGTGCGGGGGCCATGTTGGACGGATGCTCAAAAGCTGGTACGGCTGATAGGGGTTGGATGGTAGGTGCAGGTTGAATACGTAGGCTTCCTGGCCCGAAGTCAGCTTGATTTTGATACCACCATCGCGACGATCGACAATCTCAAACCGCGTTAGGATGCAGCTCCATTTGCCGAAGGCCAACGATCGTTGTTCCTCGTAGTAATTCCAACCCAGCAACTGGGCCAACTTCTCCGCATTAACACCGCTAGGAGAACGCGTTTCCTGAATACCAACGACATCCGCCTTTGCCTCCTGAATCACCTTGACCGTTTTGGACAAGGGTTGCCCGCGCATCGTACCGCCACGAAATATATTGTAAGACATGACTGTCAGGCTGGACTCTGCGGATTCTTCTGCGTGGGCGAGGTCTGCACAGAAGGAATCGATAGCCATGAATATCGCGATGGCACAAACTGCGTGAATGGTCTTCTTCATAACGTCTCCATGCTAAAGGTTGCGTTCACGCGCGGCTTCAGGTCGTCGCAGTGCACCGCCTTATAAGCCGCCCGCCCCCGATTCGTCCTCGGTCGATCGTCCTTTCCAATAGGATGCAAGCGTGGATCCAGTGATATTCATCCAGGTACCGAAGATAACCGGTCCCAATGCCGCGCTTGTGCTTTTCAATACATTGATAGCCAAGGCAGTACCCATGCCGCCGTTCTGCATGCCTACCTCGAATGCCACCGTACGGCAATCGGCCTCCGACAAGAGCGAAGCCCGAGCTCCCCAATAGCCCAGCAGGTAGCCGATCAGATTGTGAATGAGAGCGGCTCCAAACAGAGCAACGCCAACACTGATGATTTCCGCCCTAGAAGCGGCCGCAATAATAGCGATAATATAGCAGATGCCACCCATGGATACTAGCGGCAGCCCCTTATCCAACCACTCCTGACGGAGCGCTGACATAAGGGTAAAAGCGCCGCACATGCCGTAGAATTGTGTTTGAGCAGCGGGGATCGACTGAGCCAGAATCAAGCAAGCCACAGCCAGCGCCAATGCCGCTGGCCTCCAGACTTTTCCCTTAAGATTTGAATTGAGGAGATGGTGCGTTACCAATCCCGCGGTTATGGGCAGGATGATCAGATTCACGATAGAAAGCATCATGCTCCACACATTGATTTCAATCAGCCGTCCTGCTAGAAGCTTCATGGCAAAAGGCGTGGCAAATGGCGATACGATGGTCGAGCAAGCGGTCATGGTGACCGAAAGGGCTACGTTGCCTCTCGAAAGGTAAACCATAACGTTAGACGCGACTCCACCCGAACAGGCTCCTATCAAGATAATCCCCGCCGCGACCTCAGGATCGAACTGGAACAAGGTGGCGATGACCCATCCTGAGACAGGCATGATTGTGAACTGCAACAACATCCCTAGGCCAACCGCCTTAGGCATCTTCAAGGCCCGGGAAAAATCGCCCAGACTTAAGGTGGCGCCCATCCCGAACATGATGATTTGAATGAGCGGCACGATGAGCGAGCGTTGGTCGAAACCGCCCACTTCCAGAAAAATCCTGGGAAAAACCAGTGCTGCAAAGAAAAAGGCGAAGACCCAGCAAGTGAACGTGAAAGTCTTTAGCGTGGCATGCGTCTGGAAATAGAATCCCAGCATGGCAAAGGCGAGAACGGCCATCATTCCCATGACCGGATAGTTGCCGATGAAGGCGAATGTCAAAGCCACCACGAATGACAAGGCGCTAAAGTATAGCAAGGGGCGGGCGAGCGATTTACCAATCATAACGGAGAGGATGCGAAAACGCCGTTGTTCAATTGGTTCGCCCAAAGGGTATTCAAAACTTTTGGACTGTTCTCAATTGCCGATACGGCGGCTTCATTTCCGTCTAACCTTAGGGACTAGACCATGTGGTTCAATAGAAATCCAAATAGCTATCCGCCAAGATTCCCTAGTTTCTATAGCCCCGTAGAAAGTGCGCAATAAGTAAACGGGTCCGCTTCTGGACATCACAGTGTCCTGAAGCGCCAACGCCGTACTACAAACTGGATTCATCCAGCATAAAAACCCGAGGCGAGGGAAGGCACGCTTGAACGAACCTGATCCCTCCCTCGCTCCTTACCGACTACAACTAGAAGTCTATCGTCGTCGTCAAAATAAAATTCCTTGGACGGCGAAGTTCCCATCCGGTCCCGACTAAGTTATTGACCGCGCCAAGAACCCCGCGGGTGTCATAACGAGCTGACACCAATCGAGGGTCCGTCTCATTAAACAGGTTCTGCACATTCAGTTGTACCCGCAGCCTAGCTTTATCATCCCAAATGTTTGTGCGATAGGCCAAAAGCATTCCCAGTTCGGTGTATTCTTCACCTTCGACGGGTAGGCTGGTATCAATGACGCCGGTAGGCTGACCGTCCACATCAACACGTCGGTAACCAATGGTGTTTGCGCTACGCCAACGTCCATTACCACCGATGCTCCAACCCTTCAATACGTGATCGTCATCAAAGGTATAAGTAGCCAGAAAGTTGGCGGCATATTTTCCGTTCTGAGCTGTGGTCACCCCAGTCGTTGCGACATCATCCAAGTAATTTTGCTCCCAGCTATCCGTCCGCTGCTCGATGTACTGGGCATCATCACCTGCTTGAATACGGTGATCCTCAAGGGTTGGATCTAGGATAAAGAACGTGGAGGTTTGGCCTGCCTCAACCTTCCGCAGTTCTGAAGCAAATTCCCGCCACGTAGATAAGCCTTCAAATTTGGTCGGACGGTCATACATGTAGGTACCCATTGCCGCCAAGTGAGTGCCAAGTTGATTGGTAACTTCACTGCCTGATACAGCGATCCTCCAATTTTTACTTGGATTAAATGTAACGCTCAGTTCGTAACCCTCGGAAATATAATTCCAGGTATCAGAAACGGCTCCCGTATCGATGGGATATCCGCCATCATCACGCATATCCGCGAAGTAGGGATGGCCACCTAGCAATTCCCCATCCGCATCCAACAAATCAGTCCCTTCTTTATAGTTGATACGCAATCGGTCCAAGGTATTTCTTGCACCGCCGGCATCCGCATTTGCATTGCGGGGCTCATTGTTATTGGTCGTCTCAAACTTGGTTAGCCCGACGTGCAGCCTGTCCTCCAAAAGCCGGAAACGCACTCCATAATCTTGAGTTTCTCCTTGGCCATTGGCAGGTGACTCGCCTAGGGCATTTACCCAGGTTGCGTTACCTACTGGCAGGAAATTCTCAGATTCATTGTAGAACAAGGAAAGCCAGTTGGTAGCATGATAAACGGCGCTGTAGGTGCGCGTAATACCAGAGGCTGTCAAAAGCGGATCATCGTTAAATGGCAGCTCTGATCCAGGTGTAAACCAGGTTGCGCCGGCTGGAGCACCGGGAACGGTGACTGTTCGTGTGCCTGAAGCTACATAGCTCTCAACATCATCTTCTCGATAGCCAGCGACCGTAATGAGCTTGTTATTCAACCATCTGCCTTGCCAACCTAAAGAGAGCGACTCGGTTTCAGCTCGGTTCTTTCTGGCGGGCAGAAACTGTAGGCGCTCAATCTGAATGGGCTGCGATTCGTTGGCGGTTACGCCAGTTAATCCCAAACTCTCCAGCTGATCTTTGTTTTTCAGGATCTGAATAGAATCGCCAAAAAGAGGGACATTTCCATCTATGAAATAGTTGCGAGACCTTAAGCCGTATTGCCCGGAGGCCGAATTGCCTGCCCAGCCAGGTCCTGCTCTGTAAGCCGCAACATTATAATTACGCAACAAATCTTCGTCATTGTCTCGTGTTTTGTCCGACCACAATGCGCTGAACGCGTGGGTGCCCAGGTAGGAATTGTTCTCGGTCAAATCGAGCTCGTACGACAAAGTCGCTCGGGTTTCGCTGATATCCGTATCCACTTCACGAAATTGTTGGTTGGGCGCATCACCGTAAAACTGGAGGTAACCAGGATTGAGCTGGTTATCGGGCGTGTAACGGTTGGGGTCGATCTTGATGTCCCCAGCCCATTCCGGGGTAAAATGCCTCTGGTGGTAGACCGTGCTGTGGGCCAACTCGAGAAATAAGTTCTCGGCCAGCTTTTGCTCGAGAAAGGCATGCGTCCAGCGACCCCGTTCATGCGATGATGGATCATCCCAGGTCCCGCTAAATACATTCGTATCTTTCGGGATTCCCGTAATCTCCCAAGGATTCTCCGATTGAAATCGAGGGGAAGTAATTCCATCGAAGGTGTTATTCTGAATTTGGCCTGTGAATCGAGTATTCCACACCGCATTCACACCATCTAACCCGCGAATCCAGTATTGGCCATGTCCACCACTCCGACTGAGACCATCGTTAGGATCAAAGTCAGCTTCTGAATCTACGAATCCATCTTCATCCAAAGCGGCAGCATCAGGATGCACGGGTATGCGATTTCCTTGGGCATCGACGTATTCGCGAGTCGAGTTCCATGGTGTGCTGGAATGGACAAAGTCGACGGTTGGTTTTCCTGCAGCAGCCCAACGAAGAAGACCGGCATCAAAATGATGCTTCATTGGGGCGATATTCCGATGAATATCATAGTTCTCATGATTAAGCCGAAGTATCGTATTTTCGAAGGGCTTGTAAGTAATCCCTATTGTGGCCCGCTCTTGGTCTTTGCCCGCATAGCGGCGGAATTCGCGGTTCTCATCATGCAGCAAATTGATTCGGAACGCGAGCTTGTCGTCGATCAGCTCTTGGTTGTGGTCGAGCGATACGCGTAGAGAGGACCAACGATCGAATTGGGCGCGAACACTAGTTGCTCGGCCCCCAAAATGCGCCCGCTTCGTGCTCGTAACCGCCACTCCTTGAGGATTTCCCACCCCAATAAGGAGCGCGTTCGGTCCCAGCGACAGAGTAACACGCTCGAGATTGTAGTTATCCGGAGAATCGGCCCCATCAAAGAAGTCGTGGGAAACGGACTGTTCACCTGAATTCGTGTTAAAGCCACGAATGGAATACGCTTGCCCCGTGCCGTAACGCATCTGCGATCCATGGGCCCGGTTCTGGTCGGTGTTATCCGCATTGGTTAGATCAACGCTGGGCGTATAGATAAGGGCTTCCTCAAAGGTGTTTACACCTAGATCCTCCATGAACTCGGCCGTCATCACGGTGATTGAAGCGCCGACATCACCTAAATTCGTCCGAAGCCGGGTACCCGCCAGGGTTTGGGTTGCCCGGTAACCTTCGTTCTGAGAATCATCGATAGAAAAGGGCGAGAGCTCGTAGATTTCATCGTCGGATGAGCCTTCCTGAGCTTGCAAAAAGGCGGGCAATGCAAATACGCAACAGACAAGGCACAGCCATTGAGAGAAGCGGAGGTTATCGACAAGATATTTCATAGGTTTCGTAGGGTTCTAGTTTAACAGAATTGCTACACTCATACCTCCGAACAAAATCGCGACTGTCGCGAATCGTGGTCCGTGGGGATAAGCATTGAGGGGAAAAAATGTGAACTGGTAGAGGAGGCTAACACTTCTTGTCTTAATTGAGTATCCCGTGTTTACTGGATAGCTTTCGTCTCTCTGGCTGATATATTTGATTAACAGCTAACCGGGTATTCCCCCTGCCCTTACATATGGAATTTCATCCGCCAATCCTAACAGCGCAATTCTTCCGCCTCCTTCCCATTCGCCTTCCTGACCGGATATTGGGGATCATTTTGGTGGCCGCCACTTCAGCGATAGCCGGTTTTAGCGAATCAAACGAGAGCATTGAAAGCCTGTCGCTCACTCAACTTGAAGATCGAAAAGATTCCATCAATCTGGAACTTTCCAACTTGGCTAGGTATAGCCTTCGAAGCGGTATCGGCCCCATTGGCTTTCGGACCGCTCCAAAAGAGTCCCCTGAGGCTCGGGAATTTATCCAAATTGATCTCGAAAGAGCATCAGCAATCGACACAGTTATCCTCGTTCCCGCGAT
This sequence comes from uncultured Opitutaceae bacterium, assembly GCA_964404745.1. Lineage (GTDB taxonomy): Bacteria > Verrucomicrobiota > Verrucomicrobiia > Opitutales > Opitutaceae > Pelagisphaera. The sequence goes on from CAYOLG010000021.1 coordinate 51,036, forward strand.
TTGGCGGGATACGCAGGCGGGGTTTCAAGCCGATGGTTTCCCTTCGTCATTCCGGATAGTCGCTGGATCTGGGAAAGAAGATTCTGGCAAAACAATCGCTTCAGTCAACAACGCCACCACTACGCGTCTCGCCCCGTATGTTGTTCGATGTTCAAACGTAACAGCATCATGGGTACGGTTAGAAGTTGAACGCCTCTCTCCTCGAGCGTTCGATGGAAAATACATACTGCAATTATCGGAGATCTTGATATTCAGTGATGAGGAAAATCTTGCTCTTGAGAAGCAGTTGAAAACCTCGTCGGAATCGACTTCGAACACCAGAGCTTGGGGCCAACGCCATCTTGTAGACGGATCGCTCCCTTATTTGATGGATTCGGCTCATGGTTCCCAAAGCGTTTCATTTGTGAGCACGGATATCGATGAATCAGCGTCGATCATGATCGACCTTGAATCGCCTTACATAATCGATCGCATCAATCTTCACGCTGTCGACCAAAGCGACACCGTTCCTCAATCTTTTGCTGGGGATTTTGGATTTCCGGTTCATCTCAAAGTAGAAGGGGCGAATCAGCCGAGATTCGACGATGCCAAGCTGCTTCTCGAGTTTCGTCGAGGAAGCATATATGATGTAAGCCAAATCGTATCAAAGAGATTGGAACCGGTACCCAGCAGGTACATACGTATCACAGCTATCGAGCCTTATAAATTCGAGTTCATTGCCGATTCTGGCGAGAAGTTCATGCGCTCGCGAATCGGGTTTGCGGAGATCGAATTGTACTCTAATGGCGAAAACGTTGCCTTGAACAAAGCGGTGGTTTCTAGCATCGGACCTGATCATACGGTGCGATCTCTCGAAGCCCTTACCGATGGACGAAACCTATACGGGAACATCCTGCCCCTTCAAGAATGGATGCTCCAGTTATCTCGAAGACACGATTTGGAGCGAGAGCTTCCTCTCGTCGATTCCGAATTGGATCGGCGCTATGAGCGACAAAAGGCCAATCTCCAACTTTTCGGTTGGGTAATCGCGGGTCTTATTGTCTGCACCGTGATTCTTTTCATACTAGACCGTTTTTTGAGACAAAGAGCAGTGTTCCGCACAAAGGAACGCATAGCCGCTGACCTGCACGATGAACTTGGAGCCAACCTCCATGCCATCGCTCTCCTTGGCGATCTCGCTCAGGCGGCCAAAGACACGCCCGAGAAGGCAGGAAAACACCTTGAACGGATTCGCGCTCTCATTCAACGGACCAGTGAATCCGCGAAGTATGTAACCAACATGTTGGATACACCTGGAATGTACGAGGACTTGATAGGAGAGATGAGACGGAGCGCCCGAAGAATCACTACCGACCTGGAGCATGATCTTGTCATCGAGAATGAGGAGAAAATTAGCCAAATTAAGCACCGAAAAAGGATCGATCTGTTTCTTTTCTACAACGAATGCCTCGTAAACACCATCCGTCACTCTGGAGCGACCAAAGTGGAAACGCGTCTGGTCGCAGGAAACCGCGATATCATACTGATCGTCAATGATAACGGCAAAGGTCTTCCCATGAACGGCAGTGTTTCTGTTCCTCCTTCATTGAAAAGACGCGCTCGACTGGTAGGTGGAAAAGTTTCTGCTGCCAACCGATTGAAGGGCGGCGCATGCATTACTCTCCAGATGAAATTCTAGTAATATCAAATGACGCAAATTTCGCAAAACGATACCGCGATCCAAATTATGCTCGTCGAAGATAATCGGGACTACCGCGAAGTCATTGAATTAGCCATATCTGAAGAAGAGTCTATTCAAATACTATCTCAGTTCGGCACATCGGAAATCGCTCTCCGCAGTCTCCAAGATCCGGCTACGATAAAGCCAGATGTCATCTTGCTCGATTTACGGCTCCCTGGCATGAGCGGCCTAGAATCAATCCCCTACTTTCATCAGTACTCTCCGGCAGCCAAAATCATCATTCTAACTCAGTCAGACAGAAAATCGGATGTTCTTCAGGCCATATCTCTGGGCGCGTCAGGCTATCTCTTAAAGTCCGCTCGCGTTCACGAAATCGTTGACGGCATACGCACTGTACATTCAGGCGGAGCGAGCCTCGATGCAGGTGTCGCGAAGTTTATTATACAGAAATTACAGGCTCGGCTTCCGACCGAGAAACTAAAAATTGACCTATCCCAAAGAGAGTTAGAGATACTCACGCTTCTGAGCGAAGGGCTGGTTAAGAAGCAAATTTCCGATCAACTAAGCATTAGCTACTCAACGGTAGACACGCATGTCAGCCATATCTACGAAAAACTGCACGTGAATAATGCCCCTTCCGCCGTTAGCAAAGCCTACAAGCTCGGGATATTTCCTAAATCGGGATAGCTGCAGACTAAGGAGACTGCGTCTCGATGCAAGCGACATGCTTAAGTCCGCGGTGATAGAGCTTGCCGCGCGAGTAGCTTAGTGAACTCAAACTCCACGTTTCACCAGTTGGACCCAGGTCATTGATAGCGACGAGGGCGGATTCGTCGAACGTATCTACACTGGAATCGACCACGTAAGTCATTCCGATCATGGTGGAGAAGAAGACGTACTGGTTGATGGCTATTGGACTTCCCGCGGTAACATGCCCCCAGCCATCGCGTTCCGATCTTCGATCGCTGGCCGTAGGCATGCCACGGGAGTTCGTGGCAAAGCTAGGAATATGACTATCCCAGAGAACCTCTTCGGAACCATTTCGATCCCGAACGACCTGCCGGGGAACTTGCAGATACTCCGTTTTACCCGTCCCAGTATTAACGCGAGCGATACAATGTCCTGAGTGAGACAAATAGAGAAAGTAATCGCCAACAAGAATCGTCGTCTGGTTGGTGGGATCCTTCTTGAATTTATCGACTACAACGGAAAAGGGAGCGTCACGATGGATTTCGTACCTGCCCTTTTCCGCATCCCAAAGCCTTATGTCAGCGCGATCGTAGATTGGAAAGCGCGTTTTCAAGTTTCCTGTTCGAGCATCGAGCTGAACCAGAATTCCGCCATCGAACCCATAGGCGAATTGCTCATCGAAATGGGAAACCGTATAGGCAACGACTTTACTGGATTCGTAGCTCCACAATACTTCACCCGCTTGCTCGCCACCAGCCCAGCTCATACTGAAGCCATAGGGAACTTCAGGTGGCTTGTGCCCTCCCCCACGAGCATGAAAAACGACGGGTAAACCATGCAAATATCCGATACGCGGCGTATTGTGCACAGAAGTGCCGCTTGACTCTGTCCACAAAGGTTTTCCTGTCTCCGCATCCAACGCCCGAACATAGGTCCACGGCCACCATTCGGCGGGTGTTTCCCGTTCTCCCTGCTTCGCTCGCATGGGTCGCCGCAACGGATCGTCTGAATCCCGCGTCATGACGAAGAGCAATTGTCCATCCACTAAAATGGGCTCGCACTGCTTAGCATTGTGCCTCGTCCGCGACTCAAAAGAGCGCCGCCAAAGTTCCATTCCCTCCATATCGCAGCAAAGGATCGTGCCGCCGTGATTGAAAAACCATACATGCTTACCATCGGTAATGGGAGTGGCGCTGGTGTTATCGGAAAAAAGGCCCGAGTGAGGCATCTCCTTCGGACTGGGAATGTCTACGGTCCAGAGAACCTTTCCCGAGTTTGAATCCAGGCAATAGCCCACTATATCGCTTCCTTTCATTTCCTCAACGGGTGTCCCTACCGGAAGCGGCTTATTAATGGTCAAGAAAAGCCGATCGCCCCAAACCGCTATTCCGCTCTGCCCACCCTCCGGCAACTCTGTCTTCCAGCGAATATTCTCGTCTGCGGATACGCTCCATGACCTTGGGATCGAAATATCTGTATCGGCAGTCCAATTACCCGTTGGTCCCGAGGCCATCGGCCATTCGAGTTGAGATTTCGGTATAGGCAGTTGATTGGAGTAACCGGAACAAACAATTGTAAAGAACGCCAATGCGAAAAAGAGCAGTTTCAACTGGCGACGACTCTGCGCTTTCGCGAGTTTTTTTACAGCGACTCTCACAATACAAACAAGTCCTATGTCTCGAACCGAAGCAAGCTCTACATCGCTTAATATTGGCAACGGTCGATCTCCGAGCGCCCATAAATATAGCGCAGGCCTACAGCCTGTACAGGGAGAGAGAGGTAACAGGCTGGAAGCCTATTCTACTACTTGGGTGCTCGGAGAGGGTCCGGCCCTTAGATGCCTTGCGGATCATCATTTCCGTTTGGTCGACGCATCCCACTGCATACTCACCGTTTTCGGAAATCCGGGATGTTGCTGACGGTTTCGAGGGTCACCGAGATTTCCGTAGACCGGCCAACTTTCGAACGTCGCCGATTTTTCCCCTTTGTTGAATTTGACAATCCCGTAACCGAGGCCGCTTCGCTGCAAGTACTCGAGCGTTGGCTTTCCCTCCCCTTCGTAAGGATCGTCTACGAGAAAACTAAAGGGATTGGCCGCTGCCCAAACGGTGATCTTGTTGCGCCAACCATCGTAATAGCGGCCTGTGTAGTCCGGCATGCCGGGAAACAGGTTGCCGCCCGGGACCTCTGGACGCCAAAAGCGGTGCGTCTGTGTTACTACCGCGGGGAGCGTAAAGCTCCAACCCGCGTCCTCCCAATCGTCAATGCCCTGCTGGACAAGGGTGGCGAAGTGCAGATCGCCGCTGACCATGATTGCGTTGGCGTCGCGAATCGCTTCTAAGGCTCGGCGGCGGCCTGTTTGCGGCCAGCCATTGGAGTCCATATCTGCTACCATTAGATGATGGGGTTGGCAAAAAGCTGACTGATGCAACACCGCCCGAAGAGAGGCCTCATTCTTACCCCATTCCCGCAGGAATTCCAGTTGCCTTTCACCCAGCAGTTGCAAATCAGCTCGGTCTAAGTTTCTCGTGTCGAAATTCTTTTCATTAATTGTATCCATTTGCGGAATATTTCTTTCTCCACGCATCGCGAAAAGCGGCTTCATGGCATCGATAACGTCGCCCGGAGCGGATTTGAATTTCCGATCGTTAATAAGGGCAAAACTAACCCCGCCTACATCCAGGCTTGTCGTGTAGTAGCGAATACCTTGATCGACTGCCGTCGGGTCATGAGGATCCGGACGATGCCCCATCTGAGTGAACTCGACCATATTGACCCAATCCGCGTGCATGCGATAGCCGCCGAAGCAACGGTCCTTTCCCATGAGCATGCCGCTTTTGCCCCACAAGTCATTCGAATAGACATCGTGATCGTCCGGGGTCATCACGCTTGGCCTATCTTTCAAAAGATCTCGAAAGCCCAGAATAGAAAGCCAGAATTTTTCCAGATAGTTGAGAGTTGCTCGCGGCACCTCTTCTTTTTCTCTGGCCAATACCGTCCAATATCCGCCATTCGATTCATAAATCTGGTCACCTGAAAAATAGACTAAGTCTGGGTCTTGCTGCAGAAGGTTTTCCACCAAGAAGCGGTTGGGAAACAGCTCCGAGTGCGAACAAGACAAGCCGGCCAACACGATGGTATCCTTGTCGACTGGGTCCTTGCGAATGACGCCGCTCCAACTATCCGTTCGCTCTCCATTAATCGCCTCCCAGTTGTAAGTCACCCGATAATCCTGGTCGATCGAGCTGTCCCAATCATCCACCCGAAAAAGAGCCGCTCGCGACAAGGCCTCAATAGAGCTTTCAGCAATCGTTCTCCAACCGCTTGCAGACCGTATCTGCAGTGTCGCCGTTCGGCTCGCGCCGGCTTCCATGGGCGTGAAAAACGCCATCAACTTCAACGTGCCCTCGTGGGCCGTATACTGCGTCCAGAGAATCGGCCCAATAGCCTGTTTCGGTTGGGCGCTAAATTTATCCCCCTCTACAGCCCAGTCGGAAAACCAGAATCTCGGGTGGCTTGGCTCGGAACCGTCTCTCCGTTTAACCCTCGGAGCATTCAATCCGTGACAAGCTAGAGCCACGTTCCCAAGCAAAGAGTCCCGTTCGATCTCCGTTTCTAAAATACGCGATTCCCTGTCTGAAAGGGTAAGCGACAATCGAGCCTTAACCACTCGATCGGCATACGATACCTCTAGTTCCAACGATGCATTATCCAGCTGGTCCAAAGTAAAGAGGGATTCCGAAAATTCAGATCCGAGCGCAAGGCGCCCATCCGTCGTTATGCCTGCCCGTAATGGAGGCTCTTGCATAAGTTCCGCGGCAAACGCCCCGTTCATGTCATGCAATATATTCGAACGATAGTCGTTCCGGTGCCCCACTGCCCCGAATTTGAATCCCACAAACGCCGCTTCAGAAACGGAATCCGGCTGATTCTCCGCAAGTCCCAATCGAGTTCGCATAGTAAACTCGCCATCTCCTTCCTTCAGTTGATGAGTCAGGGAATGAACTTCATTCACCCAGCCACCGTGCGTATTTTCTATGCGCCCATCAGATAGGCGCCAATTCATCAGCGGGGTTGTCCAAAATTCTGGCCCAATCCATGGGCGGGTAATTCCCTGCTGCACGGTCAGCGAATCTTGAGCAGCGGATGATAGTACCGAACACAATGAAACGCATGCGATTAGGAGCCTATTGAAAACCATCTTCATGTTTGCGGAACTGTTGAAAGCAAAGAACGATGCAAAGGGATCATCTAAGGTATAGGAGCAAAGACGCGATAGAATAGAGTAAACAAACGTGAATACATTATTTTAGTTAATCTACGGGACTACGATGTATTCGGAACTCACCATTAGCCCGCGTTCATCCGTTGCGTTGAAAAAGAAAGCGACCGCATCATCTGGGAGCTGAGCTGAAAGGATTGAATCGGAAACTGTCGCCTTCGCGCTTTGCCAGAGCCTCTCATTCCAGACGCCTGTTTCGGTTGTATAAAGGAGATTCGCTTCAACTACATCGGCTGCCGCGTCGTAGACAACGGATACGCCACTTTCGCTAATTGTTGGCTCACCCAATTGCGGGAGCGATTTACCCTCTTTAATCACGCTATCCGCGAAGGCATAGATCTCTTCCGGTTCCCAACCGGGTCTATGACCGTGCTGCATTCTTAGCTCGTAGCGCAATGTGACGGGACCCCCGACCGCTTGGGACGAGCGCTGGTTTGACGGTAGGGCGAACGCGCCATCATTGGTTCCGTTCAGCCAAAAGGTTGGTATTCTCACATTGGAGAAATAGGCAGATCCATCGAAATAGCGATTCACGACCTCAGTATGTTCGCCCGGCTTGATCGCCTTTCCCTGCCGACTGTCTGAATCTGGCAAAAAGCCGCAGCCATAGACTGGGATAGCGAACTGGAAGCGATTATCCACTCCCATGATCGTGCTGGTGAGCGTCCCTCCCCAACTGATACCCGTGAGACCGATCTTTTCCGAATTCACTTCCGGAAAAGAACGAATAAGCGAATGAGCCCGAATCGCTTGGGCAACTGCGTGATAGTACCACTGCTCGTCAACGGGCTTCTCGAAGTCGTCAAAGATTCCCGCTCGGCTAGGTCCGGGATGCTCGGTAGGAACCCGGCCATCCTCGCGCCTCTCCGTTTTGTTAATGGGATAGTGTCCCTCGAGATCCATGCTGATGGCAGCATACCCGCGCTCGTTCCATTTTGCTACCCAGGCATCAAAAGCGGTTCCCCCTCCTCCGTGGACGCAGACGACCGCCGGCCAACCGCCAGCAGGAGGATCTCCTGCCGGAACTCCATAGTAGGCAAATACTTGAACACGCTTCCCTTCATAGGGGATAGACTCATAGAGGATTCCCATCACGCCTTTACGAGCCGCCTTATCGGTATTCCGCCATTCCGGGACTTCAAACAGCGTATCCAGGTTCCAAGGACCCATATGCTCTGCTTGGAGGCTCAAGCAGAGTAGAAAAAGGGAAAACGGGGCGGAGCATTTATTCATTCCAATCGACTCGATCCAGTATATAATATTTCAGGCTTGGGCCTATCCTGTATTTGGGGGATGCGGGAAGCGAAATTCGTATTGTTATTCTATCAATGCTCTGCTTCGCTTTGTCCACACAGATATTCGCAATTCCGTCGACCGCGCCCCTCATGAGAAAATATCTATCTCCAGCCAGCTTGCTTGTTCTCTTGGCGACAAGCACCGCCCTCGCTTTCGAACGCCCCAATGAAGAGTTCAAGGTATTTCAGTTTCCGCCTGAACATATTCCGCATATTGATGGCAAGACGGCCGATTGGGACATTGTCGGCGAGGAATATACCTACCGCACCGACCAGCTTGACGGCACCTTGGGCGGATTTGAGGACGGAATCGTCAACCCGAAGGACCTCGATATTTCGGTGAAGGTCGGTTGGGTCAAGGGACTGAATCGCCTTTATTTCTTGTATGAAGCCTATGACGACTTCTGGGATTTCGAGCGTTTCGATGTGAAACGCAGCTACCAGAATGACATATTCGAAATCTCGCTCGATGCAGACATATCTGGCGGCCAATTCATCAACAACGAGCAGATCGAAGATCCGGTTGAAAACTACTTTCGATTCAGCGGTGTCCACGCTCAAAATTATCATATATTCACCCCGCCAATCAACAATCAGTGGTGCATGGTCTGGGGCGGCAATCCTTGGATTGGCTGGTTTCCCTGGGCTCATCAGGCATACGATTACGATTTCAAGCCTGGGGAAAGCGGTAAACTCGTCCTTGAATTCTGGGTGACTCCATTCGACTACGCGCCTTACGAAGGTCCTGAACGAGCTGTCGCCTCCAAACTGGTCGAAGATCAACTTATAGGGCTCTCGTGGGCAGTGCTCGATTTCGATAACGGAAAAAAGGATGGAGTGGGCAATTCCAATCTCGCAGGTGAACGCTTGAGCGTTCAAGACGCATCGCATCTTTGCCCATTCCGCTTGATGCCTATAGAGAAGCATCTGCTACCGGCTATCGAGTCGAGGTTCACCTTCAAAATCATCGATATGGAAAAACGACTAGTCTATTTCAAGGACGAATCAATCGGAGACATTACCAAGTGGACATGGCACTTTGGCGACGGCAAAACCTCAAACGAACAAAATCCAATCCACGCCTATGGCGAATCGAGTTTCAAGCATAACGTACTCCTTGAGGTTGAAGGACCTGAGGGAGTATCGAGATTTTCCAGACACCGAGAAGTGCTTATTAAATAGGCGACCATACCAGTCTTGGTAGCGGGCGATCTCCGAGCGCCCATGCCTAGCTACGGAGGCGCAAGCCGAGCGTACCGCTATCTTTTACCACCTGCGAGGTTGGCAAAATGGCTTGCTCAGCCAGTGACTTCAGGCATTACGGAACTCCATACACCCCTTTTCCAATGAACCGTTTTCTTTGCTTTGCTCTCGTCTTTTCCGCTTCCCTGCAGGCTGTTCGAGAGCCGTGGACCACATCGGGTATTCATGGGCTACCATCACCCCCGGAGCCTTACAAGCTAGAGCGGGCTTTCCCGAAACTTAGTTTCGCAAATCCCGTGGAAATGGTCTGGTCGCCAGCATTGAAGAAATTCGCGGTGATGGAAGTTGAAGGGAAAGTGTTTACCTTCGATGACGACCCCGGCGTTTCAGAACCGGACCTCATGATCGATCTGGAGGAAACCGTTGGCGCCGACAAAGCATACGGGATGGTGTTTCACCCCGACTTCAAAGAGAACCGCTTCATCTACCTCTGCTACATTGAAGGAAGCGGCATCATTGATGGCACTAAGGTTTCTCGATTCCAAGTACGCGAAACAGAGCCACCCACCATCGATCCCGCTTCCGAAAAGATTCTCATCGCTTGGCGATCCGGAGGCCATAATGGATGCAGTCTGCAATTCGGCCCTGATGGGTACTTGTATATTTCCACTGGAGATGGCACGCCGCCATCGCCACCGGACGCTTTAAACACGGGACAGGATATCAGCGATTTGCTAAGCGCCATTCTGCGTATTGACGTAGACGATACAGTTGGAGATAAGAATTACGGCATACCTGCTGACAATCCGTTCTTGAATCTGGAAGGAGCTCGGCCGGAAGTTTGGGCTTACGGGTTTCGCAATCCCTGGCGAATGAGTTTCGACCGGAAATCCGGAGACCTTTGGGTAGGCGATGTTGGCTGGGAGAAGAAGGAAATGATTTACAAAGTTCGACGCGGCGGCAACTACGGCTGGAGCGTGACGGAGGGAAGCCAACCGGTGAAGCCCAACAATCCCCGCGGCCCTACACCGATTCTGGCGCCCACAGTCGAGCATCCACATAGCGAGGCCAAAAGCATAACTGGGGGGTTCGTGTACCACGGGGATCGCCATAAGGAGCTAACGGGAAGCTACGTCTATGGGGATTACATGACCGGAAAGATTTGGAGCTTGAATGACCAAACAAACCATCTCCAAGAGCTGGCAGACTCGGCTATAAACATCATCTGTTTTGCTCCCGACGCTGAAGACGAGTTGTATGTCATCGATTACGGAGGCGCTATCTACCAGCTTGCCGCAAATTCGGATTCAGCGGCTTCGATGCCATTTCCGCAAAAGCTCAGCGAGACTGGGCTGTTCGCGGATACCGCCAAGCTGGAAACCGCTGCGGGCGTGATACCCTACGAGATCAACGCCGCGGCCTGGAGCGATCATGCTGAAGGGCAGCGCATAATCGCCCTACCAGAGAAGACCCAGCTGGGCATATACGATAGGACACAGGCTACCAAGGGGCACGTAAAAGGGGAATTTAGTTACCCCAATGGAGGGGTGGTGGCAAAGACCCTCACCCTGGAAATGGAAATGGGCAATCCCGCCAGCAAACGGCGCATAGAAACGCAGGTTCTTCACCGTTACAAAGATCAATGGCACGCGGTCAACTACCTATGGAATGAAGATCAGACCGATGCCGTCCTGGCCCCGGAGGAAGGCAGCGACTCCCTTTTCGAAGTGAAAGACCCCCGAGCTCCGGACGGCCTTCGCCTGCAATCCTGGCGCCATGCTAGTCGCACGGAATGCATGCTCTGCCACAACAACCGCCGGGGAAATATATTGTCCTTCAACCTTGGCCAACTCAATACTGGCGAGCAACTCGATAGGCTTGCTAAAAGCGATATATTCAAACGTTCACTACCGAAAACGCGGACATCAATTGCCGATCCCTACGATTCCGTGTACGAAATCGATGAGCGAGCCCGTTCCTATCTGCATGTGAACTGCACGCATTGCCACACCCGAGGCGGCGGAGGCACTGCTATTTTCCAAACCCGAATTGAGTTTAGCCTGGATGAAACCTTGCTTGTGAACGGATCGACCACCCAAGGAGATCTAGGAATTCTGGATCCCTTCTTGATTGTCCCAGCCGATCCCTATCGTTCCGTACTCTACCACCGCATGGCTAAACTGGGTCCTGGACATATGCCTCAATTTGGCTCCCGGATCGTAGACGAAGCAGGGTTGGCTCTGATCAATCGATGGATCTCTGATATGCAACCAGGCGACGAAACGCCAACAGCCGCTTCCAAAACCGAAGCTTTGAATGCCTTCAAGGCTGGCGACACCTCATCGATTAGCGAGCTGCTGGCCAGGCCGGAATCGGCGTTGCTGCTAGCCGACGCCATTGCCGGTAAGGACCTTTCGCAGGAACCCATTCAAACAGCCCTTGCCCAAGCCGCAGAGCGCGACAGCCCCTTTGTTCGCGACTTGTTTCTGCGCTTCAAGAATCAGCCCGTGTCAACCAAACGCATCGGTCTCTCGCCTAGCATCGCAGAAATCCTCGCCCTAAAAGGGGATACCGAAAATGGCCGTTCCCTATTCCGCAGGGCCGACCTCCTTTGCCTCAACTGCCATGTGGCCGAAGGACAAGGGCGAAACTTCGGTCCTGAACTAGATGGCATTGGCGATAAATTCAATCGCGAACAAATTCTCGATCAAATCCTGCGCCCCTCGAATGTGATTCACCCGGACTACGCTCTGCAAGAAATAGCGCTCAAAAACGGTGACCGACTAACAGGCTTTGTCGTTGAACGCTCAGAAAATGCCATTGTGCTTCGCGACCCAGCCAATAAAAATCACCGCATCCTCGCATCCAATATTGAATCGACCAGCCAAAGCGCAATATCAGCCATGCCACTGGGTATCACGCAAAACCTGACCATCCAAGAGGCCGCGGACTTGGTGGACTATCTGCAAACGCTAAAGTAGGGGGGCGCAGCAATTTTTCTTGGAGCGCGTAGAGAAGCGAAGAAAGCACAGATCCCGAGACAGTTAAGTTTGCCCCTTTCTCGGTCCCCTCAATTGATAAAAGGCATACTTAATCAACGAATCAAAACATGCCACTTTCAGAAAAAGCCATTTCAGCCCTTTCGTCCCCTACCTTGATCGTATTTCCCGATCGTGTTCGTAAAAATATCGAGCTCATGATTTCCATCGCCGGCGATGCCTCGAGACTGCGTCCTCACGTCAAAACCTACAAGATGAAGGAAATCGTCCGCATGCAGATGGATGCGGGAATCGAGAAGTTCAAATGCGCCACTCTCGCGGAGGCCCGTGTGCTTATTGAATGCGGAGCCAAGGAGGCCCTTCTCGCCCGTCAGCCAGTCGAACCGGACATCGCCAGCCTGGTAAGAATCGCCAAGGAAAATCCGGGTACGCGTGTCGCCACTATCATCGACAACTACGCCAGTCTTAGAGCGATCGAGTCCGAATGCCAGCAGTTCGATACGTCCATCGGAATATTTTTGGATATCAATGTGGGGATGAACCGAACGGGAATTCGGGCGGAAGACGCTGACTCTCTTTATCGCAGCATCTTCGAGAGCGAATGGATCGATCTCGAAGGGCTTCATGTATACGATGGGCATATTCGCGATGCGGATATCGAAGATAGGAAACGGCGCTGCAATGAAGAATACAAGCCCGTCGAAAGCTTGCTCGAAAGACTCGCAAGGGAAAGCCTGCCTGCGCCTTGCGTGGTCGCCGGCGGAAGTCCTACCTTCCCTATCCACGCCGAACGAAAAAACGTGGATCTAAGCCCAGGAACGACCTTGCTTTGGGATTTTGGATACGGTGACCTCTTTGAAGATTTGCCATTCGAGCATGCCGCCTTGCTTCTGACGAGAGTGATCAGCAAGCCAGGCCCAGATTTGCTTTGCTTTGATCTTGGCCACAAAGCGGTAGCCTCGGAAATGCCCCATCCTCGGGTTCGCTTACTTGGACTAGAGGATGACATTGAGTTCGTCGGCCATAGCGAGGAGCATCTTGTTGCTCGAACAGACCGCGCGGCTGAGCTGTCGATAGGCGACGCTTTCCTAGGCATTCCCAATCACATCTGCCCAACAGTGGCCTTACACAATAAGGTAGTTGTTGCAGAAAACGGAGAACCTACCGGAACCTGGACGGTAGCGGCACGGGACCGGATACCGGATTGATGTATTCGTCGCCCAAAGTAGCAGCTGTCTTCAGGCTGCTGTAGATCAAGCTCCCATTCCAGAACGCGGGCTAAAGCGCCGCGCTACGGAAAGCTGTGGCCATCGACCCATGGTAGGACCTGACTGCAACCTTGTCAGCCACATTGGATTGGGTCCAGTATATCGTCTCGGCCGGTTGAGGACAACCGACCCTACCATTGGCTAAATCGTTGGCAAAATGGTAGGGCTGCTTATCCCTAAGCAGCCGAATGGGTTGGCACTCTCATTTAAAGGGAACCGGCCTCGATGATAACAAATCGCTACGAACTTGGAATTTGATAGAATTATCGGTGACAATCTTTTTCAGTCTCCCAGCGCCGTCCTAACAATCCGCAGCCAGTTGCTGTGCATGATGCCTGTAATATCGTCTTCCGAATAACCGCGGCCCTCTAGAATCCCCACGACTCGCTGCAAGTCCTTGATTGTATTCAAGTCCTTTGGACACTGTTCCGTGCCAAAGCCGCCATCCAAATCGGAACCGACACCCGAGTGTCGAGTTGTCCCCGCCATTTGGCAAACGTAGTCTATGTGGTCAGCCACCGAGTCTAGCATCACACCGGTTTCTTTGGGCGTCGTCGTACCTTTGATCCAATCCGGATAGAGCATCCAGGCGTCGAGGGCCACCCCAATAACGGCATCGCGCTCAATTAGGCGCTTGATTTGATGATCGCTTAATTGTCGCTGTCCGGGAATGATCGAGCGGCAATTGCTGTGGCTGGCCCATACCGTTCCCTGAAAGAGATCCAATGCCTCGTCCATTCCCTCGTCGGTAAGATGAGTCACGTCCAAAGCCATTCCTAGCTTATCCATGGCTTTGAGTAACTCGCGACCCCTGGGTTCTAGCGGCCCGGATTCACCCGTTCCCGGAGCATAGCGACCAGGACCGTAATGAGCAGGCCCCACCGCCCGCAGTCCATAGTTGTAGGCCCGCTCAAGATACTCGAGCGTGAGAAGCGAATCCGCCCCCTCTAAACTTAGGATGTAGCCCAGAGGCGTTTCGTCAGGGCTTTCTTTGTACGCTTTGATATGCTCATCCAGGGCGCTAGCAGTCGAAATCTGACACATATGCCCCTGCTCTTCCATGGTTCGGTACCAGGCCAGTTGACCTTGGGTTTGGGCCCAGGCCAGCTCGGGGCTATTCCATCCATAAAGCGGGGAGTGTTTGGATACGCTGTGACCAATCTGGGTAGCGATACAGATACCGATCTCCGCAGCCCGCATCTCCGGCAAGCATACGGTCCCGGTTCCTCGGGCTTTAATGTCCGTTTTGCCCTTCTCTCGCTCCCGGATATCCGCCAGCGGTTGGGTCAGATCGCGATTCCAGGAAAGCGCATTGAGGGACAGGTCCAGATGGGCGTCGAAGAGCAGCATACTATTCTCGATCTAATCCAGCTCCTATTCGATTTCAAAAATACCTTCGATCTCTACCGAAATATTGCCCGGCAGAGAACCCATTCCAATGGCGCTCCGCGCTCCAACGCCCACGTCTTCCCCAAAGACTTCCGCAAACAATTCGCTGCAACCGTTAATCACCGCGGGGTGATTTTCAAAATCCGCGTCGCTATTCACCATTCCCAAAACCTTGATCACCCGCTTCACTCGATCCAGCGAGCCTAGCCCCGCCTGAAGAGTCGCCAACATGGCTAACCCGGTTTGTCGAGCGGCTGTATAGCCCGCCTCCTGATCCACTTCCGATCCAACCCTTCCCTTTAGCAAGGAACCATCCGATTGCAGAGGGCCGTGGCCAGATAGGTAGGCCATATTGCCCGCTATCACAATAGGTTTGTACACACCCATCGGGGCCGGGGCCGGTGGGAGTTCTAGATTTAATTCGATTAGCTTAGATTCTGCGCTCATGCCATCGAAAAAAAGACCTAGTCCACGATTAAGCGAATCCTTTCTTCGAGAATATGCTGGCACCAGGAATCGATTCGAATCTGGAAATCCGAACAGTTCATTTTTAAACCGCAAAGCCCACGAAGTTCGCCAAGATCGTGAACCGCGGCATTGCCCGAGCGCAAGCCCTACTGAGCCTGAGATCAGTATGGCCCGCGCTTGCGCAATGCCGTTGTAGCATGGGCTAATGGCGATGCTCGACAACGCCCCTGAATCATGTAGCAGGATATACCGGGGACCAACCCGACTAATTCCTGGTGCAATGAAAGTGATCACGTGATCACTTTCATTGCACAGAACCTCACAACCGTCACCTCGTTTCTCAATCTAAATCCGCCAAGGTTTCCAGAATCTCGAACACACTTTCTTTGCGTGCATTGCGTACCTGCAAGTTAACAATTTAGGTGGTTCGCTTCCGCCTATCTTTGGCAGACCCAAATTGGCCTTTCCATTTGGTCTTACGGGCTTCATTGTCTATAAAAACGTTTTCACGCCATGCCCTATCCCTACTCCCGACGCCATTTCATCAAGACTTCATCAACTATTCTAGCTGCCGCTCCCGCTATCGTTCGGGGCAGCAATCTGAACTCGAAATTGCAAATGGCCGCTATCGGCACGGCCGGCAAAGGCCTTTCCGATACTCGGTTTACGGCTGATCATGCAATGGTCCGCCACGTAGCCTTTTGCGATGTTGACCTGGCGAGGACAAAAGAAGCCGCCACCCTTCAACCCGATGCCCCAGTCTTTCAAGATTTCCGGGAAATGTTCGACAAACTCGGCGACAAAATCGACGCCGTAACGGTATCCACCCCGGATCACATGCATGCTTATATCGCCCTCGATGCCATGCGGCGCAAGAAGCACGTGTTTTGCCAAAAGCCATTGACCCACAACGTCTGGGAGTCGCGGCAAATGAGGCTGCAGGCAGCGAAATCGAAAGTCATTACGCGTCTCGGGAACCAGATCCACTCGCACACCCATTACCGAACCGCTGTTCAGGCCATTCATTCCGGGAAGATCGGCAAGGTAACGCGGGTCCATTCCTGGGTCGCCACCGCTGGCCATGGCAAGTCGGGTTACATCGATCGACCCAAAAATCCTCCACCTATACCTAAAACCCTTGATTGGGACCTCTGGCTGGGCGTGGCGCCGAAACGGCCCTACGGGGGCGACCGGGTTTATCATCCGTGGGGATGGCGCGACTGGCAGGATTTTGGCAGCGGGGCCCTTGGCGATTTTGGATGCCACATTCTCGACCCCGTGTTCACCGCCCTGAACCTGAAAGGCGCTCCGATCGAGATTAAAGCAGAACACACAGGAATGAATGACGAAGTCTGGCCTGCTCAATCTACGGTTTATTATCTGTTTCCGGGATCCGAATACACTGACAAAGAGAAGATTCGCATTACCTGGTACAACGGCGGATTAAGCCCGTCAACTGGCGGCAGCCATGTGCCCAAAGAGATCGCCCTACCGAAAAGCGGCTCCCTTATCATTGGAGAAACAGGCACTCTAGTATTGCCCCATGTCGACGCTCCAAAATTCTATCCGCTAGAGAAATTCCCGGAAGGCAGCATCGAGATCGCCGAGGATCTGAACCACTACCATGGCTTCGTGGACGGTTGCATCAGCGGCGTGCAGCCCAGCGACGGATTCGACTATGCCGCCCCCCTGACTGAAGCCGTTTTGCTGGGCAACATCGCTCAGCGCTTCGAGGGCGAAACCCTTCTCTGGGAGCCGGAGTCAATGACTTTCAAGAACCGCCCTGAAGCCAATCAGTATGTATCCCGCAACTACCGCACTGGCTGGAAAATAAAGGCGGTTTCGTAGGTAGCGGTCGATCTCGCGCCTACGCTCGTTCAAACAAGCTGAAAAACCACGTGTACTAGCGTAGGCCTCCTGCCTATTCAAAGCGGTTGGATAATAGGCGGGATGCCTGCCCTACTATTTAAGTTTCGGTACGACCGGGGGAGTTGACTGTAAAGATCCTCTGGTTGAACCACGACCCGATTCTGAAGGCACAAAGGATCGGCTCGATCGTCCGCAATTCGAATACGGAGGACCGAGCCGGTCCTCCCTGCCAAAGTTCGCAACGAAGTAAGCTTCGAGGGATTTACCCAGAGAGAATAGTTTCTACACTAGGGCAATACCTGCATGTCACTGGGCGGTATATCCGCCGTCCACTGTCCAGGTCGCCCCGGCCACAAAAGAGGCCTCATCCGAGGCTAGAAATGCGATGACAGACGCCACTTCTTCGGCATTTCCCATTCGACCCATGGGATGAAGGCTTTTCATGGCTGCATGAACTTCCTCATCCTGGGTAACGTTTTCAGTCAACGAAGTGTATACGAATCCTGGACACACTGAATTCACCCGAATACCTTCTTTCGCTAGCCGGACGCCCATATCCCGGGTCATTTGAGTGACCGCTCCCTTGCTGTGCGGATAGGGATTGAACCCATCCGAAAACGGTAGAGCAGTTGGATAGCCTACCAATCCCATGATCGAGGATAGATTCACTATCGACCCACCGCCCGTTTTTCGCATCGCAGCGACGGCCGTTTTCGACATGAGCAACGCGCCTTTGGCGTTTACACGCATGACAGTATCCCATCTCGACTCAAAATCGGCATCCGGATCTACCGTACGTGGCGTAATGCCCGCAGAATTCACCAGAATATCGAGTCGGCTGAAATCAGCCACCGTTTGTTCTACAACTGCTTTCACCGCAGTCGAATCTGCCACATCGCCAATGCGAATGCGGATACGCGGCTCTTCTCGGCTAAGCTCTCCCAAACCCGTTTCGTTCAAATCATAAGCCACAACTTGCGCCCCTTCAGAGACGAATCGACGCGCAGTTGCTCTCCCGATACCCGATGCCGCTCCGGTAACTATGGCTACTTTTCCCTTTAGCTTCATTGACGAAAACTGAACGCGAACGATCGAATAGGCAATAAAGTAGCATCAGAGCCGTTTCGAGAAGGTAGCACAGGCTTCCAGCCTGCCTCCCAAACAGGCCAGTCGTCGTTCTTTGAGATTTACCCGGTACAACAAGATGCCTGCGCTACCCTTGTCGGTCCTCCTACCCTCTCCGGTAGCGATCGATGGCATGGTCATCAAAACGGACGCCTATCCCTGGCTCAGTCGGCACTCGATAGAGACCATCCTTCACTTCAAACGGCTCGACCATTAAATCGTCTTGTATGACATGGGTAATGCTCACGCCGTGCGTAACACCTGGATACGCTGCTACTTGGTGGGCTTGGAACACCTGGGCTACTCCGTTGAAGATGCTGTGCTGCAGCCAAATAGGAACGCCCGTTGCTTCGGCCATGAGAGCCCTTTGCATCAAGGTTTTGCCTATTGGTCCACCTACGACTAGCGCTCCTAGCAATTCTTCGCGAATGAAAGGCATGGGATCGGCCTGAATATGCTCCGCCAACGGCAACGGGAAACGCCCCTTCAACGCTCGGTAGTCTTCGACCTTGCCTCCTGGACAAGGCGACTCGATGCCCGCGTACTGAGGGAATTTCACGATTTCCTGCCCAAACTTCAACGCCTTGTCCACGGTACCCAGCGTCCCATTGGCATCAGCCCAAACTTTCATATCCGAACCTGTAACCGCTTGAATCGCCGCCGCTTGTTCGAACGGGTCTTCGAAGGGCCGAGCTTTTACTTTGTAGAGCCGATATCCCAAGTCGTAGCCCATTTTCGCCTCGGAGGCCATCAATTCAGGAGGAAAACACTGGCTCCACCAAGCTTGTACAATTCGTTCCTTTGGCTCGGAGGCGAACAAACGGGAGACCGGAAGGCCTGCAGCCTGGCCTATAAGATCGTATACAGCCATTAGAATGCCCCCGAGCGAATCGTCGTGCATAAATTCCCAAGGAGAATGCCCGACTAGCCTACGGCAAATCGCCTCGGCCTTGGGTACCGAACTCAAGGAGTCCGCTACATCCAGCAAAGCATCGGCCGAACCCACGAGCCCCTCGTCCGTGTACAGCTTCACCAATGTCGAATCGTAGTAGTCCCGGTCGATACCCTGTTTGCGATAGACCTCCGCAAACACATCCCGCACCCGCTCGTGCATGGGGACGCGCACTGGGGTGATTTCGTAGCGGGTAATCCGCTGGCTAATACCCGTTTTGGTTGTGGCGGCGTTTGCCTGCCCTAAGGCTGAACCAACCGCGCCCATCCCGGCAAGTGAAGCCAAAGCAGCTAAAGATTCGCGTCGTGTCAGCTTAGTCATCGAGCGGAAGTTTACTTGGAAGATGTCCGCAAGTCAATGATGGGAAGATAGAAGGATTCGAAGAAGCGTCAACCCTCACGCCCAAGACTAGCCATTATTTTTAAACGGTTGCTACCCGAAACGGCTCGTTAGACCACCAAAATGCTTGAACCCGATGATGCGGCCGCTGATCTTGCCTACTTAGTACGCCTTCACGGAACGAAGACCGATCTCGTAACAGGCGAATTTCTGCCGAACCTAAGAGACCGAGGGATCAAACCCTACCGTTTGCCTTTGGGGGAACTCTCTCGAAAAGAATGGTCGTCTAGAGGGTGAGTCGTAGAGAGAATACTTGCTTTGGGCCAAAGGAGTTTCAATGCTTACGGCACCTTAATTTAAGGAACCATCCTAACCACAAAATCTAATTATCATGAGCAAATATGTTCCTCTAATATCCTCCAGCTTAGCCGGCCCTCTCGGCATCATGCATCTGCCTCGCCTTTGGCAGAAAGTCGCCCTCAAAGCGACTGGCCAACTAAACGACGACTATCCCGACATTGGAGCTGGCTACGACAGCATGGTACTCGGAGCCTTACACATCGACACGGACGCGTTTCGATCTTTCGTGAGCGACAACAACCCCACCTATATCGAGTGCGAAAACTGGGTTGCCCAAAACGGAACGCTAGACGCTGGAGCTATAGCCAAACTCAACCGTCAGATTACTCAGTATCACCACGATGATGTAACGCGTACCGAGATCCTGGAAGCCGCAGGCCTCGATGATTCGGCTGCCATCGCTGACGCGCCAAATCTGAACAATCTGGACGACTGGACCGCCTTTCACAAAGAAGTGCTCTCTGGCTCTTGACGGATAGCTCTAGCCCCGTATTCAGCAAATCCCGTCGTCTTTTCGCAGAGACCGGGATTTTTTATGGGTACGAAAAATACGCGATCGGGCGATGGGCGCTTTCCAGTCAGAACGCTTTTCGCTTCCATCGCTTCCCTCTTTTTTCCCGAATTTGAACGAAATGCTGTTCGGAAATCTGTCCGAGCACGATCATATCCACCCTAATAATTTGAATTTATGAAAGATAAAAAAATCGGCTTTATAGGACTAGGCCGGATGGGCGCCAATATGGCCCGCCGACTAAAAGATTGCGGATACACGATATCCGGCCTCTATGATATCAGCGAAGAGGTGAAAAACGCCTTGGCCAACGAACTTGGGGCCACTGCCTGTCCCAAGCTTGCGGATGTCACTGCGTGTTCAGACATTGTCTTCACCGTCGTCACTAACAATGCTGCCATGGAGTCCATTTTCTTTGGCGAGGACAACCTGTTCAAGAATGCCGAGGGCACCCTCTTTATCAACTGCGCCACGCTCTCGCCGGAAATTCACCGGAAGCTCGAATCCGAGGCCGCTAAGGTCGGGGCCGATTCACTGGAAGCCTGCATGGCCTCAAGCATCCCTCAAGCCCGCAACGGCGAACTCTACCTCATGATCGGCGGCGACGAAGCGACTTTCAACAAAATAAAACCCATGCTGGACGATATGAGCAAGGACCTCAGTTTCGTGGGCGAAGCGGGGAAGGCAGCGGAAGTAAAAGCGCTCGTAAACATGGTCATGAATATCAACACCGCCGCTCTGGCGGAAGGTCTCGGTCTCGGCCAGGCGCTTGGCTTGGATCTTGAGAAGCTCTGCCAGGTATTTAGTCAAACCGGCGCCGCCTCCCGGGTATTGGAAACCGACGCCGAAGACATGCTCAATCGCGATCACGAGTGCTATTTCTCCTCGGAGCACGCCGCAAAAGATTCCGGTATCGCCCTGGAATTAGCGACCAAGCTCGGACTGAATCTGCCTCTGGCCGCCGCGACCCTTGCTCAATACGAACGGATGGTGGAGCTAGGATTGGGCGAATACGACAAATCAGGCGTCGCCGAATTAACCTTTCCCGGCCGAAAAGGAGTTTCTTGATTATGGTCTCGGAAATTCGAAATAAGGGCGGTGAAAAGATCGATTACGGATACATCGAAGGCAACGGACAGTTTCCCGACTGGATCGTCTTGCTCGGCCACGGCGTGACCGGCAACCGCAACCGTCCAATAATCGCGGATACCGCCGAGGCGCTCAACCGGGCAGGCTTCAGCATCTTGCCCTTTTCCTTTTCAGGAAATGGAGAATCGGAGGGCGACTTTCGCGACTCCTGCGTCTCGAAAGGCGTTGGAGATCTCGAGGCAGCAATAGATGCCGTAGCTGATAAAAAGATCGCCTATATCGGCCATAGCATGGGCGCCGCTATCGGCGTGTTGGCCGCCGCTCAGGACGATCGAGTCCTACGCCTCGTGTCTCTAGCCGGAATGGTTGATACCAAGACCTTCGCCGAAACGGAATTCGGGGAGGAGACCCCTGATCAAGGCTGCATGTGGGAAGAGGAAAGCTGCCCGCTTTCGCAAGCCTTCATGGACGATTTGCGCAAGACGGTAGGTTCGGTCATCGAGCAATGCGATAGCGTGAAGGTTCCCTGGCTCCTCCTCCATGGCAGCGCCGACGACGTCGTGCTCCCCCGTGACAGCGAAGCCGTCAAGGCCCGGCTCGGCGACCGTGTTGATCACATCGTTATCGAAGGGGCCGACCACAGTTTCAACGATCATCGCCAAGCGCAAACTGAAGCCGTCGTCGATTGGCTCGCGAAGCAATGCGGGTAGCTGCCCCTAATCCGTAGAGGCGTCTCTTACAAACCGTCGGGCCAAGCTTCCTGTCATGCAAGTGTCGAGCAGAATCCGTTTCTGGGATCGCGCGCGGCTCGCGCGCTGGATTGAGCATTCCGCTCAATCTCCAACTTCATCAGACAAGTGGTATTGAAACAGGACAGGTCTATTTGCGCGCGAGCCGCCCGCGATCCAAAAGCTACAACAAGAATTTCGATGACAATGCCGTTTCGACAAAGAAAATTTCCCTCGCAACACTGCTAAAGTTAGGTTTGAGATAACCCCCAAGCCCTTCAACGCTTCGATCGCAATAATATGAAACTCCCGATCTTCATTCTCGTTTTACTCTCCATTCTCGCCACATCGCGCGGTTCCGTCCGCATGGGCAACGGTATCATGACCTTCGATACAGTACCAGGTTGGGGCCTCGGACCCGACAGCAAATCCGTGCTCGGTCCCACTCACGGATCCGTAGTTATCGATAAAGCCGGCAATATCTATACGAGCGCAATAAAAGGTGTCGTAGTTTTCAACCCAGCGGGCGAAGTTATCCGCTCCTTCATTGGCGAGGATCACAGCAGTATACACGACATGGAGATCCGGGAGGAAAACGGCGTGGAATACATATACGGAGCTCGCAATCAAGGCGGAGTCGGCATAAAGTTCGAAGCCCTGACAGGGAAGATCGTTCTGACGCTCGGCCTAGTCAACGAGTCAGGCCTCGCGCTTACCGGCCTGAAACCGACCGCGATCACCGTCGCTCCTAACGGCGACATCTTTCTTTCGGACGGATACGCGAGCAATATAATTTTCAAGTACGACAAGAAGGGAAAGTATCTCAGCCATTTCGGAAAGAAGGGCGACGGACTGAAAGAGTTTCACACGCCCCACGGCATGACTTTGGATACGCGCTACGACCCACCACGATTGCTGATCTGCGACCGGAACCACCTGCCAATCGGTAGGCTCCTACACTACGATCTCGACGGAAATTTCATCCAAGAGGCCGCTACCCGGCTTAACATGCCTACATCGGCCGCAATTCAGGGCGATTACGTATCGGTACCCAGCCTGGACGGCCGTTTGTATATACTCGATGAGAACAATTCCGTCGTATCCGTTTTAGGATACAAGGCAGAGCCCGGGGAATCCTTGTACAAGGTTCCTCAAGAAGACTGGGTAGAAGGCATTTTCTCAGGGACGCATGGGTCCTACTGGGACAAGGACGGCAACCTCTATGTTCAGGACTGGAATATCGACGGCCGCATCATGAAGCTCGTCCGGGTGAAGTGGTAGTAGGCCTTCCGAAAATTCCGATTAGCGCTAGGAGACCTGGCGCGAGAGCGAAAAATCCCAGAACAGGCCCAAGGCGTTTCAGGTAGCGGGCGATCCCTACCCGACCTTGACTAGTTTGCTCACTCGACCGGTAACCACCCATTCGGCGACAATGATGTTCCCGTCTTTGTCGAAGCAGGCATCGTGCGGGTGGACGAACTTGCCTGGCTCCCAGAGGTGGCGCTTCGTCCGCAGAGCGAAACTCCGGTCCAGGGCTTTAGCCCGCCACGCTTCGTCGTCACCCAGCTGAGCGATGGCCTTGTTGTTCTTATCCAAAATCGTTATACGGGCGTGCAAGTCGGGCACGAGCATGAGATCGCCTTGCACGTCTATATCGGCGGGAAAGAGAAACCCGTCCTGCGTTTTGAGGTGCTTTCCGTCCATCCCGAACCATTGCAAGCGCTTGTTTGCCCGGTCAGCGACTACCAGTTTGGGCGTCCCATCGCGGTCGTCGAGCCATTGGCCGTGCGGCGTTTGAAACTGTCCATCGGCCTCACCTTTGCCGCCGATCACCCTGACAAATCGGTCGTTTTTGTCGTATTCAAAAATCCAATTGCTGCCGTAACCATCGCCAAGGTAATAGCCACCATCGGGCCGGAAACTGGCGTTGGTGGGACGGAAGACGACTTGTTCGCCAAGCTTGTCGCTTGCCTCGTCCAGCTCTTCCCGGCCCTTATTCCAAACGATTTCCCCGTCCAAGGTCATCTTGGAAAAAAACAAAGAGGAATCGTTCGGCGACAAGTAGGCAAACTCCTGGCCATTCTCTTCGCGGATGTCGATGCCGTGGCCCTTGCCCCCCATCTTGCTATCTTTGCCCTTCACGCGATGGTCGCCGACTAGCGACTTGATGAACTTGCCGTCGGGATCGAAAACAAAGATCGAATCGGGACTGCCATGGTGAGTGATGTAAACCAAGCCATTTGAATCAATGGCGACTCCGTGCGATGCGCCGCCATAGGTATGGCCGCTGGGAAGACTGTCCATACCCCAGTCGTGATACACTTCGTAGGTGTGCTCACCACTGCCGACACGCGGACGTTTAGAGCCAGATTTGTTGCAGGAGTTCAGGATCAGCGGACCACTAGCGGCGGCCGAAGCCAAAGCGGTTGTCTTGAGAAACGAGCGACGGGATAGATTCTTACTAGGGGTAGTCATAGGCAAGGGGGAATTAAGCTTCGGTATATCGCAATCTATCGACTTTTGTGGCAATCCCTAAATCGAGGTCGAGTCTCCTAGGATCGAAATTCGATATTATTAATTCGGCTTCTGTCTTATCATTACGAACTTGGATTCAGGATTTCCTTTCAATTTGTCCTGTTCATGTTCGCTTTTAACACTAGCGACGATCTCGGATTAGGTTGGCTGGAGTAAACAGACCTTTAAGCAGAAAGATCTACTAAGTCCTTAAAAGCAATCGGAGCCTGCTTCGGTTGGACAGGAACTATGAGCATGAAAGCGGCCTTGGAGAAGATTGGCTTTGGCCCCTGCTAGCGCATGTTCGAATGTCTTCCTAGAGGTCCCGAGCATTGGCAAAAATGGACCGATGCCGCCAATGGCAATACCGATTGGGACTCCATCTTTGATGGATTCCAATCGACGGTCGAATTTCCGTCCCGCTCAAGCTACCAAGCCCTTTCCGAATATTAGCCTGAAGCCAAAGTTGTTCTCACGATCCGCGATCCGGAGAGCTGGTTCGCCTCTACCTAGGAGACCATCTCCGCGCCTCACTGGACTGAGTACCTCCACAGTGTCGAGATGGCCGATACATCAAGGCGACTATAAACGACTATCTGCAGGACCGAATGCCCGACCATCTGATACGGCGCTTCAACGAAAATGTCGAGGAGGTAAAGAACTCGATCCCGGAATCTAGCCTTTTGGTATTCCAGGTGAAAGTAGGTTAGAAACCTTTGTGCGAATTTTTAGGGGCGCCTGTGCCGGAATCGCCATTTCCCCATATCAATGACACCCAAGAGACAAAGGAAATCATCAACCAAATCATAGCCCACAGACCACCGAAGGTATTTGGATCGTAGATAAGCTCGGCTGTACCTTCGAGCTCAACCTTTCGCGCAGCAGCTGCAGAAGTCTGGCCACTTTAGGAATGATGTCTTCCGATTTACGGGTAAGGCCTCCTCGTATTCCCGGTGAACGTTTCGAGCTGCATGTGAAGTGCCGTCAAAAAAAATGCGGCGGCGCGGGGTTGGGTTTCCGGCATTTCACATGTAGCTCTAAACGTTAGGCGGCCTAGAATAGGTAAATAAATCCGATGCCAACTTCGGCTTCATAGCCGCTACGTGCGATTGGGCTATCCTTGATGTCACTACTGTAACCCTCATAAACCAACTCGCCGAATATCTGCCAATTCTCGCCAACATACCGACGATAGTTGTAATTAAACCCAATCGAGCGAAATCCTCCACTCAGATTGGTCTCATCCAGTCCCGATGCAGCTGACTCCTCTGCGTTTATACCGAAATCCTTGTTGGCATAATCGCTATCTTGAAATACCACCGCTATAGCAATTTCATGACCGGTTCCGTCCTTCTCTTCGCCGAATCGGCGTCCCAATCCGAAAAGGCCAAGACTTCCGTTTTCACCCGTTACAACTCGACCATCCAGCCAATAACGCCAATCGGCATCAAAAGCGCGACGCGCTTGCAGCACGAGTTCAGCGCCCTCTTCTCCTTCACCGAAACCATCCAAGTGACCGTCATCAGAATCACTTTCTTCACGACCCTCATCAAAGCCCACGGCAGCATCGAATAGCCACGTTTCGGAACGAAGACCACGCCACCCCAGCGCTTCACCCGCCCAGTAGAAAATATTATCACCGCTGCGCCATTGCGCGGCACCAGCAGGATCGACTTCAAAGTCGTATTCGTCCGAACCTTCGTAGGCGGACTCGTATTCAATGCCCAAGCCCAACCCAAAGCTCCATCCATCTTTACCCCTAGTGAAATCGTCGACCGAAGGCAAAGGCGCCAAAGCCGCTTTTTCTTCTTGCGCTATTGCTGTATGAAAGAGGGCTCCATATATGAGCATTGCCGATAGGCCTGTAACGTTCTTCACTCGATTGCCGTGCTAGAAATGTTTGGATAGAATGTTGCCCTATGGCGTGTGGATGTGAGTAGGGTGAACTATGCGCAAAGATTTTGTGAAGGGAAGACATATTGTCACTTTACGTTTTCAAGTTCGAACTATACTGAGCCTTGAAGATTAACCTAAAATACGCGATTACAGTCTGACAGATTGCGGTCTATTGACATAAGTTGCAAAATATCCCCTAATTACGAATCCGGGGTCGCTATCGCCCCGGCCTCAACACCAGCACTAATACGGCTCCGCAAGTGACGCTTCCCGGGAAACGACCAACGGATTAGCCCTGTATTCGACAGGTAGGCACAAGAAGCGCTTCTCCGTTGGTGGACCATTGTTCTCCACAGCCAGAGCTGCCTGGGGAGCAAGGAAAAGGCGTGTAAGAGCCCACTTCCCAATTTCAGCCCTTAGTCGCAAGTGAGCCATCCGGATACCTTCGCAGTGTGGCACCACCTCACCCGCTATACCGGCTTGAATCCCGTTTCTGTACGCAGGCTCTGGCCTTGTTATTTCCACTTCGTTCGTTGAGGTGTCGTCTCCGAGGCTCCTCGGTAGACATTGGCTTTCTTCCCACGAAACCTCGCGACTTAGCAGTTGTCTTGATCTAGCTCTTTATGATGCACTTACGTTTCTTGAACAGGGTACTTGCAATGGGCCGTTAAAGCGCAGCCCGCAAAAGTACTATCGACACAATTACCGATCGAGTCGACAACCTATTCTCTACGCCATGATGTCTCGAACCAGGCGCCCATGCACATCGGTTAGCCGATAGTGCCTGCCCTGAAACTTGTAGGTCAGGCGTTTGTGGTCGATGCCAAGCAGATGAAGCATCGTGGCGTGCAGGTCGTGCACGTGCACGGGATACTCAGTGATGTTGTATCCGAATTCATCAGTCTCGCCATGGGTAATGCCTGGCTTGATTCCGGCCCCTGCCATAAAGATGGTAAAACAGCGCGGATGGTGATCCCTACCATAATTGTCCTCGGTTAACGTTCCCTGGCAGTAAACAGTACGGCCAAACTCCCCACCCCAGATAACCAAAGTGTCTTCGAGTAGCCCACGTCGATCCAGGTCCTCGATGAGAGCCGCTGATGCCTGATCGGTATCGTAGCACTGACCTGGAATCTGGTCAGGCAGGACCTTATGCTGATCCCAGCCCATATGGAAAAGCTGCACGAAACGAACGTCCCGTTCGACGAGTCTCCTCGCCAAGATGCAATTACTGGCGAACGTACCCCGTTTCCTAGATTCAGGTCCGTATACTTCGAAAGTGGACTCGGGTTCAGAGGAAAGGTCGGTTAGTTCCGGCACCGATGTCTGCATGCGATAGGCCAGCTCGTACTGGGCGATACGTGTGGCCACTTCCGGATCGCCAGACTCCTCATGCCTTTTCTGGTTGATGGCATTGAGGTCATCCAGCATTCGCCGACGCGTCGAATGATCCATTCCACCAGGGTTATTCAAATACAGCACCGGATCGCCAATTCCTCGGAAGCGAATTCCTTGGTGCGTCGTCGGCAAAAAGCCGCTTCCCCAAAGCCGATCATAGAGCGGTTGCCCGCCTGGGCGTCCCGTCCCGGTCGACACCATGGCCACGAAGGACGGAAGATTGTCGTTCATGCTGCCCAAACCATAGGATAGCCAAGAACCCAAGCTGGGGCGGCCTGCGATTTGGGATCCGGTCTGGAAAAAGGTTATCGCCGGATCGTGGTTGATGGCCTCGGTGTACATCGATTTGATAAAGCAAAGCTTATCGGCGATGCGTCCGATGTTAGGCATGAGCTCGCTAACCAGCGCCCCACTCTGGCCATGGCGCTTGAAATCGTAGATTGTCGGGGCGATGGGAAAGCGCTTTTGCCCGACGGTCATACCGGTCACTCGCTGATCCCCGCGCACGGAATCCGGCAGATCGCTGGCGAAGCGCTTCCGCAGTTCTGGCTTCCAATCGAAGAGATCCAATTGGGAAGGCGCTCCCGATTGAAACAAGTAAATGACCCGCTTCGCCTTGGGAGCGAAATTGGGAAAAGCCGTACCTGGCTCATCCGCTGCCAACAGGTCTCGACCCAGCAAACTACCGAGCGCAGCTGCCCCCAGACCGGTCGCCGTTTTGCCAAAGAATTGGCGGCGATTCAGGAGAAGCTGAGATTCAGTTATGGGATCCATCATCGCTATTCCTTGGTAAGCGTTTCGTCTAAATTGAGCAGGAGGTTGGCAACCACAGACATGGCCGCCAGCTTGTCGACTCCCAGAGAATCAGTTGCGATCGAAGCGCCGACGCCTACCAGCTTCGCTGCCTTTTCAGGGCTCGAACGATACGTATTCAAATAGTCGTTATATCCGCTAAGCATGATATTCAAGGTGTCGGCATCTGGATTGCGGCTGAGAACCAATCTATGGCCGTAAGCGATTTGATCACCGGCAGAGGCCCCGCCTTCTAGCAGCATGCGCTCCGCTAACGCTCGCGCCGCTTCCACGAATTGTTCGTCGTTCATCAGATTCAAGGCCTGTAGCGGAGTATTGGTGCGGGTTGTCAAAACCGAGCAGGCTTCCCTCGAAGCGTTATCGAAGTTCATCATCGAGGGCGGCGGTACCGTGCGTCTCCAAAACGTGTACATGCTCCTTCGATACAGATCTTCCCAATTTCCAACGATATACTTGTATCCTTTGGCGCTAACCTCGTCCCAAAGTCCCTCTGGCTGATACGGCATAACCGGCGGACCGCCGATATCCTCCACCAAAAGCCCGGACACGGCCAAAGCCTGATCTCTTATCGACTGCCCGTTCAACCGATAGCGAGGTCCACGAGCCAATAATCGATTTTCAGGATCCTTCTCCAGCAACTCATCCGTCACTCGCGAGGACTGTCGATAGGCGGAGCTCATAACAATGAGCTTTTGCA
Organism: uncultured Opitutaceae bacterium; assembly: GCA_964404745.1. Lineage (GTDB taxonomy): Bacteria > Verrucomicrobiota > Verrucomicrobiia > Opitutales > Opitutaceae > Pelagisphaera. Next base: position 80,602 of record CAYOLG010000021.1, read on the forward strand.
TCGCTTTAACATCCCACCCGCTATCAATGAATTCCCTGGCCAGCCAATCGAGGAGCTCCGGATGGCTAGGCGACTCTCCTTGAGAGCCAAAGTCTTCTGCCGTCTTCACTAAACCTAGGCCAAAATACATCTGCCAATACCGGTTGACCGCGACTCGGGCTGTGAGCGGGTTATCCGGATCAACGATCCATTTAGCCAGGCCTAAACGATTACGCGGCCAATCTGGATTCATCGGGGGCAGCGTTTCCAGCGTTCGCGGACTCAATTCTTCGCTCGTATCCGGTTGATCATATACGCCCCGATTTAGAACGTAGGAAGGTCGGAGACCCGGCGTCTCCACCATAATGCTAACACGCTCGGTCGCCTTCGATTCAAAGGCTTTCAGAGTCCTTTCTCGTTCCTGCAGATCCGCTAGCAATTCTCGTCCTTCCGAGTCGTCTTGAATCCAAGCCACCTCTAAAGCCGAACGAGCCGATTCGCTATCGTGGGCAAGCAGGAGGTTGCGCGGGTCGGTTCCCGACAAGAGTTCAATCTCTTCATCATTGAGAACCGTATCGTAAATCTGGACGTCATCGATCGTACCCGCGCTCAGTGTCGCGTCTCGCAAGAATTCCCTGGCATCCTTTTCCGCCCTGGCTCCGATCAATAGAGGGAGACCGTTGGACACCGACCCCTTCAAGCTGTCCAGAAGAATACTTGTTTCCACGCGTTCTCCATCTACATAAATACGGACCCCTTCACCTCGATTGCCTCCATCCCAAGAGACCCCTATTCTAACCGGCTCGCCTGGCTCGATGACCGCTCCCGATACGACTTCGATCCCCGCGTCCAAGGTCCGGTCTTGCATCAGCTGGAACGAAACTCGGTAGTTTTGGTTGGGTCCCGTGTCCTCGATCATGATACGGTATCCCTTGAGAGAATCCTCCTCAGCCATGACCAGAATGGGGCCTTCCGAACCGGCAAATCGAACTGGGGCGCTGAATTGGGCTAGCCACGTTAGCGGCTGACTGGAATTGAACCCACCATCGTGGGCATCCTCGACTTTGACATAGCCAGTTCTCCCGAGCCGAAAGCCCGAGCCGTAGGTCGCATCGGAGACTAGTCGGGCCTCGCTCTCGGATCGCCCGATCAGAATCCCCTTTCGTCTAAGGTGGCGAGCATCGAGCGTCGTTCGCTCCGTGTCCGAATCCATTGGCAGATGCAGTGAAGCGAGCGGGAGCGACTTGAGCCTTTCCAACTTTTCCGAGCGAGCCGCTTGTCGCTCTTCTATCCAAGCTTGAAATGCTTCGCTACGTCGTCGCGGCAGACTTTGTATTCGATATTCAACTTCAGCCACTTCCTTCTTCAATCGCTCATGCTCCTCGGGAGAACCTCCCGTATAGACGACCATATTCGGCGTGGGGGCGATGGTTCCGTCCTGACCATGCTCGTCGATGTTATTGAAAAACGCGAACAGGCTATAGAAGTCCTTTTGCGTAATCGGGTCGTACTTGTGGTCGTGGCAGCGAGAGCAGTTCATGGTCAATCCCAGCCATACGGTTGAGGTCGTCTCCACGCGATCAGCCACGTATTCGACAATGAATTCGTCGGGGACAATACCCCCCTCGTTGTTGATCCGGTGATTGCGGTTAAAGGCGGTCGCCAATCGTTGCTCACGAGTCGGATTCGGCAACAAATCGCCGGCCAGTTGCTCAATAGTAAACTGATCGAAAGGCATATTCGCGTTGTAGGCATCGATTACCCAATCCCGCCAAGGCCATTGGCTTCGACGCATGTCATTCTGATACCCGCCAGAGTCAGCATACCTGGACGCATCCAGCCAAACTAGGGCCATGCGTTCACCGTAGCGGGAGGAAGCCAACAGGCGATCCACCACCCGTTCCCAGGCCCCTTCCTCGTCGTCATTCAAAAAGGCATTCACTTCTTCCGGCGTTGGCGGCAAGCCAGTCAGGTCTAAGGTAACCCGCCTGATGAGCGTTTCTTTGGGAGCCAAGGGCGATGGTTCTAACCCTTCCTGCTCTAATCGCCTAGCGATGAAATGATCGACACCGTTTGAGGCCCAGTTTCGCTCCCGCCCCGAAAGCTCTGGCGGGGCTGTCCTAGCTATCGGCTTAAAGGACCAATGCTGATCGTATTGGGCTCCCTCGCTAATCCATCGATCCAGGATGCGTTTCTCGTCATCCGATAGGGATAATTTCGAGTCTGGCGGCGGCATTCGATCTTCAAGAACCTCATCTTCCCAAATTCGATGATGGGCCTCGCTGGCCTCTAGGTTCCCTGGAACGATTCCCGCGTAGCCGCCAAGATCGGCGATGGCTCGATCCCGCGTGTCCAAGCGAAAGTCGGATTTCTGATTTTCCGCATCCGGTCCATGGCAGCGGAAGCAATTGTCCGACAAAATCGGACGCACGTCGCGATTGTAGTCTAGTTCCCGAGGCTGCCCCAAAGCGCCGACGCTAAATAGCGACACCAAGGAAATGAAAGCGATGGTCATGACGCTGGTCTTTCTCTTGGGTGTATTCATGGGGTTAGCAATCGCTCAGGCGAGGGTAGGTGGAATCGGTTTCGAACTCAAATCAATACGGTCTATTCAACATGGGCCCGATTCCAGCGTCTAGGAATTTCTACCGACACCGCTTCCCGAATTAATTTCGCTAAAGATTCCAATAGCAAGATGCGGGCCCGCAAAGGTAGCATAGGCTTCCAGCCTGTGAACACATCCTCTGCACACAGGCAGGATGCCTGCTCTACCCTTCGCGCCGCTAGACGATCGAGCGCTACCAAATTCGAAAAACGAATAAACGCTGCAGTCGCGTTCCTAAAGGTAGGGAGGACCGTCGACCCAACGCATTATTCCCACGACCACCAAAAAAACGGCGACCTCCCTAAGAGGCCGCCGCTGAAATCTATTCCGCTTACCTTCCGACTAAAACTTGATGATGGCCGTCAAATCGTAGCTGGTCGGGCGCACATTCCGATAGCGCCATGTGAGCGCGTCGGTTTTCTCGTCCACGAATCCGTCTTGCTCCTTGATTTCGTCGTTTTCGAAATCGTAGAGGTCGTTGATACGGAACAAGAAGGTAACCGGGTACTCGTTGATCTGGGTCTTCCAGTTCAGGGCCAGATTCAAGCCATGAGTCGAGCCACCATACCAGTCAACCGCGTCATTGGTCGACAGCAGGTAATTATCCGCATAGCGGCCAGTCAGGATCATACGCATTTCCGGCAAAACGAAATTTTCGCCGAACTCGTAGTCGAGAACCCAACTCGCTTGGTAGGGCCGACCGCGAGAGCCCACGATTTTTGTAGAACCTGGAGCGTTGTCCACCAGGACTTGCTGAGCACGGCTTAATGCTAGGCGAAGGGATTGCTCGGCGCCCGGCAAAATGTCCGGATTTTCCGGATCGTAGGCCGGGTCGTTGGGCCAATTGGCATCAAGAAAAGCTTGGCGAACCGGTACGCGCGCTTCGGCAAGCCGCACTTGCTCCTCGTATTCGGCCAGGTCGACTTTACTGTCCACTTCCGTGTGCGATATGGCGAAACGGGCCTGCAGGCCCGCAGTACGGTTCATCTGCAAGTTGATTTCCCAGCCGGTTGATAACTCATCGGCGGTGATCTGGCGGTACTCCTGATTCAGGCCCATGCCCGTTACCTGGTAATTCGGGGTAATGGCTGGATCCGGATCCTCGTAAATAAGCGTACCATCTTCTTCGATGGTGATCACCGAGTCGTTGAACAAGCGCTCGATAGTACCTTGATTATTCGCGTTGCTGACTCGGTAAGCGACATTGCCCCGATCGATCTCGAAAACCGCTCCAGTGATGGCGAATCGGTTCTCCATGAGCGTGCCCTTAAACCCGATCTCCCGCGTTTCGCCCTCCTGGGAGCC
>CAYOLG010000022.1:0-17666 GCA_964404745.1 uncultured Opitutaceae bacterium
AGCGATCTCAGTGAACCTAGAGGGGCTCCCTCACCTTCTTGTCTTCCTTTCAGTCTGGCTCGGCTATTCAGCTGACCGGTGACTGGATGCGTGGAAGCACGATCTGAACCTAACTCAGCGTCACGCTTTTCACGCTTCTCGACGCTGGACCTTGCTAGCGATTTGGATTTGCCTTCTTACCCTATCGGTTTCCTTTGCGTCCGTATCGCTTCACCCTGACGAATTCAGGCGGGGTATCGCCTTGGCCATTGCATCCATTCTTGTCACGGCTATCATTCAGCTAGGACCTAAAAAAAACCGTCACGGCGTTACCAAATCGCTGCTTACCTCCGGCCTCGTAACCGCTAGCGTTCTCGTGTTTCTGCCTACCGCACTCGTTCGATCAGAGATCCCGACCGTCGCTATGATCTTTTTCCTCTTCAACTTAAATTGCTAATGTTTCCACTATTTGGATCTTCTGATCGATTCGAAACTAGAATCGAATTACAACGGAAAATGGTTAAAAACGAATGCAATCGTATCTTTCATACTGGCCACCGTATCTACTATTGTCCTGATTCCGCCGCCTCTCGCCATCTACTCCAGCTTATCCATTGCCGGATTGTTTCTGCTCCACCTGAAACATAAAAGGCTGGATGCCGACCTGAACCGCTCCCTCGCTGACATCATTCTACTGACTCCCGCCCTGCGAATTGCATATAACCTTGCCCGAAGAGGAATACTGTAAGTTGCATCGCTCTTTCGACAATCTGTCCAATATATATCGAACACTTGAATACATTGCCTTTGGAACGCTTCTTCAACGAGCTCGAAGAAGCTCCTTGCAAGTTTTCGAATCTCATCCTAACGCCCGCGGTCTGATATTGGGCGATGGCGATGGGCGGTTTTCCTGCGAGGCAATTCTGCGAAACCCGAATATAAGCATTGATAGCTTAGATTCTAGTCAAGGCATGTTAGCGGCGGTAATCAATCGAATAAGAAAGGCTGACTCGAGAGTTCTCGAGCGATACAATCCAATCTTGGGAAACACTCTCACCTACGAGTATCCTTTTCATCATTACGATATTGTTGTTTGCCAATTTTTTATCGACTGCTTCGCTAGTGCCGAGGCAAACGACCTAATCGCGAGACTGACCCTGGCGCTCAAATCCGGGGGAAAGTTTTCGTACGTGGATTTCGCCCATCCTAAACTTCAGCCCATGAAGAGCTTCTCCAAAATTGTTTTGCCAGCCTTGTATGGATTCCTCCGGCAAACTACGGGGATTTCCGACCGCCAACTGCCTCGGATTGTCTGGCCAGGTTCCCTATCTTGCTCAGACCGGGCGGAGTGGAGTCAGGGATTCATCGTCTCTGAGAACTTGAAAAAGGGTTTAGCAGGTTGACTACTTGAGTTCTCCGGGAAGCGACTCGTATCGGAACTTCAATGAATTCATTACTCCGTCATAATCTTCCCGAGGGAATGGACGGCCCGAGGCCAATTCCTCTTCCACCAGGAGATTGTCGACCAACGCGCAATAGCGTTTATCAACCATCAAGCCGAGCAATTCGCCCGTTTTCGAGAAAACGAGATCTCCGCTACTTGGCGAGAAATCTCCGAATAGCCGATTAAAAATCCTAGACTGCATGCGCACGTATCCTGGTGTCGCGGGATCCAATTTGAACTCTACTTCCCCATAATAGTCGCCTTTCTCGTCCACTAGCACCGCTTCGGAAAACTTGAATGGGTCTGGGGCTGTGTAGAAAACGCGGCCACCCAATCGTTCAGATTCCTCCCCGGTCAAAGGTATAGCCGCAATGCGAGGATCGAGAGAGAGGAAACCAAATTTTGTAGGCCAAACCTTAGATTCGTTTCTTTGCAGTTCAACTTCTACTCTTCGATAGTTGAGCGACTCGCGGTTCAGACCTAGCGGGGTCGAATCGAAGTGAGTCAGAGCGAAAACGCTCGAACCATCGGAAACGAGAATTGTCATTGCTTGGCTAGACTCTACTGAGGATTGCCCCCGATAAAGTCTTTCCGATCGGAAGCGGGCGGCGATCTGGTTTTCGCTGAAACGATTGAATATGATGTTCGCGTTAACAGGCTGGCTTGACCGGAACTCTTCCGTTAAATCTTGGGACCGTTCCGCCAGTTGCGTAATCCCTTCGGCCATTCGCGAGGTTTGCTGCTGCAGCTGCTGCCGCTCCTTTCGCTCAGTTTCCACTTCTCCTTTTAAAGTTTCAACATTCGCCATGAGCATCTTCTTTTGCTCCTCGGCTACCCCCACTTGCACGCTGAGTTCCTGGGCCTTCGCTTCGGCTAGGCGTCTTTCCTGCCTCTCTCGTTCAATCGCTTTTTCCTTTTCGGCTATCTCGTTGAGCTTGGCTTGCAGTTCCTGCTGCAACAGGCGCGTCTGAGTCTCCGTCTGCTTTGCTTGGGTTTCCAAAAGCCGATAGTCTTCTTCCAGCTCAGTAATCGTCTTTTTCGCCAGCTCGGATTCCATTTCCAGAGTTCGCTTTTCACTGGCCAAAGTTTCCTCACGCGTTTCCGCAACCTGCAGCTCGCTTTGCAATTCGTTTAGCGATGCTTCTTTAGCTTGGAGAGCCTCATTTGTTTTATCCAGCTCCTCACGAGTTTTATCCGCTTCCGTTTGAGCCAATTCTTGCAATTGCTTTTCCTCTTCCAATGCCGATGTGAGCGTATCCAATAAATCCTGCTCCATCATAGCCATGGTTGAAACGCTTTGCTCTTCCGCATCGCCCGACGATCGAGCTTCCGTTTCTGACTCCTCTTTCTCCCAATTCACCAGAGAAAGCAAGGTCAGCAACAGGAAGTCGCAAAGTATCAGCAGCAGCGTCTTATTCATAAAACAAAAATCTACTTGAAGATCTCTTTTCCGCTAAGCGCCGCTATCCGCTCCTGGCTTTCTAGAATCAAGCGATTCTTGTATGGGCGGACGAGGCGGATTTTGACTATAGCTACACACAATATGCCAAACAGGTTGGAGGAATATGCGGAGAGCAAGTTCGCTTCGATTAGGCCTATCACTTGAAGAACCAAGGAGATACACGTCCCCGCGATTCCAACGTAAAGCCCTGAATCGAACAGGTTCTCCTCGTTTTCCATAAGCTTCAGCTTTATGATTGTATCCAGATCTCCCTTATCGATTTGCCTGACTTTAAGCAGGCATATCAGAAACACCAGTACTTGGAGTATAAAGAAGAAGCTTACGGACAATAGGGTTGCAGGATCCATAGATGCAGTCGGTTCGGTTTCTATGATAATCGTCTCGCCCTCCACTTGGGCAAGCACGGGCATCACTAATTTGAAAGAATAGCCTTCCGTCAAGGTGCCACTGGCCAGGTGAGGCTCGCTTAAGATAACGAGTACGATAACCGAGGCCAGCGATATAAATACTTTCTGGGTGGCGCCCAGCAGAGCTGAGCTCGGCTCGCGGTAAAATTCCGTAAAGCGGCTCCCACCCCAGGACAGAAAAAAGGCCCCGAAGAAAAATAAGGAGTATTTTAGCGACAGAGAGAGCTTAGGTTTCCCTAGACTGAAGCGAGTTAGGTTGACCTCCATGCGGCTCGATTTCTCTAGACTCTCGCCGCTATCCAGGGGCATTTGCTGCTCGAGCAATAGCTGAATAGCTCCCGTTCCCAGCGTTCCTGCTGTTTTCAGGAAATCAAAACCGTCATCGCCATAGAGACCCAAATAATTCAACACCGTGCTCGGGCTATCCACAACGATGGCAGCCGTGTAGAAAATCGGAATATCGGCAGGACGCCGGTGAAATCCATACCTCAACCGTCTCAGTGTTTCCAGGCTGTCGATCTTCTCGAATAAGGCTTTGAACTGGCCCCAGTCCAAGGCTCTCGCCAGAGAAAGGACATTTAAATAAGCGTCTTCCAACCGCCCCACGTCGCCAGACGCATTGGCCGATTGGATTTCCCGCCTCAATTCCCTACTGAAACTTGGGTGCAAACGCTCCCCTTGGATCAATAGGCCCAAAGCGAGCAAGGTGGCTTCGAGTGGTCTTCCCGAAACGCTTTGAACCGGGAAAAGCCGTTTGTAAGTCCCTAGGCGGCCCGTCTGCAAAAGCCCCTGTACCATAGAATCACGGGAATTTTCCAATATTCCGCCAAGCGACTCCCTACATTCTTTCGATAAACACACCCCCAAAATCCCAGGCTGGGTGGAGTACGCATCCAGTGGCACATCAGCCAAAGCCGCGTCCAAAAAGGGATCCCAGGCGCCCCACCGAAACACGACAGCGTTATTGGCTTCAACGGCTGGGAGCTCGGATGCCACAGATTCTCCTCCACTCAGTCCCAGCGAATGAGAAGCCTCTAAGAACATCGCCGCTAATCCGAAATTCTCGTCTTCCAAGGCCAAGGCCGCTCGATCCGCTAACGAACCCGAACGGGCGCCCGCTTCGGCCAATACCGACAGGGGCATAGATTTGAATCGAGAAGGAATAGACCAACCGACGAAAATGGCTAGCGCACCCGCCACAATCAGAACCACCGATAACGCGATACGAATTTGGCTCTTTGAACTGGCAACCGGCATAATTCCTTTACGATCCTCTCATAGAAAGGATTTGCTCTAACCTAAACCGGAGTTTTGGCTAGGTCAAATCGAAGACCCATGGCTTTGGAAATTGTTCATTTCGGAACCCCCGTTCTCCACCAGAAGGGCGAACCCATAACTGAGTTCGACGCTTCGCTAAAGTCGCTTTTCGACGAAATGGTAGAGACCTGTATCAAGGCCGAGGGCATCGGTTTGGCCGCTCAGCAAATCGGGAAAGCTCTGATGTTTTGCGTAGTCGATTTGCGGGGTATCGAAATCGATTTCGAATATAAGCTGGACGGGGCAACGCCCCCGCTTGATCTCTTCAGCCCAATTGGTATCTGCAATCCGATCGTAACCCAGATCGAGTCGCCCAAGACGATCTACGAGGAGGGCTGCTTATCTTTTCCTAATATCCGAGGCGATGTGGAACGCGCGGATTGGATCCGCTGCCAATATCAAGACATTGAGGGGAACCCGCACGAACTCGAATGCAATGGACTGCTGGGGCGCTGTGTTCAGCATGAAGTCGATCACCTAAATGGGATCCTGTTTACGGAACGCATGAAAAAGAAGGTCCTTAAGAAGATCCTCCCGGAAATTAACGAACTTCGAGCTCGAACTGTCGGGCGATTGAAACGCTGAACGGGAATTCGGAAAAACTTTTCTTTCAATTCAAAGCAAATCGGCAGCAAGCTCGGCCAAGGGCGGACGTTCTCCCTTGGTCAGCTGTACATGGGCCGATATCGCCTGCCCTCTCATCCGGTTTGCGCAATACACCAGCCCATTGGTGCGCGAATCCACATAGGGATTGTCGATTTGATCCGGATCACCGATAGGCACGATTTTCGAGCCTTCAGAAATTCGAGTGATGACGGTTTTCACTTCGTGAGGCGTTAGTTGTTGGGCTTCATCCAGAATGAAGAATCGGCGGGCAATCGACCGTCCACGAATAAAACATAGGGCTTCAATCTCTACTAGGCCACTATCTAAAAATTTCTGGTAGGGCTTCTGGGCTGGCTCACCCCGGTCTGGGGCCACGAGATCCTTAGCCTTTCGTCGTTGCCGCTTGTTTTAGAACTGCGGCTCTTTTCGCGGCTTGGATGAAACAAGTACTTCGAGGGCGTCATAATAGGGCTGCAACCAAGGAATCATCTTCTCTTCCAGCGTACCAGCGAGAAACCCGATCTCCTTCCCCACGCCGATTGCCGGACGAGATATTGAAACGCCGTCATACAAACTGTTCACGGCAGTGGCTTGCTGGATAGCGGCTACCGTCGATAAAAGCGTCTTACCCGTCCCCCCCTTGCCGTAGCAAGTTACCAGGGACACTGATTCATCCATCAATGCATCGAGGAAAAATTGCTGTTCGAGATTCCTGTGGCTTATGGGAATGCCACTAGGGCCCGCATACTGTCTGGTAAGACGAGCTTTCGCAACAGTCGGGAGCAATGCAATCTGGCGGGCATCGTTTTGCCCCCTTCCGTAACCAGCGGCGCGCAGTCGTTTAGCTCAAGCCCATCAGCTAGGCTATCTTCAATCTCGAAGGACCCTTCCGCGAAGCGAATCGCTGCAAATCATACTTCGATACCTTCAGTTTCCGGTAGCTCTGAAAATCAGGCTCCTCAGGCGCTTTGTCGTTGAAGTAGTCTTCAGCTTCGATTCCCACCGCCCGCGCTTTCAGCTGCATGTTGACATCCTTGGTGACCAGAATGACTGGAGGAGGAAAGTTTTCCTGAACGAATAACGCAGTGGCGATTATTCGTTTATCCTTGTTCTTGAGATTCAGAATGGAACGGACTAATTCCGGCCTTTCCGAATCTTTAGCTGTCCCTTGCAAATATTTGTTAATGACCACGGAAAGCGTTCCCCCGCTATCTAAGGGCACCCCTTCCAACATCGCTTGAGAATCCGGGAGCAACTCTCTCAACAATCGATGCACTCTTCGGGCATTGCGCCCAAGCTCACTGGACTGTTCCATCTTGATGGCGTCCAGCTCTTCTACGGCCTCTATCGGGATAACTAGATTGTTGTCCTCGAATTTAAACAGGCAGTACGGATCGTGGAGCAACACATTCGTATCCAACACGTATGTTTTCGCCTTCAGCTCTGCATTCCGGCTCTATACGCGCCGCGAGGCGCCAGATTACGATTCCAGCATGTATTAAACACGCTATTCGAAACTCCCCCAAGGTCCAACCGCCGATTAGAACGATTATGTAAAAAAGACGGCGGACTGTCTACCCCTAAACAGTCCGCCTTAGTTTTCTTCTTTACCCCAATATCCCGCTAGGCGGGACTTGATAGTTGAACACCAAAACGACAGAAGGGTTCCTTGATCAAGCAAATGTTAGTCTTTTTTATGCAAGAAGGATGCTTAAGTAGCCCTTCTAATACCAAAAATTAATAGAACCAAAGGTAGAGGCTACTGCAGCTATCTGCCTCGTATCAGCCTAAGCGAGATAGTGTCCGAATCGCCTTCGAGCATCCGTCCATCCGTATTCATTTGAATCCGCGATACAGTCCCCGGCTTGAAGAATGCCAACTCTGGCGTGTCATACGGCTGGCCAGCAAAAGCGATGGTGGTTAACTCCAGATGGCCCTGAACGGCTTCCTCGTCTTCGGCAATATCCAACACTCCCGTAAAGTGCTTTGCAGAGGCGTCTTCGCCTTCTAAATGGAAAAGCCCTTTGATCAATTCCCCATCGGCTCTCGTTTCAGTTACGACCAACGACCCCTCTCGTGTCTCTTCGCTCGCCTCGCCTAGAATGGCGACTCCCCTGAAGTACGATCCCTGGGACAATGACATGATGAGCTCCTGTCGAAGCCGCTGCTGGCGTTCAGCCTTTTCCGAGTGAGAAGCCAACCAAACTTTTTCATACGCTTTCGCCTTTTCAAGGTAGGCCATTCCCGCTTTTTCGTAGGCCCTCAAGTAATAGGCGAATTCCATCGCATCGACATCCACGGCTCCGTCTTCGAAGGCCGATTTTGACAAAATGGATGTCCAATCCAGCCCGTCTCCATTCCCATTCAATCGAAGGTTGGACAGTTCCCAGGAACCTTTTTTCTCAACGTTCGCCATGATTCTGTACTGGGCATCGATTTCAAAGACCTCTCCTTTGGCCATTTGCCGCTTATACAATCTCGTCCAGCCCGGTCTCGAGAACTTCGATCGGATCTTCCTCTTCCTTTATTTCCGACTGAGGCGCGGCCTCGGGCTTCGTCTCCTCATTTTCCTCGTTCTTTTCCGTCTCTTTTATCTTAACTTCTGGTTCAGTATCAGGCTCAGGGCCCCTATCCGAGAAGCGCCCTTGACGTCGTCGCTCGCTTCTTTGATTAGGGATTTTGGATCCAGCATGGATACCAATCCTGCCGAATCTCCCGACTCTCCACGATCCTCTTCTTTCGATTCCGCCTCTTCCTCGGTTTCAAGTAAAAGCGATAGCGGGTCAGGGAAGTCGATTAAGCCTTCGCTGTCTTCATCGCTCGAATCAACAGCTGTCTCGATATCGGTAATTTCTGTTTCCCCTCCATTCAAAATGCTCCCGGCTCGTATTAGCAATTCAACTACAGGATCAACCGCCGCATTTTGACGTTCTGCAACAGTCGCATCATCGTCTAAGCTTTCTGGGGTGTCTTCTTCAATGGAATCCGTTTCGATTGAATCCAGCATTTCCCCTACTGATGATTGAAACGATTTGTTTTCCGAGAGAGGCTCTTCATCCGGAGGGCGCCTATCGATTGGCGATTCAGGCAAATCTGATGCACCATTCGAATCGTTTTAAGCTTCGAACTCTGAAGACTGGGAGTCGGGCTGAGCCATATATTGTTTTGCTTAGCCTCCGAAAATTCAGTTCAAGAGACCCGCAAACGCATTGATCGGATCAAAACCGCGCTCCCTAAATTTCCCTGCAAATCTAAATTTGAATTTCTATTCAATATTACCCACTGATTATGAGCGAGTTAGCCATTGAAAAACTGGAATCCAAGATTGCTTTTATGGAACGCCACATCGAACAACAGGATCGAGTGATATTGGAGTTGAGAAACTCGCTAGATGAGACCCAAAACCAGATTGAAGGGCTCAAGGAAGCTTTACAAGATATGCACTTTCCACGAACCGATGTGGTAGACGAGAAACCACCACACTACTGATCGGTTTCTGTAGCTAGATACAGTTCCATAATCTCAAAGCCAAAATCGTCACCTCGCCGGTCTGAACTCGCTTCATATTGACCGTGCCCCAGTGAAAGCGACAAAACCGCATCCAAGCTATTCGCGAAAAGCGGGAATGCGCCTGCGCTAGCCATCAAAGGTTCCACAAAGCTCGCTGGTTGGACGCCATCTCTCCAGTCCTCGTTCATCCAACGTTTCAACCCGTTTTTGGAAACGATCAGACGCGGATCAAAGGTGCTCTCGACCATATTAAAAAATTCCAATCCAGGCCCTACTGCCCGCACGATCGCCTGACGAACGCCCTGCCCAACGAGTTCAAATCCGAATCGATGACTCGTATAAGTGGCCGTCCGTTCGTACATAGTAGAACCATTTATAGCCGAGATCGTCTCCATCTCATCAAAACGAGCCCGAATTTCTACATCGGCTGAAAAACCAACCAAGCCAATCACTTGGACTAAATAGGTCCCTCGAATAAGGGATGCGGGCAAAAAGCCGCTAAGTTGATAATCGAACTCTCCCGAACCAGAACTCTTCACCCTCAAAAGGGGCCCCGAACGGAACAAGGGCATCCATCCGTCCTGGAAATCCAATCGGCAGAGTTCCAACTCTATTGCGGATAAGCGGAAACCGATTCCGAGTTCTCTCGAATCGAGAGTCACCCTAGTTTCTAACTCCACAGGCAGTGATCCCGAACCGTCGAGGATAAAGTGCAAAGCATCCGAATAATCCCCCTCTTTCTTTTCGAAGGCATTCCAAACTTCAGATAGTACCAACGTTTCCGCGCTTCCGGAAAACGCGTTGGAATCGGGATAGCCCATCAGTAACTCTCCCACTTCACCATCAGCCAGCTCGAAGACATACTTTCCGCTTGATAAATCAAACTCCAGTCTGTCTCCGCGCCGCGTATAGAACAACTGGGTGCCTTGTTCGGAAAAACTAACTAAACCGCCATGCAAGAAGTTAGCATCATCTATGAGCAGTCCATACCCAGTATCCCCATCACCAATGACCAAGTGCATCTCTCCATTCGCCTTTCCCTCCAATTCAAATCGATAGTATCGAACGTTTGAGCTCGAATACGCCTGAAAAAGCAGTTCAGACTCTTCCCATTGGGTTTCCAAGATCACTTCACTGTCCGAGCTCAACCGAGCCTGGCCACGTCCGGTAGCCGGAACAGATCCCTCTTGATCAGGGGATGATGCCAAGCCGCTCAATACAAACTCCCCCGAACCTTCCCAATTTGTTCCCGACGAAAAAACAGCCAATTCCAATTCATCGTCAAAACCGAGAAATACACTGCTTTCGGAGAGTTCAACAAATACACCCTCCACCCGATTGGGACCCTCTCCAAAGGAACCCCAATAAGCGATGCCAGCCTCCTGCCCGAAACAAAACCATTGCCCCGCCAGCAAAACCGCCGCCAGACAGCAAAAGCCCCGCTTGAAACGAAGGTGATTAAAAGCATCCAAGCCTAACCCATTCATCATTTGTAAAAAATTTACTAAATCAGGATGGGTTAACAGATGCAAGCACTTAAGTAGCTTGCTATTGGCGGCTTACCGGGCCCGAAATCGATTCTTCCCGCGCTGCCACGAGATCTAGACGAGGTTACGCCAACTATGTTGATAAACCGCTTTTTCCAGTTTCTGAGTCGAACCCGTCCAAGAGAGCGCCCGACTGAGGATCTCGTGAAGGTGCTCCCATCTCCAAAAACTAGCGACGCTCCTCCACAACAACCGTACCGCGACTATGCGGATTTCTGCCAACGCATGGAACCGCTAGTAGACCAGTACTGCGCGAACTTTTCGGCCCGTCAGGGCAGTCTCGATCTACGCCCACTTGTTTCCGTAATATTGCCGGTATACAACCCTGATCCCAAGTGGCTCAAAGAAGCTATCGAATCCGTGGTTAACCAAATTTACTCCAACTGGGAGCTGTGCATTGCCGACGATCGATCTTCTGATCCTCGGATAGAAGAGCTGATAGAGGCATACACCAGGGAAAACGACAATATTCGAGCGATCTTTCGGGAGCAGAATGGGCACATCAGCGAGGCATCCAATTCCGCCCTCGCTTTGGCCACGGGCGAGTTCGTCGCCCTTCTAGATCACGATGACTATCTGCCCAGACATGCTCTGGCTAGAGTTGTCGATTGCATCAATGCCCATCCTGAGACCGATATCATCTACACGGACGAGGATAAAATCGATGCGAGTGGCATCCGCTCGCAGCCTCACTTCAAATCGGATTGGAATCCTGATCTGCTTCTCGGGCAGAACTATATTAGCCACCTTGGCATATATAGACTTTCCACTTTAAGGGAAATCGGCGGATTTCGCGCTGGCTTCGAAGGGGCTCAAGATTGGGATCTCGTACTACGGCTTTCATCGAAGATTCCCGCTAGTCGCATTCAACACATACCTGAGGTCCTCTATCATTGGCGATCTATATCCGGATCAACTGCCCGAGACATAGATGAAAAGTCGTACGCTCATGAAGCCGCCCGCAATGCCTTGGCTGCCTATTTTCAAAATCAGAAAATCGAAGTCTCCCTTGAAGCGGTAGATCGATTCTACTGGAGGCCGGTTTACAAGCATTCGTCACCCAGCGTAGCGATTATAATCCCTACTAGGGATCGGTCGGATCTGCTGAAATCCGCTATCGAAAGCGTTCTTTCCCAAACCAGCTATCCGAATTATCGCATCGCTATAGCCGACAACGATTCCGAAGATCCAGAGACGCTTCACTATCTGGAAAGCGTCGAGGAACTGGGAATCGAGACGATTCGAATTCCGGGCGATTTCAATTTCTCGCGGATCAACAATCTGGCAATTGAGTCCCGAAACGAAGATATCATCTGTCTCCTAAACAATGATACACGTGTTATAAACCCTTCCTGGCTCGATGAGCTTGCGATGCATGCTGTCAGACCCGAGATAGGACCAGTCGGGGCGAAGCTCCTGTTCCCCCATGATCACGTTCAACATGCGGGCATCGTTTTGGGAATTGGCGGAATAGGCAGCGAAGCGTTTAAGTATATACACAAATCCGATGATGGATATATCCATAGAGCCCTTCTCATAGGGAACTACAGCGCGGTAACCGGGGCTTGCATGGCAGTGCGCAAATCAGTTTGGAGAGAAGTAGGCGGTTTCGACGAGGAAAACACCCCTAACGCCTTCAGCGATGTCGACTTTTGCCTCAGGTGTTCAGAAGCGGGGTACCGATCGGTCTTCACGCCCTTCGCTCAACTCATTCACGAACAATCAGCCTCTCGAGGGCCGGAAAACAGTCCACAGTTCGACGCAGCCGTAGTATACATGCGAGCGCGTTGGAGCCAAGCCATCGCCAAGGACCCCTACTACAATCCAAATCTGTCTCTCGAACGCGAAGATTTCACCCTGGCATTTCCTCCACGCGGCTATGCGACCCAATGAAAGTCTCTTTCATCGTTCCGGTATACAATAATTTCGATCTCACGGATAAGTGTGTCCGGTCACTTGAAGCGTCTCTTCCGAGAATTGAATACGAAATTATAATCGTGGACGACGGTAGCAACGAGACTGTATTCAAACAACTGAAGAGTCTAGAAAACGACCGGCTTAGAGTGGTCCGAAACCCTGAGAATCTTGGATACGCAAAGGCCAACAATGCGGGAGCCAAAATCGCGAAAGGGACTTATCTCTTTCTATTAAACAACGACCTCGTCCTCGAGAGCGGATGGTTCGAACCAATGCTCAAGGCTGTTTCCAAGAGGGGAGTTGGAATAGTTGGCAATGTCCAGCTGGACGCTAGATCGCGAGAAGTCGATCACGCGGGCTTTCTATTCGACGGAAACGGAATTCTTCGCCACAAGAGATCGGGCAATCCCGGAAGGCGGTACTCTCGCTTCGCCGCGGTCACCGGAGCCTGCCTCGCCCTTCGAAGAAAGATCTTTCTTGGCGTTGGTGGGATGGATGAGCGCTTCGAAAACGGGTGCGAAGACATCGACCTCTGCTTCAAAGTCCGTCAAAAGGGCCTCGAAACGATGGTGGCAAATCGAAGTGTCATCCTGCACAACGTCAGCTCGACGCGGTCATCCGATTCACTTCGAGACGAGCGCAATGCCAGACTTTTGCAAAGCAAATGGCGGGATCAAATAACCAGTGAAATGTCCCGCTCCTGGCCGCTCACCTACTTGACAGACTTAGCGCGGGGCGAGAAGCCCTTCCGATGGACGGCATTTCGTCAAGCAATGGTTAGACTATTGCCAATCAAGCTCGACGCCTCTCCCATTGCTTCAATAATTATTGAGGCAAAATTGAGAAGAAACGAGCGGCACTGGCTCTCTCTTCTCGATGGCATGAACGACGAAATGATCAAGAATAGCTATCAGCCCGACGACGGAAAATGGCATGGGACCCAGTTTTCTTACAAAGGTCTAGAGCCGAACCGGGTAAAAGAAACGGGCCGCTGGATCAGAGAAGTCGGGGAAATCAGACTCGGGCCAGGTTTCTTTCTCACGAGCGTACAAGTTGTCGGTGTCATCAAACCTTCTGATGAGGAAGCTAAAGAATCTGAAGGCGACTTGGGCCTGAGGATTACCATCAATGGGGCCGAGTCCAAAAAGGCATTCCCCTTACCCGAAGGTCCATTTGAAATCAGGATCGAGGACGTTCCAGCGGTCCCAGAAAAATCCTCCTTAATCGAAATCGAGCTGCTGGGCGCCTTCAAATCGAATGCCTACGCCTGGTTAGGAAGGGTCACACGAAAGTGGTTCTTTCTCTCCAGAAAGCGAAGAAAATTTTGGAAGCTCCATCGAGAGCAGAAGCTGAATCAGCGACTGATCGTCAAGCAAGTGAAGCTGAATCACGAGATGCTGCTCGATTTCGACAATCAGCCGACATCTCCTGTAAATTTCGATTTTCTCCGACGGTCGACCCAAATCGGTATCAACTTGGTGGGCTGGTTCGATGCCGAGCTAGGCGTAGGCGAGTCCGCGCGCCTCGCTGCCAAAGCTATAGATACGACCACGATCCCTACCAATCTAGTGCCTTTGAAGGTTAATTGTCTTGCCAGCCGCGAAGACAAGTCATTCGAGGAGAGGCTGGTTGAAAACAACAGCTATCCAATCAATGTATTTCACATCGACGCTCCCCAAAGCGCGGATATCGACCACCACCACGGACCCGCATTTCGTGAGGGCAAACGCAACATCGGCTATTGGGCATGGGAACTTCCCGAATTCCCAGATGATTGGGTGCCCTACTTTAGATACTTCGACGAAATTTGGACCCCTTCCAATTTCGTGAGGGACGCGGTAAACATGAAATCGCCCATACCTGTCGTCACAATTCCCCACTGCATCGAATTCGAGATGCCCGAAAAAGTGGAGCGTGAAAAATTCGGCCTGCCCAACGACAAGTTTCTTTTCCTCTTCGCATACGATCTAAACAGCTATCAGCCACGGAAAAATCCGATGGCAGTGATTGAAGCCTTTAAATACGCCTTCGGCGGCGGCGCGGGCAACGATGTTGGCCTCGTGATCAAAACTCATTCGACAAAGCGGAACCAGGGAGCCTTCGAAGAGCTCAAAACGCATCTAAAAGGAATCGAGAACATCTACCTGATAGAGAACCGGCTTTCAAGGAGCGACGTTTACTCCCTTATGTATTCAGTAGATTCCTACGTTTCGCTTCACCGTTCTGAAGGATTTGGGCTTACAATTGCCGAATCCATGTATTTGGGAAAACCAGTCCTCTCCACAAATTGGTCGGCCACGACTGAATTCGTGAACAGCCAAAACGGTTGCCCCATCGATTTTCAATTAGTAAAATTGGATCGGAATCACGGACCTTATTCAAAAGGGCAATACTGGGCAGACGCCTACATTGGCTCAGCCGCTGACATGATGCAAAGGCTCGTGAACGATTCTGAATTCGCTAAGAAGATCGGATCAGAAGCAGCGAGGACGATACGAGAGCGATTCTCTCCCGAGGTTGTTGGCAAGATATACGAAAAACGCATGAAGTCGCACGCGCTCTGGTAAGCAATGAACTTAAAACGAATACAACGCTTAGACATGATAGCAAAGCGGATATGAGCGAGCGCGTACTTATAACTGGAGGCTGCGGATTTGTCGGATCCCATCTGGCAGACGCCTATCTGAAACGCGGTTACTCTGTAAGGGTGCTAGACAACCTAGACGCCACTGTTCACGCATCACGGAATACAATTCCCAACTATCTCTGCGCAGACGTTGAATTCATTCGGGGAGATGTAAGAGACACGGATACTCTCGTCTCCTCGCTCGAAGATGTTTCCATCGTATCTCATCAGGCGGCTGCTGTCAGCGTTGTTCAATCCATGTCCAATCCGTCTCGGTTCGCCGAGGTCAACACCTTGGCAACCGCCAAGCTCCTAGAGCTGCTTACGGACCGTATTCGTTTTCCCATACGAAAGCTTATTGTCCCGTCCTCCATGTCGATTTATGGCGAGGGGCTTTACGAGCTAAATGGCGAACCGGTCACACCCGATTTCAGATCAAACGAGCAGCTAGAGGCCAAATTGTGGGAGATTCAAAGCATGGGCAAGGTTTGCCAACCTGTTCCCACGCCCGAAAACAAGCCCCTGCAACCCACTTCGATCTACGCGATTACTAAACGTGACCAGGAAGAAATGGCCCTTTCGATCGGAAAGGCATTCGGGATTCCAACAATTGCTCTAAGGTACTTCAATATCTACGGGCCTAGGCAATCGCTATCTAACCCATATACTGGAGTCGCAGCTATTTTCAGTAGCCGCTTATTGAATGGCAATGCTCCTGTAGTATTCGAGGATGGAGGACAATTAAGAGATTTCGTGCACGTTAGCGACGTGGTGGAGGCAAATATGCTCGCGACGGATAGCGATACGATTGAACACGGCGTATACAATATCGGAAGCGGCAGCCCCATCTCAATTCTCGAAGTGGCGGAAAAACTCATAGAACTATTCAAATTCCCTGGAGAGCCGACGATCACTCAAACGGCTCGGCCCGGAGACATTCGACATTGCTTTGCCGACATATCTGAAGCCAGGGAAAAGCTTGGCTATAGCCCGAAGGCTGATTTCAGTAAATCTCTCGAGGAATTGATCGCTTGGGTCTCCACCCAAACCGCCACAGACAATTTCGATGATGCCTACAGAAAGCTCAATCTGTCCTAGGAATGAACGAACAGAGTAGCATCGAGCTTCTTAAACCTTCTTAAGCTACATTGATCAATAAGGTCGGAAACGTATCTCCAATCGCCTTCGTAAGTATTGTCATTCCAACCCGCCGCTAAGGCAATTTTCCTTCGGACCATTAAGCAGCCGCAATCGATAAACGAGTACTCGAGCCGCGTTTCGAAGTTCCTCCAGCTGTAATAGTCGTGAGACATGTTGCAATAGACGGCATCCGTAGCTTCATCGAAGGCTTCGAGCATCTTTTCAATGAAGCCGGGCACGTGATAGTTATCGGAATTCGAGACCACGAGAAAATCCCCTTCAATTCGGCTAGCTACTTGCTCAAACCCTAACTGTCGCGGCGTGTGACCCCAGTCATTGGCTCTTTTGTCTGTCTCGATAAAGCGTATACGCTTATCGCTTTCGATAATACTTTTCCCGATTTCTCCTATATCATCCGAAGGGCCATCATGCACGAATAGCAATTCCCAGTTTTCGTAAGTTTGTTCGATTAGCGAAACTGCCAGCACGGGAAACGAATTATAGATAGGGGAAACGAAAATCACCTTTAACTCGCGTTTTTCGATAGCCTCTCGATAGACGGGACTAGGCGTCAGGGGACTCGTTCGCCTCAATATCTCCCAATGCCTTAGCCGATTTCGGGCCCTCAAGACGATTCCTTTGTCCCTGATTGAAGGGGGGAGCCGGCTCAACAGCTTGTACAAGAGTTCCGAAACGGCACTCATAAGGTTGCCAAAAATACAATTTTCATATCCCGAATAGAACCCTAGGATTATAGACCTCAAATGATGTTGCCAATGCCGTATTTAACGATCACGTACAGAGCTCGAACGCCATCCTTCGGCCTTATTTTCTTACCTTCATTGAAATTGCGTTGCTGATAGGAAATCGGCACATCAACGATTCTCAATCCCGCAGCGGAGGCCTTGGCAGTAAGTTCCGGCTCGATACCAAACTGGTTCTCTTCTAGTTCGATCGACTTCAGAAAATCCGCAGGAAAAAGTTTAAAGCAGGTTTCCATATCAGATAGCCTGTATCCCGTAAACAAGTTGGAGGCCATGGTTAGAAAACCATTGACCATCCGATGCCAGAATGGGCTCACTTCGTTCAATCCCCGGCCTATAAAACGGGATCCGTAGGCGGCATCCGATCCAGATCTTTTCAGATATTCAATAAGCTTCCCGTATTCTTTTGGGTCGTATTCAAGATCTGCATCTTGGAAAATAATGTGCGTTCCATCCGAAACTTGAATACCCGTACGCAAAGCAGCACCTTTGCCCTGATTTTCAGCGTGGTGAACGACTGTATCGACTTCAGCACCCAAGGGCCCTTTCAGTAATTCGCCCGTTCCATCTGTCGACGCATCGTCGACGACTATAAGTTGCATTTCCGAGACACCACTACTTTTCACTGCCAGAACCAACGAAGAGAGCGTATCCACTTCATTGTAGACGGGAATAACAACTGAAAGCCTCATTGAGCCCACATCTTTGAAGATGATTCTTGGATATGAACTCTTTTCACCAAGAGAAGGAAGATTAACATTTAATTGATCCATCGAGCCCTGATGCCTTGGCTTGTACCACACACCAAAATGAATGATCTATTCGTCAAGACCGAGATGCCTTAGGCGAAAAAACCCGGCTGCCTTGCAGACAGACCGGACCTTAAAAAGTTTAGGCAAGGGCCTTTACTAGTCAGCTAGGAATACCTCAACTAGGCCGATACCCGT
>CAYOLG010000022.1:17766-83611 GCA_964404745.1 uncultured Opitutaceae bacterium
GATATTGGCTAGACTAGAACGCAGCGACTGGATTCGAGCGCTCGAGCTAACTACTGAGTCGAATCCGTTGATGGCCACGAGTCGGTAATCATAGTCCTTACCACGGCCGACGCTATCGTCATCAAACGAAGTGGCATCGCTTCCAACTGTGCCCAGGACCGTCCAGTCAGATCCGCCAGCCAGTTTCCGTTCGATTCGGTAGCCACCGCCGGGAGCGCTGGCTTCAGTCCAATTGAAATTTACCGTGCCTGGATTGTTTTCATCGGTCGCGACATTCGTCGGCGCCGTGGGCGATCCTGCAGGCTCGCCTGCTCCAAATCCGGCTGAAGCCACAAACAATGGTATATCTCCGGCATCTACCAAAGGATTGCTCACATCCGGAAAGAACTTAAGACTATGTAGGAGGGTGCCATCTGCCGGCATCTCCCAATTGTCTCCAACCCCGTTTTCCGTCGTGTTTCGGTAGAAACCGTAAGGTTCGCCAGCGGCAGGCGTTTGGTTAGCCAAGGTCAGATTGGGAAACCAGAGGATAGCCAAGTCATTCCCCGCTTCCCAACCTTCGCCGTAAGGCACCGCGCCCGATGTAACGATATACTCACCACCCTGCGAGGACTCAGCGGACAGGTCCCATGATGCCACGATCGCATCGTCGCTGGCGACATCAATTAAAGATCCCTCAGATGGCAGGGAGAAGTTGTCGTCGTTAGTAGTGGCGACTAGGAAGAGCATTCCTCTGCCAATAAGCGGATCTCCGTTTTCGTCCTGAAGGGTTCCCAAGTCGATGGAGAAGAAAACCGATCCGAACGAAGTGGAGGCGATACAAGCCGCTAGGGCTCCAGAAAAAATTATTTTGGTCAGTTTCATTGTGGCAGGCTCCATTCATTGACCCAGTTGGTATCTCCTGGATTCGAATCAACTTTAACTTTGCGAACCGCTAAGCCCATACCTGGTTCAATTGTGTCGGTTCCTTTATCGACCGCAGCCCCAGCACTTACCTCGCGCCAAGCTCCATTGTAATAGTAATACTCGGCCACCGGCTTCTTGTTTTTCCCAGGCGCCGTTGAGGAGTAAACGAGCAATAAATCGTTTGGATTAGCGGGATCCGTCGTCTCCTCGAACACGCCCCCAGTCGTGAGACCAAGTTCATTGAGGGCGATCGCTAACGGCCGATTCAAGCCCACGAAATTGTCGGACGCGTACTGATCCGATTCGCTGAGCGGGATGGCGATCGGAGCATCGATCACCTCTCCAAAAAACAGGGCATTCTTGGCTACCGTGTCGTTGTTGCGGATAACCATGGCGCGCCCTGGGTAGAGAACTGCGTTGTCGACAACCGCATTGATGCCAGCCCCCACTTGACGCCAGCTACCACCAGAGAAGTAGTAGATGCCTTCCGGAATCATGTCTCCCTCCGCAGATGACGACTCCGGAACGATGACCTCGATCTTTCTCAATCCTGGCTCGCTCTCGTCCTCGTTGTCCACTCCCAGAGGGAATGCGGATCCCAAGGTCCAATGGGGGTAAACCGCTATTCCGTCTCCATTCGCCAGGCCAGCGCTGGTCCCTCCGCCCACCACAATACCAGAGGCGGTGTTGGAAGTAACATCCAAGTGCGTTCCTTTCTGAACCCCAGTTTCTACAACCACATAATGAGTGGGTGCTCCTGACTGGCTGTCGAAAGCGCCGCTCGTCAAAGAATCGGCGGCTACTGTTAAAGTTACCGAGCCGTTCTCAGAAGCGGACTCTAGGACACCCCTGAATTCGGCTGATTGTTTAAAGGGAAAGGCCACGATCACATCGCTCTCCGCAGGCAAATCGATAGAAATAGCCCCCACTATCTGGGAGTAAACTTCTTGCGCTCTGACTGAAGAACTCAACGCAACCAAGGAGGCGAGGGCGGCTATGATAAGCCTGGGCATCGTGAAAGATTGCTTCATGGCTAGAGAGTGTCTGGGCCAACCCATTGAAATACGAGTAATACGCTCAAATCAAGCCCCTTGTTTCAACTTTTTGCGCGAATGAGAAACGGAATCGCACTATGTCACTGTAAGGTAAACTTGCAGACCGCCCAACACAAGCCACGTCAAGGGCGATCCGCATTTCCCGTTACCGAGCGAAGACCGCGAGACCTGGGAAACTCTAGCCGTTGGAGTATCCTAACTCCCGCAGCAGCGCTTGTACTTTTTGCCGCTCCCGCAGGAGCATGGATCATTTCGACCCACTTTCGGAGTGGCCCGCTTGACCGCCACTTTCGGGAGTGAAACTTCCTTGCCCTCAGGGCCGCCTCCAATCGGGCCAGCGGGAGCGGAGTCGCCCGGTCCTCTGGCTACAGCTTGACGGGCCAGCATGGTTTTTACATTTTCGACAGCAACCATGTTGGTAGCCGTGCGGAACAGGCGAGAACAGAGCTGCGTCCGAATCATGCCAATCAATTCTTGGAAATAAGTGTAGGCTTCGTTTTTGTATTCGGAGAGTGGATCTTTCTGTCCGTAACTCCTCAAAGAGACGCTTCGCCGCAGTTCCTCCATCTCCGTGAGATGCTCCTGCCAGCGACCATCGATCGAATTGAGAAGAATAAATCGCTCCAAATGAATCAGCGCTTCCTCATTTTCAGCGGTCTTTTTAATGCGATAGGCTTCCTTAACCTTGTCGAGCACAAGATCGAGAACCGCTTCGATATCTAAGCCGTCGAGCTCCTCTTCCCTGATGCCGACAGGAAAGTGAGAGTTCACCCAAGTTGCAAATCCTGAATAACCGCCGCCTTCACCACTGCCTGATTCGGATTCCAATCTCTCAGCAAGCTCCTCCTCGACCAACTCAAAAATGGTTTGGCTGGGATCTTCGCTGTGCAATGCTTCATTACGGATGCCGTAGATAATTTCCCGCTGCTTGTTGAGTACGTCATCGTATTGCAGCAAGCGCTTGCGAATGGAGTAGTTCTGCTGCTCTACCTTCTTCTGGGCCGTCTCGATCGAGCGATTGAGCAAGGGATGCTCCAATGGTTCCCCCTCTTCCATCGAGTTTTGGAGAATCTTAGACATGGGGCCGGAGTTGGCGAACAGGCGCATGAGATCGTCTTCAAGGGAAATGAAGAACTTCGAACGACCTGGGTCGCCTTGCCGCGAACAACGGCCACGCAATTGCCTATCGATACGACGCGACTCGTGTCTTTCCGTTCCCACTACCAACAGTCCACCTCTATCTTTAACCCCATCGCCCAATTTTATATCCGTTCCACGACCAGCCATATTCGTGGCAATCGTCACAGCTCCACGGATACCCGCTCTAGCTACAATCTCCGCCTCTTGCTGGTGATATTTGGCGTTGAGCACATTATGTGGGATATTCTTGCGTCGCAACATGCGGCTCAGCAATTCCGATGCTTCTACTGAAACGGTTCCGACCAGCACCGGCTGACCCTTTTTATGGGCCTCTTCTATGTCCTCGATGGCGGCATTGTACTTTTCCCTTCGGGACTTGAATATCACATCGTTCTCATCGACTCGAATGCAAGGCTCGTTCGTCGGGATAATAGCCACATTGAGCTTGTAGATGTCATGAAATTCCGTCGCTTCCGTTTCCGCCGTACCCGTCATGCCTGCCAGCTTGTCGTACATTCGGAAATAGTTCTGCACAGTAATGGTGGCGTAGGTACGGGATTCCCGTTCGATCGTCACATTTTCTTTGGCCTCTACAGCTTGGTGCAAACCGTCGCCCCAACGCCTGCCCGGCATCACGCGGCCCGTATTCTCGTCGACAATCACGACCTTGCCATCCTGAACGACATATTCGACGTCTTTCTCGTACAAAGAGTACGCTCTTAACAACTGGCTAATGGCGTGAATATCTTCACCGACGACTTCGAGCTTCTCTTGCTCTTTAAGCTTGATAGCGTCTTTTTCCTCCTGGGAAAGCGAGGTGTCTTTATCCAAAGCGCTGAACTTGGTCGCCAGGTCCGGCAACATGAACGCGTCGGGATCATCGGGCCTCAGCTCGACTCGGCCATTTTCCGTGAGGTCCGCTTGCCGCTGCTTCTCGTCTATCGTGTAGTAAAGGCGCTCCTTGAGAGCATACATGCGGTCCTTGTTTAGATCGCCATGCATCTCTGTCTCGAATTTATCAAATTCGCTGCGGACGTCGCCCCTCTCCATCAGTCTCATGAAAGTCTTGTTCTTTGGGGCCCCCAATTTGACCAACAGTAAATCGGCAAACGGATCCGCCGCTTCCGCTCCGTCTGAATTCGAGGTTTCCTCATCGCTTTCCAGTTCAGCCTTGGCAGCATTAGCAAGCTTATTGCAAAAGGCTACTTGCTTCGACACCAGCCTTTGAATGCCGCTCTTCATTTTCGTGTAGGGCTGTTCCCGTTGAATGGGAGCTGGGCCCGATATGATCAGCGGCGTTCTCGCTTCGTCGATGAGGATAGAATCTACTTCGTCGATAATAACATAGTAGTGGTCGCGCTGAACCTGCTCCTCCGCATTGTGGGCCATCCCATTGTCTCGAAGATAATCGAAACCAAATTCGGAGGCCGTGCCGTAGGTAACGTCGCAACCATACATTTCCCTCTTTTGCTCCGGAGGCATTTGGTTTTTTATGCACCCGACAGACAATCCCAGATAGGCGAATAGGTACCCCATCCATTCAGAGTCCCGCTGGGCCAGATACTCATTGACCGTAACGAGCTGCACATTCCTGCCACTCAGAGCATTCAGGTATATGGGCAGCGTGGATACGAGCGTCTTTCCCTCACCAGTAGCCATTTCGGCGATACGCCCCTGATGCAATGCCATTCCGCCTATGAGCTGAACATCGTAGTGAATCATGTCCCATCCGACTTCCTGCCCGATAACGGAGGTCCTGGATCCCACAAGCCGTCTGGCCGCATTCTTTACGGTAGCGAAGGCCTCGGGAAGCAAGTCATCGAGGGATTCACCAGCCTCGAATCGAGCTTTGAACTGGGCCGTATGCGCCTTCAGTTCATCTTCAGTCAACGATTGGTAGCCTGATTCCAGCTCATTGATGCGATCCACGATGGGCTGGCATGACTTGAGCCATTTCTTGTTAGACCTTCCGGCGAATTTTTTGAAAATTGATGAAAGCATGCTCCTTGCTTGAATAAAAACCTTTTCAAGTAGCGAATAGGGGACCTTCTGGCAACGAAAAGGTTCTGGATTCTGGAAAGGCGAGCACAATGGGGCCATTTCGCCGCTAATCGACTACAATCGCGGATTCGTCAGCGAGAGCCAAATTGCCGGCCCATTGGGATGGTCCAATTCCAATCTTTCTCCCTCTAAGCGAAAACCGAAGTGCTCAAACGCGTCAAGCAACTCCGACTTCTCCATCCAGTTGCAGGATTCGCTACCACCCCCGCAAAACCCTGCCCAATCGAGAGCGTCGCCATAGTTGTAGGCATGGAGCTTGTGGGAAAATCCCGATTGGGTAGCTTCCCAGGATCCGGAAAACTTATTTCGGATAACAGGATTCGCATCGATCGCCGGCCCATCCCAAAAGTGCGTCCAGACGAACAGCGAGCGTACCCGCTTAGATAACAGCTCGATTAGCTCAACGGGATTTTTCATATGATAGATCACTCCGCAAGCCAGACCCACGTCAAAAACTCCTGGGGCCGCGCGCAGATACTCAAGGAAATCGCCCAACAAGTATCGCGTCTTTTGAAGGCCTAACAGCTCTTTGACCAACAAGCATCTCAGGTAAGCGTTGGCGTTCGCTTCTATCGCCAGGACGGAGGCTGCTCCTGCCAATTCCACCATAGCCGAGTGGCAACCTTCTAGTGGCCCCAACTCCAAGACGTTTTTTCCCTCGAGGCCGCCCAGTTGCGAGGAGGTCCAGTGAATTCGCTCGTCGTCGTAAAGCTTGCCCACTCCTCCGGTGTCGACCCCTGTTTTTTCCGGTAGCGTGGAAAACCATTGGCCCGCGAAAAGATCTACAGCATTTTGATTGGAAGGGAACTTCCCGAAATAATTCTCGGTTTTCATCAATTCAATCCTGACTTTCGGGATACGCGATCCCCACGGGCGGAGCTGTACAAAATTATGGTCTAGAGCTCGAGAAGCTCTTTGAAGTACGCTATCGTTTCTCTGAGCCCCTCCTCCAAAGGTACGGCAGGTTCCCAATCTAGCTTGCTGTTGGCGATTTCTATATCCGGCCTCCTCTGCTTAGGATCGTCTTGGGGCAGCGGCTTGAATATGATCTTCGATTGAGTTCCCGTCAGCCTGATCACATTCTCGGCCAGCTCGATCATTGTAAACTCGCCCGGGTTACCCAGATTGACCGGTCCGACCGTCGCATCCTGCTCCATTAGACAGACAAACCCTTCAATCAAATCGCTGTAGTAGCAAAAGGACCGCGTTTGCGTTCCATCCCCAAATACCGTGAGATCCTCTCCCTTCAACGCCTGTACGATAAAATTGGAGACTACCCGTCCATCTTCCGGCGACATTCTTGGGCCATAAGTATTGAATATGCGGGCAATGCGGATATCGACTCCATTTTGCCGATGATAATCGAAAAATAGCGTTTCCGCGCAACGCTTTCCCTCATCGTAGCATGATCGGATACCTATGGGATTGACATTGCCCCAATAGGATTCCTGTTGCGGATGCACATCGGGGTCTCCGTAAATTTCGGACGTAGAGGCCTGAAACACGCGCGCGTTCGTACGTTTTGCCAGTCCTAGACAATTGATCGCCCCCATGACGGAGGTCTTGATCGTCTTGATCGCGTTGTATTGGTAATGAACCGGGGAGGCCGGACAGGCCAGGTTGTATATGCGGTCAACTTCCACCTTGAAAGGATCGATCACATCATGACGCATGAACTCGAAATTCGGGCTATTCCGTAGGTGAGCGACATTGCGCTTGGATCCGGTGAACAGGTTGTCCAAACAGATGACATCATCCCCTCGATCGATCAGTTTGTCCGCTAAGTGGCTCCCGAGGAAACCTGCCCCGCCCGTAATCAGTACACGCATTTCCAAAGATGACTAACCTCCGCTCGGAATTCCAAGATCAATAATGTCAACGATGCGTTAATTTGGGCTCGAAAGCCGTCGACCGGCGGGCTGTCCTATTCCCCGCCCGCTTCATACTCGCGAATCCATGCTTGGCTCCACTTGAGGAAATCTCCTCGGGCGATATGCGAGCGGGCCTGACGCATGAGATCCAAATAGAAATGCAGGTTGTGGATGGTTAACAACGTGCACCCGAGGATCTCTTTGGCCATTATTAGATGTCTCAAGTAGGCTCTGGAAAAGTGGCGACACGTATAGTTGTCCAAGTCCGTTTCCAATGGTCTGGAGTCTTCCGCAAACTGAGCATTGCGGATATTTTTCATCCCATGACGGGTAAAAAAAGCTCCATTTCTGGCTACTCTAGATGGGAGAACGCAGTCGAACATATCGACGCCTAGAGCGATCATCTTCAACATCTGAGGCGGAGTGCCCAAGCCCATCGTATAACGCGGCTTGTCTAAAGGCAGGTAAGGAGCGGTCGCTCCGACTTGATGAAGCATCTCTTCTTCCGGTTCGCCAACGCTAACTCCACCAATCGCGTATCCAGAGAACCTCATACTGGACAATTCCTCCGCGGATTGCCGACGCAAGTCTTCGTACCCGGATCCTTGCCCAATCGCGAATACCAAGCCGCCAGAATCTAGGGTTCCCAAATCCTCAGCTATCTGCAAACAGGAGCGAGCCCATCTCGACGTACGCTCGACTGCTTTGAGGCAATCGGCCTTTTCGCAGGGCCAAGGGGGACATTCGTCAATCACCATGGCAATGTCGGAGCCCAAATTAGCTTGAATTCCCATAACCTCGACCGGCCCCAAAAACACTTCCTTCCCGTCCAGGTGGGATCGGAACGAAATTCCATGGTCAGAGATCTTGCTTAACTTGGCCAAACTAAAGGCCTGGAACCCTCCGCTATCAGTGAGTATAGGCCTATCCCATCCCATAAAGGCATGCAAACCTCCAAAGTCGCTTATCAAGCCGGAACCTGGGCGCAGATTCAAGTGATAGGTGTTGCCAAGTATAATCTGAGAACCGATATCTTGCAATTGAGCCGGACTCATGCCCTTAACCGTTCCCTGCGTTCCTACAGGCATGAAAATGGGCGTTTCAATTTTTCCGTGACGGGTGGTTAGGATACCCGTTCGGGCTGAACTGCTAGCATCGGTTTCGACTATTCTGAAAGTTTTTGCCATTTAAGTGTGTTACGGAAACAGCAGGCACTACTCAGCGAGGGATTTCAATCTTTCGGTCATCGGAATCCTTATATCAATTGCCGGGAAACCCTTCCTTGACCCATCCTGTCAGGCCCTATTTAAAACTCCGCCAAATCAGATGCTACTCGTTATCGACAACTACGACTCGTTCACATACAACCTAGTCCAGTACTTCGGAGCCCTGGGTGTCGAGCAACGGGTATTTCGAAACGACAAAATCACCCGGGAAGAAGCCGTCGCCCTCAACCCCGATAGGCTTCTGATTTCCCCAGGACCCTGCACGCCAGACGAGGCCGGAATTAGTATCCCATTAATCGAAGCGTTCGCAGGGAGGGCGCCGATCCTCGGCGTCTGTCTCGGGCATCAATCGATTGCCCAGCATTTTGGCGCCAGCATAGTGCGAGCGGAACGGTTAATGCATGGCAAGACTTCTACTATTCACACAAACGGCGATCAGCTATTCGAAGGCTTGCCAGCAGAATTCCAGGTCGCCCGCTACCATTCCCTCATCGTAGATCCCAAAACAGTAACCGAAAATCTGACCGTTATCGCCTCCACAGAGAAAGGCGAGATTATGGGCTGCCGCCACAAGGAACTACCCATTTGGGGGGTTCAATTCCATCCCGAATCGATCGCCACCGAAAACGGGATAGCCATTTTGGAAAATTTCCTTAAAGCATAGTCTATTATGAGGTGCCCTAAGTGCGCATCAGAACTCGATAAAGTCGTCGATTCTCGAATCAGCAAAGACGGTTCAACCATCAGGCGCCGACGCGAATGCATGGACTGCAGCCAACGTTATTCGACGATCGAGAAGATCCTCCGAGAAAACCTCTATGTTCTCAAACGGGACGGAAGACGCGAAGAATTCGACAAGAACAAGATAGTCGATAGCTTGCGAAGAGCGTGCCAAAAACGTCCCGTGGATGCCGAGCAAATCAACATCCTAATTGAGGACATGATCGACGAGTTGGAAAACGAATTCGGTATGGAGATTCCATCTTCCGCAGTTGGTGAAAAGGTGCTCGAGAATTTGAAGAATATCGATCCCATCGCCTACATTCGCTTTGCCAGCGTCTACAAGGACTTTCGCAATCTGGAGGAATTCATGGACGAGATCGGGTCCCTATCCAAACAGCCCATATTATGAGCCCGCTCAATCCTGAGGAAATATCCAAGCTACAGATAGTTTGTTCGCTCTTTCCCCAAACGGTTCAAGGCGACCTTTATCTCGCCCATCAAATTAAGGAATCCATAGAAGCCTCTTTTCCCGAAAAGGCTTCCGTTTCTCCTGAGCCTTTCATTTCGAGAGCCCAAGAATTGGTTTCCAAGCTGGAAAGGGATCGCCCCTCGGCAGGAATCGAGCTGGTACCCGCCCAAACGCCCTCAACCCCATTTTCGATGCTA
This sequence comes from uncultured Opitutaceae bacterium, assembly GCA_964404745.1. Lineage (GTDB taxonomy): Bacteria > Verrucomicrobiota > Verrucomicrobiia > Opitutales > Opitutaceae > Pelagisphaera. Next base: position 27,415 of record CAYOLG010000022.1, read on the forward strand.
GAGTTTAGGGTCAATCTACTTTCGGCTTTGAAGCGGATTTGCCGATTCGAGTCCGGCCTCGTCGTCTTGACGGGGCTAAAAGAAGCTATTTGTCCACAAGGCTGTCGCTGGTCGCCCACTCGCAAACGCGATTACGAGGAGGCTATCCGATTCGCCCGCGATTTCTGCAGCCAGCGGTCTCGACCTTCATCGAAATTATCGCTCATCATCTTCTGATACCTCACAGTTTTCCAATGAATTCCGAAAAAACGCTTTTCCAGAAAATCGCAGACCGGGAAATACCGGGCAGCTTCGAGCACGAGGACGACCTATGCATGGCAATCCGCGACATTGATCCCCAAGCGCCAATCCATATATTGATTATTCCCAAGGAACCGATACCCCGAGTAGGAGAAGCGCCGGAATCTTCTCGAGAATTGCTGGGCCATCTGCTACTCGTCGCTAGCCAAGTAGCGAAAAAACTGCAATTAGACAATGGATACCGAATCGTCATCAACAACGGCTCTGATGGAGGAGAGGCCGTTCCCCACCTTCACGTTCATCTCCTTGGCGGCAGGAAAATGAACTGGCCTCCGGGCTGAGGGCGGGACGGCGTTTTTAATTGTCACCGAGAGGTCGACACAGCTTCGAAGGACCCATCCAACCTCTTAGCTATGTAGCCTTTCAACTCTAAAAGCAAAAGAGCCGATGACACTTCTGATGCCGGACTGTCGATTTTTCTACCAATTCGATCGGCATCCAAAATCTCTCCACCGGAGAACAATTTAAGCACTCTAGATTCATCGGGACTCAGGTCATTGATATCGCTCCCTCGTTCTGGAGTTCCCAATCCATCAAGGCGAGGCAACTGGCACTCGTAGGCCAATTCATTCAGAAGATCGTCCACGCTCGATAGCAATAGCGCCCCATCCCTTATCAAACGATTGCATCCTCGGCTTGTCTTCTGGTCAATCCTGCCAGGCACGGCGCACACCAGCCTCCCTTGCTCTCCAGCGAATTTCGCGGTTATCATAGAACCTCCTCTCAGATCGGACTCCACGACCACCACCGCCTTCGATAAGCCGCTAACCAATCGATTTCGCATCGGGAACGTCTGCTTGTCCGCCCGACGTCCAAATGGAAATTCCGAAATAACCGCGCACCGATCGCCAATTTCACGATACAAATCGATATTTTCAGGAGGATAGATAATGTCGATCCCACAGCCCATCACCGCCACCGTTAGGCCCATTTCGCTCTCCAAGGCTCCCTTATGAGCATGGGTATCGATTCCCCTAGCCAATCCACTCGCGACGCAAATACCGGACTGCGAAAGTTCGCGGGAAATCCCTCTGGCAACGGACTGCCCATACAGGGTAGTCCTGCGGCTTCCCACAATCGCCACGCAAGTAGCCCTAAAGTCATATCCCCCTAACGCATACAATCCAATCGGCGGATCATGTATCTCTCTCAGGGCCCTAGGGTAGCGGCTATTGTCTCTATCGATAAACTCGACTGAATGCTTCGAGGCGTTTCGCTTTTCCGTTCCTAGATCGAAATGCCGGCTCCAACCCAAGATCGAATCCACCGCATTCCGGGTGATGCCAGGCACGGCTCGCAACGCTCGCTCGTTTGCGGAAAGGATTTCTGCCGGATCACCACCAAAGGCATCGAGCAAGCGATTCAGAGAGATCGGGCCGATTGCTTTGAGCCCGTTTAGGATCCAGTAGGCATCGCTTCTATTCATGGCTGAAACGGGGAGGAATCAACGCTTCCGAATAGCATTCAAGCAAATCAGTTGTCTCAACGGCTACTTGGCCTTTTCGCGCCGCCAGCACATCCGCAGCTCTTCCGTGCCAATGCACCGCCTTGCAAGCGACGCCGAGGGGATCTTGGGGCGACTGAGCTAGTAATGCAGCCGTCATGCCTGCGAGCAAATCCCCAGAACCTCCTCGAGCCAGAGTCGAATTACCAGTCGTATTCAGATATAAATGATAACCATCGGATATGCGTGTCATTGGACCTTTGAGAGCGACAACGACAGAATTGGATTTAGCGTAATCTTTAACTTGCCTATCGAGATCTCGGATACTTCCACCCAGCTGGGCAATCCTTTTGAATTCTCCTAAGTGAGGGGTAATAATACATGGCCCCTGTATTCGATACATCACTCGGGTTTGCAAAGCATCGGCATCGACCACGGTGGAGCCCGACCAGCGCTTCAGGAGTTCTATCAAAAGGGAAACCGTATCCACATCATCCCCCATCCCGGGGCCTACTAGAATCGCGCTCGCCTTGGTCTGGATTTGGTCGAATAAATCTAATCCCCTTGAAGCTAGCCCTCCTGACCTCGTTTCCGGCCAGGGTAGCCACATCGCTTCCGGAGCCATTGGAGCCAAGTGGGCTGCGAGGCTCTCCGGAACGCAAACGGTCACCAATCCAGCCCCGCTTCGCAAGGCGGACTTAACGCTCATCATTAGGGCTCCAGGCATGCGCCTAGAGCCGGCTATTATAAACAGGTGCCCATAGGTTCGCTTCTCGACATTAGCCGGCCGCCTAGCTCTCAATCCGTCCAGCAGCGATCCCGTGGTCACTCGCAAGGGACTTTCGCGAAACCTATCGAATAATCCGATATCCAGATACCGTATACAACCCGTTGAAAAGCCACCAGCGACTTCCGCAATCGGTTTCTTAAAAATGCCCGTGGCAAACGTCGTGTCTGCTCGAAATACGATAGTATCCGACTCATCGCCAAAACCGCTGGGCATATCGACAGCCACTCGAAAACGAATTCTCTCTGAGCTATTAACTGCGGCAACCATCTCTTTTGCGGGTGATCGCATCGGCGGCTTAAACTGCATTCCGAGTAGTCCATCGATGCAGATATCGTAGGTTCTTTCTGCCAGAATTTCGCCAATACCTGATTCATCCGACTGCTCCAGCAGTTCTCGGCAATCAACTATCTGGAGTTTCTCGCTATCCAAATAGCCTTCGAGAATTTCCAAAGCTCGCTGCGTATTCGCTTTTAACGCATTCCGAGCATCCGCCAATGCCAAGACCACCGAACTCGATCGCCCGGCGCGGGCCATTTCGGCGATAGCGAGGAGGGTATCCCCTCCATTATGGCCCTTGCCGATCAGTCCCAGTGTCTTCAATCCGATCGCTCCGTACCTGGTAAATTGATACTCCTCTAGAATCCCTCTTGCCAAGGCCCTCCCAGCCGTTTCCATGGCGCTCCAAACTTTCTCATCCGAATCGAGCAACTCCGATTCGTAAGCTTGCGCCTCTTCGCAACTCATAATCGGATGCGAATTACTAAACGCTATCGACGGTTCGACACTCGGACTCATTGTTCACCCTTGGATTAGGGTTGACCTATTATAGCGGCGACGGCGATGGCCGCATACTCCGAATGCGATAAACTCAACGAGATGCGGACGCCTCCCACCCGCTCCAAAAATCGCTTTCCCTTTTCGTCTAATTCAACTTCTGGCTGGCGCCTTTCGCCGGTAACGACTCCTACGGACTTCCAATCGAAATACTCACCAATGCCTACCGTAAACGCTTTCGTAACCGCTTCTTTTGCGGCGAACCGAGCGGCCAAATGCTGGTCGGGAGTCTTCATCTTCATGCAGTACTGCAATTCCGATTCCGTATAGACGCGATCCAGGAATCGTTCGCCTTGTCGTTCCCGCAGGTCTTTGATGCGGGCGATCTCAACGATATCAGTACCGATTCCGATGAGAGGGCCGCCCGGAGGTAGGGCAAAATCAAGAGTCATGGAAACCTAAGAGATCGAATCAGGGCCCGATGATCAAGCTCTTCATGGTCCGAACCGCTTCTTCTAATCCAAATGTCACAGAACGGCTTATGATACTGTGTCCGATATTAAGTTCGTGTAGATTCGGAATCTCCCTCACCTCCAAAATATTCGTATAATTGATCCCGTGTCCTGCATTGACGATCAGGCCGCATTCGTCGCCTTTCTCGACTCCTAGGACCAGTCGATCGAACTCTGCCGATCGGCTTGCCGTATAAAACGCATTAGCATAGGCTCCAGTATGCAGTTCAATGTGGCTCGCTCCTGTATCGGCTGAAGCGGCAATTTGTTCCGAGTCCGGATCGATAAACAGGCTTGTCAGAATTCCCGACCGCTTGGCGGCATCCACAATGGATTTAACACGATCCCAATTCCCCACGACATCCAACCCCCCCTCAGTCGTCACTTCCTCTCGATTCTCTGGAACTAGGCAAATCGAGTCGGGAACGATCTCCAAAGCAAAAGATAGCATCTCGTCAGTCGCGGCCATTTCCATATTCAACCGGGTGCTGATCCGCTTTTTCAGATAGGCTACATCCGAACGCTGTATGTGTCTTTGGTCCTCTCTCGGATGGACTGTTATGCCATCTGCCCCCGCTCGTTCCGCCACAAGGGCCAGGGAAATCGGATCTGGTTCGACCAACTCGGCCAGGGAGGCATCGGCATCCCGGTAACGAGCCTGGCGAAGTGTCGCGACATGATCAATGTTGACCCCCAATAGAATGTTTGCGTTAGACATGGATTATCAGATTTCTGGTCGATCGCGCGATCGCTGGAAAGACCCTGATCACTTGTCCCAAGCTAGACAATCAAAAGTATATCGGAATGACACAACCCAACACCAAACGAGAGAACCTCCTTCTCAATATTATTTTCAATATTGCCGCGCCGAGCATCACCTTTTCCAAACTGGATGATTTGCTAGCGAAGGTAGGAGCCCCCGATGTCCTAACGCCAACGCAGATTCTCATTCTGGCTATCTCCATGCCCCTGTCGTATGGAGTCTATGACTACATACAAAGACGGAACATCAATCTATTTTCCATTCTCGGCTTCGCCAATGTGGGGCTGACCGGCGTCATCGGAATACTCGAGCTCGACGGAATCTGGGTCGCGGTAAAAGAGGCGAGTCTGCCGGGAATTTTTGGCATTCTTGTGGTGGCCAGCTCGAAAACCCAAAAGCCGCTCATCAAGACTATTTTCTATAATCCAGAGGTTATCGATGTCATCAAGATAGATGGAATCATTTCCGGGCGCGGCGAACAGGCGGCTTTCCAAAAGCTTTTCGATCTGGCCACCATCCTCTTCGTCGTGTCATCGGTTTTTAGCGTGGTCATGAATTTCGTTCTCGCGCGAGCAATCGTCACCAGCTCGGGAGGAACCGAGCTTTTCAACGAGCAGATGGGGCGAATGACCTGGTTATCCTACATCGTAATCGTCATTCCAGGCATGGCGATATCCATTGTCGCCATGTGGAAGCTGTATGCGGGAATCATGAAACTGACCGGCCTCAAGTTTGAAGAGCTCATCCACGCCGAGCACCACAAAAAGTGACGGCGCTACTCTCGGCGCCATCCCTTAGCGGATATTCTTTTCGACAAGAACTTCGCTTATCCGGAAAACCGGAACGGAACGGGGGTAGACATCCACTCTAACCGCATGCATATTTCTAGCTCCAAATACCTCTAAGCGAGTGAAGTTTTCGATATTGTCTCGGCTCGTCCCAACCCGCTTCAAAGGCTTGTCTATTCGAAATACATGGGAATCTCCATGAACAAGTAGTACCGGCCCACCATAAGCAACCGTTAACTCCCTGAGCTGAGTCAGAAAGCGGATAAATCCCGCGTTCCACCCAGATTCGCCTGAATTGCCAAAGGGGTTGGCGTGTATGAATAAACAAAGTCCAGGCGACTTTCGAGCGATAGCTAGCTCAAAAATATCCGCTAGCCAGGCTTCATTGGCAGCATCCCGTTCCCGAAACTCGGCTACTGCCCCTGGGATCTCGTCCTGGTTGTTATTTTGGCTACCGACTAAATGGAGGGTAGCAAAAACGACTTCCTGTATAAGCCAAAGTCGATTCTCCACAAACCGATCCCAACGATAATTATCGGACTGAATCAACATGTCGAAGGATTCGCCGCCCCCTAGGGTTGACGAACCCGCGAAGAACTGTTCCCGCAACGCGCTTAGGCGTTCCAGTGGGTCCATACCACCCGCCGCCGCCCGATGGCAATCCGTCCATTCATTATCTCCAGGCGTGTACACCAACGGGTGATCGAACTTGGAGAAGCTCTTCCAGGCTCGCTCCATAGCCTCGTCAGAGCAAGGCGAGCCTCCCGATTTCGTATCGCCAACATGAGCCGTGAAGGCAGGGCTCTGGGCGTTGATGGCCTCAATTACATGATCGAACCGCTTCAAGTCTTCTGGGAGCTCATAGGGCATATCGCCCAAAGCGCAGAAATGAAAGACCCTTTCTTCGGCAATTGAAGGGAGTCCTCGTCCGAGGATAACAGCCCCTAGATAAATCAAACCAGACAAGCAATGCTTCATATCTCTATACCTGTGCCCTCTCCAACAGATGCAAGTCTCGCTTTATCCAGGATGACTTCAACGTTCAAAGGTAGCTCATGCTGCGACCCTACAATGATAAATCCGATCTCGTCTACTATTTGGAAACTCCGTAAGTGGGAGATTTATAGGCCATTGCAAATTATGAATTTCGCAATCGCGCCTCGCATGACCTAAGTCCGATCTCCCACAGGTATGTAATCTCTTTTGGCCTGACCTTGATAAATCTGACGGGGTCGGTTGATTCGACCCTTCGGATTCAAGGCGATTTCACGCCAATTAGCCACCCAACCAGGCATACGTCCAATAGCGAACATGACCGTGAACATGTCAGCCGGTATTCCCAAGGCTCGGAGCACGATTCCGCTGTAGAAGTCGACATTCGGATAAAGATTGCGAGCGATGAAGTAATCGTCCGCCAAAGCCGCTTTCTCGAGATTCCTAGCTATATCCAAGCAGGGATCATTGATACCCAACTTGTTTAACAGATCGTCGCAGGCCTTGCCGATAATTTTAGCTCGCGGATCGAAGCTTTTGTAAACGCGGTGGCCAAATCCCATCAAGCGCTTGCCGCTTTTGCCGCTCTTCGCTTGCTCGATAAACCTGGAGCCATCATCACCCGATTCTCTGATCTCTTCCAGCATCTTAATGACTGCCATGTTGGCCCCTCCATGAGCCGGCCCCCATAGAGCGCTCGAGCCAGCCGCAACGGAAGCAAAGAGATTGGCCCCTCCGGATGCGACCATCCTGACCGTGGACGTACTGCAATTCTGTTCGTGATCGGCATGCAATAAAAGCATCAAATCCAAGGCTCGGCTCACCTCCGCCACGGGCACGTATGGCTTCCCCTCCTCCGAAAACATCATATGGAGAAAGTTATCCGCAAACGATAGTGAAGGGTCCGGCTGGTTACCCGGCAACCCTTTTGCGATCCGATAGGACAACCCCGCAGCTGTCGCCGTCTGGGCTATCGCTGCCGCAGCGGCTTGATCAAAATTCTCCAGATCGCGGGCCCGATCATTAGTGGCAAGATCCGAGTTGTAGCAGCTCATAGCGCTGAGCAAACACCCCAAGACTCCCATCGGAGGAGCCCCGTCAGGCATGCCTTTCAGAACCTCACTCATGAGAGGCGATACCGCCGCATTTTCACGAATCCTGGCCCGAAATTGATCGAGCTCTTCTTGCGTTGGCAGGTCCCCATAAAGGATCATGTAGGAGGACTCAAGGAAATCGGAAGACTCCGCTAACTGCTCTATGGGAATACCGCGATACCTTAATACGCCTTGCTCCCCATCGACGAAAGTGATCTCGCTTTGGCAGGAGCCTGTATTCCCGTAACCTTCATCGTAAGAAATATGGCCCGTGCTCGAACGAAGGGTTCTGAAATCAACCGCCTTCTCGTCTTCAACCCCGTGTATAACAGGGAATTCAAATTCCTTTTCACCTAGCTTTAGAACAGCTTGCTTGCTCATCGTTTTCGGGCGTAATCAAAGAGTTTCCGTTTATTAGGGCTAATCGTAAACGCTAACGATAGCTTCTATCAGCCTTCAATGTAAAGCCCGAGAAAGCGCCAGGCTAACTATTAGCTAGGCTACACAGCGGTTGAGACCGGCTTATCGCAAATCGAGGCGAAGTTCGCGTAAATCTGGAGACCCTTTTTTTGGCTCTTCTCCGGGTGATACTGGCAAGCCAGAAGATTCCCACGAGCAATAGAGCTCGTAAACGTATGACCGTACTCAGTCGTCGTCAGTATTAATGAGGGATCCTCCGGTTTCGCATAGAAGCTATGCACGAAATAAAACCGGTCCGATGAAGGATCTAAACCGTTCCAAAAAGGCGAGCCCTCTTGCTTTAGAATCGCGGTGTTCCATCCCATGTGGGGAATCTTGAAGTTGGGCTTTGAGGCAAAACGGACCACTTTGCCCGTAAACACGCCCAATCCTCGAACGCCCCGTTCTTCGGAGAATTCGAACAGAGCCTGTAATCCGAGGCAAACGCCCATAAAGGGCCGCCCTTCACGGATCCATCCGTTGACAAAATCATCGAACTTCGCGGCTCGCAAGCCCTCGACGCAATCCTCCAAAGCCCCAACACCAGGCAGAAGCAATCCCTGGACGTCGCCCACTTCATCTGGGGATTCCACTAGGACCGGGCTGACGCCCACCTTCAATAGCGCGTTCTCCACGCTGCGAAGATTGCCCATCCCGTAATTGATAACCGCTATACTGACACTCATTTCAGGTTTTCCAATGGGTGGTAGATTCATACCTTTTAAGGGCAATTCGAGAGAATCACCCGCTCCCGACTAAACCTTTCTATAGCGATCCTTTCGTCGAGGGAAGTCGACCTTCCAATCGACCATCGATAGAAGTCGCGGAATCGAGGGCTCGAGCCAGACACTTGAAAATGCATTCGGCTATGTGATGCGGTTCTTCCCCATACTCCAATTCGATGTGCAAATTAGCTCCTAACGTATTCGTGAACGCGCGACAAAACTCCTTTACCAGTATGATATTGAAATCGCGAACATAGGAGGTAGGGCTCGATACTCGGTAATCCAAATAAGGCCGATTGCCCAAATCGATCGCTACACGGCCCAAACATTCATCCATGGGCAGGATAAAGAAACCGTATCGCCGGATTCCTTTTTTGTCGCCTAACGCGTCTTTGAACAATTGTCCCAGAACGATTCCCGCATCCTCCACCGTGTGATGATAATCGACGTCTACGTCGCCCTGCGCCGAGATATCTATATCGAACAATCCATGGGCGGAGAACAGCGTTAGCATGTGGTCAAAAAAGGGTACTCCCGTATCGACCTTTGCATTACCAACTCCATCGACATTCAAGGAGGCCTCGATTTGAGTTTCCTTGGTTTCGCGCTTAAGCGACGCTATCCGGTTTTCAGCCATTTTTCTATGGTTTCGCTCAATCTGAGCATTTGATCTTCATCCCCGACACTGATTCTCAGGAAACTTTCAGTCAAGGCATGACCAGGAAAATACCGCGCTAGTATTCGGTTTCCCTTAAGAAATTCGAATAAAGCCTTCGCCACTTCCGGCCCTTTCTCACCCTTTCGGTCCACCGGCTCGACAAATAGCATATTAGCCTGAGATTCGTAGACAAACCATCCCAGCGCCCGAAACTCCTGGTAGTAAAAATCGCGAGTCCGAGTAATCTTTCCTACGATTGCTTGCAGATAGTTCTGGTCTTCAATCGCAGCTAGCGCCCCCACTTGGGAGAGCCTATTTACATTGTAGCTATCACGAACGCGATCGAGAATGTCGATAACTCCCTTTTCAGCCAATGCATACCCCACTCGCAAACCCGCCAAAGCGTAGGATTTTGAAAGCGACCTGGTAATCACCAAGTTCGGGAACTCTGAAAGAAGCTCGACAGCATTTTCTCCAGCGAAATCCGCATATGCCTCATCGACCACAACGATCCCTTCAAACAACGAAACCAGTTGGCGAAGAACCTCATTCCCAAAACCAACCCCCGTGGGCGCATTCGGAGACGTGAAAAACAGGATACGAGCGTTGAGTCTGGAGATCGAATCCAAAGGGATCCCCATGGAGCGATCGAACTGAAGCTCAACGATGCTAGAGTTTTGTATCCCGCACAGTACTGGATACAGAGAATAGCTGGGATTCACCAAGGCAGCCGCCTGAGCGCTTCCAGAAAACGCCCTGACGAGGATGTTGAGAATATCGTCAGACCCGTTTCCCAACATAACGTTTTCGGCATCAAGTTCATGCAAGTCTCCAATAGCCCTCCTCAAGGAAGCGCTAACAGGGTCCGGGTAGAGCCTCAAGTCCTCGCCTGCTGCCGCTTGGATAGCCTGGATGGCCAATGGACTTGGGGGATAGGGATTCTCGTTTGTATTCAGTTTTACCCAATCGCTCCCATCCGGCTGGAAGCCCGGCACGTAGGCGGATAGCGACTGGATGTTCTCTAACGCCATCCCAACAACTGTCTTCCGTGAATTCATTTTTCTTCCAATCGAGCGGATACTGATCGACCATGACCGTCCAAGCCTTCCATTTTAGCAAAGGCCATAGCCGCCGGCGCCGCTTTTTTCAAAGAAGCTCTAGAATATCGAATAATACTAGATCTTCGAAAAAAGTCTCTCACTTGAAGGCCGCTAAAATACCGGCCCGCTCTTCCAGTTGGCAATTCATGACTCGGACCCGCGACGAAATCGCCCAAGGCTGTGGCGGACCATTTTCCCTGCATTATGGCCCCAGCCGTTTCTATAGAGCGAGTAAGCCCACTTATTTCTGAGCCAGCAACTTCCAGTTCCAGATGTTCTGGAGCCACATAATTAGCCACAGCCGCTGCTTCTTCGTAATTGCCCACAATCACTGAAAGGAACCCCTGTTTTAAAGTTTCCCGAATTACCGTTTTCCTGGAGAGCGATTTAATTTGGGCGCTCATCTCTTTTCTAATCCCCTTGGCTACCTCCTTACTCAAGCTGACAAGATAGATTTTCTCTCTACCAGATCCGTGTTCCGCTTGAGCAAGCAAGTCGGCAGCGACATATTCCGGATTCGCCGTTTCGTCGGCAACGACTAAGACTTCGCTTGGGCCAGGAAGCAAATCCACTCCCACGGTTCCAAAGACTTGCCGCTTAGCTTCCACCGTGTAAGCGTTTCCTGGTCCAAATATTTTGGATACTGCTCGAATCGACTCCGTACCGTAGGCCATAGAGCCAATTGCAGCAACTCCTCCGATTCGATACGCCTCTGTAACTCCACACAAGCTCATCGCTGCCAAAACGGCATCGGCTACTTGCCCCTTGCTGTCGCATGGCGTGAAAGCAACAATCTCCCGCACTTTGGCAAGTTTGGCTAGCCCCCCTGTCATTACGACGGTCGATGCCAAATTCGTCGGAATGTAAAGACCCACCCGATCGATTGGGTAGAATCGTTCGCCAATTGTCGCCCCGTGGGCGTTCTTCGCCTGCCATGAACGCGGCAATGCATAGCGATTAAACTCAGTCACCGATCCGACAGCCTCCCTGATCGCCCTGAGCTCCTCTTTCGGCAATCGTCTTTTGGCAGCCGCCAATTCTTCACGGGGAATAGGGAACTGCGAAGGCTCGAGCCGCACACCATCAACGCGACGCAAGGTTGCCGCTACCCCGCTATCGCCTTTCGAACGTACCTCCGCCAAGATTTTCGATACGGAATCCACTATGGCGGATGATGCGGATGCCGCCATGCAAAAACGTTCCAAGGTTTCCTGGAATCGGCGGGAACTATATGCGATCTCTACCATTTCGCCACTAATGGCCAAGCTGAGCAGCTTGGCAAAGTTAATAATTTCCGCGGGTCCAGATAGAGGCAATACCCCTACGGCAAAGGCATGACAAAATCGGATTCAGGCAGCTTCTTGTTGAGTACAATCGACGAATAGGCGAACTCCATGGACTGGCTACCGATGGCCGTCGAGAAGGTGCTCACCATTTTCTTCGGGAATCGAAGTCCATCAACCATGAGTTCCCCTTCTTCCAAGTATTCAACCCCTTTGCTATCCAGTGTCTTATGGACTTGTCCAGTCTCAGCATCGATGTAGCGTTGATAGGCGATTCCATCGCCATGATAGTAGGTGAGCACTACGCATTCACGGCCCTTTACGGTTTCCTTGCCCTCGTAAGTTATTTCCCCATTCCGAATATTCGGCTTGCGGAAAAAGCTAAACGCTTCTCGGACGCTGGCCTGCATGATGAGGATCCTGATGGGATCGAAAATCTCCATGCTTAGCGGAACAGAATCGACGACACGCTCGAAAGTCGTCCAACCCTCCGAGCCATCTAAGACGGAAATCTCCTTACGGCCACCTATGACTGCTACCATCCGGTGGCGCATCGGCTTTTGATAAACCATCTCAATGGTTCCGAGGTCGCCAGAACTATAAAGTAGCGATCCTTTGTAATGGACACTTTCGATAGCGTCTAATTTTTCATCAGGACCTACATAAGACCTAGCTAACTCGATCGTGGACTGGATGATTTCCTCATCTGACTCAGCCGCTTTAGCTAGGGTAGTGAATACTGTAGAAATCGTGATTAAACCAAGGATACGAATCTGACTATTCATGGTAATTGGTAATTAGTAAAAAGTCTTACTCCCATTCTATCGTTCCCGGAGGCTTGGAACTGATATCGTAAACAACACGGTTAATACCGCTGACTTCATTGATAATCCGATTTGAAACCCGTTGCAGCACTTCATAGGGTACGCGAACCCAATCCGCGGTCATGGCGTCCTTACTCTCTACGATGCGCACGGCAACCACGTTCTCGTACGTACGCTCATCTCCCATGACACCCACTGTCCGAACTGGCAGAAATACGCAAAACGACTGCCAGACCTTGTAGTAGAGATCTGACTGCATCATCTCATCGTGCAATATGGCGTCGGCCTTTCTCAAAATATCAAGCTTCACTTTCGTTATGCTTCCCATCACCCGCACACCTAGACCAGGACCGGGGAATGGCTGTCTCCATACGACTTCTTTCGGCAGGCCAAGTTCCGCCCCAAGCGCTCTCACCTCATCTTTGAACAGCTGTCTCAATGGTTCCAGAAGCTTGAACTTCATTTTCTTCGGTAACCCGCCCACATTGTGATGGCTCTTGATCGTTGCGGCCGGATTCCCATCTATTGAAACGCTCTCAATCACGTCTGGATAAAGCGTACCTTGGGCAAGAAACTTGGCGTCTCCAATTTTCTTAAGCGATTCTTGGAAAACTTCCACGAATGTATTGCCTATAATCTTACGCTTGCGTTCCGGGTCAGACACCCCTTTCAGGAGTTTCAAGAACTTTCCTCCAGCGCGGGCTACTCTTACATCCATCCTGAAGTGGCGCCGATAGAGATCCACTACCAACTCGCGCTCATTCAAACGGAGGAGCCCGTTATCCACAAAAACACAGGTCAACTGACGACCGATCGCCTTGTGTATCAAGGCTGCCGCCACCGACGAATCAACTCCTCCACTCAAGCCCAGCAAGACTCGGTCTTGACCAACGGTTTCCTTGATCGACGCGATCGATTCTTCCGCCAGGGAAGCCATCGACCAATCTCCTTTGCAGCCGCAAATCTTCCTCAAATAGTTTTCCAGGATATTCAGACCTCCCTCAGTGTGATCTACCTCCGGATGAAACTGTATGCCAAAAATCCTCCGACTTTCGTCGGCAATACCAGCAAACCCAGAATTCTCTGTTGAAGCAATCGCGTTAAATCCTTTGGGAAGCTTCGACAGACGATCTCCATGGGAATTCCAAACCCTTATCTCGCTCGGCAGACCTTTGAAAAGACTGCCCTTCCTTGCTATTTTGAGAACGCCGTGTCCATACTCTCTTTGGCGGCTCTTTTCCACTTTGCCGCCCAATAGATGGGCAATCAACTGAACACCGTAGCAAATACCCAATATGGGGATTCCTAAATCGAATATACGTTTGTCTGGCCTCGGCGACCCTTTCGACAAGACGCTCTCCGGTCCCCCAGAAAGAATAATCCCAACCACGTTGTCTTTCTTGAGCTCCTTGGCGCTCGTCTTGAAAGGATAAATTTTCGAATAGACCGAGCACTCGCGAATGCGGCGGGCGATCACTTGCGTGTACTGGGAACCGAAGTCCAGCACCGCTATTGTTTGATGTTTCATATGCTTAAACCCCTATTAAACCATCTTTCCGCGATGCCTGTCACTCACTTAGAGGGAGAAAACGTTAAACGTGTCGTTTGGTTCCTAGTCTGGCTGGCCCCTGACTATTTAGCGATCCCGCTACAGGACGCTAAAACGAAAGTTCAAAATTCTTGTACTCGCATTCTGGACACTGCTCGCCATCCGACACATCCCGCTTTTTTACCGAATAGAGATGGCCACATCGTACGCAATGGAAAATTATTTGCCTTCTGCCACCTTCAAAGGCTCGTTTGTCGCTTCTATCGAAGAAAAACCACAGAACGCTCACGCCAGCGAGGGCGGAGCCTGCGTAGATTATCAAGAACCAAGTAAACGCCTGCATCGGTACCCTTAAACAAAAAATGCGCTCCAACTGGGGAACGCATCGATCTTAAGCGTCGGCTTCGATCTATTAAGATCCTAGCCTTTCTTTTCCTCCCCTCCCAACTCTTCGGCTTCCGGTTGAGCGTCCGATTCTTCGGAAACGGTCGAATCAACTTCCTCTTCGGCTGGCCCCTTTTCCGATTCTTCGACTTCTTTGGACGATTCCGAGGATTCCTCGGCTCTTTCACCTTCCGGCACTTCCTCGCCTGCTTCGGTCTCTACCTTAACTGCTGGCTCGCTCGCTTCCGCCTTCGCCTTTGATTTAGGCTTGCCCTTTTTCTCGTAGCCCTCGTCGTCAGCATCGATTAATTCAATCAAAGCCATTTCTGCGGCATCCCCTCTGCGGGTACCGAGTTTATAGATACGCGTGTAACCACCTTCACGTTCCCTAAACTGCTCAACCTTCTCGTCAAACAATCCATGGACGGCATCGGTGTCGCGCACTCGGGAGATAGCCATACGACGACTGTGCAGGCTTCCATTTTTCGCCAAGGTGATTACCTTCTCCACGAAGGGGCGAAGAGCCTTGGCCTTCTTCAATGTCGTCTTGATACGCCCATGCGTAAGAAGAGCTGTAGATAGGTTGGCTAACAGCGCCTCGCGGTGCTCTTTCTTTACCCCCAACTGATTGCTATGCTTGCGATGACGCATGGCTCAAAATTCCTAATACAAATCTGGTTTATTAATTTATAGCTCTTTTTTCAGGTCCAAGAGCCGCTCATCGAACTTCATTCCCAGCGAGAGGCCCAGCGATTCGAGCTTATCCTTAATTTCATTGAGAGACTTTTTCCCGAAATTGCGGTACTTGAGCATCTCTTGTTCGCTCTTCATAGCCAACTCGCCGACTGTTGTGATGTTCGCGTTGTTCAAGCAATTGGCAGCTCTAACCGAGAGCTCGATTTCATTGACGCTCATGTTTAGAAGCTTGCGAAGCTTGTTTTGCTCTTCGCTAACTTCCGCGCCTTCGTCTTCGAACTCGTAATTCTCGTCGGATACATTGTCGAAGACATCCAGATGATGCTTGAGGATCGCGCTCGACTGCTTGAGAGCATCATCTGGCGTGATCCTTCCATCGGTCCAGATTTCCAGCAGCAGCTTATCGTAATCGGTGATCTGTCCAACACGAGTCGCTTCAACTGCGTATTTTACCAGACTTACGGGACTAAAGAGCGAGTCGATCGGGATAACTCCAATCGGCTGGTCCTCATCCTTGTTGTCTTCACCCGGGCAGTAGCCTCGCCCAACCTTAATCTCAAGCTCAGCTGTGAACTGCATCTCCCTGTCCAACGTGCAGATCACTTGGTCAGGATTAACGATTTCCACGTTCTGATCGGCCTCAATATCGGCCGCCGTGATCGGACCGGAACGATTGACGTTGATCATCAATTTAGTCCCTTCCCGGTTGTGGCAAATCAAGAGAACCTTTTTCAAATTGAGAACGATATCGGTGACGTCTTCTACGATTCCTTCCACGCTTTGGAACTCGTGGCTAACGCCATCGATTTTCACCGATGAGATTCCCGCTCCTTCAATCGAGCTTAGCAATACTCGACGGAGCGAATTGCCAATAGTGTGGCCATAGCCGGCTTCAAATGGCTCGGCGATAAATTTAGCGTAGGTTGTCGAGGAACCTTCCTCTACTTTTACGAGACGATTAGGGAGTTCGAACTTTCCGATACGTTTTGGCATAGCGCGATTTGGTCAGGATTCGGCGGGACGAAATTGAGGTTTTATAAATTCAAGTTGATCAACAGCGACTAGTAGCGGCTGTAGAATTCGACAATTAGCTGTTCGTTGATAGCGGGATCCATCTCTTCACGATCCGGAAGGCGATTGACCGTTCCCCTAAAGGCCTCGTCGTTTCGGGTCATCCAATCCGGGACATTCCTCATCCGCGTGGCATCCATATTGCTCGTGGCAAGCTGACGAGAAGAGGTACCGTTGCGGACCTCGATTTCGTCGCCAGGGTTCACTTGAAAGCTGGGTATATCGACTTTCTGGCCATTCACTCTGACATGGCCATGGTTAACGAATTGCCGGGCTGCCTGCCTAGTCTTTGTGAATCCCAATAGATATACAATGCTATCTAAACGCGTCTCAAGAAGCTGCAGGAAAATAGTACCGGTAACTCCTCTTTGATTCTTGGCTCGATCGAAAGTCCGACGAAACTGCTTCTCCATCAATCCATACATGTAGCGCAATTTTTGCTTCTCGCCCAAGCCAATGGAGTACTCCGATTGCTTACGACGTAGTCGAGGTCCATGTTGTCCCGGCGGATAACCCCGTTTCTCCAGCGATTTGTGATTTCCGAAAATCGGCTGACCAAATCTTCTGCTAATCTTTACGGTTGGTCCAGTGTAGCGAGCCATCGTTCTTGTAAATTATAATTATTGTTCTCGTTCAGTTCGCGAAAGGCCCTACACCCGTCTACGTTTGGGAGGCCGGCATCCGTTGTGAGGGATCGGCGTTGTGTCTACAATAGAGAGAATCTCCAGTCCCAGTGATTGGAACGCTCTAATAGCGGAATCGCGGCCCATGCCCGGTCCATTTACATGGATGATCACTTCTTTCAAACCATGAGCCATAGCCGCTTTCGCCGCATTCTGAGTGACTATTTGGGACGCGTAGGCAGTTGATTTACGCGAACCGCGAAAGTTCATTTTTCCAGCGCTTGACCAAGAGATGGTGTTTCCCTTGGCATCGGTGATGGTGACGATCGTATTGTTAAACGTCGCACTCACCTTGGCGATGCCCGTGGAGATGTTTTTGCTCCCTTTCGCTTTGCGGATCTTGAGCTCGCCAATTTCCTCCTTGAGGAGATCCTTCGCGGTCGGCTGCTTCTTGACACCTCCCGGAGCCAGCTCCTCCTCTTCTTCCCGTTTTGCTTCTTTTCCTTCAGGGATCTCTTCTTCGGTGGCCATTGGAGCCTCAGGCTCCTGCGTTTCCGCAGGCTTCTCTTCTACTTCTTCTGATTCGACCTTTTCTTCAGCCATGACGCAATTCTCTTAATTAGTTACTACTTTCTCAAACCGCCCACGCTTGCGGATTTCCCTTTGCGTGTTCTTGCATTTGTCTTTGTTCTCTGGCCTCTTACCGGGAGACCGCGGCGGTGACGCAAACCACGATAACAATTAATCGCCTGTAAACGCTTCATGTTTGCCGCCAAATCACGCCTCAAGTCGCCTTCCACTAGATATTTGAGCTCATTGATTTTGGCCATGATAGCGTTGATCTGCTCTTCGTTGAGATCCTTCGCCCGCATGTCCGGATCTATCTCGGTTTCCTTCAAAATGAGATCCGCCCGCTTCGGTCCGATACCGTAAATGTATCGCAGCGAGTAAGCGAGTTTCTTATTGTTCGGAATATCTACGCCTAAAATACGTGGCATGTTAATTTCACAAGTTGTTGATTATTAAAAAGTTTGTTGCACTTAGAACCGATTCGAGGAAACCCGAGTAAACACCATCCAAGCACATCAATCCTTCCCCAGTGAAGCAAGGGAGGAAAAAAGAGTGAGGTGATGAACTTTCGTAAGCATAAAGTAAAGAATTAATTTGAATATAATTGCAGCACCCACGCTATGATGCCGACGGCGAAAATCGCCAATAGCCAAATGTACAGCTGGCCCACATTGCTCATATCCGTGGCCCCCGCTAAACCGGCATCGAGTCTCTTGCTATTCCCACGACTTTTTATGCGACCCTTTTTAAGGAAGCCGTCGTAGTGGCGCTGAAGCAAATGTGTCTCTATTTGGCGCATGGTATCCAACATCACGCCCACTGTTATGAGCATCCCAGTCCCTCCGAAGAAAATGGCTACCCGCATGGGGATGTTGGCCTGAAAAAGAAGAATGTCTGGGAAGACCGCTATCACAGTGAGAAAAATCGAGCCAGCCAAAGTCAATCGCGTCATGATGAAATCAAGGAACTGAGCGGTGGGAGACCCAGGACGCACCCCAGGCACATAGCCTCCATATTTTTTTAGATCATCCGCGATCTGAATGGGTCGGAACATGACGGATACCCAAAAGTAGGAGAAAAACAAAATCATCAGCCCAAAGACGATGTAATACGTAAGGGTTCCATGCACTAAGTAGTTGGATACATCGATTAACCACTGCTGATCGAGCCACGCGCCTAACTGGGAGATAAGCTGCTGAGGGAATGCTAGGATGGCGGACGCGAAAATCACCGGCATCACTCCCGAGTAGTTTACCTTGAGAGGCATAAATGAGCTTTGGCCACCGTATACTTTCCTACCTACTACACGCTTAGCATATTGAACGGGAATCTTCCGAACCGCCTGAATGACGGCCACCAACCCCGCTGTGACACCAACACCCAAGGCAATCATGCCAACGGCATGGATGAATTTCAGATTTTCGCCTGCGCCCACAGGTCCGAAGAACAAGCCATAGGTCGCCTGCACAGCCCCTGGCAAGTCGGCGAGGATTCCCACGGTAATCAATAGCGATATTCCGTTACCGATGCCCGACTTGGTAATTTGTTCACCCAACCACATGAGCAATACCGTTCCCGCTGTCAGGAAAACGGTAGAGGTTATGAGAAACCACGTCTTGCCGACGATCACGATTTCGCCGTATTCAGCGAGAGAGTAGCCGGGGAACAAACGTCCTGGATTCTCCAAAGCTAATATTAGTAGCACCGCTTGCACGGCGGAAATGACCACTGTTGCGTAGCGCGTATACTGAGTAAGCTTCTGTCTGCCCGCTTCCCCTTCTCGCTGAAGTCTGGCCAAAGCCGGGAAAACAGCTCCCATCAATTGGAAAATAATCGAGGCTGAAATGTAGGGCATTATCCCCAGAGCGAAGACCGCCCCTTTGAGCAAGGCCCCACCTGTGAACATGTTGTAAAGCCCCAAAAGACTACCTCCACCCTGGGCCGTTTGATCGGCAAAGAACGCCTGCAAAGGCTGCGTGTCGAGCCCCGGCAAAGGAATATTACCCCCGATTCTGGCAATGAATAGCAACGAGAGTGTCAGGAAGATTCGCTGACGCAATTCGGGGATTTTGAGACAGTTGGTAAATGCGGAGAACATGCCGGAGTGTTATCGCTATCGTGAGATAAATTATTCGCTCGACTCTTCTGCCGGCGCGGAAACGGAAATCGCCTTGCCCCCAGCTTTTTCGATCTTCTCTTTCGCCGACACGCTGAACTTGTCTGCCGTGATCTCCAGAGCAGAGCTTAATTCGCCCTCTCCCAAAATCTTAAGCGGGTTCCCGTTCGATCTCACCAATCCGGCAGCTACCAAAACCTCGCGGTTAACTTCCTTAACCGAGTTATCGAGTTTGCTGAGCTCTCCGACATTCACGGTTTCGTAGAAAGTCTTGAAGTTCTTATTATTAAATCCGCGTCTGGGCAACTTGCGAAACAAAGGCATTTGACCACCTTCGAACCCGATTCGGATACTCCCACCCGAGCGAGCCGTCTGCCCTTTACCTCCGCGTCCGGAAGTCTTGCCGTGTCCGCCCCCTTCACCGCAACCCACTCGCTTGCGGCGATGGACGGCTCCTTTTACATTAGAAAGATTGTGTAGTCTCATGATATTGAGTTCTTTTGAAGATCGAGCGACTACGAACGCAAGCGCTTGTAATCCTCATAGGATTTTAGTTTTCGAAGACCGTCGAGCGTCGCGTATACAACCGCGTTAGCATTGTTCGAGCCCAGCGACTTAGTCAGGACATTATGTACCCCTGCTGCTTCCAATACAGCTCGAACGCCTCCGCCAGCAATAATTCCCGTACCTGTCGTAGCGGGACGCAATAAGACTTTGCCTCCGTCGAACTCTCCGATCACTTCATGAGGAATAGTATCTCCTTTCAACTTAATCGGCTCTTGTCGCTTTCGAGCCTGCTCGCTTCCTTTGCGAATCGATTCAGGCACTTCATTCGCCTTCCCATATCCAACTCCAACATTGCCTTCGCGGTCTCCCGCAACAACTAAAGCTGAAAAGCTGAAACGACGGCCCCCTTTAACGACCTTGGCGCAACGATTAATGAATACGACCTTCTCGAAAATGCCGTCGTCTGCGGATTCCTCTTCACGACGATTTCTGCTCCGACCGCCCGGTCCTTGCCTTCTGTTTTGGGTCGGTGATGACGCTTGATTTGTTTCAGTGCTCATAAGGCAATTAGAAGTCTAAGCCGGCCTCGCGGGCGGCATCTGCAAAAGTTTTAACGCATCCGTGATAACGGCGGCCATTACGATCGAATACCACTTTGTTAATTCCGGCACCCTTGGCTTTTTCGCCAAAGGATTTGCCCAGAACTGAAGCACCATCGATGTTGGCCTTGAGGTTCTGCTCTCTTAATTCCTTCCCTATAGTCGAGACGAATACGAGAGTTCTACCCTCTCCGTCATCTATCGCCTGGGCGTAAATGTGCTTGTTACTGAAATGCACACTCAGTCTCGGGCGCTCAGCCGTACCAGTAACTTTCTTGCGGATACGCCAGCGCCTCTTTTGTCTGAGATCGTTCTTCTTCTGAATCTTCATTTGTAATTCTCTCTCGTCTTTACTCTTAACCTACAGTCGGCATCCGCTTTACGCTACGGTTTTCCCTTCCTTGCGGATTTCGTTCTGCCCAACTATGTGGACCCCCTTGCCCTTGTAAGGCTCGATCGGATGATAGTGGCGTATTGATGCGGCCGCTTGTCCTACGAGTTGCTTGTCGATGCCCTCGACTTTGAGCTTCGTGCCACCATCTCCTACCGTTATCGTTATATCTTCGGGGATATCGTAGTCGATATCGTGAGAAAAACCCAATTTCAGGTTGAGGACGTTTCCTTTTAACGTGGCATTGTAGCCAACTCCACTGATTTCAATATCCTTGGAAAAACCTTCCACAACGCCTTGCACCATACCGTTTATAATTGAACGGGCGGTGCCGTACATGGCATTAGCAAAACGACTCTTGTTGGCCGGCGATAGTTTGATTTCGCCATCTTCAACCACGATCGAAATATCGCTCGAGAAAGTCTTCTCAAGTTCGCCTTTCGGGCCATTAACTTTAACAGTGGTCCCATTAATGTCGACAGTGACTTTTTCTGGCACCGCGATTGGCAATTTTCCTACTCTACTCATGCTTCGATTCCCCTATTACCAAACGTTGCAGACCATCTCCCCGCCCAACTTTTGACGGCGAGCATCCCTATCCTTCATCAATCCTTTGGGCGTAGTCAAAATGCAGATACCCAAGCCATTCAAGATCCTGGGAATGTCATCACTTTTCGTATACAGTCGTAATCCAGGTCGACTGACTCGCTCCAATCCATTTAAAGACGGTTCTCCATCGACATACTTCAATTTGACGAGGAGCGTCTTGTGGCCGTTGGCGTCCTTTTCATCGGATACGTCTTCGATAAATCCCTCTTCTTTAAGAATGCGGGCAATCTCTGCCTTCATTCTCGAATGCGGAGAAACACATTCGTCCTTACCCGCATTGCTCGCGTTTCGAACTCGGGTTAGAAAATCGCTTATTGGATCGGTATGCATAATTAGATTTTTTTGTTAGCTAAGCTGAACGATATCCAAACTTTCAGCTGGTCATATTTATTGGTTAATTGGAAATCGATTAGTTCTCGATGGCTTGCCGACAGGCCCTACCAGGAAGACTTGGTTACGCCAGGTATCTTGCCTTCCAGAGCCAGTTCTCTGAAAGTCAACCTGGATAGACCGTATCGCCGAATGTAGGCACGAGGCCTTCCCGTGACATTGCAGCGATTTCGAATGCGGATCTTGGACGAATTTCTCGGCAGCTTGCAGAGCTTGCGCTGAGCTTCATAAAATTCTTCGTCGCTCGTGTCTGGATTCGCTAGAACCGCTTTCAGTTCAGAGCGCTTCTTCTGGTGGCGCTCAACCAAGCGGCGACGCTTTTCATTTCTGGCAATGGATGATTTTTTGGCCATATTTTTTAAAAATTATTCTAGGCTGCGGACTCCTCGGCAGCAGTTTCGCTTTTAACTTCCCGTTTCCGGAATGGCATTCCCAAGAGGTCTAGTAACTCATAGCCCTCTGCATCGCTCTCAGCTGAAGTAACGATAGTTAGTTCGAGACCAGCCTGTCTTTTGATCGATTCAACCGAGATTTCCGGGAAAATAGTGATATCCGTAACTCCCAGCGAATAATTGCCTTGTCCATCAAACTTTTGAGGGACTCCTCTAAAATCGCGAATGGATGGCAAAGCGACTGCAATCAGGCGAAAAAGAAAGTCCCACATGCGCTCGCCACGTAGGGTAGCTTTGCAGCCGATAGGCATTCCTTCTCTTAGCTTAAAATTGGCTATACTCTTTTTCGCCAAAGTTTGGACTGGCTGCTGCCCTGTGATCAAACCTAGATTCTTAACAGATTCTTCCAAAGCAGCTTTGTCTAGAGAGGCACTGATGCCCATATTCAAAACCACCTTTTCGATCTTGGGAATTTGGTACTGATTCTTGTAGCCGCGAGATTTTTTTAGCGCGTCTACAACTTTGGTTTCGTAATGCTGTTTAACAATATTCTGAGAGCTCATGATAGGTTTTCCGGATTTCCGACCCGGAACGGATTCAGTTCTCGTTTGTATTAATTTTTCTTAGACTGACGCTCATCATACTTACTTGCCAGCATCAGATTAGATATATGGATCGATCCCTCTCTCTCGGCTATCTGCCCCTCCGGGTTTTCTTCCGACTTTTTCAAGTGGCGCTTGATCATCATCAGCCCCTCTACCACCGCTCGATTCTTCGACGGCCTCAATTCAAGAATCTTACCGCGCTTGCCTTTTTCCTTGCCTGCTAGCACGACGACTTCGTCACCTTGTTTGATATGCGTTTTCGCCATTGTTACAGTACCTCCGGAGCAAGTGATACGATTTTCATGAACTGCTTGGTTCGCAACTCGCGAGCAACCGGTCCAAAAATGCGCGTTCCACTCGGATTCCCATTATTATCGAGAAGCACGATCGCGTTGCTGTCGAAACGAAGATAACTGCCATCCCGACGGCGAATCGGAGCCTTCGTTCGCACAACAACCGCTTTGACAACAGAACCCTTCTTAACAGAAGCGTCGACGCTGCTTTCCTTTATGTTCACTACGATTACATCGCCAATGTCCGCGGTCTTTTTCCGCTGACCTAGACGACGAATCATATGGGCCCGTTTCGCGCCCGTATTGTCCGCTATTTGAAGTTCTGACCTAAGCTGAATCATCTTTATTGGTTCCTTACTCTTCTTCTGTTCCAACCTTAGCGGCTTCGGCTGCCTCAACATCGGCATCTACAGTTTGCCCATACACAGGAGCTCTGTCGATAACCTTAACCAAACGCCATCGCTTCATTCGACTAATCGGCCTTGTCTCCATAATTTCGACACGGTCCCCTATTCGAGCGTCATTTTTCTCGTCGTGGACGTGGACAACGGTCTTGCGGTTGATCACCTTCCTATAACGAGGGTGCAAATTCTTGTATCCATATGTAACTTTGATGGACTTGTCCCCAGAAATGGAGGTGACGATCCCAGTAAGTTCTTTTCTGCTATTGCGAGTAGTATCCATAACGAAATGCTAATTTCAGGCCGACGCCTTTTCAGCCAGAACCTTTTCGCTTCGGATGGTTTCCATCCGAGCGATATCCCGACGGCGCTGAGTGAGTTCAGCCGTGTTTTCGACTTGTCCGGTTTGCTTGCGCAACTTCAGTTCCAGAAGTTGATCGCGAGTATCGCGAATCGTTTTCTCCAATTCCAGAATAGAAAGCTCTCTGATGTCCTTGATTTTCATGTTATTAGCTTCTGCGCTGATCAATCGATGTTCTCGCGCACGACAAATCGGGTTTTGAATGGCATTTTTCTATCGGCTAAGCTCATCGCTTGCCTGGCAACCGACAAGGGTACGCCACCCAGCTCAAAAAGGATATGCCCGGGTTTGATCACGGCTACATAGTGGTCGACCGGACCTTTACCTTTACCCATTCGAGTCTCTAGAGGCTTTTTCGTAATCGGCTTGTGGGGAAAAACGCGAATCCAAAGCTTTCCTTTACGTTTCATGTGACGAGTAATCGCTACACGAGCCGCCTCAATCTGGTTGCCTGTGAAATAGCCACGTTCAAGTGTTTGGATCGCATAATCTCCGAATGCGATCGTATTGCCGCGACTCGCATTGCCGCGAACGCGGCTTTTCATGGTCTTGCGGTATTTGGTTCGGGATGGCGTTAGGGCTGGCATGACTCAAATATATCGTTTCTACTGTTCTTCCTTCTTAAATACCCAGCACTTGACACCAATGATACCGTAAACGGTTCTGGCTTCAGATGTGCCGTAGTCTATATCTTCTCGTAGCGTGTGCAGAGGAACACTGCCTTGACGCTGAATCTCCGTCCGAGCTATGTCGGCTCCACCCAAGCGACCGCCCACTTGAACCTTTATTCCATCGGCTCCTAAGCTCATGGCGATTTGTACCGCCTTCTTCATAGCCCGACGAAATGAAATTCGGCGCTCTAGCTGAAGGGCCACATTGTCGGCTACGAGTTTCGCTTCCAACTCAGGCTTTTTAACTTCCTGAATATCCAGCAAAATCTCTCGTCCCGTCATTTTCGAAAGCTCTTCTTTGATCTTCTCGATTTCCTGGCCTTTGCGCCCAATGACGATTCCAGGACGGGCTGTGAAAATCTTGACCCGCACACGAGCGGAGGCTCGTTCGATAAAAATCCTGGGAACGGATGCTAATTTTAGCTTCTCCATCAACTTCTCGCGAATGATGTAGTCCTCGTGAAGCGTTTTAGCGAACTCGTTCTTCGGAGCGTACCAGCGTGATTGCCAGTTCCGATTAACGGCGAGGCGAAAGCCTATTGGATGCGTTTTCTGACCCATATTCCTGAAAGTTTATTGATTGTCCGTTAGTGTGATGCGGATGTGCGACATACGCTTTTTTCTTCTCGCAATGCCGCCACGAGCCGCTGCTTTGAAGCGCTTCAAAACGGGACCTTGCTCGACGACAGCCTTTTCAACTGTTAAGCTGTCAGCAGAAAGATCGTGATTGTTTTCCGCATTGGCGATCGCTGACTGGAGGGTTTTCGATATCAAGGCAGCCGATTTGCGTGGCGTAAACTTGAGTAAATCCAAGGCGTCGGTTGCCGTCTTACCACGGATCACTCGCGCCACCTCATTTACCTTCTTAGGCGACATCCTCGCATACTTTGTTAAAGCGTGTACTTCCATTTGCTAGTTTCTCCAAATCAGCTACTTGGTGCCACCATGGGCCTTGAACATGCGCGATTGAGAAAACTCGCCGAGCTTGTGGCCCACCATGTTTTCTGTCACATAAACCGGCACAAACGTCTTTCCGTTGTGGACATTGAAATTCAACCCTACGAATTCAGGCGTAATGGTCGACCGGCGAGACCAAGTTTGAATCGGTTTGCGGTCGTTTGCGTCCTGAGCCTTCTCCACTTTGGTCATCAAGTGGGGGTCGACAAAGAATCCTTTTTTAATTGAGCGAGACATAATAGATGTTCTTTTCCGTGTTTAGCGCTTCTTCATTTTGCGTCCGTTTCGTCGGACTAGGATCAGGCTGTTGCTCTCCTTAGACCTCCTCCGGGTCGGGAATCCCTTGGCCAATTGGCTCCAAGGCGACATCAGCATTTGCCGACCACCGCCGCCTTTACTCTTCGCTTCGCCCCCACCATTGGGGTGATCGATTGGATTCATGACGACGCCGCGCACTCTGGGACGCTTACCTTTCCAGCGATTTCGTCCCGCTTTTCCAATAACGACATTCCCGTGCTCCGAATTGCCAGCCGTTCCTATCGTGGCCATGCATTTGCGGCTAACGAGGCGTACCTCGCCAGAAGGGAGTCGAAGCTGGGCATGATCGCCTTCGATATTCACCAATTCCAAAGAGTTTCCTGCGGAACGAGCCAGTTGCGCGCCCTTACCAGGGAGCATTTCCACCGCATGCAAACGAGTGGCAGGAGGAATGTGCTCGAGTGGCATGGCATTGCCCGGATTGAAATCGATAGCATTCTGGGAAGATAGCACCTTGTCGCCTACCTTTACTTTTTCAGGAGCGATAATGTAGCGCTTTTCACCATCCGCATAAGCCAGCAAGGCGATGTAGGCTGAGCGTCCGGGATCGTATTCAATCGCTTGAACCTTGGCCGGAATATCGAATTTGTTACGCTTAAAGTCCACGATGCGAAGCAAACGCTTGTGCCCCCCACCCCTGCGACGCGATGTGAGTCTCCCGTAGCAATTCCGTCCCGCGGACTTGCTGTAGGATTTCGTCAATCTCTTTTCAGGCCGCTTTTGCGTAATATCCCGTTTTTGAAGCTCAGCGAATCGCTGAGTGGGGGTGGTAGGTCTAAATTTTACGATAGCCATTTTTGTATCCTATTCGTTTACGCGACTTCAATGGTGTCGCCAGTCTTCAAGGTAACGACAGCCTTCTTGTAGTCGGATCTGTAATTCGATTTGCCCGTCTTGCGGTTCCGCGTCGGCTTTCCCCTTTGATTGATAACATTTACCCGGGTCACGGTTACATCGAATACCTTTTCAACCGCCGACTTTATGGCGTACTTGTTGGCATCCTTGAATACATCAAACGTGTACTGGCCAATTTCAGCCGATTGCAGATTCGACTTTTCCGTAAGCCGAAGAGATTTGAGAATTCTATCCGCCTGAATCATTGGGACTCTCCTTTCGTGCGATTTGCTAGCTCCTCCATCGCTTGCCGCGTGACGATGATCTTTTGGAAATCCGCCAAATCGGTAACGCTTACGACGGAAGCCTCTTCCAGAATTACACCACTCAGGTTCTTCAATGCTCGCTTCGATGTTTCGCTGAAAGCTTTGTCTACCACCAATGTGTTTCCGCCGGTAGAGATTCCTCTCACGATTTCGCTGGCAACCTTGGTTTTGGCAGGAGAAATGTCGAGCGCTTCGATAACGACTAGGGAGCCGTCATTGACCCGCTCATACAAAGCCCGGTTGTAAGCGAGTTGCCTTACCTTACGATTGATTTTCTTCGAGTAGTCGCGGGGCTTAGGACCGAAGACTACTCCGCCCCCGACCCAGATTGGCGAACGGTTGCTTCCCGCTCGAGCTCTACCGGTTCCTTTTTGACGCCAAGGCTTCTTGCCTCCGCCACTAACTTCGCCGCGCGTCTTCGAGTTGGCGCTACCCTGGCGGATGTTCGCCGCCTGAGCGACAATCACATCCTTAACAGCTTGGAGCCCTTTTCCATCCTCGAATACGGGGATGTCAAATTCGCTGTCGCCGCTTTCCTTGCCGTCGTTACTAAAGGTTTTTACTTTCATTTGCTACCGTCTCCTTCCTGAACTCTATTTGCTCTTGATAGCGGTACGCACCAAAACGGTTTCCCCGTTCGGTCCCGGAATGCCCCCTTTGACGAGGATCAAATTCTTTTCCGTATCGATCTTCATGATCTTCAAATTCTGAACGGTTCGCTGCTTTCCGCCCATTCGCCCTGGCATCTTCTGGTTCTTGAATACGTGGCCTGGCCATTGGCAAAGCCCAATAGAGCC
Source organism: uncultured Opitutaceae bacterium (assembly GCA_964404745.1). Taxonomy (GTDB): domain Bacteria; phylum Verrucomicrobiota; class Verrucomicrobiia; order Opitutales; family Opitutaceae; genus Pelagisphaera. The sequence continues at coordinate 55,382 of CAYOLG010000022.1, forward strand.
GATCCGACGATGGAACATGGAGCCATGGGAAGCCGGGCCTCCTTTAACGTTGAAGCGTTTGACTACACCCTGAAATCCCCGTCCCTTGGTCTTGCCAATGATATCTATCTTTTGGCCTTCTTCAAATTTAGAAACGTCGAGAATATCGCCTGACTTGTATTCCGATTCGCCATCGCAGCGTACTTCGCGGATCGTGCGCGGCGTGGCAACCCCCTTGCTTTTCGCATGATTGCGTTCCGCCTTGCTAGCTCGCTTATCCTTCTTCGCGCCAAAACCAATCTGGATGGCATTATATCCATCTTTTTCGATCGTCTTAACCTGCAAAACAGGACAGGGGCCGGCCTCGATCACCGTCACCGGCACTTGCACCGTGCCGTCGTAGATCTGAGTCATGCCCAATTTTTTGCCTAAAATAGTGTGTTTCATAAATCTAAGAGGTAGGTGGAGCTTTCACTCCGTTTTCTAGACCCACATTAGCGGCCAACTCAATTGGCCCGGTTTGTTCTGTGTAATAAAAGATATTTTAAACGTTGATAGTGATATCCACTCCTGAGGGTAAATTGAGCTTTTTAAGCTCATCTACAGTCTGCGCCGTTGGTTCAATTATATCCAATAGCCTCTTGTGCGTTCTGATTTCGAATTGTTCCATGGACTTCTTGTCGACGTGGGGCGACTTGTTAACCGTGACCTTCTCGATACGAGTTGGCAGCGGCACAGGGCCTGATACTCGGGCTCCCGAGCGCTTAGCGGTGTCTACAATATCGGAGGCCGATTGATCGATAACCCGATAATCGAATCCCTGAAGCCTAATGCGTATTTTCTGTCCAGTCATGGAATTATGAATATAAAAACCGTTTTAATTGGCCGTCGTTTCCGTCAACCTTGACAGAACCGAAGGCGGTACTTGTTCAAATCTCGAGGGTTCCATCGAATAGCTAGCTCTTCCTTTGGAAAGGGAGCGCACATCTGTCGCATATCCGAACATCGCCTCTAATGGTACCGAAGCCGTTATCGTGGCTAGATCCCCTTTCGACTCCATATTTTGGATATGGCCACGCCGGCGATTAAGGTCGCCGATGATATCGCCTTGAAACTCCTCGGGAGTCGTCACCTCAACCTTCATTATTGGTTCAAGCAAAATAGGCCCCGCTTTCTTCATCGCTTCCTTGAAGGCGAAGATTCCCGCCATCTTAAACGCCATCTCGGATGAATCCACTTCGTGAAACGATCCATCCACGATACGAGCCTTCCAGTCGACTACTGGATACCCCGCCACGGTGCCGTTGTTAGAAGCTTCTCTGATCCCGTCTTCCGTCGGCTTGACAAATTCGCGGGGAATGACTCCTCCGACAATCTCATTCAAAACCTCAGAGCCTTTACCCGATTCCTGTGGTTCCAACTTAACAATAGCATGCCCATATTGTCCACGACCACCTGACTGGCGAATGAATTTGCCCTCGCCTTCCGCTGCATTAGTGATCGTTTCCCGATAAGCTATCTGCGGCTTGCCGGATTGAGCTTGGACTTTGAACTCGCGGAAAAGACGGTCGCGAATAATCTCCAAATGAAGCTCGCCCATTCCGGAAATGATGGTTTGCCCGGTTTCTTCGTCAGTTTTCACAATGAAGGTCGGGTCCTCTTCTGCCAACCTACCGAGCCCAATGGAGAGTTTCTCTTGATCTGCGCTAGTCGCAGGCTCAATCGACATCGATATAACGGGATCCGGAAAGGATGGTGGCTCCAAAGCGATGTCGAGGGTCTTCGAGCAAAGGGTGTCACCAGTATGAACATTCTTAATACCGATGGCTGCGCAAATGTCACCTGATCTGACAACATCGATATCCTCTCGGCTATCCGCCTTCATGATCAAGAGTCGGCTAATGCGCTCCGATTTACCTGTCCGCGGATTCAAGAGCGTATCGCCTTTTTTGAGCGTGCCGCTGTAGATACGAATAAAGACCAGTTTCCCGACAAAGGAATCGCTCCAAAGTTTAAATGCCAGGGCTGTTGCTTTGCCTCCGTCATCCGGCTCTAGTGAAACGGTTTGGCCATTGCTATCATGGCCTTGCACGGGAGGCATATCGAGTGGACTAGGCAGGTAGTTGACCACCGCGTCGAGCAGGTTTTGCACTCCCTTGTTCTTGAATGCCGAACCAGGGATAACGCCAACAAATTCTCGAGACAATGTCGCCTTGCGAATCGCCCGAACGAGTTCGTTTTCGGCTATTGCTTCTCCGTTTAGATACTTCTCAGCAAGATCATCATCAAAATCGGCGACTGCCTCGATAAGCGATTCGCGCATGGATTCGACTTCCGGCTGCATGTCTCCGGGTATCTCGCAAGCAATTACATTGACGCCTAGCTTATCCGACTCATCGAATTTAAAAGCCTTGAGGCCAACGAGGTCAATTAACCCGCTGAAACGCTCTTCGGATCCGATATTGAGAAACAGAGGATGGGCGTTCGCTCCGAGTTTCGATCGCATGTCCTCGATCGCTCCCAAGAAATTGGCGCCCACTCGGTCCATCTTGTTGATGAATGCGATACGAGGCACATGATACTTATCCGCTTGGCGCCAAACCGTCTCCGATTGTGGCTGAACCCCCGCTACGGCGCAGAACACTGCGACGGCTCCATCCAAAACTCGAAGCGATCGCTCAACTTCCGCCGTGAAATCCACGTGGCCAGGAGTATCAATAATATTGATTTGGTGTTGGATTCCCTCGTAAGGCCCGGAACGTCCCGTCCACTTGCAAGAAATCGCCGCTGAGGTGATAGTGATGCCGCGCTCCCGCTCCTGGTCCATGAAATCTGTGACCGCGTTGCCGTCATGCACTTCCCCGATCTTATGGACTACCCCAGTATAATAAAGAATGCGTTCGGTCGTAGTGGTCTTTCCCGCATCGATATGGGCCGCAATTCCTATATTGCGTGTCCACTCCATTGGCACTGGACGACCAGAGCCATTTTTCGTGGAAATATCTGCGGGAGCTTCAACCATCTTTCAAAGAACATTAAGAAAAATGAAACTTCGATTCACCAACGCAGATGAGCGAAGGCTCGGTTCGACTGCGCCATTTTGTGGGTGTCTTCCTTTTTCTTCACCACGCTACCTGTATTATTGTATGCGTCGATGATTTCAGTGGCTAAGGCTTCCTTCATCGGAATCCCTTTCCGAGAGGATGCCGAGTCCACCATCCAGCGCATGGCTAGCGACTCTTGGCGTTCGTATGGAATTTCCAAGGGAACTTGGTACGTGGCCCCTCCCACTCGACGGCTCTTCACTTCGAGCCTAGGACGGGCGTTTTCGAGAGCACCAAGAAGCAAATCGACAGGGTCACCCTTCTCTAGCTTCTCGCTTACTCGCTCGAAAGCCGAATAAACAATGCGTTCGGCTAACGTTTTCTTCCCGTCGCGCATGACGGTGTTCACCAGATGGCCCACCAGCGTGCTTCCGTAACGGGAATCCGGCTTGGTTGGGCGCTTTACTGCTCTTCTACGACGTGACATTATGGAAAGCTAGATCTGTTATGATTTGGGTCGTTTCACTCCATACTTGGAGCGACTGCGACGGCGTTTCTCCACTCCCATGGCATCCAAGGTTCCGCGGACGATGTGGTAGCGAACCCCTGGCAAATCCTTCACGCGCCCTCCTCTTACTAATACAATACTGTGTTCCTGGAGGCTGTGGCCCTCGTCGGGAATGTAGGCGATTACTTCCATGCCGTTGGTCAACCGTACCTTAGCCACCTTCCGAATGGCAGAATTCGGCTTCTTCGGCGTACGGGTCATAACTTGGACGCAAACGCCTCGGCGAAACGGATTCGCATCGAGAGCCGGAGATTTTGTCTTCGACCGTGCCGCTTTGCGACCCTTTCTGACGAGTTGATTTATTGTTGGCATGATGTGAAATTTTGAGAAAAGAGCGAGAAACTACCTTAAGCCGTTTGCTCGGCAAGGATTTTCTACCGAAAAACGAGTAAAAAGCGCACCCTGCCAATAACTGGCCTGATATGCTTCAGAAATGAGCGAGCTTCCTAGTTGGAAACTCTATGGTTTATCAGCTACGATAAATTGAGAAGGTTGCGTTTTGCCTGCTGGTCACAATGACATCAAGGCAAAAGACCAACTATTTTAGCTTCCATGATTCATTTCGTTACCGCTCTCGACTGCGAGGCTAGCCCCATTATTCATCGCTATGGATTGAAGCCCTGCGGCAATCACGGACGCGCCCGATTTTTCGCCGGCGATAACGCCCGGCTCGTTGTTTCTGGAGTCGGACAGCTTCGATCTGCGATCGCAACGACCGCATTGGGAGCTCGATTTCCCGAAACAGGCCCTATCTGGCTCAATGTTGGCATCGCGGGCCATCGTGAAGCGGAGCTGGGCACCGGCTTTATAGCCAATCGGGTCAGCTCGGAAGATGCTAAGGACGTCTACTATCCCCAAACCGTGGCGCCAGCCCCTTGGCGCGGGATAAGTGTGCGAACACTCCGCGCTCCCTCAATGGAATACCGATTCGATTGCCTATCGGAAATGGAGGCGTTCGGTTTCTACACGGCAGCCCTAGCGACAGCGACCTTGGAGTTTATCCACGTTTTCAAGGTAGTTTCCGACAACGCGACCCATTCGTTGGAGGGCAAGCTCAGCAAAGACTCCGTATCTGAACGCATTGCTTCCCACCTCGACTCAATAGAGAGATTTGCCCAAGCGACCTTGGAAAACAGGCCCGGTGTCGAGGTAAGCGATTGGGTCGAGGTCACTCGTCTAGAAATCCAATCGATTCACCATCTTTCAGCAACATACAAACACAAGTTGGCCAAGCAGCTCAAACAACTCTCCCATCTGTTGACCAATGGCGAAAAGAAGGTCTTTGCAGATCGATTCAAGGGCCAAAACAAGCGTGAAGTGTTCGAAACAATCGAGCGAGAGATCGACAGCCTATCCGCCAAACGCCTTTGTTCCGGTCTCGGGTAAACGACATAGCTGACCTTTGAGCCCAACGGAAATGTTCGAACGTATATACATAGAGGACACGGTTCGCGATCATTGCAGAACGGTAGGCATCCTGAAGAAATTCCCAACAGCGGAAGCCATTCCCTGCTCCCGCTACGGGGAAATCTTTAACCTCAAGCGCCAGAATTTTCGCGTACAAAAAGCGAAGCCAGCCCTAATACTAGCAGAAAAGCAGGGGACGAAAGTGCTTCCGACACCCGCCGAATACGGTCTCGGAGCCGACCGACACTACTATTTCTCACACATGCTCAATTGCCTGTACGATTGCCGCTACTGCTTTTTGCAAGGCATGTACCGATCTTCCAACTTCGTTCTGTTCGTCAACTACGAGGATTTTGAGTCTGAAATTAAGGAGGTTGCCAATGCCCATCCTGATGAAACCTGCATCTTCTTTAGCGGGTACGATTGCGATAGCCTAGCTCTCGAGAGTCTGACCGGCTTCGCCGGCCACTTTCTCCAAACGTTCCGAGAATTGCCCAACTCCACCTTGGAGCTGCGGACCAAAAGCGCAAAGGTATCCTCTCTGTTAGAAGCCAAACCCCTGACCAACGTTGTCGTCGCCTTCACATTGAGCCCCGATCCGGTCGCCCAAGCGCTCGAACACAAGGCTCCCACCTTATCTGCTCGCATCCGAGCTATCAAAAAACTCGCTTCCCATGGCTGGAAGATAGGGCTTCGATTCGATCCTTTGATCTACTTTGTGAATTGCGAAAAGGTCTATCGGGACTTCGTCGACGAGACCTTGAAGCAGATCCCGCTAGCAGCCATTCATTCCATAACATTAGGACTCTTTAGATCCCCAAAAACGATCTTCAACAACATGGAAAGCCTCTATCCCGAAGAGCCGCTATTCATGGGAAACCTGAAACTTTCAAATGGAATCGTTCGCTATTCGGAGGAGGTGGAAACCAGATTCGCTGAAACAGCGGAAGCGCAAATCCTGAAGCACGTGCCCGAAGATTTGCTTTTCCGACAACAATAGACGCTCAATGCAAAAATCCCACGGACAAGAAGCGTGGCATTTGGGAAGCAGGTAGGAGCAGCGGACGGAACGAGTGCAAAGCAGGCCGAGTGTCGCTTTCATATCGAAAGTATGAACATCGGTCTAATTGAGCTAAGTCGACCTTTGGCGGTACATTATAAAAACGTTTATCGCTGCGATTGCCCCTAGGGCTTATAGCCAATTCGGGCTGTACAGGCCTTCCGACTCTAGATGGCCTTCGGCGACATCAGCATGGTCCTGATGCGATCAGACAGGTCTATACCCGTTAAGAGGTGTGATGCCGTTGGATACTTCTGCATCTTGGCTGCCTGTGTTTGCTTGCTCATTCAAATACAGTGTTCCGACTTCCTCGATACTCGGCAACGAGCCCGCGCTTAAATGGGAGATGGGCTCGAAGACCTTCTCTCGACCAGGAACAGGTCCGTAGATTTGGTAGCGCCATTTGTAAAACGCCTGCTGAGGATCCTGCATCCAAAACGCCCCCATAGTTGATTCCATCCCAGCCAATCTAAATGGGGGATCTTCCATCTTTTTCGACAATTCCTGTGCTGCGTAGTCTTCAAGGTAGCCTAGTGGCTTTCCATCCTCTTGGTCTCCCATAAAGTTTGATAGTATTGCTATGACGACGTGTCCATCGATGAGGGCGATTTTCTCGAGAGTGAAATACCGCACGAGTTTGCTTTGTGAAAGGATTGCTCGTATAGCTCTAAGAAACTTTCCTTGTGTCCCAAGTCAGCCAAAGCGACTTGAGCAATTCCCGATAAATCGGCAGGGTGTATGGATTTGTAGTTTAATTCCGGATATTTATTTCTAATCCAAGTATCGCTTTGTGCTGGCCTGCTCATTATCGCCTCCAGAAAAGCAATCGCTTCGCTGGAACCAAGTTTGCCGATCTCTGATAGGGTATTGCGAGCATCCGCTCCCCCTGCACGACCCGCAGCTACCAGCTCTTCGAAAAAGGTCCTCAGTTCTTCGAATTGTCCGGCAGCGCCGGCAAATGGAGAGATTAAGAAAACAGTTATAACGTAAGCGGTACTAAATCGACCCCCTTCCCAATCTGTGATATTTCGGTTAGGCTGCCTAGATGAACAAGTCCAAAGGCAAGCGGTACAGCGAGGAGGGGCGCGAGGAGCTTCTGGCGCTCTTCGATCAAAGCGGCTACAGCGTCTCGCCCTTCTATAAGGAGATTGGTCTGGGCAAGGGCGCTTTGAAGCAGTGGCTTTCGCGCGGGTCGCCCCGTGCCGACCTCTTGGAGGTGGCCGGTCCGGCCAGTCTGGACGGGGTTTCGCTTCGGGTCTATCTTCCCAATGGCGCGCGCTGCGAGATCGGCGGCGGCTTTGGGTGCGGCGAAGTGGCGGGGCTGATACGGGAGCTCAAGGCGTGCTGAGTTTCCCCTCGTCGGTGAGGGTCTACCTGGCGGTTGAGCCGGTGGACATGCGCAAGAGCTTCGACGGGCTTTACGCGGTGGCCTCCGGGCATTTGAAGGAGAACCCGCTCGATGGCGGGCTGTTCGTCTTCTCCAACAAGCGGCTCAACAGCCTGAAGATCCTCTTCTGCGACGGGACCGGGCTCTGGGTTCTGTCCAAGCGGCTTGAGAAAGGGCGCTTCAGCTGGCCGCGAGGCGTCCAAGGCGGGTGCAAGCTTCGGCTGAAGGCCGAGGCCCTCTCGATGCTGCTCGGCGGGATCGACCTCTGGGAGGGGCTGGCCAAGGCCTGGCATGAAAGGTAGGTAAGATTCGGAAAAGGGTTGCCCGATATCCGTATCCTGTTATCAGATACGTTTCTTGGTGGTGTTATATAAAAAAGCCGCGACCTCACTAGGCCGCGGCTCGAAAAACATTTCTGCAGATATCGGAAACTAACCGACTTCCGTGCTAGGGAGAACGTCTCCTTCGACTTCCTCTGGCTCCGCCTCGCCGAGCTCGCTGCCGAATGGTAGCGTAATCCGGAGATCACGGTATTGGGGCAATCCCGTTCCGGCTGGAATCAAGTGACCCATGATTACGTTCTCCTTGAAACCGTGAAGGGTGTCTACCTTGCTCAATGTAGAAGCGTCGGTGAGTACCCGAGTCGTCTCCTGGAATGAAGCCGCTGAGATGAAACTCTCCGTCTCGATCGAGGCCTTAGTGATCCCCAGAAGAACCGGCTCTGCCTCGGCTGGCTTACCACCTGCGTCAACAATGCGATTGTTTTCGCGCAAGAAGGTCGAGCGTTCTACTTGCTCTCCCCAGAAGAACTCCGTATCGCCAGGATCGGCGATGCGGACCTTGCGCAGCATCTGCCGAATAATCAGTTCGATGTGCTTATCGTTAATCGTCACCCCTTGAAGTCTGTAAACCTCTTGCACTTCGTTAATCAGGAAGTTGTACAACTCGCTGGGTCCCAGAATATCCAGGATCTCGTGGGGATCTGCCGATCCCTCCGTGAGATGCTGCCCCTTGTGAACGACATCACCCTCCTGAACAATGATCTGCTTCGCGTGCGGGATAAGGTGCTCCTCGTAGGTATCAGTTTCCTCATTCGTAACGATCAATTTACGTTTCGAACGAACCGTTCCTCCGAAAGAAACGACGCCATCCAAACGGGCCATCTCGGCAGCCTCTTTAGGACGCCGGGCTTCGAAAAGCTCAGCAACTCGGGGCAAACCACCGGTGATGTCTTTCGTCTTGGAAGCCTGACGCGGCGTTTTCGCCAACAAAGCTCCCTGGGCGATCACATCCCCTTCCGCCACCGAAACCTGGGCTCCGGTTGGAATGCTATAAACCGCTAGAACCTTACCCGAATCGTCGCAAATCTCTACCGATGGGTTAAGATCTTCTTTGTGCTCGATTACTACTGTGGCAATACGCCCAGAGCTTTCATCCAGTTCTTTCTTAATGGTGACGCCGCGAATCATGTCGCGGAAGCGAACCGTTCCCGCTTTTTCCGAGAGATTAGGAATGTTGTAAGGATCCCAACTAGCTAGGACCGTTCCAGCTTCAATTTCCTCGCCATCAGGTACCCGTATCGCAGAACCAACTACAATTGGATAAGCCTCCTGCTCCCGACCATTATTATCGAGAATCTGAATAGATCCCGTTTTATTGAGGGCAATGAAGACAGGTCCTTCCGCCGTTTCGATATGAACGAGCCTCAAACCGCGGAATTTCACTCGGCCTGAATTACGAACGATAATTCTGGGGTCTGTTACCACCGAACTTGCAATACCGCCGATATGGAAAGTACGCATAGTCAATTGAGTACCAGGTTCTCCAATAGACTGGGCAGCAATGATTCCCACGGAATCTCCGAGCTTGGCGACATCATTGGAAGCTGGATTGATGCCATAGGACTTCGCGTCAATGCCGTAACTGGCAGTCGAAGTGAGAGGCGACATCACCTTGAGGCGTTCAATCCCGCACTCCTCAACCTTTAGAGCCGTCTCTTCAGTGATTAGCTCTCCTGAGGAAACAATTATTTCTTCAGGATTACTCGGATTAAACACATCGTCACAAGAACACCTGCCCTCTATACGCTCACGCAGGCTTACGATTTCATCGTCACCTTCGAAAATCGCCCGCTTCCAGATGCCTTCTCGCGTTCCGCAATCCTCTTCGGTAATGATGACATCCATAGCCACATCGCAAAGCTTCCGTGTCAGGTATCCCGCATCTGCAGTTTTCAACGCAGTATCCGCCAGACCCTTGCGCGCGCCATGAGTGGAGATAAAATACTCCAACACCGTTAGCCCCTCGCGGAACGAGGAGAGAATCGGACGCTCGATAATTTCTCCCGAAGGCTTGGCCATCAAGCCGCGAGTTCCGCATAGCTGCCTAACTTGGTTGGGATTGCCACGGGCTCCGGAATCCATCATTACGAAGACCGGATTGACCCCAGGCTTACCGTCATTGGTCTTCAGCTTTTCGAATACCGCCTTTTTGATTTCATCGGTCGCCACCGTCCAAATATCGATGATCTTGTTGTAGCGCTCCCCTGTCGTGATGATTCCCTTACGATATTGACCTTCTACTTCCTCGATCCGGTTGAAAGCGTTTTCAACGATTCCGCTCTTGCTCTCAGGGATGATCATATCGTCGATTCCGATGGAAATACCCGCCATCGTAGCAACATCGAATCCGAGCTTTTTTAGGCGATCCAGAGAAGTGACAGTCTGCTCCGCTCCCGAAACTTTGTAAGTGTTGTTAATCACGTCTCCCAATTGGCCTTTATCGACCTGGAAGTTGAGAAAACCCAATTCCTTGGGCCAAATCTGGCTAAACCGGATCCGTCCTAGCGTAGTCGTGATTGTCTTACGATCGCTATTGCCGAAAACCGTTTCGCGCCCGTAATCAGGATTGGGAATTCGAATCCAATCATGGGTTTTCAAAGCCCCGTCCAACTGGGCGAACAAAGCTTCGCTTTGGGTAGCCGCCAACGGAATTCTGCCACTTTCCTCAGCTGGAGTAGAAGGCTCCAGAGTCAGGTAATAGGATCCTAGAATGACATCCTGGGAGGGTGTCAAAATAGGTTTACCGCTCGAAGGCGAAAAGATGTTTCCGCTCGCCATCATAAGCGTTTTGCATTCGAGAGTCGCTTCCAAAGAAAGCGGTACATGAACAGCCATCTGATCTCCATCGAAATCGGCATTGTAAGCTGTACAAACAAGCGGATGAACGCGAATCGCCTCACCCTCGATCAACACCGGCTCGAATGCCTGAATGGATAGCCGGTGCAGAGTTGGGGCCCGATTCAGCAACACGGGGTGCCCCTTGGTTACTTCTTCTAGAATGTCCCAAACTTCTGGAGACTTCTTTTCAATCATCCTGCGGGCGCCGCGGACGGTATGCACAAACCCAAGCTCCTTCAATCTCCGGATAATGAACGGCTCAAAGAGAACCAAGGCCATCTTCTTGGGAAGACCGCACTGATGCAGACGCAGTTCTGGTCCAATGACAATTACCGAACGACCTGAATAATCGACGCGCTTGCCCAATAGATTTTGGCGGAATCTACCCTGCTTGCCCTTGAGCATGTCGCTCAAAGATTTCAAAGGACGATTGCCCGCTCCAGTTACCGGCCGCCCATGACGTCCATTGTCGAATAAAGCGTCAACAGCTTCCTGCAGCATCCGTTTCTCATTGTGAATAATGACATCCGGTGTTTTCAACTGCATCAAATTCCGGAGACGGTTGTTCCGGTTGATCACGCGTCGGTAGAGATCATTGAGATCGGAAGTAGCGAAACGACCACCTTCCAAAGGAACGAGCGGTCTCAAATCTGGCGGGATAACAGGAACGACCTCTTGAATCATCCATTCAGGGCGCGATGATGACTTGATGAATCCTTGAATAACCTTAAGGCGCTTCGCCAACTTCTTCTTAATCTGCTTGGACTTGGTGCTCCGCATCGATTCTTGCAACTCGAGCACGGTGCCGGCCATATCCATCACAGACAGCACGTCGCGCAGCGCTTCGGCTCCCATTTTGGCGACAAACGAGTCATCGCCATACTCTTCGATGGCTTGCAGATACTCTTGGTCCGTTAAAAGCTGCTTTTCTTCTAGGGGCGTCCTTCCTGGATCGGTCACCATGAAAGCCTCGTAATAGATGACCCGCTCCAAAGCCCGAGCAGTCATATCGAGCAATAGGCCTAAACGGGAAGGCATGCTTTTGAGAAACCAGATGTGCGTCACCGGAACCGCGAGTTCGATATGCCCCATGCGGGATCTTCGCACTCTGGATACAGTGACCTCGACACCACAGCGATCGCAAATTACGCCCTTGTATTTGATACGCTTGTATTTTCCGCACGCGCACTCGTAGTCGCGGACGGGGCCGAAAATCCGCTGGCAAAACAGACCGCCAGGTTCTGGCTTGAACGTTCTGTAATTTATGGTTTCCGGGTTCTTGACCTCTCCGCGAGACCAAGATCGAATCGTTTCCGGAGAAGCGACGTTAATCGACACGCAATCGAAATTCGATTCGCGCTCGAGACCGAGAGTTTCTTGAGCTTCTTGGGTAGACATATTATGCTTCTAGCAGTTTACGGTTCTCTTAATAATCCAGTTCGCTTTGACGCCCTAACCGAACGTCAAGCCCAAGAGATTGTATCTCCTTTATTAATACGTTGAAAGATTCAGGCGTTCCCGCTTGCAAAGTGGAATCCCCCTTGACGAGAGATTCATAGATTTTCGTGCGGCCCTGAACATCGTCGGATTTAACGGTCAGCAATTCCTGCAAGGTGTAGGCAGCTCCATACGCTTCGAGCGCCCAAACCTCCATTTCGCCAAAGCGCTGTCCTCCATACTGGGCTTTTCCGCCTAGCGGCTGTTGCGTAACTAGCGAATAAGGCCCGACTGCTCGAGCGTGAATCTTGTGGGAAACCAGGTGGTTCAGTTTAAGCATGTACACCCAACCCACTACCACCTCCTGGTCGAGCTTTTCTCCCGTACGCCCATCGTAGAGCACGCTCTTGCCGGTAGTCGGCAAGCCGGCGTCCTCTAAGTACTGGCGAACCGTCCTTTCCGGTATGCCGTCGAAGACGGGCGTTGAAACCTTCATGCCGAGGACCTTGCAGGCCCAACCCATATGGGTTTCCAGTACCTGACCTACATTCATACGCGAAGGTACGCCAAGGGGATTCAAGCAAATCTGAATCGGAGTGCCGTCAGGCATGTACGGCATATCCTCTTCTGGTACAATCTTGGCAACGACTCCCTTGTTACCATGACGACCAGCCATTTTGTCGCCCACCTTGAGCTTCTCCTTGGTAGCGATGAAAACCTTCACTTGCTTAATGACGCCCTGAGCGGAATCATCTCCAGTTTCGATGCTAGCGGTCTTCCGCTCACGATCCTGTTCCAGCTCGTCAAACTTGCCCTGGTAAGATCCAATTATCTCCATTATCTTGATACGAACAGGAGAAGGATCGATCTCTATATGCTTCGAGACAGCAGCAAGTTTACGCAAAAGCGTCTTCGTGATCTTTCGATTGGCGGGAATAATAATCTCCCCACTTTGCCCGTTGACTACATCTAGCGGAATTTTCTCACCGAGCAGTATGTTGGAAAGCGCTTCCGTCAGACCCTCACGAAGCTTATCCATTTGCGTCTTGTACTCCTCGTTGATCTGCTTGACCTGGCGACGACGATCGGAAGGGCTAAGCGCTTCCTTCTCGTAATCGAGGCGGCTGGAAATCTTGACATCCATAATGATGCCTTCGACTCCGGATGGAACGACAAGGGACGTATCTTTAACGTCGGCAGCCTTTTCCCCGAAAATAGCTCGGAGCAATTTTTCCTCTGGAGCTAGCTCCGTTTCGCTTTTCGGCGTGATCTTGCCCACTAGGATATCGCCCGGATGAACTTCAGCGCCAACGCGGATAACTCCGTCGTGATTCAGGTTTCGTAGCGCTTCTTCTCCTACGTTTGGGATGTCGCGAGTGATTTCCTCAGGACCCAGTTTAGTATCTCTAGCAGTGACCTCGAATTCTGCGATGTGTATGGATGTGTAAACATCGTCTTTGAGAACCTTTTCAGAAATTAGAATAGCATCCTCGAAATTGTATCCGTTCCAAGGCATGAAGGCCACCAAGATATTGCGGCCTATAGCCAATTCGCCATCCTGTGTGCAGGGGCCATCAGCAATAATCTCGCCTGCTTTAACCGGCTGGCCCTTGACCACAATCGGCTTTTGATTGAAGCAGGTTCCTGAGTTGGAACGCATAAACTTGCGGAGCTCCGTTACAAAGACTCCGTTCGCTTCATCTGTTTCGGGCTTGTTGAAAAAGTGATTGGGAAGCTCTCCGTCTTTCGTTATCACAATCCGATTGGCATCCACCGACGCGACTATCCCATCGTGCTCGGCAACGCACACCGTTTTGGAATCGCGAGCTACTCGCTCTTCGATTCCCGTACCGACAAAGGGTGAATCCGCTTGCAAGAGCGGAACGCCCTGACGTTGCATGTTTGAACCCATGAGAGCACGGTTCGCATCGTCGTGTTCTAAAAAGGGAATTAATCCCGCAGCCACCGATACGAGCTGCTTCGGAGACACATCCATAAAGTCGACTTCCTCTTTTTCGACTTCAAGAAACTCGCCACTCTGACGCACGGTTACATGACCGACAAAAACCCCTTCATCATCCACTTCGCAATTGGCCTGGGCAATGATTTTCCCTTCCTCTTGGTCGGCATTGAGGTAGCGAATTTCATCTGTAACCCGCCCATTTTCAACGACACGATAAGGTGTTTCGATGAAACCAAATTCGTTTACTCGAGCGAAAGTTGAAAGCGAGTTGATCAAACCAATATTGGGGCCTTCCGGTGTCTCAATTGGGCAAATTCGCCCATAGTGGGACGGATGAACATCTCGCACCTCGAATCCAGCTCTTTCCCGGTTTAAACCCCCAGGGCCCAGTGCCGACAATCTACGCTTATGGGTAAGCTCTGCCAGCGGGTTAATCTGATCCATAAATTGCGATAGCTGGCTCCGAGCAAAAAAGTCGCGAATCACTGTGGTGAGCGCCTTTGGATTGATCAACTTTTGCGGAGTTATCGAATCAACGCTTTGATCGTAGAGCGTCATACGCTCTCTCACCAAGCGTTCAGTGCGGGAAAGCCCTAGACGACACTGGTTGGCGAGCAACTCTCCCACTGTTCTAACCCGACGGCTACCAAGATGGTCTATATCATCTAAATAGCCCTCGCCACCCTTGAGCTTGATTAAATACTTGGTGGACATTACGATATCTTCGCCTTGCAGCGTCCGCTGCTCCACATCGACGTCCATCTCCAATTTCTGGTTGATTTTGTAGCGGCCAACCCTCCCCAAATCATAGCGTTTAGGATCAAAGAATAGACGCTTCAGCAGCGCTTTCGCGTTTGCCGTTGTCGGTGGTTCGCCAGGGCGAAGACGTTTGTATATTTCTTTGAGCGCCTCTTCCTCGTTCTGAGTCGAGTCCTTTTTGAGTGCTCGTACGATTGCTCCATCGTCCGCTGAGGTGTCAATCAGCTTCAAGGCAGGAATTCCATGCGTCTCGAATTCTCTGACGATCGCCTTGGTCAAAGGCTCGAATGCCCGGGCGATAACAACGCCTTTCTCAGCATCGACAGCGTCCTCCACCAAGACATATTGACTAACGTTTTCCTTCGCCAGCGCGTCGGCAATCGGCATTTCCTCGATCTCGTAGAAAAGATTTAGGATATCCAAATCCGAACTGTAACCTACGGCTCTCAGGAGCGTCGTGATGAGAAACTTGCGGCGACGGCGACGGCGATCCAAGTAAACGTAGAGCAGATCGTTGTTGTCAAACTGGACTTCCAACCACGTACCTCTGTCTGGAATAACCCGGAACGAATGCAGCAGCTTTCCGTTCGTATGGGGCGTTACTTCATAGCAAATACCGGGAGAGCGGTGCAATTGGCTGACAACTACACGCTCCGCTCCGTTGATAATGAACGATCCACGGCTAGTCACCATAGGCATTTCGCCCATGTAGATCTCCTCATCCTTGATATTTTCCTCTTCGCGTAATCGCAATTTAACATACAGAGGAACGGAAAATGTGATTCCTTCCCGGATACACTCTATCTCCGTAGCCTTTGGCTCGCCAATTGTGTAGGAGACGAACTCCAGCACCAGACGCCCATCGTAACTTTCGATGGGAAAGACTTCGCGAAATACCGCTTCGAGGCCATCGTTTTTACGATCCTGAATCGGAGCGTCCTTCTGAAGAAAATCCAGGTAGGAATTGATCTGAATTTCGATCAGATTTGGAGGCGTTAGCGTGTCCTTGAGTTTTCCGAAATTTTTGCGGTCGGCCATGGAATGTCCTTGCTTGAATGACTAGGTTGTACGGGTAATGGAAATGTGGAAAACAGCCGCTTTGATTCAGTTGGAAACGGCTGGCGTATAGAGACAGGAAAGACAGGCGCGCGAAAACGCGCCTGTCTCGGAAAATAAGCTTCTAGAAGCGGTATCGAACAATGCTATTTAAGTTCTACCTTAGCGCCGGCCGCTTCGAGCTTGGATTTGATTTCTTCAGCCTCTTCTTTCGAAGCGCCTTCCTTAACGGGTTTCGGAGCGCCTTCAACGAGGTCTTTCGCATCTTTGAGGCCAAGTCCGGTAATGCCGCGAACTTCTTTAATCACGTTGATCTTCTTAGCTCCAGCTTCCGCCAGAATTACGTCGAACTCCGTCTTTTCTTCCTCCGCTGCGGCCGCTTCGCCGCCACCACCAGCTCCGGGAGCTGCGGCAACCGCTACTGGCGCAGCCGCGCTAACGCCCCATTTTTCTTCGAGGTCCTTAACCAATCCAGCTATGTCTAGCACGGATTGATTACTGAGCCATTCGATTACGTCTTCTTTATTTAGGTCTGCCATTTTTCGTCGATCGGCTAGTTTGGTTAATCCTCATTTAAGGCCACTTTAGGGCCCTAGCCTGTATCTTTAGTTATCGGTTTCAGTTTTAGAAGAGAAGACGACCAAGCCTTCCCATTTAATAAAATTAGTTTCCTCCTTCTGCGTCTACTTTCGCTTGCAGCACGTTCAGCACGCTTTGCGGCACAGCATTGAGAACGAACACCATTTGCTGAGCAGGCTGAGAAAGCAATCCAAGCAACTGGGCCCTGAGAGCCTCCAAAGACGGCAGTTTCGACAATACCAAGATGTCATCTTTTTCTAGTTTCTGGCTGCTCAGTACGCCTACCTTAACTTCGATTTTGTTCGCGGTATCGAAAAACTTCGCAAGCACCTTAGCGACACCTGAAGGATTGTTTCCTCCAATGACGATAGCGTTTTGACCCGTTAAATGGTCGTCCAGTTCAGGAAATCCGCGATCTCTCGCCGCGACCTTTAAAATATTGTTCTTGATGACGTGGAATTCAGCTTCCTCTGCCGCCAGCTTGCTTCTTAGGTCCGCGATATCAGGCACGGTCGCTCTCTGATAATCGGCGACAAATACATAATCCGATTTGTCCAAATGAGCGTTAATTTCGTCTACCAAAAATTGTTTTTCCGGTCTCATGATCTCTAATCCTCTATTTTGCTAGAACTCAGTATTGCGAGTATTCCGAACCTGCGATCTTAATGCCCGGTGTCATAGTGGCCGACACGCTGGCGCTACGGATATAGCGGCCTTTAAAATTCTGGGGACGCGCTTTGCCAATCGCTTCGATCAATGCTCGAACGTTTTCGACCAATTGGTCACTAGAGAATGAGCGCTTTCCTACGCCGACGCCAAGATTAGCTCCTTTGTCGAGCTTGAATTCAACTCGGCCTGCCATGACTTCCTTGATGGCGTCTTCGATATTTGGCGACACGGTACCCGCTTTCGGATTTGGCATCAGACCCTTGGGGCCTAATACGCGAGCGATTTTACGCACCTCTTTCATCGCATCAGGGGTGGCCACCGCCACATCGAAATCCATCCATCCATCCTGAATTTTCGAGATCATATCCTCCAATCCCGCCTCGGCCGCTCCCGCGCTCTTCGCCGATTCCGGATCTGAAGTGAAAGCCAATACCTTGACTGATTTCCCGCTCCCATGAGGAAGCATTACAGTGCCACGTACCATCTCGTCGCCCTTCCGGGGATCCACGAGCAGCTTTATCGAAATTTCGACCGTTTCGTCGAACTTCGCTTTTGGCATTTTTCCAAGGACATCGACCGCTTCTTCCACGGTATATTCCTTCCCTAAATCAGCTGCCTCCTGAGCGGCTCGATATCGTTTTGTCAGTTTTACCATTATTTACTCCTTGCAGTGCTAGCGCCTTAACGGCTCCTGCGTTGATCTATATCAAAAATGCTTTTTTGGCTAATCGACCACCTCGATACCCATCGAGCGAGCCGTACCTTCTATAATCCGCGACGCCATCTCTGGATCGGCCGCGTTTAGATCCTCTTTCTTGGTCTCCACGATCTCGAGAATCTGCTTCTTGGTCACCTTCCCAACTTTGTCTCGATTAGGCACGCCAGATCCCTTCGCCAATCCGGCAGCCTTCTTCAAGAGGACTGCTGCCGGTGGAGACTTCAGGATGAAGCTAAATGAGCGGTCTTGATAGACCGAGATGACCACCGGCAGAATCAATCCTGCCTGGTCGCTAGTCTTGGCATTGAACTCCTTGCAGAACCCCATTATGTTAATTCCCGCCGCACCGAGAGCGGGACCCACTGGGGGAGCTGGGTTCGCGCCGCCAGCTGGAAGCTGCAGACGAATCGTACCGGTTACTTTCTTAGCCATTTTAAATACCTAGTTTGTAATGCGTTCTACTTGCCAATATTCCAACTCGACCGGTGTGAATCGCCCGAAGATGGAAACTGAAACCTTGAGTTTGCCCTTTTCCGGATCGATCTCGTCGATCCTTCCATTAAGATTCAAGAACGGGCCATCCGTAATTTTAACTTCCTCGCCAACTTCGTACTGGATCTTTGGTGTCTCTTTCCCTGAAGCAGCTTCAATTTGACTTAAAATCGTGTCTATTTCCGACTTCTTCAAAGGTGCCGGCCTATCTCCACCAACGAAATTGATAACGCCCGCTGTCTCCCTGACGAAGTACCAAGGCTTGTTCATCAACTTGCCGTCGCTGTCATACAAACGCATGCGTACAAAGACGTAGCCCGGATAAAACTTGCGAGTGATCTGCGTCTTTTTCCCATTCTTAACCTCAACCACGTTCTCCGTTGGGACGAGAACTTCAAATACGTAGTCCTCCATTTCTTCCTCGACAACGAATTTATCCAGGTAGCGTTTTACTTTCCCTTCCTGATTAGAAAGGGTCTGGATAACGTACCATTCACCTTGGGACTTTGCGCTTGTTTCAGTCATCAGTTTAGGAACTACCGCATCCAGCCGGTGAAAAGGTTAACGACATTGGCGAGAGAAAAATCCGCGACCGCAATGAAAACGCCCATGATGGCAATGGATACAAGAACCACAATGGTGGAATCGCGAAGCTCCGTCAGCGTGGGCCAAGTCGCTTTCTTCAGCTCCGTAACGGTTTCGTTGACGAATATTCGGATTGTGCTGAAAGGATTTTTCATTGATGCGCGGGGCACTTTGCTTGGCAGGGCAGGAGGGACTCGAACCCCCAACCAATGGTTTTGGAGACCACTACTCTACCAATTGAGCTACTACCCTAATTAAACCGGAAATTTGAAAAACAGAATTGCCGAAACCCTGCTAAGGGGTTCCGGCAAAGAAAATAGACTGTCAGGAATCCGCCTACTCGACTATGTCAGTAATACGGCCCGCTCCGATGGTACGGCCCCCTTCGCGAATCGCAAAACGTTGACCTCTTTCCATCGCGATTGGTTTCGTTAACGACACTTCAATTGAAATATTGTCGCCTGGCATCACCATTTCAACGCCGTCAGGAAGTTCGCAAACTCCTGTCACATCCGTGGTGCGGAAATAGAACTGAGGGCGGTACCCATTGAAAAAAGGCGTGTGACGTCCACCTTCGTCCTTCGAAAGAACGTAGATTTCGGCTTTGCCTTTCTTGTGCGGAGTGATGGAGCCCGGGGCCGCCAAAACTTGGCCGCGCTCGATCTGGTCCTTTTCCACACCGCGAAGCAGAATACCCACGTTATCTCCCGCCTGCCCTTGGTCGAGCATCTTGCGGAACATCTCAACACCGGTAACAACCGACTTTGCTGTGTCCTTGAGTCCAACGATTTCAACTTCGTTGCCAACCTTAATAATGCCACGCTCGATACGGCCTGTTGCAACTGTACCACGACCGGTGATCGAGAAAACGTCTTCGACCGACATCAAGAAAGGCTTGTCGATTTCACGCTCGGGCTCAGGGATGTCCGCGTCGATCGCGTCCATCAAAGCTTGGATGTGAGCCTTACCTTCGTCGGTGCCCTCGAGGGCCTGCATGGCGGAACCGCGAATAATCGTGGCGTCATCGCCAGGGAACTCGTACTTGTCTAGAAGTTCGCGAACTTCCATTTCGACAAGCTCCAAAAGCTCCTCGTCATCGATCAAATCGCATTTGTTGAGGAAGACCACAATCTTAGGCACTCCAACCTGACGAGCCAAGAGGATGTGCTCGCGCGTCTGAGGCATTGGGCCATCCGCTGCGCTAACAACCAGAATTGCTCCATCCATTTGAGCCGCTCCGGTGATCATATTCTTAACGAAATCGGCGTGGCCCGGGCAATCTACGTGAGCGTAGTGACGGTTATCCGACTCGTACTCCACGTGGGCGACCGAGATTGTAACGATCTTCGACTCGTCACGCACCGTACCACCCTTGGCGATGTCCGAGTAGCTTTTAAGCTCTGCCAAGCCTTTGCCTGCTTGCACTGCCAAGATCGCGGTAGTCAGCGTCGTTTTACCGTGGTCAACGTGTCCAATCGTGCCCACATTGACGTGCGGTTTTGTTCTTTCGAAGGTTCCTTTAGCCATTTTTGGTTGTTAGTTTATTGATTTTAAATGAAATTATTCCGTTGATCCGACATCCCCAATTAGAGGGCCTTATCTCTAGTGGAGCCCTCGAGCGGATTTGAACCGCCGACCTCATCCTTACCAAGGATGTGCTCTACCGACTGAGCTACAAGGGCCTCTAAAGTGGTGTGTGTCGAAAAAAAGAAGCCAGACGATGTCCAAGCCAAATTTGCCCGTCAACTGAAATTTCAATAAAAATTTCACCCTTGATTAACGGGATATCTGGACTGCGTAAAACCCGTCCGACAGCTCCCCTTGCGGAATCAAAACAGTCTCCACCAGATGCCTGAGACGGCTATCCGCTTCCGTGCTCCCCGATCCGTTTTCAGTAATCGGCAAACCTACCTGGAAGGAATCAACGATCTGAACTAAAAAAGCAGCCGATCCCCAATCTCCAGGAAGTTGCCGAATTTCAAGGGCCAATTCACTCTCATACTGCCGGTCCACGACCGTCGCCCCGTCATTCAAGCGGATAATCTTGAGCTCAAAGCTTTCATCTTCGACGAATTGCACATTCAATACCCGTCGACCAAAGCCCTTAGCCCGATCCATAGGAAAATCCAAGAACACCTCCTCTGCGCTATCCGCTGGTCGCCACGAATTCCCGAAAGCCGAAATAAAGTCGCCTTTCTCGTTCCCATAATTGGGGACATAGTCGATGAACGGATCCCTGTCATCTCCAACAAAAGCTTCAATTCGGTCGAAACGGCCATCGAAATTAGCCATGTTCCACTGCGTCGGCTGAACCAATGGCTTGGGATCGAACAATTCGAGTTGCTGCTGCATGACCGCTGAAAGTTCGACTTGATCTTTCCCGAGGTAGCGGAAGGTGGCTTCCTCCGTCCGAACGGCCGAACCACGAGACGGCGGCTTTGCAACTAGGACCAGGGCCCAATAGATGGCCAAGTGGACAATCGCCCCGATGCCGATACCCAAAACCCATCTGGACGCCGATCGACTCATTCTTCGACTGCCGCGTCCAGCGCGTTCACTTCCACAGGACGATCTTCAGTCGCCCATTGAATGCTTCGATAGCCCGCTGCCTCCGCAATTTCGAAAATCGATGTAATAGTCTGAGCCGATACCATTGCATCAATTCGAATCAGCAAAGTCACTTCCTCAGAGACCTGGCCCCTCAAGCGGAGCATCTTCTCCAAGGTCTCTAGTTTCAGCAATCTATCTTCAAAGTAGATCTGCTCCTCACCGCCCACTTCATCGACCGACATCACCTGCAGCCTCTGGGCAACCGGCACCTGCACATGATTCGATTGCGGCAATTCGATGTTAATGCCCGGGGCAATGACGAAACTCGACCCATACAAGGAGGCGAACAAACCGATAACGCAGATATCCACGAACGGCCAAAACCCCAACTTTGCGGCCCTCGGCGCTTCCCTATCAAGATTGAGTATCGACAACTTCATCGGGGAGGGCCTCCTGGATCGCCGAAGATCCGGATTTTACTCGGGCGAGTGCCAGAAGCAATTCGCTCCCAAGCCATTCCATTTCATGGATTGCGACCTGAACTCTGCTGACAAGGAAGTGATGCCCCAATAAGCAAACGGCCCCCAAAGCTAAACCGGTTGCCGTCGTAATAAGGGCCTGCCACATGCTACCAGAAAGAAATCCTGCATTGAGATAAACACCTTGCTGCTCGTACTGGGAAAACGCGTCGATGAGCCCAATTACCGTTCCCAAAAGCCCAAAGATTGGCGCTGTTTGAGCAATCGCGCTAAGGGCGCCCACCCGCCTTTTGATGGGACCTAATTCCACAATCGCCGCTTCTCGCACGGATTCACGGATTTCTTCATCATTCTTGCGAAAAGCCATCAAACCGGCTTTGACCATAGCCGCAGCGGGCCCTGGAGTTTCCTGACACACTGTCAGCGCCTCGATCAATCGGCCTTTTTCCAGCGAATTTTCGATTCCAGAGAGAAACTCGCGCGAGCGTATCTGGTTTCGATGCAAAAATAAAACTCTCTCTACGAATATCGCCAACGCCGCCAGGCTCATCAAGAACATGGGCCACATGATAATGCCCCCTTGCTGAAACTTGTCGAACAGCTCGATGTGTATCGCGTCTATGGATGCAGCTATCATAGGGTTCTATCTACGGGCTGGCAGCGAAAGGAGCTCTCCCTCGCAGTTGATCGATGCGGGCTCGAGCCAATTCCGAACCGAGTAATCCCAGTTCCTCTATCTTTTCATAAAATTCGATCGCCATATCCAAATTCGATTCGCGTTGGAAAATTTCGGCGAGCTCAAAAAGCGAGCGCGAAAGCCAGTATCTGCCTTGCTTACCCCAATCTTCCATCCGCGATTCCTTTTCAACAAATAGATTATAAAGGTTCCAGAATGCCGCTTTAGCTTTGACCGGTTCACCCTGATTTTCCCAAGCGATACCGATCTTGAAGCCAGCCTCGACACGCAGTTCAACAGGGGCATTCGGCAAGTCCATCAACAACTCCAATCTGGAAATTCCAGCTTCGAATTTACTAGGGTCCTCGCTTGCCCGGGCTATCAACGTATCCGCCAACGAAATCTGAGCCCAATACCGATCCGGCCTTTCGCGGTACGTGTTTTCCAGGTTTTCGTATACAAGCTCGGCAGCTTCGAACTCGTTTAGCTTGCGAGCCAAATTCCCTTGTTTAAGCCGCGCATAATAAACCAAATCCGAATCTGGGTAATCCGATGCAATCCGGTCGAGCATCTCGATCGCCTGGCTCAAATATTCGCCTTGCCCGCGTTTTTCCGCATTCAAAGCGATCTCGTAGAGAGCGAGCGGGGCGTAGCGGCTATCCGGCGAATTTTCCACGAGATCGTTGAGCAACTGGGATGACTCTACTACAAGGTCTTGATCGGAAAGATGGCGGGCCTCCACTAGATAGGATCGCTCTGCCGACTCAGACCCAGGAAATTCGCTCCGAACACTTGTCAGTATGCCCAAGCCCTCATCGATCTCGCCCTGCCGCAACAAAGATTCCGCCAAGGTCAATTTCGCATCTGACTCGACCTGTTCGACAAATTCGGAAGGACCGATCTCTTCCAACACGGACATAAGCCGATCCACCCATACCTGAGTTTCTCCGTAGAGCCCCGACTCGAATGACAATTTCGAGCCTAGCCAAAGCATCCGCATTTGCAGACTCTGATTCAGACCCTCAATTCCAACAAAGCTATTGATGCGCTCATAAGCCTCGATCGATTCCCTCAGCTGGCGCATCCGCTTAATCAACATCCACTCAGCCTGCCAAATCTTGACTATAGTCGAACTCCTAGTCAGTTCCGGATCGTCAAGAGCCCGTTTGGCATCGTCGAGTTCGTTCGCATTGAGATGAGAGAGAACGAGTTGGAAAAAAACCTGGCTGGATTCATCCGTTTCTAAATCCCCCCCGAGAGCCAATTCATAGGCGTCGGCGGCATCCGAGAAATCCCCAGGATTGCTCGCTTGCTCTCCCGCCCGAAAATAGCAATCCGCGATCAAAACATTCAGACGGCTCTCTTCAGCCAGACTCGCGTATTCCGAACGGAACTGGGTCAGATAGCTAGCCGCCGTCCGAAATCGGTTGCGCTGCCAAGCCGACGCCGCCAGCAAGGCCAATGCTCCTCTTTTATATTCTGATTCTGGATGCTCTCTCAGCAGTCTTTCGCCGTCGTCGTCAACGGCGATAAAACCATCTAGCGATTCTTCTCGCACAGCTTTGTAGAATTGGCTGACAGCGCGATAGTAAAGCGCTTCCGCCGCTAACGCGTGAACCGGCTCCAAACTAAGTATTTCGTCCAGTGTATCCAGAAAATACTGATCCATATCAGAATCGCTCCCCAGCCCGCTAGTAGCGATTTGCTGAAGCGCCACCCTCTGCAACTCGCGGTTCGAACCGCGAACAACCAACGACCTCGCCGCTTCCCGTCCCTCATTCGACTTCAAACCTGCTACAACGACCTGCAGCAAACGTATCTGATCCCCGATAGACGCATATTCATCAGGCAACTCACTCAAAGCGGTATCCAATATATTGATCGCTTCGCCTCGCTCTCCCCTTCCGTTTTCCACGACAGCCAGCAATTGAGCATACCTGAATCCGCTCTCGGATCCGCGAAACGCCTCGTAGTTTTCTTTCAGCTCTTCGGTTGAGAGCGTTTCTTCAGGATTTTCAAGTTCATGGACGAAGGTCAGGAGGGCGATGCGGCCATATAATTCCGGCGACACGTCTTCTGCTTGAGATCGGGCTGACTGGAATTCAATTCGAGCGCTCTCGAAATCACCAGAAGCAGCATCTAGCCAGCCGCGCAAAAAGGCTAGCCAAACGCGTTCGCCAGAATCCAATTCCGACGAATCAATGGATTCGATTGCTTGACCAGTTTTCTGAGTCGAGTTCCCAGCAAAAGCGATGATCGCTTTTCTCAATGCGATCGTACTGGCATCGACGCCATAGGATTCCAGACTCTCTAAAAAACGGGAGGCATCTCCAATTCGCCCGCCACCAAGGTGAGCGTCGATTCGAGTCACCGCTAACTGGGCTCGCGTTTCATCGTCGACTGATTGATCCCTAGCCAATATGTCGCCCGCAATCTCCGAGGCCGTTTCATAAAGACCCGACTCCAAGGCTCTTCTAGCGGTGGCTGCCAACCACCGATCCTCATGGCGAATAGAAAAGCTAGCGGATTCCGTTTCGCTTAAGGGAACAGGGACCTCTTGGCCCATTGCTCCAAAGTATGCGATCATACCAGCGCTGAACGCGACTAATAATCTTGAAGCTCGTTTTCGAACGACCATCACTAATTCAGATTCGAAAAACCAAAATAGGTTCGAATTCCATTCCCGCTCATTTAAGCAATTATGTCGGGGAAGAGGCTAAATATGTCGAGAATCCGCCTCGTCCTTCTTGTCATAGCCAGAATCCTGACGCTGGTGGTTTACCTTGTTTTTGGCTATGTATGCGTCGAAAACGTCATCAGCTGTCATCCCTAAAGTCTGGGCCAGCGATACGAGAAAATGGAATAGGTCGACCACTTCGACTTTGGCGTTCTGCTCATCGAACTTTTGATATTTTGCCCACCATTTCCAAGGAACGGAATCCGTTAGCTCAGCCAACTCCTGCTGCATTGCTCGGGTATAATTCAGAATCCATCTCGTCTTTTCTTCTTGATCGATGTTCTTCAGGTCCACGCCAATGCGGAAATTTAGCTCCTCCTGCATTTCAAATATCTGGGTCAACTTGTCCATAGAACGAGAGCTACTGTTCAATCGACCTTCAGGCAAGTTAATAGCCTTTATGCACAGCCTCAGCTAACTCGCTGGAATGAGCCGGGCCTGACGCCTCTTTTCGATTTTGGACCATCAGGCCCCGTTTAATGGTTGTATTTTGCTCCATTATTGTAAATTAGCCCCCTTTCGCAGTCGCATAGAAATGCCCCCTAAAGAGGTCGGGCTCGGCTGCAGAACGATAAAAACACTAGAGGCGTCGAGGTAGACATTCCGGCGCCCAAAAACAGAACAACACATGTCCGAAACAAAAGAAAACCAAACAGGGGAAGAGCCCAGCGAAGAGCAGGTTGCAACCTCCCCTAGCGTTTCGGGAGTTGAGGCAGAGGCGAACTCAAACCC
Source organism: uncultured Opitutaceae bacterium (assembly GCA_964404745.1). Lineage (GTDB taxonomy): Bacteria > Verrucomicrobiota > Verrucomicrobiia > Opitutales > Opitutaceae > Pelagisphaera. Next base: position 81,438 of record CAYOLG010000022.1, read on the forward strand.
AAAGATCCCCTCCCAGGAAACTCCTGCGCGCAAAACAACCATCATGTACGGAACACGCAAACTCCATCCCGGCAGCAAATCGGCATCAGCCAAGTCGCTGAAACAACTGCGGGGACCCAAAGACGATGATGATGTCCTGGAAATGGACGACCTCGTCGTAAAATCGACCGCGCCCGCTCATCTGATAGAAAGCGATGGCCCAAATCCAAATCGAAGGAGAAATCGGGATCAAAATCGCGATGCGGAAAGGGATAGTCGAGAGTCCGATGACTCAACGCCTGAGGAGACGGATGTCGTCCCCTACCCAGCTGACGATGGGGAAGCCGAAGGCCGACCCGAACGATTTGCGGAGATGGAGCGGCGCGACTCCTCAAGAACCCGAGGAGTACAAGAATTCCGACCCTCCAAAGACGGCAAACGGGCAGCTCCCAACAAAAGGGCCAAAACCGGTTCTTCGACGAAGCGCCCAACCGCCGCAGAGAAGCCAAAAGGGCTGCTCGGCTGGATAAAGTCCGTCTTCACGTCCGATGATGGGGACGAAGAAAAATCCAGTGACGATAAAAAGAGGCGTCCCAATCAAAACCGCCGTCGAAACAATCGCGGTGGTCAAGACAGATCCCGAGATGCCCAAGGAGGACGCGGTGACGGGCCCGGCAATCGTAGGCCTCGCGGGAATCGTCGACCAAAGAGACGACAGGGCTCGCCCTCAGGGGAACAATCGGATTCCGACCGAGGAAACCACCCTAGACGTCGGCGGCAAAAACCGCGAGCAGAAGGCCGGGAGTCTCAGTCCTAATCATGAAGCATTTGCTTTCTCTAGCCCCGATTCCACTGCGAATCGGGGTTTTAAATATCTCTCGCTCTTGCTAGCCGTCCTCTTTGAGATTTATTACCATCTGGAAAACGAATGAGTGAACCCATTGCTAAAGGAGCCGATTACTTCTCAACCGCTCTCGAATCGCCCCTCAATTCGCAAACGGAATCGATTCTCAGACCGTTGAGATTCGAAGATTTCGTCGGCCAAGAAAAGACGCTGGAACGGCTGAAGATCATGTCGGGAGCGGCACGAAAGCGAAACGAACCACTCAACCACGTCCTCCTCAGTGGCCCACCCGGACTCGGCAAGACGACGCTTTCGTTCATACTCGGATCGGAAATGGATTCAAACGTTCGGGTTACCTCAGGCCCAGTAATTGAAAAGGCCAGCGATCTGGCGGGTTTGCTGACGAATCTTCAAGAGGGAGACATTCTTTTTATAGATGAAATTCATCGCCTTCCGAAAACGGTAGAGGAGTACTTATATTCAGCCATGGAGGATTACCGTATCGATATTATGATCGATCAGGGACCCAATGCTCGTTCCGTTCGTTTGAATATCCCCAAATTCACCCTAGTTGGGGCAACCACCCGAAGCGGACTCCTAACCGCGCCGCTACGAAGCCGGTTCACTTTGCAAACCCGCTTGGACTACTACAGCCCGGAGCAACTGCTCAGCATCGTAAAACGCAGCTGCCAACTCCTTGGGGTACCGGTGGATGAAGCGGGTGGGACCGAAATCGCCAATCGCTCTCGAGGCACTCCCCGAATAGCTAACAATCTTGTCTATTTCGTCCGCGATTACGCTGAGGAAAAAGGGGATGGCTCGATCAGTCAGGCAACGGCTAGCAAAGCTCTAGAGCTGCTAGAAATCGACGAGCGCGGCTTGGACGAAATGGACAAGCGGATACTGAGAACCATCGCGGAAACTCACCGGGGAGGACCCGTTGGCTTGAACACAATCGGAGTGGCAGTCGGGGAAGAGCTAAATACGTTGGAAGAAGTTCACGAACCCTTTCTCATTCAAAACGGTTTTCTCCAGAGGACGCCCCAAGGAAGAAAAATCACTAGCAAAGGCTACCAAGCCATCGGCATCGCCCCGCCAGTAGGGGGGCAACAAGGGAATCTTCTGTAGCAATCTTCGGTTTACTCCTTGCAATCCGATTAAACGCGCTTCGAAATCTACAACTTAACCAGTTGGGGAATCGCTTTAGCAAGCGCGTCTTCACGCAGAACCGATGGAGGCGCCAGCTATCTGCTCTGTATCTCAACGTATTGGCGCTTTCACAAAATGGATATCTATGTAGGCAACCTGTCATTCGACGCGTCAGAAGACGACGTGCGAAACGCTTTCGGGC
>CAYOLG010000023.1:0-82722 GCA_964404745.1 uncultured Opitutaceae bacterium
GAATTTCCCTCCCATCCCTATATGGCCCGCTTTTTTTAAAAGCGGGTCTTTTTTTTTGCCCCATTCCGTCAGAGAAACCATCCTTTTCAACACCACCTCCACAGGCCATGAATTCAACGCCTGAATCAGACGAAAAGACATCCAAAACCACAGACTTCCAACTTATATGGAAGCTGCTGAAGGAAGAACGGGTTCGCTATTCGCTAGCAACCCTTGCTCTCCTCGTAGCTACCTTATTCGAATTTATGGTGCCTCTAGTCGGCAGCGCTACGATCGACTATGTACTGGATCCCAATTACGAGAAATCCAACCCGTTGCTCGAGTGGCTGATGACAACCCTCGGGGGAACCGGTAATGTTGCCGCCAATCTTTGGATACCCGCTCTTGCCATGTTTCTGTTCGCGGTTTGCAGCGGGATATTCAATCACTTTCAAAAGCGGTTCGCCGCCAGAGCTTCCGATGGAATTTGCAAGCGAGCCAAGGATCGCCTCTACGATCACATTCAAAAATTGTCGAATCGCTACTTGGACGGGGCTCAAACCGGAGATCTGGTCCAGCGATGTACTTCAGATATCGAAACCATGCGGCTGTTTCTGGCAGCTCATGTGGTGGAAATCGGCCGATCTATTATACTCATCGCTGCCGTCATCCCAGTGATGCTGGCCCTGAATCCTTTACTTACTCTAGTATCTACCTTTCTCATACCAATCATCATTATCTTTGGCTATTTCTACTTTAAGAAAGTGAAAGCGGTCTTCAAGGAAGTCGATGAAGCCGAGGGCCGATTGACTTCCGTGGCGCAGGAGAATATCACTGGAATTCGAGTTGTCCGCGCTTTTGGAAGGCATCAGTTCGAAATCGAAAAGTTCGCTCAGCCGAATCAAGAGTACCGAGATAAGAGCATTCGACTAACTGGCTTGATGGCCCGCTTCTGGGCTCCTTCCGATATGCTGAGTCTTACCCAAATCGGGCTAGCGTTGGTTGTAGGTTCCTACATGGCAGCTAAAGGGACAACTACAGTTGGAACTCTGTTCGCCTTTCTGGCTCTTCTTAACCTAGTTCTCTGGCCCGTACGGATGATCGGGAGGATCCTTACCGACCTCGGGAAAACTGTAGTCTCGATCAGCCGAATCGACGAGATCCTATCAGAGCCCACCGAGACAAACAAAGACGAGGTTCGCATTCACCCAGCCAATCCAGTCCTCGGGCAAATCGAAATCCGGGACGTTTCCTTTCGCCATACTTCTGAGTCGCAGACAATCGATCAGGTTAGCGTGTCCATCGATCCAGGGGAAACGCTGGCGATACTCGGGCCCTCCGGATCCGGAAAATCCACGCTCCTTCATTTGCTGCTTCGTTTCTATGATTGCGATGAAGGCAGTATATTCCTCGATGGGATGGCGATCAGAGACCTGGATCGAAAGTATCTGCGCCAGCAATTCGGTGTCGTTCTTCAAGAACCGTTTCTTTTTTCGCGATCGATCGAGGAGAACATTCGTTTCGGAGGCGACGCGAGCGAAACAAACGAAGTCATCTCGGCGGCCAAGCTCGCCAGCATTCACGAAACCATTGTCGGGTTCGCAGATGGATACGATACGGAGATCGGAGAAAGAGGGATCACTCTCTCTGGAGGGCAACGTCAACGCGTCGCCCTGTCCAGGGCCCTTTTATCGGATCCCCCAATTCTCCTCCTCGACGACGCGCTTAGCGCTGTCGACAACGACACGGAAAAAGCGGTTATCGAAGCCCTTGAGAGACGCAGGAAAAACCGGACCACCATAATAATAGCCCATCGACTTTCGACCCTTGCCCATGCCGATCGAGTAATCGTTATGGAAAAAGGCCGTATCACTCAAACGGGCACCCACGATACGTTGATCGAAGAGCCGGGCCTCTACCAAAGGCTTTGGCATATCCAAACGGAAATGCAAACCGACCTAGAATCCGCCAAATAACGAGCGACTTGTCATGAAAAATTCTGACATCGAAGACCCGTTTCATAACAAGATCGACGTCGATCTTTGGAGACGCATATTCAAGTTCGCGATGGGGCACCCTAGGTTGCTGTCCCCGCTCGCTTTCTCGGCCGTCGCCTTGAGCATTATTGAGTCGCAATTCCCTATCGCCACCAAAATCGCCGTGGAAATCGTAGAAAAGGGCGAACCTGTCGAAAACCTTTGGAAACCGGCCGCTCTGTTTTTCGGCTTATCGATTTCCCTATCCGCGCTAGTTTGGGTTTTTATCGTCTGCGCTGGATCTATCTCGCACAATATCGGTCACGATATCAAGAGAAGCTGCTTCAAGCGTCTTCAAGAGTTGGAGTTCGCCTACTACGATGCTCAACCTGCCGGCTGGCTCATCTCTCGCCTAACCGCCGATTGCGACCGGCTTTCCCGTATTCTCGCCTGGGGATTTCTAGATTTGGTATGGGGGCTCTTCTTCGTCGTGGCTATGGCCATCACCATGTTTGTACTCAATGCCCAGCTAGCCCTTCTCGTACTCTCGACGATAGTGCCTTTGATATTCGTCAGTTCCTTCTTTCGGAAGCGCATGCTCATAACTTCCCGAGAAATCCGAAAGCACAACGCTCGTATCACGGCCTCCTACAACGAAGGTATCGCAGGCGTTAAAACGACCAAAACTCTTGGCCGCGAATCGGAAAACCTCGGCGATTTCGAATCCATGTCGCAAGACATGTACACGGCTTCCGTCAAGCGGGCTCTATTGGGAGCCGTCTACTTGCCCATCGTCGTCGCCATCGGAAGCATTGGCTCCGGTCTCGCGCTTTGGTACGGGGGCGTCAATGTAATCAATGATACGCTCACTCTAGGAACCGTCATCGCCTTCATGGGCTATGCCGGGCAGTTCTTCTTTCCGATAAACCAGATCGCCATGGTTCTCGCCGAATTGCAAGGAGCTCAAGCCGCCGGCGAGCGTGTCATGGGCCTCTTGGCGACAAAACCGAAGATCAAAGACACCCAGGATGTCTTGAACCGCATTGAGAATTCAAAGGCGAAATCAAACGCTGAAATCGCCATCGATGGCTACGCCAACGTTATTGAACGCATAGAATTCAAAGAGGTCGGATTTCGCTACAACGCCAAAGAGACCGTTTTGGAAGGCTTCAATCTAGCGGTAAAGCGAGGCGAAACCATCGCTCTCGTCGGGCCTAGCGGCGGGGGGAAAAGCACAATTGTCAGCCTCCTATCTAGATTTTATGAACCGACCAGCGGGTCCCTGCTCATCAACGGCATCGATTATCGTCAACGAAGTCTAGAATGGCTGCAAAGCCAATTGGGTATAGTACTGCAGACTCCCCATCTTTTCAACGGAACCATTCGCGAGAATATCCGCTACGGAAACCTGCAAGCCAGCGATCGCGAGATCGAATCCGTCGCTCAAATCGTCAACGGGCACGAGCTCATCATGAACCTGTCCGATGGATACAATACTAAGATTGGCGAAGGAGGAGCTCGACTTTCAACCGGGGAGCGCCAGTTGATCTCCTTTGCCAGAGCCCTGATTGCCGACCCTCAAATTTTCATTATGGATGAGGCCACCTCGTCCATAGACACCGAGACTGAAGCGATTATACAATCCAGCATGCAAAGGATCTTCGAAGGTCGGATCAGCTTTGTCATTGCCCACCGGCTCTCGACAATTCGCTCAGCCGATCGCATCCTCTACATCGAAAAAGGGCGTATCGTGGAAAGTGGAAACCACGCCGAACTCATGGAAAAGCGCGGACGCTACCACCGCCTCTACCTCAAGCAATTCCGTCGAGAGCGTTTCAATCGGGAATTAGAGGTGGGATAGAGCCCCTAATCGGCTAAACAATTGCGGGCGGGATCCCGTGCCTGCGCATTGGCGTCGTCCTAACGACTTAGAGTAGGAGGCTCGCTTACGAGCGATTATTCTATTTAAGTGGACCTCGTTGATTCGCTCGCGAGCGAGCTTCCTGCGCTGCAAATGACTAATACCACATGCAAAAAGGTTTGATAGGATAGCGGGAATCGAATTGGGCTCGGGAAACCGCTGACAGATGGAGAGTCTAACTACCTATACAAACTCGGATCCACGCCCAAGCAGCCATCGAGCTTATTGCGATACTCATCCGACCGAAAGGTTTGCAACCGCCTTTCGATGCGGCGACGCAGGGCCTCTTCATCGATTCGCTCACCCATTCCCGCGTTAATGTCGCGGCCCAGAAAGCTCTCTAAATATTTCTCATGGCGCTCCCACAAAGAAATATCCACCTTCTGTTTGGCATCAAGGCGTTCGCGGTACCAATCACTCGACTCGAGCGACTCCAGCGTAAACATCTGGCGAAACGCCGCATCGCGATAGCTCATGCCTTCGAACTCGCCGTGCGCCATAACGTGAAGAATGGCTTTAAGCGGGGGGCAAGCTGCGTCGATCGATCCATCTTGAAAGTAGTTCAAGGCCACGCGTTGCTGGGTTTCCACAATATTTTTGATCCCGTCCACATAGGTATCGAGATCCTGGATTTCCGGCTTCAGAATGAACTCGGGGAAAACGGATTGAGGATTGCTGAAGATTCGGCCGCCGAATTCTTGAATAAAGGCAGCCGTAATTCGGTAGCCTAAACGGGAAGCCTCTACGTTTTCCCCTTGGTGTTGAAAATCCTCGCAGGCTTCCAAATAGCCATGTTCGATCATGTAAGAGGCTTTCCTCTCGCGTGGACGCATACGGCACCAGAGTTCAGGTACAAGCAAACTGATGTCGTGATCGCACCGGAACTTCGGACCCACGCAGCCCGCGGAAGACGTAAAGCACTCGTAACCGCTAACCAAATACGAAACAAGGGCATTGTTAAGATCGACAATGGGAAGCAGCATATTGAAAGGGCCCTTGGTCAGCGCCCCTTCCGAACCGGCTCCCGTAGTCGATGGCGACTTGCCCGTCAGACTGGCTATGAAATCCATGAACAACTCGGGCAACTCCTGGTAATGGATAGGATTGTAAACCGCCAAAGCCCGAATCCCTTCCGAAGGAGGATTGTTCCTCCGACCCGGCAAAACCGAATTCACGGGGAAAGGGGGATTCTTCCCTTTATACATCCTCCGATAAAGACGGGCCCCTACCTTGGCTATGTAAGTCGAGCGACCATCCTCCATATCTAGGCGGTTCTGCAAATAGCGCGGATTTTTCGAAGGCTTGCCTTCCCAAATTCTCGGCTCTGAAGAGGACACCGCGAAATCCGGTTTTTCCGAGCGATTAAACTCCCTGAGAACTTGCTGCATCGGCTCTGTGAAATTGCCGAAACGAATCGCGTCGTTCTCAATCGCCCGCGTTTGCTCACGAGTCAGAGGTTCGTAGTTGGAAAAGAACAACCCGCTACGCGAGAAATCTTTTTCCGTAGTCTTATCATAGCCCCTATGAATCGCTTCATCAGGTCGCTGAAATAATCGGTATTCGCAGTTAAGAATAAATTTAAGCGACTTATCCGTTTCCACACCCGAATCCAATCCGGCAACATGAGAAGCCGGCACAACTACCGAGGCAGAAATGTCATCTTCCGTTTGGATCTTCACTGCCGGATAAAAGTCCTTGCGGAGGCTGAAAACCCGCCAGGAACCATCTTCAGCGAATCCCACCCGCAAGTATTGGCTCAGCAGCTTCTGATCCCGATACTTGAGCTCGTTGCCCGGCTTTCCATTGACGATATCCACGCTGAAGCGGTCACGCCAATCTTCGCCCCAATCCGGCTTGTAGAATCTTTTCACGACCAAAACGATATCTGTGATATAGCCAGGGACCGATTCTAGCCAATCATTGTAATCATCGCTGTATTCTGGCGATGGAGACAGTAGCTTTATCACCGATCCCAGCGAGCGCTTGTCGCTCAAAATCGGCCGCCCATTCTGCCGGTTGCGACTGTCATCCCGAAAACGATTTCCGTACTCCTTGCTGACAACCTCTTCCACTTTATCAAAATCGCTCTTAATATCGGCTGTAAACACAGGACCCGCAACGATGGCGTCCGCAAGCGATTTGGAAATCTCCGACTTGCCCCCTCCAGACACGGTGCAAGGCTTGTGACAATAGGTGCCGACTGCTCCCGTTCCCACAAGGCGCCATCGCCTGCCTTGCATAGGCCGCACCATCTGAACTTTATAGCCCGATGGCAGGATGTACGTCACGTCGGGCTGCAGATTCAATGCCTTCGTCTCCCCGTCCTTTTCCCAATGTATCACCTGATCATGAAGAGAGATGTGGGATTTAGCCGGAATATAGACAATGTCGCCGTAAGTCTTGTCTATCGCGTATCCATCTTTTTGGACATCGATCTCGTCGCCCAGAATCTCTAGGGTTTCCTCAAAACTGTGATCAACTTCCCTTATGTAATGACTTAACCTGAAGTCCTCGCCTAAGTCGTAGCTGGCGAAAGCCAAAGCGCCGCCAGCATGCTCCTCTTCCACATTGCCGAGGAGATTGGCCGCGTAAGACAACTGCGTCTTAACCTCCTTCTTGCAATAGCCATAGTAGTTGTCCGCGATGATCGTCACCACAACACCACTACTATCTCGAGACGTTATCTTGAAAGCTCCTCCATCATTATAGAGCTCGTCTTCAGATTCCCAGCACATCCCGTCACGTTTCTGCCTCTCCGTCGCCTTATCGATATGCGGCAAGCCAAGCTCCTTTTTGGTAAAGGTAATTAGATGAGGAGCCAGAATCACGCAACCAGTATGGCCTGACCAATGCTTCACATCCAATCCGCTGTCGTTTTCCGCCAAATACGGATCACCCGCATTCCCGAAAATGCTTTCCACGAAATCGAGATTGCTCGTCAGATTACCGGGAGCGAAAAACCGCACTTCCGTCCGCTTTTCTTCAGTCACGCCCTCAACCGCCGGCTGGACGACCGGCCGCAGCAGCAGGGAAACGAAGAGCCGCGCTTTTTCTTCTTGAGTCGAGGTGAAGGGAATTTCCAGCAGATCGTCGGGAGGATTGAGCGCCTTTTCTAAGAGCTTGGCGAAGACTGGAAGCGGCACGGATTTCTTATCCGCAGGTATGGGCAATCCGCCTTCAGCAATATGGAATACGCCTTTGGTCGTGCGCCGATCGCTAGCTGGGTTGTTGAGCACCCCTTGTTTAACCCGAAAACTGCTAACTATATTCGATTTGAATGAGTCCGAGTCTGGGGGCAAGGAAAGCGCCCGGGCCATGCCATGACGCTCTAGAATTAGAATGTTGGTCGGCACCCAAATCCTGTCTGGAGTGTCCAGGCCCTTAAATAGACGAACAATGTAGTCCTGGATTCGCTGATCGACCGGACACAAATGTTCGCGAAGCAACCGATTCTTTTCCGCCACGCTTTGCAAAAGCGAGCTGCCCATTTGCAAAAAGGGATAGTCCGATTCGTCGCCAAATATCGGGTAGCCCCGAGAGCGCAGCTTCATATTCAGGAATTCGACGAACGATGCCTCGTCATAAGAATTCTCTCCAGTTTCCATATCGAAGCCGATACGCGTCTTCAGGTTACTCCAGTCGTTGTTCATGAACAAAAAGCTTTTGGTGAGAGCTAAAGTGCTAAGATAACGCGATAATCGCGCCAATCTTCAAGTTTGAAGCGGTTTCCTGCCAGGAATCTACAAAAATGGCACCATTCCAAGTGTTTCCGACAGAGGCGCGGGCGCATATTAGGGCAAATTCCTTCCAATGCGCTCAATTTAACTCACAAACGAGTATAGATGCCTCCCTGCAATCAGCCTTCGAAAAGGTAAGGAGGATCCGCCTTCGCCGAGCTACTGCGAGAATCGTCGGCTCGATCCTCCGAAATCCGGATACGGAGGGCCGAGCCGACGCGAACTCAAGTCAACGCTCGTGCGCGCCTAGGGGGAGCGAGCATATTTCCAGTCAGCCAGCTCGAATAATCGTGGGCATCTTGGGAACAGCTTCCAAGAGCCGCTGTGTATACGGGTGCTTCGGCGATCGGTAAAGCTGTTCCGTAGGCCCTTGCTCCACGATCTCGCCGGATTCCATAACCAAAGCGTCATCGCAAATGTGCTCTACGACCGCTAGGTCATGAGCGATAAACAAATAAGTTATTCCCAGCTCGTCCTGCAAATCCTGGAGAAGGTTGACGATCTGAGCCTGGACGCTGACATCCAAAGCGCTGACGCATTCGTCGCAAATGATGAATTCAGGCTTCGAGCTCAGGGCCCGGGCCACGCAAATTCGCTGGCGTTGCCCTCCGCTAAATTGGTGTGGGTACCGGTTCATCGAATCCGCAGGCAACCCGACTTTTTCTAGCAGCTCGGCCACTCGCTCCTCGCGATCTTGCTTGCTCGTTTCCGGAGCATGTACCTTCAGCGGCTCAGAAACGATAGTGGCTATTGAATGCCGGGGATTCATGGAGGCGTAGGGATCCTGGAATATCGTCTGAATCCGCTTCCGGTAGGGCATGAAGTCGGTTTCAATGAGTTCCGTTAGCTCGTTTCCATCGTACTTGATCGATCCAGCCTCAATCGGAGCCAGACGAAGTATGGCCTTACCAATAGTGCTCTTTCCACTACCACTTTCCCCGACCAGACCCATGGTCGTTCCTTTGCGTAATTCGAAAGAGACCCCCTTGACCGCTTGGATATAGTCTGTTCGCTTGATGAAAGCACCGCGACGGGCCTCATAAGTAACACTCAGGCCGTCGACTTCAAGCAAGGGCTTGTCTATCAGCTCTATTCCACCACTCACTCTTCGCTCCTCACTGTTTACTGCCCTAGCTCCGCATAATCCACCACCGGCAATCGCTCTCGCTTGGCCCCCATTTTCGGAATGCATTTAATCAATGCTTGCGTGTAAGGGTGCTTGGGATGGGCCAGCACGGTTTCCGCTGGCCCGGATTCAACGATCTCTCCCTGGAACATGACCGCGATATTATCAGCAAACTCGTCGACGATTCCAAAGTTGTGAGTGATCAGTATGATCGACATATCCAGCCGCTCACGCAAGTCCCTAAGCAAACGGATAATCTGGGCTTCGATGGTGACATCCAATGCCGTGGTCGGTTCGTCCGCTACTAGAATGCTCGGACGGCAAGCCAAGGCAATGGCGATCATCACCCGCTGCTTCATGCCGCCGCTCATCTGGTGCGGATAGTCCTTGGCGCGATTTTCGGGATCTCGAATGCCCACTTGATCCAGGAGCCTCACCACTTCCTTGTCGACATCCTCAACATCGTCACGGTGATACTTGAGGGCCTCTGCTATCTGGCTGCCAACGGTGAAGTAAGGATTTAGCGACGTCGACGGCTCCTGGAATATGTAGGCGATTTCCTTGCCTCGAACGCCTCGCATCACCTTTTCCGGCAAATCCAACAGGCTTTTTCCATTGAGCCTGGCCAGCCCAGAGACCTGGCACTGCGGTTCGGGCGGGAGTAGCTTAGTTAGAGCCATCGATGTCACGCTTTTCCCGCTGCCGCTCTCGCCGACAATTGCCAGCGTCTTGCCCTTCTCCAAACTGAAAGAGATGCCTTTCACCGCCTCATTCACCCCATCCCGGGAATGGAAGGAAACTTTCAGATTCTCAACTTCAAGCAGCATAGAATTGACGCCTACTCTGCGAAGATCCGTTCCGCAGCCAAGTGAAAAGAGATCGCATCGACGCCAGCATTGTAGACCACGCTCTCAATGACTCGCGAGTGTTCTATAGTCCACTCTGCAGCCTTGATGGGTATTCACATCCCTAAAGCAGCTACCTCGAGCATTTTTCCTTGCCCGGGAACGGGAAATCCTGTTCTTTCCCCACCCTTCATCCCAACACGCTCAGGTGGTGGAATTGGTAGACACGCATGATTCAGGTTCATGTGCCGAGAGGTGTGGGGGTTCGAGTCCCCCCCTGAGCACCAGATGCGTTGATCATCAACGTTTTAAGCTATCGCTTAGTGAGGGGCGACAACCCCTTCCAGTCAGTCAGAAAGAGAAATTCTCAAGTAGCTGCTTAACAAGCGTTTGCGAAATTTCCACTTTCATGAGTCACGGCCCAATTCTAGGATTTGCTAAATCGAATTAGCAAATTCGGGGAATCGTCTCGATGCGAATGCCAGATCCTGACGATATCTAATTACTTGGGTACTGTAAAAGTGACTACCGCTCCAAACCGCTTTTTGGGCGCTTTCACAAACAATCCGCTATCGCATTCAACTTATCGATCAGGAGGGGTATTCTAGCCTGGCTACCCGCGTCCGGAGGCAGATGCGCTGGAAGAGCCTCCACAAAGCGGTCCTCCTTTAGTAGCTTCGCTACTTCCGCTGCAACATACATTAGAAGCGACGTCCCCTGCTCCTTAATCTCTTGCAGCAACAAGTCATTCCCATCGACGATCGCAATGATATCCTCCAAATCGCGACTGCCGAGATAGTCTCCTCTCCCCCTGTCATTGAATGCCGCCAACTTGGTGGCAACAAATGAAGCAGGCGAGACGACCCTGATGGTCTCGCCATCTACCTCCAACTCCTTGGCATTCTCGAGGGCATGGTCGAACCACATCGTATTGAGACCAAGAAAGGAAGCCCCCACCGGCATAACGTCTACGATGAGCGTATTGAATTTCCACCGACAGAGCGGAGCTCCTTGCTCAATATCGTTGACGAAGCCTCTTGCCCTCAAACGATCTTCGAAGCTCGAATAGCTCTTACGCGACAGGACCTCTACGATGATATCGACATCGTTCGTGGGACGTATCGGCGTCAATTCCGGGTTGTCTAGCAATAGTCCAACAATAGAGCCGCCGGTAAAAGCATAGTCCACCTTCAACGCGTCAAGCTCTCTAGCGAGCGACTTCAAACTGGCGACAGGAACTTCAGCCATCGCCCAATATTCGTTTGTCGAACTCTTCAATCGCGGCTTTGCGCTCGCGAGCTCTCCCAAGTCTAATCGCATCAACCAATGCGAGATAATCGTAAAGACCCGAATCCTTTGCGGCAGCCTCCGGAACAGACCTGTAGAGCGGCGCAACGGCCGGTCCGCGAGTGCTACCCTTGGGATGAGCCCATACCGGCACCGAGCCGTCAATCGTTTTGAACGTTCCTTCGAAAACAGGCGCCGCCCAAGCCGTAGGCATACCCCGGGCTGGCTCGCCCTCCTTGGCAGGAAATACGTGGGCAATTCCAGAAACTATAAAATTGCGCAGAGCTTGCCGCACAACGCGACGACCTTCCGGAAATACCAAGCCACCTTCCCTGAGTCTCCTAATGGCTCCGTGCACCTCAGAAGCGCTCATTCCCAGCTCGGGAGCCAAGACGGCATAGGGGCAGGAATCCGCCCCCTCTGAAAGGAGCTTCAAAGCAACCACTACATCTTGGGGTTTCATCGCCATTATTCAATATTCGCTATTCGCGAATAGCGAATAGTCAAGTGGAAACACTCGAATAAACCAAGATCACAATGAAACACACCTCGCCTCATATCCCAAGATTCCCATACCCGATTTGCTAACTATTTGCTGGAATCAGTTCCTTTCGTTGCCTCTGCCTGCATCTCCAGGAAAATCCGGCTGACATCAAGGCCCTGATGAGCAACATCAATCGAAAACATATGGCTCTGAGAAAAACCATGTTTCGTCTAGTCCTCGGGATATTCCTATTTCTTGCTGGAGTAGCTCATCTCATTATCCCTTCTGAATTTCTGGCTCAAGTGCCACCTTGGCTGCCCTTGGACAGCTACTTCGTGATCATCGCTTCCGGTATCGTGGAAATCATTCTAGGACTGGCTCTGGCCTTTGAAAGAAAACGACGCGCCCTGGTGTGCTGGATCGTGGCCGTCTTCTTTGTCGCCATCTTCCCCGGCAATCTTTCGCAATACATGAATCAGGTCGACGCATTCGGCCTGACCACCGACAGCGCCCGTTTTACTCGTTTGTTCTTTCAGCCTGTTTTAATAATTTGCGCCCTTTGGGCGACCGATGCATGGGCGTCTCTGCGAGATAAGGAGAAGGCCGTATGATTTCGACTTGGATTGGGGTTTTTTTGGTTCTTCTCATACATGCGTTCGCGGCTGAAAATCTACTTTGTTGGCTCGCTGCTTACGGCGACCGGTGAAGCGACCGATGCTCTTGCTTGCCCGATCGATCCAAGCAACGACCCGACAAACTCAGGATCGATCCGACACTCTCCGAAAGATGATTATCGATACGAAGACGTTCCCCCAATGAAGTCCTGATACAGCCTAAGCCTCGTAAACTACTCCAAAAAAGCAACTACACCCTCCTATATCCTATGAACCCTACGAATAGACGTCACTTCTTAAAGACCGCCACCGCTGGAGCTATTGCCGCTGGCTTGAGCCCAAATTTTAGCATCGCCCAAGAAGCGGGCCGCAAAAAGCCCAACGTCGTCATCCTCTTCATCGACGATCTTGGCTATGGGGATATTGCCTGCTTCGGCAACCCGCGCATCCCCACCCCGCACATCGACTCGCTCGCCGCTCGCGGGGCCAAGTGCACAATGTCCTACATCACCAATCCGCCATGCTGTCCAAGCCGTTGCAGTCTCATGACTGGTATGTACGCGCAGCGCTTCGGCAAATCGGGTATGTCTCGCGGACTACCCATTCCCAACGATCACCCCACCATGGGCGAATTCATGCGCGATGCTGGCTACACAACCGGGCAGATCGGCAAATGGGATATCGGCGATAATAGCCAAGGCCCCCACCAGCGTGGTTTCTCGGAAGTAGCCAAGAGCGCCCCCGGAAATCAATACGATCGCGAAAATGAAGACGGCAGCTACGCCTACCTCACCGATCTGGACGGCGACTACATGGCCGAATTCGTCAACCGAAATGCCGCTCGCACGACGAGCTCAGGGCAGGCCAAACCGTTCTTCCTCTACTTCTCGCCCTTCGCCGTTCACTCGAACGTGAAAAGTACTCCCCAGCACTATCGCGACCGAATACCCGGCGGCGATGGAACCGCCTACGAGGGAGCGGTCGTGGCGGTTGACGACGCCGTGGGCAAATTGCTCGAGCAACTCAAGAAGCACGACCTTGAAAACGACACGCTCATTTTCTTTACGGGCGATAACGGAGCCAATCGCTCTCACGGCGGTTCTTCCGAGCCGTACCGCGGCGGCAAAGGCAGAGATACCCAGCAAGAAGGCTGGGTCCACACACCCACCATTATCACCTGGCCTGGCACTGTTCCCGCAGGCGTCACCTACGAAGGCAAAACCGCTACCATCGATTTTTACGCTACCATGGCCGCGGCTATCGGCAAGCCCCTGCCCGATCGTTGTGATGGCGTCAATCTGCTGCCTTATCTCAAAGGGGAGAAGCAAGGCGACGCCCACGAGTATATTTTCTGGCACAACGCCGATCCCACGGACGAACCGCGTCGCAATCTATACGCGGTGCGTTGGAAGGACTGGCGCATGGTCAAAGGCTTGTACTACTGGCAGCTATACGATCTTAAGAAGGATCCCAAAGAAATGACGGACCTAGCCCGAAAGCATCCCGACGTAGTCCGACACCTCCGCGGACGATACAACGATTTCATCAACACCCTACCGCCACTCAAGCCCAGCGCGAACTACAAAGGCGGCGGGCAAGTCCCTAAAGGCTGGGGTTGGCACTACAGCAAGGGATAAAAACTCGACCCTATGAACTTCATTCAGACAAAGAGAATCGCCTGCTCGATTCTCGCTCTACTGGTTTCTCAAGGCCTCTTCGCCGTGCAGCCAAACATCATCGTCTTCCTTACGGACGACCAAGACAAGGAGTCAATCGGCGCCTATGGCGGAAACGTCTGGACGCCCAACTTGGATCGCATGGCTCGCGAAGGCATGCTCTTCCATAATGGATTCGTCACCAGCACGGTCTGCACGCCATCGCGCTATTCTTTCCTAACCGGACGCTACGCGAGCCGCTCTACCTCCGAGCCATTCCTGCACGAGAATCAAGATGGTCACCAAGCCTTCCCCGCGTTCAACATGGGGCTCGAGCCGGATAATCTAAACGTCGCTGGCGTTCTGTCTAGGGCAGGCTATCGAACCGGCTTCGTTGGCAAGTACCACGCTAGCGGTATCGAAAGTTTGAGGACGGAATCGGACTATAAAGCGTGGGGCCTGAAATACATCCCCCGGAATGCAAAGCGTTCTTCTGAATTGAGCGCCGCCTTCCGCCACAACGAGATCCAATACCGCAAGCTGCTCACATCACGAGGATTCCATTGGGCCAAGAACATCTACTTGGGTAATATGGAGAAACCCTACTCGGAGCACAACTTGGAATGGACTATCGACGCTGGGCTAGAGTTTATCGAAGACAGCGTCAAATCCAGCAGCGGTCAGCCATTCTATTTACACCTTTGCACCACGCTCGTCCATGGGCCGGACCGTTCTTGGAGTCGTTCGATTGGCGAACCGCTCGTCTCCGGTTCCGGCTTGGAGAAAGAAGCGATTCAACCGGAGGGCATGTTGACGCGCAAAGCGATTCTTGATGAGTTATCGAAGCGGGGGCTCGATCCAGATAAAGGGCACGCCGGCTACTCATGGATCGATGCGGGCGTTGGGGCTGTCTTGGCCAAACTCGAGAAGCTCCGCATCGACGACAACACCCTGCTCGTTTTTACCGCCGATCACGGCTCGAGGCAAAAAGGTTCCCTGTTTGACGCGGACGGCGCCTCCGTCCCGTTCATAATGCGATGGCCTGGCAAGATTGCCGCAGGAATCGAAAGTCGAGACCTCGTTCAAAGTATCGATATTGTGGCGACAGCATTCGACATTGGCAATGCGACGATTCCCGCAGAATACGAACTAGACGGAAAAAGCCTTGCTCCTCTGTTCGGAGGGAAAGTGCCCGAAAGCTGGAGGAATCACGTGTACTTGGAACTCGGATTCGGTCGAGCGATTCGCACCCATGAGTACAAATACATTTCAGTACGGTACCCCGAAGAGCATCTGAGCGTCATCCGAAAATCAAAGCCTGAGAACCTGCCCAAAGTCATGGCTCCCTTGAACCGGGCAGGCATCGGAACGCGCGGATCCGCTAATCCGAATTTCTATTACGAAGACGCGCTATTCCGTATCGACCGCGATGGGAATGAGCGCAAAAACCTAATCGACGATCCCGAATCGCGAAGCGCCTTGCAGCAGCTGCGATCTATGCTGGCTCAAACGGTCCAAACCACCGGGCGTCCCTACGGCGAATTCGTTTCCGGCGGAAACGCGACAAGCCCCGGGCAGGTTGAATCGCAGCAAAAGCTCGTGCGAAAGATAAGGATACAGGGGAAGAAGGTCACTCTCCCGGAATAGCCTCGCCCAATGCGCGGCGCTGCGAGCGAGCGAGCGACTCAGGATTGATCCTGCCCGAATGAACAAATTCCGGACAAACTTTCGTAAGGCTTTCACTCGAAAACTGCAGGCTCATTAACACCTTTTCTTCGTTAATACTAACATGAGCTCTATTCGTCAGAAGACCCTCGTGGTCGCTATACTCGCCATGACATCAGCCGCCTCTCAAAGCCTCGATGCCAACCGAACCATTGCCTCATTCGAAAACCCTACCACATTGAATGACTGGGGGGTGGTGAACGACAGCGTTATGGGCGGAGTCTCCACCAGCGGCTTCCGGCAAACCGAAAACGGCACACTCCTTTTCCAAGGGCGGCTCTCGCTAGAAAACAACGGTGGCTTCGTATCGCTCCGCAACCGCCCGCAAAACCTCGGTCTCGATGATGTTGCCGGCTTTGTTGTCCGGGCTCGCGGCGATGGTCGCTCCTATTATCTCGACCTTCGCGAAAGTCGGCAAATGACCGCGGGCTCTTTTCGAGCCAGGTTCGCCACTACAGAAGGCGAGTGGACCGAAACCTACATTCCCGCTTCAGAGTTCGTTCGCCAATCTTTTGGTCGACCGTATCCAAATACTCCACTCAGGCCTCAAAATATCTCTTCGATCGGCTTCACGCTTTCTGACAAAAACCCGGGACCCTTCCACCTCGAAATCGATTACGTGAAAACGGTCGCTCGTGGAGATACCAACGATTCGTTTTCTACTGTTTCAGAAGTAGAACGCGAGTTGGACAGCACCCCGGAAGCCATCATCAATCTTGCGATAAGCCGAGGCGTACCTCTTTTCAACAGCGGCAACCCGGAGGCTTGCGCAGCCATCTATGAAATCGCTTGCCTAGCTCTTCTGGAGCGAAACGCCTTAAGCCAATCTACCAAAACTAGGATTTCCCAATCGCTTATGGACGCGAGCCAAGCCCAGTCTTTCACTCGCCAAGCCTGGATCCTACGTTACGCCCTCGACGACGCGTTACGAGAGCTGGAAGAAATCCTTTGATCCAGCTCCAATCGAGAGATTAGTTGCTAGTCGGCGAAAGCCTCCGATGGGCGAAGTTTTTCGCAACTGGATGCATCCTTAACGCAATGAGCCCCAAACCGATACCCATTTACCCCCTTTGCGGAGCTCTTTTTATACTCGAAGAACCCGTTCGTCGTCGCTACAAACAGACACCAACCAATAATCAATTATGACAGACACACCAACCAACCCCAATCGTAGAAATTTCCTCAAGACAGGGCTCGCTGCTTCAACACTCGCCACAATTGGAAAATCGCCCAGCCTCTTCGCCTCCAACGTCGAAGGGTCAGACAAGTTGAAAATCGGCCTGATCGGTTGCGGTGGAAGGGGCACGGCCGCAACCGTCCAATGTTGTAACGCCGCCCCAAACGTCGAGCTCTACGCTACCGCGGATTTCTTTGCAGACAAGGTAGAAGCAGCTCGGAAAAAATTCAAAGAGGGCTGGGGCAACCACAAACCTCTCGGTGAAAAAATGAATGTAAGCCGCGAACGCGAGTTCACCGGGTTCGACGCCTACAAGAAACTGCTGGCGACTGACGTTGATGTTGTACTCATTGCCACGCAACCGGGATTCCGTCCCCTTCACTACGATGCTGCGGTAAGAGCGGGCAAACACGTTTTCATGGAGAAGCCTGTGGCGGTGGATCCCGTTGGCGTCCGAAAAGTTATCGAGTCATCGAAGCTCGCTAAGCAGAAAGGCCTGAGCGTAGTTGCCGGTACGCAACGCCGCCACATGCCTAGCTATCTCGAGACTATGGAGCGAATCCGCGATGGAGAGATTGGAGAACTCCGCGGCGGCGACTGCTATTGGAATTGGGGGCGGAAGATTGGCCAGAACTCTCAAAATCCAAAATGGTCGGAAATGGAATTCCAAATACGCAACTGGTACTTCCATTGCTGGGGCTCCGGCGACTGCTTGGTCGAGCAAGCCATCCATCAAATCGACGTTATGAATTGGGCATTCGGCGGTCCTCCGGTATCAGCACTGGGAATGGGCGGCATCATGATCGAGCACGAATTTGGAAACATCTACGACCATTTCGCTATCGTTTATGAATACGAAAGCGGAGCCCGCGTAACCGCCATGGCTAGCCAGATCCCTGGCTCTTCTACTCGAATCGGACAGAATATCGTTGGTTCGCTGGGCAGCTCGAATGGCGAGAGCATTTCCGGAAAGAAGTCATGGAAGTACAAGGGCCCGGTTGTCGACGGACAAGAGCAGGAGCATGTCGACTTCATCAACAGCATTCGCGGATCGGGCAAGTATCTAAATCATGGCAAGCGCATCGCCGAATCGACTCTGACGGCAATAATAGGCAGAATGTCCGCCTACACCGGTCGCGAGCTTCGATTTGACTGGGCCTTGAACCGATCGCAACTGGATTTGACCCCAGCAAAATGGGAAAAGGGCCCCAATAAAATACCGGCTCGCCCCATTCCAGGCCAAGAGCCGTTGGTCTAGCCAGCTTGCGAGGAAACCCTCTAAGGAACCCGTCAACGCGTGTTCCTTAGAGGGCTTCTATCCTTACAAGATTTTAATTACACACTGAAATCAGTCAGTTGAGGTCGCAATTGAGCTCAAGCGGTTCCGCCCTTCTTTCGCTATTTTCATAGCAGTACAGATTTCCCCGCTCTAGTCTCCTTCGTACTCAGGATTTGGACGCATGGGATCTGCTCCTACATCCTCTCGCCAGCGTTCCAATTCCGCATAAAGCTCTTGGGCAATCTCTGGCTGCTTTTTTGCCAGATTGGCCGTTTCACCTAAATCGGATTCCAAATTATACAACTCCAACCCACCCGTATCCAGAACTTCGATCAATTTCCACTTTCCCTTGCGTATCACGCTAGCAGGAAAACTCTGGGGATGGCGATTGTAATGGGGATAATGCCAAAAAATCGCCTCCCGGTCCAACCCACCCTCGCCTTTCAGTAAAGGAGTCAAATCCACGCCATCCCGATGCTGCGCTGGGCGCATAGGATTGCCTGTGGCAGCTAGGATTGTCGGATAATAATCCATACTGCTTACCAGTTCATCCGAAACCGAACCCGGAGCTATGGCCCCGGGCCACTTGAATATCACGGGCACCCGCAAGCCACCTTCATAGTTCGATCCTTTGTTCGCTCGCAACGGGGCATTATTAGTCGCCCTGGCAAATCCGCCATTGTCGCTGGTGAATATCACCATGGTACGATCCGAGAGCTTTAGTTCCTCGAGCGTTCCCACGATTCGGCCCACGCTATCATCTATGCTTTCCACCATGGCCGCATAGCGAGGATCCCCCTGCCTCTCCTCTTCGGATACGCGTTCATAGCGTTCCACCTTCTCGGGCTTGCCTTGCAAAGGCGTGTGCACGCCGTAGTGAGACATCATCAGAAAGAAAGGTTCATCCGCCTTAGCCCGAATGAATTTTTCGCCCTCTTCTGCGATGCGATCGATAAGGTAGTCGCCCTCCTGCCCTTCCAGAATTTGATCCCGCTTCGAATACATGTCCGGAGTCGTGGGGATCAGCCACTTGCCTTCGTAGGGATACCAATAGGATCCCGGCGCTCCATAGTCTCGTCCGCCGACATTCAAATCGAATCCCTGATGCTCTGGAAAATAGTAAGGCTGCGGCCCCAAATGCCACTTGCCCATGAAGGCGGTTGCATACCCCGCATCCCGCAAGGCTTCTGCGATAGTGATTTCCTCGAGGGGCATGGCCTGAATGTAGCGAGCTTCTCGAAGACGATGCTTCTTGGCATCCCATCGGCCCGATGGCAGCCATTGAGTCATGAGCAATCGGGCCGGATATTTTCCAGTCATTATGGCAGCCCGTGTAGGAGTACATACGTTGCAGGCCGCATATCCGTTGGTGAAACGCATACCGTCCGCAGCTAGCCGATCGATGTGCGGTGTCTTGTAGTAGTCGCTACCGTTGGCGCCAATGTCCTTCCAACCCAGGTCGTCTATGAGGTAAAAGACGACGTTGAGCGGCTTGTCGTTGGCAGCAAACAAGGAGATGGCGCCCGACCAGAGCAGGAGAAGGATGGCAAGCAATTTGGGTGTCGGAGTAATGTTGGGCATTTTTCGATTTCCTAACGCCCAATCGGCTGGGGCGACATCCTAAAAGTAGGCGCAGCGTTTTTGATTTCAGGCGAGATTACCTTGTACTATGAATATACCAATTGTTGCCAATCACCAAGTACTACGATATTTTGCTTTCTTTTCTGATTTTCCAATGCCAATTGCCCGACATCTCCTCCGCAACGACGTTTTGGCCGCTATCAAATCGGGAATCGCCTCCGGGGCTTGGACGGATAATCTGCCTAGCGAGAGACAGCTAACCGAGCGCTATCAGGTCAGCCGAGGCACCCTGAGGTATGCCCTGAAAAATTTGCAGGAAGCAGGCATTATTCGAGCGGTTGCGGGATCGGGCTATGTCATTGAAAAAAGGTTGCAGGTTGAGCCGAGCGCCAGCGACGGAATTTCTATCGGCATCCTCATTGGGACGCCCTATCGAAATCGCGGCTCGCAGGACGGAGCATGGATATCCACGCTTCAGCAACGAGTGGCTAAACGCCAATGGCATGTGCACATCCATGATGGCATTCCGGAAATCAAACGCTCCCCTAAAATCGGCTTAAAAAAGCTGTTTCGGGCTACCCAGCACAGCTGCTGGGCCTTGATTCGCTGTTCCCATGAAGCCCAGTCCATTTTCCAAAGCGAAGGCGTTCCCGCTATCGTATGCGGCACGCCCTTCCCGGGAATCGATCTGCCCAGTATAGATATCAATTTCCGAGCGACTGGTCGTCATGCGGCGGGTGTATTAGCAGCCAAAGGACATCGACGAATAGGTTTCGTGGGGCGGCGAAACGGGTTTCCGGGGGACGAGGAGCTTTTCGAAGGTTTCAAGGAAGGCCTCGCCGCTAGCCCATCAGGCCCAAGCTTAAAAAAGATTCGCTACGGAAACCAAATTACCGACTTTGGTCCGATTCTCGAGCAGACCACTCAGACGAAGGATCCCATAACCGGCATTTTCATAGATTGCCCCTTCCGCTACCTCGCCCTTTTTACTCAAGCGATCAAAGCTGGAATTCGAGTGCCCGAAGACCTGTCTCTAATCTCCCGATACGACAGCGATTTTTTGGGCTTCCTCACTCCCGAACCAGCACGCTATCAATATGATCCCAAGAAGATGGCCCACAAAATTCACTCGGAGTTGGAATCCAGGATACAAGGCGATGTTTTGAAGTCTAAACGCTCGCTCGTATTGCCCGACTACCAGCCCGGAGCTAGCGTTGGCAAGGCGCCGGGCTATTAACCAACGCTCATCCTTTCAAATCGGCCATTTCCGAGAGGGCCTTTTCAAACGCTCCCCGGTAATATAAGATGTCCGCTCCGTAAACAAGCAGCTTAGCGCCGGCATCGCGCATGATTTCAGCATGTTCGTGGTCGAAAACGAGGGTTCCGAAAAGCTTGCCGGCAGCGATTGTCGCGTCAGCCGTTTTGCGAGCCGCTTCAATGGTACTGTCACTCTTAATCTGACCCGGCGTTCCCGTTAACGCTGAGTAGTCGCCAGGGCCAAAAAACACTCCATCGATGCCATCTACAGCAGCGATAGCGTCCGCGTTTTCGACGGCCCTTGGGGATTCGACTTGGGCTAGTAGCCAGGTCTGCTCATTGGCATCACGCGTGTACCCGTCTGCTGGGTATTGTCCATAATTGTTGTCAGCGCTCCCGCCATCAAAGCCGCGCTCGCCTATCGGATGGAATTTGGCCCAACGCACGACTTCTTTCGCCTCTTCAGCAGATTCGCAGCGCGGGTACATGATGCCAGACGCCCCCGCCTCGAGCAATCGACCCATGCGCATATACTCCCAGCGAGCAGGACGAGCCAGCACGTCGACATTTCCTACGCGGGTCGCCCGAGCCAGAGATGAAAACCTCTCCAAACTCTTGTCCGAATGCTCCAAATCGTACCAAAGAAAGTCGAACCCCATCTGGCTCAAGACTTCGGAGTGAACCGGATCGATAGACTTTACCAAGGTTCCCAAGGCCATGCGCCCTTCCTTCCAGACGGATTTTACTTTGCTTGTCCTCATAAGACCGTGGAATCCTCGGACGTGAGGCACCCTATTGGAAGACAATTATTTGGTCCAGTGAAAGTACAGGAAATATTCTCCCTCGCAGGTAGCCAAGCGATAGCGACATCGCCCGTTAATTCACGCTAAACATAGAGCCAGTCATGAATCTGAAATTCTTGCGATCCTGGCGAATATGACTACAACCGCTTTCGCATGTGTCCTGAATACAAGGACTATTACCAAACTCTGGGCGTCGAAAAGTCCTCGACTCAAGAGGAGATCAAGAAGGCCTTCAGGAAACTCGCTCGGCAGAATCATCCAGACAAAGTTCGGGAGGAGGGAAAACGAGCCGAGTCCGAGGATAAGATGAGAGAGATCAACGAGGCCTAAGAAGTGCTGGGCGATCCCGCAAAGCGGATGAAATACGACGAGCTATGGGCTAATTGGCAACAAGCTACTGCAACGGGCGGATCGCAGGGCTGGGGAGACGAATATCGGTCGTACCATGGGGCCGGACCGGGTGGAGGCAGCTACGAGTTGCATTTCGGCGGCACAGGCTTCAGCGACTTCTTCGAGCAGTATTTTGGCGGCTAAGACGGTGGATTCGATTTTCGAAGCGGGCCGGGAGGGCCATTCGCCCGGGAAAGCTCGGTAGCCTACGCTAAACAAGGCCACGATCTCGGGGCCGAGATCATGGTAACGCTCTACGAAGTGAGTAAGGCGACCACGCAGAGAATCTCCTTTACGAAGGTCGATCCCCTATCAGGGAAAGAGAGCTCGCATGCCTATAATGTCCGCATTCCCCCCCCCGGGCGTGCGCGAGAGCCAGCGCTTGCGTGTTACCGGGCAGGGCGGCGCTGGCGTGGGCGGCGGCCCCGCAGGCGATTTGTTTCTGCGAGTGCACTACGCCAAGCATCCTGAGTTCAGGGTGAAAGGCAGCGATCTCTAGTACGAACTGCCCTTGACTCCTTGGGAAGCCGTGCTCGGCACGAAGGTCAAAATTCCCACCTTGAAAAGCGCCGTCGCCCTAGCCATCCGAGCGGGAACGCAGAGCGGCCAACAACAGCGCCTTCGGGGAATGGGACTCCCCTCGAAAAATGGATCAGCGGGCGATCTCTATGTAGAGATCGTCATGAAAGTCCCGGAAAACGTTCCCGAGAAAGAAAAGCGCCTCTGGGAGGAATTGCAGAAATCATCCACCTTTAACCCACGCAACGCCCCATGACGGAACGACGCATCACAAATGCCCGCCACTACCGCCAAGCCAGCGATCCTATCGACCATGAGATGCTAGCGAACTACGCAGGCGTCAGTGCGCGAGACCTCATGAAATACTGCAATGAAGGACTGATCCAGCCCATCAAACCCATAGGGCGGTATGGGATCTATTTCGAGGAAGAAGCCATTTATCTCGTACGTCAGGCCGAGCAAATCCGTAAGGACTATGCCGCCAACCTTCGGGCTGCAGCCACCATGTTGCGAATGAAACGGGAGATCGAAAAGCTCCGCCGCGAAATCAAGTTTCACAGGGAATTATGAAAGGCCCTTCACACACATTGATCATTGCGAACAATGCTCGGGAAACCTCCTCCTCGAGCCCCAGAACTGCCGCCACTCTTTTCGGTAACGTTACCGAAAAGAGTGGCGGGGACAATCGCTTGAGGAATCTCTATTTGCCATCCCCAAACAATGATCGAATAAACCGGGAATACAATCTTCCTAACAACCGCGGTTTCACGAATTCCGCATCCATTTTGTAAGGCAGTTCGTAGACTTTAGTGCCATCGGAATTGCTGAAATAGAGAATGGATTCGGAGAAGCTCGTGGGATCGCCGTCTGCCCAGAAAACGTAAAACGGATCCTTGGCATTGACTGGCCGACGAGCGTAATTGTGGTTGCGCGGGCTCTTCCTGGTGATCTGGTTTTCTCGCTTCCAGGTAGCTCCCTTGTCTCGGCTGACCCACCGAACCATTTCCCCGCCAGCTTGGTGAACTTGAGGGCCAGGATCGGTAGGCCCGATAACTACCCATTGAGAGTCTTCGATATAAAGACTGCCCATATCGTAATTGTGATCGGAAATGCAAACTTGGTCGGTTTTCCAACCTCGACCATCCCATCGAGTCACCAACCATTCGCGCGGACCGTTATCCGGGCCCGGTTCGTGCCCATCACTAACAATGTATAAGCAAATTGGATATCCGTTTTCATCGAAATTCAGATCCTTCAAGTAGACGTTTTTCCTCTGGCTAGCATAATCGATGACCCGCGCTCCACAATCCACTTTTGTCAAAGGAAGCTCCAGGGGTTGCCCATCCGCGGTCGTCCAGGTTTCGCCGCGATCCTTGGACTGGGCATAATAGAGATCGGTTCGCTGGTCAACGACTCCGTTCGGATGCCGATTAAAGAAGGTGCAAACCAGACCTTCTCTCTGGTCGCTGACTTGATAATGGCCACTCTTAGTCGCCCCCGGCTCGACGATACCCGCCAGCTTGCGATCCTCGCTCCAAGCGAAACCATCGTCACTAGTTTCGAAATACAATTCGCGCACGCCCGTGTACTTGGTGAAGAAGTGGAAAAAGCCCGCGTTCTCGTCCCAAACCGGTTGCGGATAGGTCAGTTCCTCTTCCGTTACGCGAGAAAAGGAGTCGATATTGTAGGGCTTGTCGCTCCGATACTTGAAACCGGGGCGATGCCGAGCCCGTCCGCTGACGAATACCCACAAGTAGCCATCGCCATCAATAGCCAGACTGGGGTCGTCATGGGGGTCATTCACTTCAAGTTTGTCGACGACCACGCGCGGCTGCGGGACCCTGTGGGTCTTGTGATCATAATAGCCAATCATGCACAGCAGGCGCTTCTGTTCCTTGTCCGGCGTGCCACCGTAGACGAAAAACGTTTTCTCCACCTCGGGAGCGTAGATAGCCAGTGGTCGATGCTTGGCCGTGTAGGTTCCCAGCCCACCAGAATACTTGTCTCCGTATTCATAAAACTGGCCCAGACTAAACCAAATGCCCCGATAGCCCGCTATCGTCTGACTATCCAGCGGCTCCTGTCCGCGAACGGAGGCGACGTTGAAAAACCAGGCTAATGCGCCGAAGCAACCTAGTGTGAAAATGTCTTTGAAGCGTATCCTGCGAACTGACAATCCGGAACCGTTAATCATGTCTCAAACAAAGTCGACCTTTCTAAGTCCCACCGCAACTAGAGATGCACTCTCACCCGGTATTATACCATCTTGAATCACTAGCGTAAAGTTAGAACCCATTGAATATCAACTGGTTAGAAATATCAATATTTGATTCTCTTGTATCTTCTTTCATAAGTAGCTGATGGATAGGATCTTTGGAGAATATATTAACGCTGATCACTTGCAGTATGCGGCTCATGCTTTGATCGATTCGCAGGGTCTTATTGATTTTCGAGCCGAAGGCGACACGCGAAGCCATGGCGACCATGAGGTAAACGCTGATCACGATCCAGATCTGGGTCTTCACCGCTTTCTCGCTCAGGCCGAAGAAAGCTTTTACTCTCAAGTTTTGCTTAACCCACTTGAAGAAGAGCTCGATTTGCCAGCGGGCCTTGTAGATCTTGGCCACGACCAGCACGTCGATCTCGAAGTTGTTAGTGGCGAAGACCAGAAGCTTTCCTGTCTCCGCATCCAGGAAGCTTATTCGGCGCAGGTCGTGGGGGAAGTGCGTCTTGGTCCTCAGTCCATTGAGGCGAATCGTCTGGTCGGACCTCAGGCCGGTGGCCTTGTCCACGGGTCAAGATTGCCGAACGTAGAAGCTCATGTTGGCCTTCGCTCTGGTGACGAAGGAAGCCTGAGCCCGATGAACGCGAGCCAGCCGATTGAAATCGACGTATCCACGATCCATTACGTAAAAGGCCCCTGCCTCGAAAGCGATCCAGTCCTGCGGGTCGACTTCGTGGACCTTCCCCTTGGCAATAACCACAAACTCGGGGATGGAGCCGCGCAAGTCGATCATGGCGTGCAGCTTGATCGCGGATTTCCTCTTCCGGAAGCGGGCCCCGGGAAAGAGACTCATGCACAGGTCTATCGTGGAAGCGTCGATGGCGTAGACGATCTCGTCGATCTCCGCCATGTATCGGTCCGAGGCGTACAGCTTCCTCGCCTTGCGGACGAGAACCTGGGCGAGCTCGAAATAGACTCGCTAGTCCCTATGCTCGTTGGCATAGGCGAGACTGATTCGGGCCACCGATCCGCGTATGCTCATCGCGTAGGGCAGAGTGGCCTGGGACTGAAGGCAGGCCTCGACGTCTCGCAGGCTTTCCCTGAAAGTGAGCTGGGCGAAGGCCATGCAAAGGAACTGGTCTCTCGCAGTGAAGCTCCTGCTCGCTCTTCGCATGGGATAACTGGACACGCTTCATTGAAATTGCTTTCTGTCGATTATGTCGCAAATTTGAGCTGATCTTGTTGCTGAGGATGTTCACGCGCCGTGTAGTAGGCGTGCAACACGCGGCGCCGAGCGCCCGATTGATTCGTCGTTCCTCCGTGCCACGTGTGGGCGTTGATCATGATGACTGAGCCAGCCCGGCACCTCCGCGACGATTTCTCCGGGGTGGGTGGCTTCCGGGTCGCTGAGGAAGTCCTCGGGAGGGCCGGGTTTTCGATTGCTTCCCGGCACCAGCCGTGGGGCCCCGTTGTCCGCCGTGAGATCATCAACGGCCCAAAGCGAATTGCACGATTGGGCGCCGTCTATGGGTCCTCGTTCGAATTTCCAGTCACTGTGCAGTGGCTCTCCCGCCACCGAGAAGCGCCTCTCGTCGATTGCGGGAAATAATCTTAAAAGGACGTCCAAACACGTGGTAACAGCAAGCTAGAATCAGCGGATCACCCCACGCCCTTTCGAAGATCCTGCCCTTGTTGACCAGATTAGCTATTCGATGAACGCCTGCTTTTTGATGATGCTCTCGAGCCGCGTTCTCACCCTCCTCCTCCAAAATCTCATCGAAACGGTCACGCATCGCCACCAAGGTATCCGCGTCCACCATATCCGGAAGAATTAAATACCCATCGCGATCCAACGATTCCGCTAAGACGGCGGGGAGATCCTTGAACGGCTCAAGCAAGTTATCAAAAACCGTATTCATGTAATCGATATTATCGAAATCTAAAAGGCAGGGAGGACCGACAAGCCCTGAGCGATGCCGAAGGGCTCGCTCCTCCCTACCATTGACGAAGCGCGTATCTTCACCTCGATGGGCATAGCCAGAGCGTCAATCTCAAACTTGCAAATCTCTGGCCTCCAGCATCTCGGAAATCTCCGATTCACTAAATCCCAGTTCGGCAGCGATTTCTCGGGAATGTTCGCCCAAATCTGGTGGCGGTTGCCGCAAAGTCATAGGCGTATTGTGGAGCCTGATAGGAACCCCCAGCACTTTCAATGAACCCGCATCTTTGTGATCCATGGTCAGGACCATGTTGTTGGCTTCGATTTGCGGATCGTTTTCAGCATCTTTGAAGTGGTTCACTCTGGCGCACAGCACTCCCTGGTTTTCCAGCTGCTCCAACCATACATCCGTCGTCTTCTCCTTGAACTTTTCAGCTAAAATCTGGTTCAGTTCCTGGCTATTTTCGATTTGCAGCGTCTCCGTCTGAAAGCGCGGATCCAGGGAAAGGTCTCCCAATCCCATGGCTGTAGAAATGTCACGCAAGGCATTATCGGAAAACACGGGGGAGATCTCGATCGCCCCATCTTCAGTCAGAAAAGCTTTGTCGATCGCCGCTTCCGTTCCACCCACGGCAGCCGGCTTATCAATCTTCTCCGCGTTGAGCTCCGAAGCCCCTTCCCAAGCATGGGCATGGAAGGCTACGCTAAGCAAATCAGTCGTCACCAACTGTCCCTCGCCCGTTTTCTCTCTGTGGTAAAGAGCCATGAGAATGGCGGTGATCAGGTTCATCCCCGCGCAATAGTCGACGCTGATCCCTCCCGGAATGGGGGCCTTTCCCGGTCCCATGTCTATGAACCATCCACCCTCCGCCCGAGCCATCATATCATGCCCCGCTCGACCTCGATCCGCGTATGGTCCCTGGTCGCCCCAGCCACTGCTCCACGCGTAGACAATGGAGGCATTGATCGCTTTAACATCGTCATAACCCAAACCGTTTTTCTCCATAACCCCTTTGCGGAAGTTATGGACAACCACATCCGACTCCTCGATCAAACGGCGGATAATCCCCTTCCCGGATTCCGACTTCAGGTTTACAGCCAGCGAGCGTTTGTTGCGGTTCAAATTGGCGAAGGGCAAAGAAACGCCTTTCACGAACGGCCCCCAAGCCCGACTCCAATCACCCGAACCTGGGCGTTCCACTTTGATTACGTCCGCCCCGTAGTCGGCGAGCATCTGGGTTCCCACCGGACCTTGATAAACATGAGAAAAGTCCAGAATTCTCAATCCGTTCAGAGCGGCTTTCGCTTGTTCAACAACACTCATTTCTTGCGTTTCTCCAAAAATTCTCTGATCCGCCGTTTCGTATCCAAATTTTCTATGCAGCTAAGAGAGTGGTCAATTTCGGCCTGCAGATTCGCCTCTCGAGCGGCTTGATCCTGATCGTTGAGAATGCGCTTGAAACCGCGAATCCCAACCGAACTCTTGTTTGAAAGCGTACGCGAGAACTCCGAAAGCCAATCATCCAATCTGGACCCTTCTACGAGTTCGTCAACCAGCCCGATGGACAAAGCCGATTCCCCATCTACGATCTCGGCAGCGTAGAACAAGCGCTTCGCTTTCGCCGAGCTCACGCGTCTCGGAAGCCGGAACGAGCCACCCCACCCGGGAACGAATCCTATGTTGGCCTCCGTTAGACCTAGCTTAGCCGTTTCATCACAGACAATCAGATCGCAAGCTAGGGCCAGTTCCAAGCCTCCTCCCAAAGCGTAACCTTGAACTTTCGCAATAACTGGAATGGGCAAATCCTCAATTCGATTGAGCGTGGCATGGCCCCGAGAAATCCAATCTGGCATCGTCTCTTCCGACAGCGTATCCAATACATTAATGTTCGCTCCCGCGCAAAAGCATTTTGGGGACGAACTGCCGACAACTATGCAACTAGGAGCCCTCTCCCCTGAAGCTCCAATCGAAGCCTCTATCTCCTTCAACGCTTTCTCCATCTCCGAAAGGACCTGGAAATCTAGAGTCGGCGGTTTCCCATCCGGGGCTACCAAAGTCATCTCCCAGAACGCAGGGCTTTTTTCGAGTCGCAGGGTAGTTTGCATGGAATAGTGACCGCCAATATGTGCCTTCTTATAATTCCCGATCCCAATACTCAAAACAAGCCAATCTTTGGGAATACCAAAACCCATTAGTTCATAGCGAGATTTGGTGCAGGTAGCGGCCGATCTCACGCCCAAGCAAGGCTACGGCGATGCAAGCCGAGCGCCCAAATAAAACAGCCCCGATTCAAAGAAGTCGGGACTGGCATTCTGACTCGAAGAGCCAAGGGCAAGGCGAGGAGAAAGCTCCCCACCGCTGCATGATCTGTTGAGGCTAGATTTTCTTAACGTTCGTCGCGCAAGGCCCTTTTTGGCCTTCCCCAACTTCGAATTCGACTGCTTGGCCGTCGTTCAGGGCGTACCCTTCCGTTTCGGTATGATGGACAAATAAATCTTTGCCTCCCTCATCTTGCTCGATGAATCCGTACCCTTTTTCAGAGTCGAACCACTTAATTTTGCCTGTTGGCATGGTATTACTTACTTTCGTTGTGTTGTTTTATTGGGCTGAAATGAATCAGCCATTAAGAGAGGCGGAGTTTTGAACTGAGTCATTACCGCTACCGGAGCCGACTGAAAGGTCCCGTCTAAACTACCACCCTTAGCAGACCGTGATCCTCGCGCATAGCTAAATCGTACAAATAGCGAAAACTATTTTGGCCGCACGTGTTCAGGAGGCGATCAGTTTATCCCGAATACTCGCGAAATAGTCCGATTTTCCAGCGCTGATTGTGATCAGCAGTTCAATAAACAACGCGTGAATATTCTTCACAGCTTACAACGGTTTATAAATCGAAAAGCCGCGGTAGCCACATGGAAAATCCTGATACGTAAGTGATTAGCATCAAACCTACGAACATGGCTATAAAGAAGGGGATCATGTAGGGTGTCACGCGGGCGATGGTGGTCTTCCCGACCCCGCAACCCAGGAACAGGCAGGTTCCCACTGGAGGCGTACACAAGCCAATGCAGAGATTGGCGATCATGATGATGCCGAAGTGGACCGGATCGATTCCCAACGTCTTGGCTATCGGGAGAAATATCGGAGTAAAAATCAGAACGGCAGGAGTCATATCCATGAACGTGCCCACGAAAAGGAGCAGCAGATTTATCATGAGCATGATGACAATTGGATTGTCCGAAAGCCCCAGCATCACTTGGGAAACGGTCTGCGGGATATTGGAAATCGTCATGATCCACGACATGCCAGAACTCGCTCCGATCAGCAGCATGATCACTGCAGTCGTGACGCCGGTTTGCAGTAGAATCTCTGGAATCTCTTTCAGCTTAACTTCACGATAAACGACAACCGTTAGCGTGAAGGCATAGGCTACTGCGATGGCCGAAGCTTCGGTAGCGGTAAAGACACCCTTTAATATACCGCCAATGACGATGACCAAAAGCAACATGCTCAAAAACGCGTGCCGAAAAGCAGTCCACATCTCTGCAAAGCTGGCTCGGTCGCCGGAACTTAGATTCGTCCGCTTTGCGATGATATAGCAGACCGCCATCAGTAAAAGGCCAATCAACACGCCGGGCAAAATTCCCGCCATAAACATAGCGGCTATAGAAACCGTCCCCGAGGCCACCGCGTAGACGATCATGATATTGCTTGGCGGTATGAGGAGACCGGTCGTGGCAGCGGTAGTGGTAACGGCTACGCTAAACTCGTTGTTGTAGCCCTTGTTTTTCATTTCCGGCAGCATAAATCCGCCAATCGAGGTGACTGCGGCGGCCGCCGATCCTGAGATCGAACCGAAGAGCATGCAAGTCAGCGTATTCACATAAGCCAGACCGCCTGGAAACCGGCTCATCAAGGTGGAAGCGAAATTCATAAGCCGTCGAGCCATGCCACCACGCCCCATTAGGATTCCAGAGAGGATGAAGAAAGGTATGGCTAGGAGAGCAAAACTATCGATGCCATTGGCCAATTTGGAGGCCACCATCAAGTTGGGATCGTAGCCTTCAAGCAGCATAGCCAGCATGGCGGATACAGCGATCGCCACGGCGATGGGCACATCCATAACTAGCAACGCCACGAAGACAATAACGAGAATGGCAATAACTTCGATCATTCTGCTGCTCTTTCTTCGCTGTCCGCAGGCGTGGCCAGAGCTTCGATGAACTGCTCCACGAGAAACAAGACCATAAATACTCCGCTGGCTGGCAGTGCTGCATAGGCCCACCACTTCGACATGGGCAAGGCCACCATGGTTTGTCCAGACTCGTAGGTTTTGGATACCAGTTCCATCCCGCCTACCAGGAATACTGAAACAGCGAACACCAGGCAAATGGCAATACCCATTAGCTTGTTTGATTTCCGGGCCGAGGGATGCAGCTTCCCCGCGAAGTAGTCGAGCCCGAGGTGAGCCTTCATGGCGAAAGCCACGCTGGCTCCGAACAGCGACACCCAAACTAGCAACAACCGAGCCAGCTCCTCACTCCACTTGGCTTGCTGCCCCAACGCGTATCTAGAAACGACCCCCCACAACACATCGAGAACCAGCGATCCCATCAGGACGATAACGATCCATTGCAGACCCCAGGTCATCGCCTTACGAAAGCCAATGGCGCCTTTGAGCAGCGTTTCTCGATTATCCAAACCCATCCCTAATTCCGTTTTTGAATACGTTCCAGCCAAGGCTCGAGGAGCGACCCCTGTAACGTAGCCATGATGGGAGCGCAAGCGGCCTGAAAGGCTCTGGGATCGCAGTCGACGATCTCGACGCCTGCCGCTTGCACATTGGCCAATGACTCCTGCGTCTTTACCGCCCAAAGCTCGCGCTGGTAGACAGCGGATTCGTCGGCCGCTTGTTGCAGCCAGCTTCGCTCGCGCTCGTCCAATGTATCCCAAACGGCCGAGCTGATCATGAGCAGATCCGGTACCCGTGTGTGGGCGTCCGGAGTGAAAAACTTGCACTCCTCGTAGTGGCGACTGCTTTCAAAGCTGGGCGGATTGTTCTCCGCTCCGTCCACCACCCCTTGGGCCAAGGCCGAATACAATTCGCCAAAGGCAATTGGCGTGGGAGATCCTCCCAGAGTCTCTATCATGGCAATGGCCATACGGCTGTTTTGCACTCTGATCTTCATTCCTTTCAAATCTTCCGGCGTTCGAATCGGTTTCTTCGCGCTATAGAAATTACGGCTTCCCGCATCGTAGTAGCAGAGTCCCACTAGGCCGGTATCGCGTCCGATTGTCAGCAGCTCCCTGCCGATCTTTCCCTCCAAGACTTCCCAAAAGTGAGACTCATCATCGAACAGGTAGGGAACCCCAAAAATTCCGAGCTCGGGAATGAAGGACTCCATGGCCGCAGTCGAGGTTTTGGTCATGGCCAACTCGCCGCTTTGCAGTTGCTCGATGCATTGAACTTCCGAGCCCAACACCCCGCTAGGATAAATATCGATAGCTAGGCGACCTCCAGATAACTCTTCCAAACGCTCCTTCATGCGCTCCATTCCCATGTGGACCGGATGCGTCGTATCCAATCCGTGGGCCAGCTTGAGAATCCGATTATCCGAACCCGCTGAATCCCGCCCTCCGGATATGAGCGCATAAAACGCAGAGGCAGCCAAGATGCCTACGAGCAGACCCAGGGAAAAGTAAGAAACGCTTTTATTCATGAAGGGGGGAGAGAGGAGGAGAAACGCAAATTAAGCGATTGGCGTCAACTTAACTTAAACACGCCGATTATTTAGCGTAGGAAGCTCGCTCGCGAGCGAGCTTCCTGCCACGCAGAAGACCTCAGTCGGCACACGGGTGCCTTCACGAGATGAAGATCCGCGCTGTGGAACACTGAAGGTAGGGAGGACCGAGCCGGTCCTCCCTACCAGAAAACTGAGCTCCCAACCCGGAAACTGATTTCGGTAACGTTACCGAAATGAGTTGTAGGGCAAGCGGCGGGCGTAAATACAATTAGGCGGCCGCACGGGTCGTTAAGCGAGCTGAAGCGCCGCGCTACCTATCTAGCAAACCGTCCAGCAGAACTATGCCGTCAGGGGTAACTCGCCTTGCTCTTCGTTTTCGAGATCCAGCAATTTCCGTTTCGCTTCGACGCCACCGGCATAGCCGACTAGAGCCCCATCGCTTCCAATGATTCTATGGCAAGGAACGAATATCGACAAGGCATTGGCTCCATTGGCATTGGCAACCGCACGCACCGACTCTGGCCTGCCCATGGCTTTGGCCAAATCCAAATAAGTCGCCGTTCGGCCGAACGGGACTCTTTGCAATTGCTCCCAAACGCTTTTCTGGAAGTCGGTCCCGATAAAACGTAGGGGTACATGGAATACTTTTCTCTTCCCGGCGAAGTATTCACCCAGCTGAATTTTGGCGAGCTCAATGGTAGGCGAGCTTTGCTCAATGTAGTCTGCGCCTGTTCCTGACCTGATCCGCTTGTCGATGGTAAAACGCATTCTCCGGTACCGCCAATCGCACAAGACGAGTTCGCCGTTCAATGAACCCACGACCAATTCTCCGCACGGGGATTTGCAGTATTCAATGTTGATTGGATTCATTGGGCCTATCGTCCCCCAACTTGCCTCCCGTTTCAACTATTCATTTCGATAGATTCTGTAGATCGGATCTGGGCAGCATTGCGGTTCATTGGCTCAGAGGATGGTAGGGCTGACTGCGTGTCTGGCGTAGTACCGCAATTGCAGTACGAAGGCTGATCCCCAGTCAGCCGTTTTGGTGAACCTCTCGTATTTCCCCTGCTAAGGGACAGTCAGCCCTACTATTGAATCGGCGCGGGCTTGCTAAAGCGCCGCGCTACGGAAGAGCTTCCCTACATGCCTGCCCGATTGTAGGGCAGCGTGTTTTCGAAGAGCCGTTCCTCGCTCAGGTCCGACGCCCAGTCTCGCAAGGATCTCGACCCATCCTTTTCCTTCCGCAATTCGAATGCGTCATACAATTCGCCGTTGGCCATGTAGGCCTTGTAGACCAAACTCATTCCTTCGATACGAATGACCTGGAAAAACTGGGTATTCTCCGCTCTGCGATCCAAGACAACCCCTTCGGGCCGATACACGTCCCAGCCGCCTTCCATGAATTCATACATCTTCGGGCCGCTGACCGAATTCACGTACACCGGTCCAATCTCTGAATCTCTATCCGTATCCATCATTCGGATCGGCGCGTGCCCGCGAGCATAAGTATGATCGTGCCCCTGCAAAACCAGATCGACATCGTATTTCTCGATTATCGGCTTCCACGAGTCCCGATTGCGGGAATTATCGCGCCCATCCCCCGAGGAGAAAATGGGATGGTGGAAGGTGAGCACGGTCCAGCGATTCGGATTTCTGGAGAGAACCTTCTCCAGCCATGTCGTCTGGGCCTCGATTTCCCGGTTGGAATTCATAGCCACGATCCGTACGCCTTGATAGTCGATATAATAAACAGTCTCTTCCAGCGAATCGGGCAGATCTTTGTAGCGGGGTAATTCGAATTGCGGTCCCCACTGAAGCGAGAGCCGCTTCTCCTGCTCCGCGTCCGTCAGCTCGTCGTATTCATGATTACCCGGCACCACAATGCTGGGAACCATCCCATGAATCCAGCCTCCCGCCTTGAACCACTCGGCCCATTCCTGATCGCGGTGAGCTCGATTGATGAGGTCGCCGGCATGAATAGAGAAGTCCGCGTTGGGCGCTTTCTGGAAAGCCGCCCGCATGATGCGAGACCAATGGGATAGGACGGCATTCTGGGCATCGCCGAAATAAAGAAACTCTACCGGTTCTTTTTCCGTAGAAGCGGTGCGGAACTGGAGCCATTCGCTCCAACGTTCGCCACCATCTCCCACCCGATAAGCGTACAGCGTGTCCGGAGTCAGTCCCTTGAAAACGACGCTGTGAAAATGGGTCACCGCCGATACGTTTTGGTCGTGCTGGCCAATGTCCAGTGACTGCGTGGCGGCTTGGAATCGCTTGGCCTTCAGATCGAATCGTGAGGACGGATCGGCCAAGGCGATCTCTGCGTAGCCAACGCCCGCAGAGTCGTCCGTTCGCCAAGACACCGCCTGAGTGCGGGCGGGATTACCCGACCATGTGAGCACAATTCGATCCGGATCCGGGCTGGCAATTTCCCAGTGCCGCATGCCATCAATCTCGTGACCGAAGACGCTCACCAGCGTGCCAAGGATAGTCCAGATAGCGAATACGTTTTGTCTCATCATGATGCTGGTAAACAGGTTGGACCAACCAAACCGATTTGGCGATCTCTTTTCCTGTAACAATTGACAAACAGGGAAAGGTGATCGATCTAAAACAACGTTCGTGTGTTATCGCGCACAGGTGTCACCCTGCCATTTTGTCGAATGTAGGAGCCGGTTTATCTCGCGATGATTACGAATCAACCCTAGCTCGCGGTCCACGCCTGGCGGGACCACTCCTTCGGCCAACAAAGAACCGCGAATGCTTGAGGCCTGGACCAATGCCACATGCCGTAGAAAATGGGCTCGGTAAGGATAGGCCCAATGCAAATGAATCCGAATCCTCGTCCCGTTAAGGGGATCCTTGTCCGAACTCGAGTTGCGGGAGCAGATTTGCCCGACAGGGCACTTTTCACAAAATAAAACCTCTCCCTCTAGAGGTTCCAACCTCGTGATTGGAAAATCACTACTATATCCAGATCAACCGCAAATTGGTCTTTATGTAGCTTCCCGCTTATGCTAGACCCGCGAACTCCTAGTTTAGAACCCGTTTTTCACTTATGAACCATAGACCAATCCGCAACACCCTTTTCAAGAAGAATCGTGAGCGGCTCCGTTCCGAGCTCAAGCCCAACTCGGTCGCCTTCCTCAATGCCAACGACCTCCCCCCGGCCAATGCCGATGCCGTCAAGCTTATGCACCCGAATTCGGACTTGTTCTACCTGAGCGGCATCGAGCAGGAGGAAAGCGTTCTTATGATCGCCCCTGATGCCAGCAAGGAATCCATGCGGGAAATCCTTTTCCTTCGCGAACCCAACCCTCATTTGAAAATCTGGGAGGGCGAGAAGCATTCCAAAGAAACCGCCACCAAAATTTCCGGGGTCCAAGAGATTCGCTGGCTGTCCGAATTGCCTTCGATCCTTCGGCGAGTCGTCTGCGAATCTGAGAACATTTACTTGAATACCAACGAACACCCCGGAGCGGTGATCGATGTCCAATCCAGAGATGCCCGCTTTATCAAGGAGATGCAAAAGGCGTACCCGCTGCACAATTACAAACGCCTCGCCCCCATCCTTCATCGTCTGCGGCAAGTGAAATCCAAGCAAGAGGTGGATCTCATAAAAGCCGCCTGCAATGTTACCCGCGATGCCTTTATCCGAGTTCTCGACAAGACGCGACCGGGAATCAAGGAGTACGAAGTCGAGGCCGAGTACGCCCATGAATTCACCCGCAAGCGTTGCCGATTCGCCTACAATCCTATCGTAGCCTCCGGAGAGGACTCCTGCGTTCTCCACTACATCGAGAACAAGAAGACCTGTCGCAAAGGCGATGTGCTTTTGATGGATGTCGGAGCCTGCTACGCGAATTACAATGCCGACATGACCCGAACGATCCCCGTCTCAGGCAAATTCACCCGTCGACAGAAACAGGTTTACAAAGCCGTATTGAGAGTGTTGCAACAAATGATCGAATACTGTACCGTCGGCACGCGGCACAGCGACTGGCAAAAGGAGTCCGAGCTTCTCATGAACGAAGAGCTTCTAAAGCTCGGGCTCATCACCAAAGCGGCCATCAAGCGGGAAACTCCCGAAAAACGAGCCTGCCGCAAATACTATATGCACGGCCTCGGCCACCCGCTGGGCCTCGATGTGCACGACGTCCATACCGCCGAGCCCCGATTCGACGAAGGCTGGATCCTCACCGTGGAGCCTGGCATCTACATCCCCGAAGAAGGCTTCGGCATCCGCCTCGAGAACAACGTCCTCGTCACCAAAGACGGCCCCGTCGACCTCATGGCCGACATCCCCATCGAAGCCGAGGAAATCGAAGAGCGAATGCAGAAGCGGAGTCGCTAAAAGCCCACGCAGGACAAGTTTCGGCAAGCGACTTGCGATGAGTTTGTCCTAGCAGTCGAATGGGCGGCCAAGGAAGGCTGGAACCCTGGGTTAGAGGACGCGGATGTCTTTTGGGCGACGGATCCCGAGGGGTTTGTTTGCGTCGAACGCGATAAAGATGTCATCGCAACCGGATCTATTGTCAGCTATTCGGATTTTGGGTTTGTTGGGTTCTTCATCGTTCGCGAAGATCTGCGAGAACAAGGATTTGGCAGACGATTCTGGCATCGGAGAAAGGAACGACTCCAATCACGAATGAGGGCCGGATCGGCTATCGGAATGGACGGCGTCTTCGATATGCGACCATTCTATGCCCGCGGCGGATTCGAGTTTTCCCATCGCAATCTACGCATGGAGGGCGTCGGCCAAGCCTCGGTCGGCCACCCGGGAATCGTGGAACTTTCTTCCGTTCCATTCGATTTGATCTCGAAGTATGATCGTCACTGCTTTGGCTTCGCCCGCGACCTATTCCTCCGAAAGTGGCTCCCCATCAAAAGCAGCAAGGGCTTTGCCGCCAACGATGAAACTGGACTGAAGGGTTACGGCGTCATCCGTAAGTTTCTTAATGCCTACAAAATTGGCCCGCTGTTCGCCGACAGCGGGAAGATCTCGGATTCGCTCTTCGCAGCTGTATCGAACGAAGCAGCTAAAGAGCCCCTGTTTCTGGATACGCCTAAAAATAACCTAGAAGCCCTGGACCTCGTAAAGCGGCACGGAATGACCGAGGTTTTCGGCTGCGCGCGAATGTATTGTGGACCATCTCCTGATTTGCCCTATTCTGCTGATTCCAATGGCGTAGAGACTGTTGTTTCGAACTTGTGAATTTACCCGCCGAGAACATGAACAGCTTGCGGTTTTCCTGATCTCCTCTTTTTGGAAGATTGTTTAACGAATAATAACTTCAAAAGAGGAGATAGGGCAGCAAATCTCGGGCAATCGAAAATATTCGACCCTATGCCGCTGGTTAGGGATAAGCCGCCCTACCTTTCGACTAATTGGGCGATTTCCGAGAGTTCGACTGAACGAACCATCAACCTATTCTAAAATGCAAAAACCTATCTTCAACTGGCTAGACCATCGAGCTTCGGGAGTTCTCCTTCACCCGACCGCTTTTCCGGGTGACTATGGTATTGGCACCCTCAACGACCATTGCCTGGAGTTTATCGACTTCCTTGCCGACGCCGGATTCAATTACTGGCAAGTTTGTCCGCTCGGTCCTACTGGATTTGGAGACTCGCCCTACCAATCCTTTTCCTCCTTCGCCGGCAATCCCTACCTCATCTCCCTGAAGGCGCTCAGTGATTTCGGATTGTTGGAGCCAGCCATTCTCGACGATCTCTCCATACTGCCGAAATCGGTCGTCGACTACGGGGGTCTGTTCAACGCTAAGTGGCCCGTTCTAGAAGC
This sequence comes from uncultured Opitutaceae bacterium, assembly GCA_964404745.1. Lineage (GTDB taxonomy): Bacteria > Verrucomicrobiota > Verrucomicrobiia > Opitutales > Opitutaceae > Pelagisphaera. The sequence continues at coordinate 38,064 of CAYOLG010000023.1, forward strand.
CATCTACAACACTTGCGTCAACGATTCTACCATAGAATTGCCATATGGAGACTTCGAGAAATTCTGCGTAACGGAAAAACCCTGGCTGGAATCCTACGCCTATTTCCAAGCCCTGAAAAACCACTTTGACGGGGCGGCCTGGCGCCAATGGCCCGCGACCTATCGAAACTACGACAAAGCTCTCAAAGCGCCATTGCGAAAAAAGCTGGCAAAGGAAATCGATGCCCAGAAGTTTTACCAATACCTCTTCTTCGGCCAATGGGAGCGCGTTCGCCAGCATGCGACAGGCAAAGGGATTCAAATCATAGGAGACATACCCATTTTTGTGGCTCTGGATTCCGCAGACGCCTGGCAAAATCAAAGCCTCTTTCAAATCGATCGAAAAACATCCGACCCAATCGCCGTAGCTGGATGTCCGCCAGACTACTTTTCCGACGATGGACAATACTGGGGCAACCCGCTCTACGATTGGCAGGCCCACGAGGACGACAACTATTCCTGGTGGATCGAACGGCTGAAAGCCAGCTTCCGGATGCACGATGTCGTGCGCATCGACCACTTTCGCGGCTTCGTTTCGTATTGGAGAATACCTTACGGTTCTGAAACTGCTCGTGAAGGAAAATGGGTAGACGGCCCGGGAATCGGGTTTTTCAAGCGCGTAAAAAAAGCGATCCCAGACTGCCGACTGATTGCCGAAGATCTTGGCGAGCTCACAGACAGTGTAAGAACGCTCCGTGAAGACACTGGCTTGCCCGGCATGTCTATCCTGCAATTCGCCTTCGGCGGCGAGGGAGACAATCTCTACTTGCCGCACAATATCCACTCGAATACCATATTGTATCCTGGTACTCATGACAATGACACGAGCATTGGCTGGTACCGCAGCGCGGACGAAAAGACTCGCGATCATGTTCGCCGCTACTTGGACGTGAGCGGGGAGAACATCGGCTGGGATTTCATTAGAGCCGCCTACAGATCGGTCGCCAAATTGGCAATCATTCCTCTGCAAGACCTCATGAGCCTAGACAGCGAGGCCCGTTTCAATTCTCCCGGCCAAGCCGTCGGCAATTGGCAATGGCGCTACCAGCCGGAACAATTGCGAGAGCTCTACGGCGGAACGACTGATTATCTAAGGAGCCTAACTGAACTTTACTATAGGGACGGGAAGGCTGAGACTGGTGAGAGCTGAGCGGATATCTAGGTAGGGCCGTTTTTCCTCAAACGGCCGGCCGAAATCATACAAATTTAGAGCGGTCCGTCAGCGATAAGCGAACCTACCTTAAACGAATCATCCGCTAGACCAGCTTTGTGTCCGGAATTCCATCCTCGTCATAGGATACGAATTCCTCGATGGCTGAGCAGACTTTTTCGCTTTCGTCTTCCAGAATGTAGTGACCGGCATCCGCGTAGCGAATCGCGGTTGCTCCTGGCAGAAATCGCTTCCAGCGATCCATGAAATGATCGGTAAAGCAAAAGTCCTTGCCTCCCCAGAAAAGAGCTACCGGTTTTTCCCGTAGTTGCAGAAGCCCATTTTCGATTTCCAGCAATCGATTGAAACTCGGGTGAGACACGTGCATCGGGATATCTTTGACAAACTCATACACAGCCCTCCGATTCGCCCAGCTATCGTAGGGAAAAAGATAGCCTTCCTTCACGTCATTGTCTAGCGGCCTTTGAGTTACAGCCATCCGCGTCGCCGGCAGGGCGAAGCCATTGAATCCTTGCACAATCAGCTTTCCCAGCAAAGGGGCCCCGCATAGAGATATTCTCCTAGGAATTCTAGAATCCACAAATGCCGCCGTATTGAGAATAGCGAGACGACGAAGCTTTTTTAGTCGGGACAACGCCATTCCTATCCCAATCGCCCCACCCCAATCATGCACAACTAAATCGAACCGTTCAAGCTCCAGGCGATCTACAAGATCCTCAAGATCGCGAATCCGTTGATCGAGCTTGAAGCGATACGATCCCCTAGGCTTGTCCGACAATCCGCAACCGATGTGATCCGGGGCGATGCAGCGAAAGCCCGGACGCAAAGTCTTAATCAATTCGCGATAGAAAAAGGACCACGTCGGATTTCCATGAATCATGAGAACCGGATGCCCTTCCCCCTCGTCGACGTAATTCATTTCATAGCCGCAGGATAAGCGTATCCGATTTTGCTGGAACGGATAAAGAGCGGAAATCCCGGCAGGTAAACTAATCGCTTCGCTCAACATCGAGAGTATTTACCATTCGACCCCTAACATGAGGCAATTCAGGCCACTACCGATTCCTAGCAACCCCACCCTATGGCCCTTCTCGATAAATCCCTCCTCAGCGGCTTTAGCCAAGGTTAAAGGCAAGGCAGCCGAACCCGTGTTGCCGTATTCAGCAAAGGTAGAATAATCGCGAGCCGTATCCAAACAGAGCGTCTCGAAGATGAGTTTTTGGTGGGCGCTGCCGACCTGGTGGCAGACCACCCGATCTACCGAATCGTTGGCCCAACTCAATTCGCTCTTGAAAGATTCCCAGGTTCGCTTGGCAAGGTTCACCCCTGCGTGCAGCATTTGCTCTGAATCCGTCTGCATCTCGTAACCCAACCCTTCTGCATTGGAATCTCCCTGGCAAAGATCGTTATTCGACGTGTCGGCCAAATAGGCGCCACCGCAAAGCCGGTGCCCCTTTGGCGACATGGATTCATGACAGACTACGGCAGCGACCGCACCTGCCCCGATCGTCAAATTGGCGAAATACGGCTTTATCGTCTTTCGATTGAAATCTCCGTCCAGCAGAAGCTGGATGGTTCGCTCAAGCAAGGGCCTGCCATTTTCCCCTGAAACCACAAGACCCGATCGGACTTGGCCTGCATCGATCATCGCCGAAAGAATCGTCAACGAGTTCAAAAAGCCCAAACAGGCATTCGACACATCGAACACCTGAGTTTCGGGACTCAATCCAATCAAACGGTGGGCAAAGGAAGCCGATGCGGGTTCAAGCATGTCCCGGCTAACCGAACAATGAATACACACCTCGATTTCCTCTGTAGGGATGCCGCTGCGTTTCAACGCTTCTTTGCCCGCCTCAGCGCTGGCTTCCGACGGCCGAATCGCGTGATCCCAAAACCGCCTTTCCCGAATGCCTGTCATCAATTCCAATCGTCCCTCTGGCAAGCGAAGCCGTTCGTAAAGCGGGCCCAGTTTCTGCTCGATGTATTCGCTCGACCAGACAGAGGGCGGCGAAACATAGGCAATGGAATCGATAACTGTAGATTGGATACGCACGCTGTCTAAATTAGGAAGGAAAAACGCCAATGTAGTGGAACGGAGACTAAGAAATTTAGATTAAGGTAGCGGTCGCTCGGAGATCGCCCTCTACCGAATCCAAGGTCGAACCAAGCTTTGATATGCGTTTCCAGCCGTTCATACCTCTTTCTTACCTCCTCCTCTGTCTTCCGTTCTCATGGCCAGGCGCACGACTTCCTCGTCGAAATAGTTAATACCCATTCCAGCGTCTAATACGATACCCGTTCCATTCATACCACTAGATCGGTCGCTTATGAGGAAGGCTATCGCATTGGCTACCTCTTGCGTGTTCAAGGCCTGCTTGCGGAAGGTCAGTTTTTCGCTGAATAGATAGCTTTCTAGATAACCGGGAATGCCCGCAGAGGCGCTAGTCTTCAGCGTTCCCGGGTTAACCGTGTTGAAACGGATATTCGTGTTCTTGCTAAACGATTTCGCCAAGTAGCGGACGGTCGAATCCAAAGCAGCCTTTATCGGCGACATGTATCCATAATTTTCTGCCGTGATCGTAAGCGAAGAAATACTGATGGCCACAACCGAGGCTCGGTCTGCCAAATGCGGTTTAAATGCCTTGGAAACCTCCACCAAGGAAAAGCTGGATATGGCGATAGCTTGCAAAAAGTCCTCTCGATTCGTTTCGTGAAAAGGCCGGAAACCTTCACTGTAGTTCGCGAAGGCGATAGAATGAACGATACCGTCAAGCGTCCCGTGATCCCGGGAGACGTCTTTGGCCAACTGCTTGATCTCTTCGGCCCGTTCAACGTCGCAAACGTAGACAGGTTTCCCTGCCAGCAGCTTGGCAGTGGACTCTTTACGAGCAGGCGACCTGACCGAGTAAAGCACTTTGGCCCCGAATTCCTCTAGGGTCTTCGCCGCAAACCAAGCCACACTCTTGCGATTGGCCACGCCCATCACCAGTATCGTTTTACCCTCTAGGCCAAGAAAATTCATAAGCTGGCTTCGCTTTCACCCATCCGACAAAGCCACGCTAAAGGTGACGGTCATCACTTTCTGGCCCCGCCCGTTTTTCACCGATCCATTCATGAAAATAAAGCGGCCCATCTTCTCTTTCAAGTTTACGGCAATGACGAGATCGTCTCCTGGCCTGACGATATTTCTGAACCGAGCGTCCGAGATCTTCGTCAAAACTGGGACGAGATTCGGGTTGGCCTCCATCTCATCCTCTAGCAAACCCGCCAGAAACACCGCTCCAGCCTGGAAAACGGCCTCGGATATGAGAACGCCTGGCATAATGGGATTACCCGGATAGTGCCCTTCGAAAAAGGGTTCGCTTCCACTCACATGCCGTTTGGCCGTCAAAGAGTTTTCCGTACGCTCGACAACCTCATCCAGGAACAGAAACGGAGGGCGATGCGGGATCGCTTGCAAAATTTCATCAGTCGCCATATTCTTAAAACTGTATTTGCTCGCTCTTTACGCGACGTTCGCTTCTTCGTTTTGGCAAGGCGCTTTTTTATCCTCGACTACTTGCTTATCTACTTTGTTGGCCACGATAACGCCGTAATTCATCGTCCCCAGCCAGCCGGACATGATGATTCCAACAGAGCCCGCATGATAAATGCCCTTGATTTGCTCGGGCAAATCCATGGAAAGCTTCAATCCCTCGAACTTAGTGCCGAAGGACGCCCCGCCTGGATGCCTCGTGTAATAGTTTATCGTCCGGGGAGTGGCGGCGTCCACGTAGTCGATCTTGCTCCTCACGTCGGGAATATACTTTTCCAAGGCGACTATAGATTCCTCGATCAGCCGCTTTTTGTGGGCCTGATAATCCTCCTCCGTCAATCCCGACCAATCCTCGTATTTACCGTTCAACGACGCAACGATTGTGTAACGTCCAGATCCCGGCCGAGTTTCTGGGTAGTAAACCGAGAAGGTGCGGCTGGTTGTTTTGAAATCAACCAGCTCGTCACTGGAAAACTTCTTCGCCTCGGAGGTAAAAACCAGGTCTCCAATGTTGGGTATGGATTCGCCCTCTTTGATGCCCAGGTAGACTTGACAAGAACTCGTGTTGACTCGTACAGCATTCAAATCTTCGACGAATGCCTTGCTGAAATGCTCCTCGCCCACCAGCTTCTTCACAGTGGTGACAACGCTAGCATTGGAAACAATCGCTTTGCAGCGAATTCGCCGCCGCAAGCCCCACTCTCCATTCCGGCCTCTGCTAGCTACGCTCACGCCACTCACCACTGAGTCAGAAAGGTAATCTTCCACCAAAACACGCTCGACCAAGGTGTTCTTTCGCAAATCGACTCCATTGCTTTTAAGCTCCTCCACCATCTTTCCAATAAGCACGTCCGTCCCTCCTTGGAATGTGAAGACGCCTTTGCTCATAAAGTTGGAGAAAACGATCCCGAAGGTAATGGCAGGATCATCCAAAGTAGACCCATTGGCGTAGGCAATTGGCTCCAAAAGCAAGCGGTGAATGTCATCCCGGCCAGGAAAGAACTCCTCAAACAATTCCCGCGTGCTCCGACGGTCGTCGTCATAGAAATTCATTTGCCGGAGATGGGCATAAAAGGCTTCCACCCGCTCGCGGGCCGCCCCAAATTTCTCGACTAGGATGTCCGTAAAGTCTTTCTTGTCGAAAGTTGTCCAAACATCGAATTGTGGATTAATGAACCGGACATCCTTTAATTGGTGAATGGAATCGGCGATTTCCCTCGTCCAATACTTGCGGCAGGACTTGACCATCCCGTAGGGGAACCCGTGCAGGGAAATATCGAAAATGTGCCGGCCCGGCCGCTTGAACCAGGTCGCTAGCCCTCCGAACTGATAGTGATGCTCTAGCAGCAGAACCGAGTGGCCGCATTTGGCCAAAACGTTGGCGCTGGTCAACCCGCCGAGTCCGCTGCCGATTACCACGATATCGTACTCATCTTTGACGCCTTCTAGCCAATCCTTAGCCATAGGGGGCGCAGTGAAGGAGGCTTTGCTATCCTTGACAACTCCCAAATTCCACGAGGCGAATCCTCAAGCCGTCTCCAACTTTTGTCCTTGCCTAGGCTGAGAGCCGACCCCAGAACCAGCCCCCATGAGTAGCACCCAAGTCAAACTGGAAACCAACCAAGGAACAATAGAACTAACGCTCTTCCCGGATTACGCTCCCAAGGCGTGCGAAAATTTTACCACTCACGCGCAAAACGGGTACTACGATGGCATCATCTTCCATCGCGTCATCCCTGAGTTCATGGTTCAGTGTGGCGACCCCACCGGTACCGGCCGAGGCGGCGAGTCGATTTGGGGGAAACCCTTTGAAGACGAGTGTACAACCGATCTTCGCTTCGACAAAACGGGTGTCCTGGCAATGGCTAACGCTGGACCCGGCACCAATGGCAGCCAATTTTTCATCACAACTACCAAGACGCCTTGGCTCAATATGCGGCACACGATTTTTGGCGAGGTCACAGCCGGCTACGATATCGTACAAGCCATCGAAAGCGTCGCCACGGATGGAGCTGACAAACCAGTCGAGGAACAGAAGATCATCAAGGCAACGGTGGTAGACTGAGCCTCGCCAGGAAGAGGCAATTAACGAGCCCGGCCATTTGAGGTCGGGCTTTTTGGTGGAATGAGGTGGAACGGGGCCTCCGGGGGGCGTTCAATCAGTCGACCCAAAATCATGACATCGCGTACCGTCCCGCGCCACCTAAGCTATTTTTACAGACAGGTGGAACGCAACGTCCCTAGCGCGTTTTACTCTCAAAGACCTTTCAAGTTACGCCAACGCTCACACCTGAAACTCGCCGTCGCGGTAAATCACTAGGCTGCTCCCGTCCTTTAGCGTTGCCGTTACCACGCGATTAGACGTCGCCACGATATCGGTATGCACAACGGAGTTGTTGTAACCCATCGCATCCCACTCTTCCTCCTTAACCGAAGCCTGATCGCCCGTGAAGGAATCCCGATAGGCCGCTCCCACAGCAATGTGCGTATTTCCGTTTTCGCCTCCGACATTCTCGTCGTAAAGGGTCTCGCCCATGAACTTCGTTATTCGCGAGAATCGTCTATCGGTCAGGGAAAACTCGCCCACTTTGTCGGCGTTCTCCACCGCGATCATCTCTTTGAGGATGGAATCGCCTTCCGAGGCCGACGACGCCACTACCCGTCCGTCCTTGAACTCCAGATACACATCCTTAATCAGATTCCCGTAGCGGTAAAGCGGCTCCGTAAACTGTATGCGCCCCTCGGTACCCCGCCAATCAGGCGATATGAAGAGCTCGAAACTGGGAATATTCCTGCCTGAACCTCCGAGCCATTTCCTATTGCCCCCAATAGCGATCCATAAATCCGTATCCGCCGCCTCGATATGCAGCTTCTCGATGGGAAGGGCATCTAGCTTATCCTTGATCTCGTATAAGTCGCTGTAGAGAGCCTTCCACTTGGACGCGGGTTCCGTCTCGTCTAAGTAACAGGCCTTGACGATCTCGCCCCAATAGGCCTCCTCGCTCAGCCCGACCTCATCCGCCATCGCTTTGGTGCCATACATGCAAAGCGTCCACGTGTAGCGTCCTGCACCCTCCTTGGCACGACGCCAGTCCATGTAGGGCTTGAGCGACTTTTGAGTGGCCATAATTTTGGAGCTATCGATGCCGTCCAACTCCTTCTTGTCGGTTTCCGCCAATACGGCAACCGAGTGATCTATTTCGTCGATCAGACCCTTCAAATACTTTTCCGGGAAGAAATTGAGCTGCTCTTCACTGGCCAGTTCATAGAACTCTCGTGAGAAATCATCTGGCGTGTAGAATATCAACGGATGGCCTCCGGCTTTTAAAACCGCTCGCCGCAACGCCACCAACAAGGGCTTAGCCACTTCTGGTACCCTTAATTGGACAACTTCACCTGGGCGAATGCCTTCACCTCCATTCAAAGCGAAATTGATCATCACATCCGCATATTTCTCCAGAATCTCGTCGCTTGGCTGAAAACTCATAGGATGATCCCATGTAATCGATTGCGCCCGATTGCAAGCCACACCTACTCTCGTGAAGATAGATTCGGGTCAATTCGAGCCAATGGCCGCGATAACCCTTTTCTTTCGCGGCCCAAAAATAGGCCAATTTAACGCAATTGGTTACGCCGAAAAGAATTTTCTCTGGACTCCGGCCAGTCTCCCCTGGGTACGATCCGGACAGCAATTGCCCTTATGCCGGAAACCGCCGCTAAACCCAATATTCTGATCGCCGTCGCCGACGACTGGTCATTCGGACACGCTGGCGCTTACGGCTGCCAGTGGGTGAAGACGCCGAACTTCGACAAGGTCGCTAAGGAGGGTATTCTGTTCACCAATACATATACACCCAATGCGAAATGCGCTCCATCTCGAGCCGCCCTTCTAACGGGCCGCAACTCCTGGCAACTGGAGGGCGCGGGCAACCATCAAAGCGTATTTCCCACCAAGTTTAAGACCTACCCCGAAGCCCTGGCGGAGGTCGGGTATCGAATCGGCTACACAGCCAAAGGCTGAGCTCCTGGAGTCGCTTTCAACATTGATGGCAGTCCTCGCGAACTGCTGGGCAAAGGATATAGCGACCGCCTCCTTGACCCTCCCACACCCGAGATATCCAATATCAACTATGCAGCCAATTTCCAGGCGTTCCTCGACCATTCAGCCGGTAAACAACCTTGGTGCTTCTGGTATGGAAGCAAAGAGCCCCACCGCGGCTATAATTTCCGATCGGGCGTCCGCCTAGGGGGCAAATCCCTCCATGACATCGATCGAATACCCCAGTATTGGCCAGATACGGAGAACGTCCGACACGACCTGCTAGACTACGCTTTGGAAGTCGAACACTTCGACCGGCAACTCGGATTGATGATCCAAACGCTGGTACAACGCGGCGAATTGGAAAACACTCTGCTCATCGCGTTCTCGGACAACGGCATGCCCTTTCCACGAGTGAAAGGCCAAGGCTAAGACCACTCTAACCATCTTCCCATGGCTATACGCTGGGGCCATGGCATCGCCAAGCCCGGCCGTATCGTAGCAGACTTTATAAGCTTCATCGACCTTGCTCCCACCATAATTGAGGCAGCCCACCTCGACTGGGAGGAATCCGGGTTGAGCCCAACACCCGGCAAAAGCCTGATGCCCCTTTTTCAATCTGAGAAAGAAGGGGAAATCGACCCCGACCGAAACCGCGTTTTGATCGGCAAAGAGAAGCATGATGTCGGGCGGCCTGGCAATGTAGGCTACCCCATCCGGGGAATCGTTACGGAATCCCACCTTTACTTGAAGAACTTCAAGCCTCAGCGCTGGCCAGCCGGCAACCCCGAAACAGGCTACTTGAATTGCGATGGCAGTCCGACCAAAACGGAAATTCTTAAGCTGCGAACCGATCCGGAAAAAGCCCACTTCTGGACCCTGTCGTTCGGCAAACGGCCGGAAGAGGAACTCTACGATTTGCAGGCCGATCCAGACTGCATGCGCAACCTGGCCAACGATCCGTCGTATTCTAAGATCAAGGACGGACTCCGCCATCAGCTGATAGCGGAATTGATCGAGCAAGGGGATCCGCGTTTCGTTGGCGACAACCCTGACATTTTCGACACCTACCCAATATTCGAGGAGCGTTGGGAAAATTTCCACGAACGGTATCTCAAGGGCGAGGCTCCGGTTCCCAGATGGATTAGGCCAACCGATCCGGATCCTTCGTTTATCGAGACGGAAGGATCGCAGGCAGAGACCCACTAGCGCGGAAATTTCGCTCATTTAATAAACATCGTCGGAGCAAGCTCTCGAGGCATTTCTGAAGGCAGGTAGGATCGGCCCGGTCCTCCGAGATCCGATTGTGGAGGACCGAGCCGGTCCTACCTGCCAAAGTCAGCAACACAGCGAGCTTGGAAGTATTCGATGGTGGGTACCCCTATCGGAGGCGTCCACAAAGGCGGGGCTCACTCGGCGAACGATCCCTAACTTCAATTTCTCATTCCTTTTTCAAGGTGGCGTTAGTGAATTGTCGCTCGACTGATCCTCGTCTTGCCCACAATACTGGCTATCGATATGAAGAGCCTTCTATTGCCAACCCTTTTAGCCTGCTTCGCCTCATTAATTCAGGCAGCAGAGCGAAACATCATTTTCATTGTATCCGACGACCAAAGTCCAACTTTAGGCTGCTATGGCGATCCGGTCGCCCATTCCCCGGCCGCCGACTTGCTCGCCGCAGACGGAACCTTGTTCCACCGGGCCTACGCGACCACTGCCAGTTGCTCCGCCAGCCGATCGGTAATCATGTCCGGCCTGCACAACCACTTCAACGGACAGTTCGGTCACCAGCACGCCTACCACAAATTCTCCAGCTTTCACAACGTAATCAGCCTATCCCTGCCAAGAGCGTTGTCGAGGGCCGGTTATCGCACCGCTCAAATCGGCAAATACCACGTCGCTCCCGAAGAGGTCTACCGTTTCGACACTTATCTCAGCGGCAACTCGCGCAACGGCGTGCAGATGGCTAACGTGGCCCAGGACTTCATCACCCAAAAGTCGGATAAGCCTTTCTTTCTCTACTTCGCCACCTCGGATCCACACCGGGGCGGGGGAAGCGACGAGACATTTTCCGGAAGACACAAACCCAACCTGTTCGGCAACAAACCCGAAAAAGGCTCCTACGAAGGGATCGAGGAGGTGTTCTTCGATCCAGCTCAGGTTCCGGTCCCTCCCTACTTGCCGGACACTCCTGAATCGCGGAGCGAGCTGGCCCACTACTACCAGAGCTGCGCTCGTGTCGATCAAGGAATCGGACGGCTGGTCGAAATCCTCAAAGAAGCCGATTTGTACGACAAGACGATGGTCGTTTTCACCGCCGATCATGGCATGGCCTTCGCCGGGGCGAAAACCACGGTATTCGAAGCTGGCTTACACGTTCCCTTCATCGTTCGGGATCCCTATCAAAAGGAACGCGGAATCGAATCGAATGCCCTGATCAGCCATGCCGATATCGCTCCATCGCTTCTCGATTTCGCCCAAGCTCTTGATCGACGCAAAAACCGTCCCAAGGACTTTCAAGAAGCCAACGCATACTGGGAAGGCAAAGACTATGTCGCCAGAGACAACCGAGGCCATCGGCCATTTGTCGCCTACCACGGGGAGTCTTGGATGCCCATTCTCAGCGAGCCCTATGGAGAGCACCACAAGACCATGTTCGCCTCCCACACTTTCCACGAGATCACCATGTACTATCCGATGCGAGCCGTATGGGATGGCGAATACAAGCTAATCTGGAACATCGCTTCCGGCCTGCCCTACCCATTCGCCAGCGACCTCTGGGCTTCTTCCACTTGGCAGGCGCAGCTGGAAAAAGGGGATGAAGCCCTTTACGGATACATGAAGGTTGGCTCCTACGTCAACCGCCCCGCCTTCGAACTATATAGGGTCGCGGAAAATCGCTACGAAAGCGTCAATCTGGCCGACAATCCCGAGTATTCGAAAGTCCTGGAATCGATGAAGAAAAAGCTAAAAGCCTTCCAACAAGCGACAGACGATCCCTGGATCAGCAAGTGGGAGTACGAGTAGAGGGGAGCAGTAGGCTAGAGACGAGATAGAGCCCTAGCTCTTACTTTGGGTTCGACTTGAGTTCGCCCGGAGGTCGAGCTCCACCTTGATAGGTTTAACACAGCTAGGTCCGATAGATCTGACGCAAGCGAAGGGCTGTAAAAGCCCCACACATGCTCGTTAGTCACCTATTGGTAGGAGATTTTGCTAAGATCGCAAAAGTGCTGGGGCGCCCATGGACCATTGAAAGTGAAAAACAGCTCGCCGCAATAAAGCTCAGCGGCATCGTATATCGACTTCTCGAATACCTTTAGGCGCTCCCTGTTTACCAGGCAATTGAAAGTAGCGACTTCCTTTTCTTTATGCTCAAACGAGCTTAGAGCGATTTCCGCGCACCAAGGCCCGACAATTGGTTCCACTTTCCCGGCTAGGATTGCCTTCTCTTTATTCAGTATCTCTTCGAATTTCGGATTCCTGAGGGCTCGGCTGCCGTAGTCGTAGATCAATCGGCCATCAACGACTTTGGACATCTCTTGGCGCAGGTAAGGATGCTTTTCCAGCAGGTACTCCAGCAAGTCGCCTGCCGCAAAACGAAGCGACAACTCCATTTCCACCTTTCGGTAAATGCGCTGCAACTCGCGCAACAAGTGATCGTGATTGACTCGAACGACTTCCTCCACAGCCCACAAGTCCTTGAGTGTCAAACCGAACTCCAGCGGTATGATGCTCGATTGCTCCATGAGCGCCCGAATAACCTGCTGATGAGCGATGATATCCTTCCCGCTTATCTCTAGACGGCCGCAATCGTAATTACTGACCAAGGCAGAGACATCTCCAAAAGTGATTATGAAGATACCTCGCTGGTCTACGCCGGATATACCGTCCAAATCGTGCGGAGCATCCGCTAGAGTAAAACCATATAAATAACTGCTCATGGGTTGGTTAGAACACTCTGCCCCAATCGCCCACCGACAAAAGGAAGCTAGATTGTCAAAAAGATGTCAAGAACTAGCCGATTCCGTCAACTCCACAGAACGCCTCCAATCGGCTTTAGGGGAATCCCTGATTCTGAATAGCTAAACCCTTCGAGTGAAGCGCCTAGGGATGGGCCGGATGACTGGTTTCAACTGCCGGATGGTTTTACAGGGATGCGTAACAAAGCGCCGAAAACGTAGGCTTAGAGGAGATTCGAGACGGTCTCTTGCTTTTGTCAGTAGTAAATGGTCGTCCCTGTGGGCCGTCCGCAAAAGTTTCTTATCGACCCGAAAACCATTTGAAGGCTATATGTAACGCATCTCCTGAACCAACCGAATCTCGCCCGACATATGACCGCCCCCCTTCCAAACCCCTTCCTGCTTGCTTCGCTATTGATCGCCCTTTCTGCAGCCACCCCAATCATTAAGGCCCACGAGCAACAGCTTTATCTCTCCCGCTACGTTCCCAACTTGAAGTACGCGGAAGCCGATCTCACCGCCGGGGCGGCAAATACTGCCTACAAGCCGATTTTCGGAGAGGGCGATAAAGACGCTCACTACCTTAACGGCATCAGCCGAATGGGAGAGCTAACCGTCGGCCCAGGTGGCGCCAGCGCCATCGTTAGCCGTCCCAACGAGGAGTACGTCCTCTACGTCACCCAGGGAGAGGGAACCTTGATTTACGACAGTCAAAGGGAAGCCCTTCGCGAAAACGACTTTCTCTACGTGCCGGCCGGCGTAAAGCATGGCATCGCCAACGAGACCGATCGGGTCATCAAAGCGCTATTCATCGGCTACCACTTGATGAAGGACGCCGACTATGAGCCCAAAGCTGGTCTGCAGATCGCCAATGCTGACGAAGTCGAGTTGCAGGTGCTCGGAAGTCACGGGCCCACCACTCAATACAAGCTTCTGATGGGAGACACCTCGAGTGCGCGGGATCGCCTCGCCTCCGCCCAAAACATGAAGAGCCTCTTCATTATGGATTTCGCCCCGCATGGGACCAACAATCCGCATCGCCACGCCTCTCAAGAGGAGGTCTATTTCGTGCTGCGAGGCAGTGGCTACATGGTCGCCGGTTTGGACGCCTACGGAAATGTTGAGCGGCATCCCAGCCAAGTCGGTGACGCTTTTTACTGGGCCGCGGGCACTGAGGCAGGATTCTATAGCCTCAACAAAGAGGGCGAAGAGCATTCGATCATTCTAGCCATCCGCTCGGATGACCCCACGAAACTCTAAGTGATTGAAAGCATCCATGATTCAAGAAAATCGACGTTCTTTCATCAGGAAATCGCTCTTTGGAGGCGTCGCTTTGGGCGGCATGCTGGGAGCGCCGATCGAAGACGCCGTCGCCGCGGCTTCCTCGCAGGTGAACCGCGCCTCCAGTCCCTCGAAGCTCAAAATCACCGACATGCGCTATGTCACGGTGGAGCACATGGGGCGGGCATGCTCTATCATTCGCTTGGATACCAATCAGGATATCTATGGCTATGGGGAGGTGCGCGATGGAGGGGAGGTGAAGCACGCTCTCATGTTGAAACACCTTTTGCTTGGACAAAACCCCTGCAACGTAGAGAAGCTCTTTCGTTTGGTGAAGCCCTTCGGGGGACACAACCGGTTGGGCGGCGGCGTCAGCGCGGTAGACATGGCACTATGGGACTTGGCCGGCAAAGCCTATGGCGTACCGGTTTGGCAACTACTCGGTGGAAAATACAGGGATGAAGTCCGCCTCTACGGAGATACCTTTTCGGCCAAAGACCACGACATGATCCGGTCCAAGGTGCTGGCCCGGGTCGAGCAGGGCTTCACTTGGCTCAAGATGTTGCGGGTCTTCAGCCTCTTGGAGGATATTCCTGACACTCAGAATCCGCACAAAGAGGGCATGCTCACGGATAAGGGCATCGCTCTGATAACCGATTATTTGCAGATGGTGCGCGAGGCCGTGGGCGATGACATTCCCCTCTCGGCCGATCACTTTGTCGGCCGCAATCTGGATAACATGACCCGGCAGGCTCAAGCCCTGGAGAAGGTTAATCTGGCCTGGATCGAAGAGCCGATCAACTGGTCGCAAACCGAAGACCTGAAAGCTCTACGCCAACGCATCGACACCCCCATAGCTACAGGAGAAAGCATGTTTGCCCGCGAGAGCTTTAAAACCCTCTGCGATGCCCAGGCAGTGGATTACGTACATCCAGATTTGGCCACAGCTGGTGGTATTCTGGAAACCAAGTTGATTGGCGACTACGCGGAAGACCACGGCATTAAGCATGCGCTTCACTACGCGGGTACACCGGTTTCCTTTATGGCCAATGTGCATAGCGCAGCTGCTACGAACAATCACCGGGCCCTGGAATTTCATCCCGATGAAGAGGCTTATCCCCGCTGGGCCAACATGGTAACGACCACGGGTGGCCACTCGCTGACCAAGCGAGGATTTGCTCCGGTACCGGAAGGGCCAGGCTTGGGAATCGAGCTAAATATGGACCACATAAGAACGGTGCTTCACCCGGACAATAAAAGCATTTTCGCCTCCACTGAACAGTGGAATTCTCTGTGATTCTAATCCCAATACAATCGAAATTCATGATACGACTATTCGCCTATTTATCGCTCCTTGGGCTCATGGCCGGGAGCCTCGCTTACTCCCAGACGATTTCGCGGGAAGAGATGATCTTCTTGACCTCGGAATGGAAAGGAGAGCGCTTTGAAGATGGACGTCCTCGTATTCCCGACTCTCTGATCAAACGCGCCGCCAACATCGGGATCGAAGAGGCCTGGGTCGTTTTGTATAACGCCGGCTATAAAAACCAATTCGAGGGAAACTGGAAAATGATTCACGACGATGTGCCAGTCATCGGCCGGGCTTTGACGGCCCATTACATGCCTAGCCGTCCGGATGTCCTGAAGAGCATCATGGAGCGCGGGCATGCGCAAGGCCGATCCGGCAACCACAACAGCTGGCCCATTCAAGCCCTTCAGAAAGGCGATGTCTATGTGGCAGATAGCTTCGGCAAGATCGCCCAAGGCACCTTGATCGGCGATAGCTTGGCCACGGCCATATACAACAAAACAGGCACCGGAGTTATCTTTGATGGTTCAGCTCGCGACCGATCTGGCATGGCGGAAATTGAAGGATTTAACGCCTTTGTCCGGGACTTCGATCCCACCTTTCTGGAAGAAGTCGTATTAATGGGACTGAATACGCCGATCCGCGTCGGCAAAGCCATTGTGCTTCCAGGCGACCTGGTCATCTCTGAACCCACCGGAGTGCTCTTCATACCAGCTCATATGGCCGAGGAGGTCATCTTGACAGCCGAGTTCATCGCCGTGCGCGACGCCTTTGGATACGAGATGCTGAAGAACGGCACCTACAATGCGGGTCAAATGGATAACGCATGGACGGACCCGATCAAGGAACATTTTCTTCGCTGGCTCGACGCAAACCCGGACCAATTGCCCATGTCCCGGGCGGAGCTCGACGCCTTTATGTCGCAGCGAACCTGGTAGCGAATAGTAAGCCTTATTGCCTACCCAACGAATTCACTAATTCCGGGACCGGGTTCATGATAAAGTATAATTGCCAAATAATTGCGGATACAAATTGAAAACAACCATTCACATAGTAGCCCTCCTTGCTCTGGTTAGCGCTCACGCGGAAGAAATCCATTTCGAGACCTTTCCCAAGATCGATATTCATGTCCATATCTATGAGGACACTCCCGCCTTTCACGAGCTAATGGAGGAAATCAATCTGATCAAGGTTCTCAATGTTAGCGTGAGAGCGATGGACCCAAAGGTTTTTGAATACAGGAACGCAAATGCTCGACAGTTGGCTCACGATCATCCTCACACCTTCAGTTGGGCCTCCACCTTCCCGCTCTGGAATATCAATGAACCGGGCTACGTGGGAAAGGTAATCAATGGCCTGGACAAGAATTTTGCCGACGGCGCCCTGGCGGTCAAAGTCTGGAAGGATATTGGACTGGAAGCCAAGGATCCGCATGGAGAGCATATCCATTTGGACGATCCCATCTTTGATCCAATCGTCGAGCACATCGTGGCTAATAATAAGCCTCTGCTCGGGCACCTCGCCGAGCCAATTCACGCTTGGCGGCCACTCGAGAAAGACAATCCGCTTCACCGATACCAGCACGCGAATCCGCAATGGCACTTCTATGGCAAGGCGGATATCCCTAGCTACGAGCGAATCATCGCCGCCCGGGATGCCCGCATCGCCAAACATCCGGAAATGACCTTCGTCGCCTTTCATCTCGGCAGCATGTCACACGACGTCGGCATGGTAGACAGTCGCCTCGCAATCTACCCCAACATGTATGCCGGCGTGGCTGGCCGCGTTCGTTTCTTAACGCGCCAGCCTTCTGAGAAAGTGCGCGACTTCTTCATCAAATACCAGGATCGGCTTATGTATGGAACCGACCTGACAATCGAAAGCTGGGGGGGGCGTTCCACACCTCAAACGCCCGAAGAAAGCCAGCAGTTTAAAGAGCGACTTAGGAAACGGTATCGAGATGATTGGGACTACTTCACTTCCGGGGGGCAGGTAGACTACGACGGTTATGAAACCCATGGACTAGGCCTGACCAAAGAGGTGTTGGAAAAATTCTACTACAAGAATGCTCAGCGGATAATACCGGGATTGTAGCGGCTTTCAATTTTCGCTATCAACGATAGGTACTGGCTTTCCAAAAAAGTACCCCGGGCCTAGCTCAAATTTATTTTGAGCGCCCCTTCCCTTTTTTAGCCCATCCCGGAGGGACGCTTCCGTGCTTGCGGCCTGCTTCGATACCTGGATGAGAGGCTGCTGATTCATGAGGTGCGACATCCGCCACGTGAGACTTCGGATATGCCTTTAATACTTGCTTATGATAAGCGTACGGAGTCCCCGTTTCCATCGATAGGGAAACGAACGTCGAAGAGGAGCCGATGTTAATGGAAAGCGGTAGATTGACCCCGGCCTGCCATTGCCCATCTCGATAGTAAAACCAGGTCCCTGAGGAAGTGTCTTGGTATACCTGATATTCGGGATAATAATGGTACACCGCCTTCGATCTTAGACCATGGGCTGGAGCCCACAGGGGAGGACCTTTATAGTCCGCTTCATTCAGAGGAGCCACCTTCACTGCCCTGCCGATCCGTATATCGACTTCAAAATCCAAATTCAGATCGGCCACCGCCGCCACAGACGCCCATTGAGCGAAAAGGCCGGACCCCAGCAAACGTATCGGTCTTAATAAACTATTCATGGCGGGAATGATAAACGGTAGAAAACCGCAGTTCTTAGTAAAATGGCCTCAATTCGCCTTCCCTTAGTTTATTGGATATCGGCAAATCGAGGCCCGACTCTAAGCGCTAAACCGCCGATATACCCATTGCGACTAAGGACCAACACCCAGGGATCGGGCAAAAAAGAAGTCTGGAACTGCCGTTTAGGACTTCACATATTAGATCGACCTACTAACCTTCTCGCCCTCGCGGCCTGCGCTTTCGCCATCATAGGCGTCCACCTATTTACTCGCCAGAATTCCGCTAGCGCCTGATTTCCCGCGATACTTTAAGATGGGCAAAATCGAAAGCCGCGACGAACGCCCTGTATTTCCTTCCCCCAGTATGGATAACGAAAATATATCGGAAAAGCCCCAACGCCTGATGTCTCTGGATGCCCTCAGAGGCTTCGACATGTTTTGGATCATTGGCGGAGCGGGCGTGTTTATCGCCTTTTTCGCCATGCTCGGTTTCCCGGATGCCTGGGTAGCCGCCCTGATGAAGCAATTCACCCATGTAGAATGGGAGGGCTTCCACTTCTTCGATCTGATCTTTCCTCTTTTCGTTTTCATTTCCGGAGTCACCGTACCCTACTCCGTGCTGTCCCGGAAAGCTAAAGGTGTTGGCGTATCTAAGTTGCAATTACGTATTATTCGACGCTCGGCTATCATCATTCTCATCGGCGTCAGTTTCAACCTGTTCAAATTCCAGCTGGACGCCATAAGGCTTTATCAAGTGCTTTGGTTAATCGGCATGAGCTACCTCATTGGAGCCAGCATCACCCTGCATGTCGAAAGCTGGAAAACTCGGGTCATAATCTTTTTCTCCGTTCTAATTGTCTACCACTTGGCCATCTTCTACCTACCCTATCCTAGCAAAGGCGACGCGATCACTCCGGAGAACAACTTGGCCGCCTGGTTGGATCGCAACTTCATACCAACCGACTTGTATCGAGTTGTCTATGACCCAGAAGGGACCATACGCGTTCTCTCGAGCGGCATGCTCGGACTCCTAGGCGGACTAGCAGGCCAACGGATCAAATCCTACCAGCAGCCCGAGCTTCGCTGCGGGGGCGAACTGGCGGCAGCAGGACTCGCCTGCCTCTTGATCGGCTGGCTCTGGAGCTTCGCCTTTCCGATCATTAAAGACTTATGGTCCCCATCATTCGTCCTCTGGTCGGCCGGCTGGTCCCTCCTCCTATTAGCTACCTTCTACACCGTGCTCGATGTCTGGAAACTAAAGTGGCTCGGCTGGTTCTTCGTGCCAATAGGCATGAACGCCATCACCATTTACGCCTGCCAATGGTACTTTCCTTTCGAAGATTCTCGGGACTTCTTTTTCAAAGGCCTGTCCGAGCATTTCGCCAGCGAGGAAACGCGTCAATTCATTCTCTGGGGCGGCCTGGCTCTCCTCCAGTGGCTTTTCCTGTACGCCCTCTATCGAAAACGAATCTTCATTCGCGTGTGAGGAGCGCCCTCGCGTCCCGCAAGCGACTATGCTGGAAACCGATCCTCGATAACTACTTGATCATCCGGTAGCCTCGGGCCGCGGTCCCAGGCCGGTTTCGTCTGTTTGCCGACGGATATCATGAAACTGATAATCGTTCCCTCTGGCAATCGAATCAATTCAGCGACCTTCGCCGGATCAAAACCCACCATCGGGCACGATTCGTAACCCAACTCCCGACAAGCCAAGATCAAAGTCATCCCTGCCAAAGCCGAGGACCGAATGCCCTCATCGCGAATCAATTGATCCTTACCCTCGTAGAAGGGCCTGATCATTGTGCCCAAAATATCCTGAACCTCTTTGGGGGCGTGGCTCCAATAAACCGAGGGATCCGCTTCATGGGCCGAAAGATCGGCGCACATGATAACGAGAGCCGACGCATCGGTTACCTGAGCCTGGTCCCAAGCCGCCACTCTGATTTCCTTTCGCAAAGCCTCGTCCTTGACCACGACTAGACGATAATTCTGCATGTTAAACGAAGATGGAGCTAACTTCAGTAGTCGGATGAGTTCCGCCAAATCTTCTTCCGGCATTCGGTGCTCCGGATCGTCGTGTTTAACGGATCGGCGTGTTTCGATAGCTTCTATGATATTCATAATTCAATTTTGTATGTGTCTAAAACCCTCAACATTCGGACAAACCTTATTCGTTAACCGTTGAAGGAAGCCCCTAAGTCTTTGTAACCAATAAACGGAGCACCCACGCGAAAAGCTGCGTATCACAATCCAAAAGAGCGAAATTCACAACATCGTTAGGCTGCTGAACCTATTCGCGCTCCATATGCGGATGGCTCCGGTCCTCGCCCGAATGCTCTTCACCAATCAATTCGATGGCAACGAGTTGTTCCAAAAGCGAATCAGGGACCCCATTCAAAGCCCCCAGCACCGAACCCACCACGGCTCCCCGATGGCAATTATCCCCGCCACACAAACAATTAGCCCGCACGCCTGCTTCAAAGTCGGATCGATATTTAGAACAGAGCCAGAGTGAAGCTGACAAAGAGTCAGGCAAATAGCAAGCTGAGGTCAGAAAACGCCCCACCACAATACGATCGTCGACATCGCCTAGGTTTTCGATCGAGCCCCAACGTTGAACCCATGGCCCCGCAAATTTTCCAAGAGCTGAATCTAGACGATCGCCCAAAGCAATAGCTGTAAGAATTCGGGCCAACGCTTCAGCGGCATCAAGCGCCTGGGAGCTCTTGTGCGTTAGTCCCACATGCGTTTTGACCAATGAGACAAGCTCCTCCTGATCGATACTACCCAAACTACAAATTCCAGCCAGTAAGGCGGGAACCATCGCCAGTCCGCCGATGTGAATGTCTTCAATACCGCAATCCCGAAGCGGGAACCCTGCAGCGCGGCGCTTGAAGAACTCCCTGTGGTATTCTTCAACATAGGTGTCGTGATGCCAACCTCGGGTTCGCATGAGCCGAACGTAAGTTTCCAACCAGCGATCCCGATCGTAGCCCCCGTCTCGGCGAATTTGCCGATAAAGTTCCGTCGCTAGTCTAAAATTGAGCGTATTCTCCCCGGCTCGCAAAAATTGGTGGTAGTGAATTTCTCGCTTTCCCCAATAGGCTGCCTGTTCGTGGAGAATATCCGCATCGGTGTTCGCCGCCACATATTTCGATCTCCAGAGAATGCTATCAGGATGTCGTTTTAGCGGAGCACTGAAGAGTTCGAAATCCGGGAAACCCCTATCCAAGGCAGCCGTGTCGTAATACCAATGGACCGGCATGGCTGCCGCGTCAGCGACAAGACTGCCTTTGAACGCGTCCATCAGCCGACTCCTGGCCGCCATATCTACTTCAGTTACCGCTCTCATTTTCTTCGTATCGCCGCGCGACGCATGGGCAAGGCGTCGATTCGCGAATACAAATCTGCCCATGCGAAGCCCCTACTTCCTCAACTGCTTCGACCATAACGATTATCGGTTTTACCAAATACCAAACTTTAATGACCGCCACGTGACCTTCGACCCCTGATTCTTCCTGGGTTTCCCACCGGTCGGGCCCAGATCTTCTCCATTTCCTGCTCAAGCACCAAACTAGCTCTAGCCAGCCACGAATCGCAGCTCTAAATACCTTTTTCATGGTTATCTAACAAATGTCCTGCTTGAGGGAAACCATTGTTCAACTTATCTCGAATCCCGCGAGCTATTAGCTTTGCAATCCGATTGCCCAAGTCTTGTCCAAACCTCATACTTACGTTTTCTACCCTGCCCGCATTGTTGGCCTGTCTAATCGCCATCCCTGGCGCGCAGGACGCGGTCGAGTTCATTTACACGATTAAAGAGCAGGCATTCGTGCAGACAGACGATACTCAGCCGGGAAACCCCGTCTCATGGCTCTTCGGGGCGGGATCCTTCCCGCGGCCACAAACGCCTATGAGATTCCCGGCG
Organism: uncultured Opitutaceae bacterium; assembly: GCA_964404745.1. Classification (GTDB taxonomy): domain Bacteria; phylum Verrucomicrobiota; class Verrucomicrobiia; order Opitutales; family Opitutaceae; genus Pelagisphaera. The sequence continues at coordinate 60,020 of CAYOLG010000023.1, forward strand.
GCACGCTAGTCCCCGGACGCCAATATGAATTCGATATCCTTTTTGTTAAGGAAACCGATGGGCTGGAATCGCCGGACACAATCATCGGCTACATGAGTCGAACTAATTTCGATCTCTACACCTACACAGCCGATACCCGGCTGCAATTCTACAAATTCCAGCGCAACCAGCAAACGGCTCCCGCAACAATCGTTGAAGATGGATACCGGCCCTTCGCTTTCGTTGGCGGACAAACAAACACCATCAGCTACGCCGGTATAGAAACGGGCTCTCAGTTCTTTGTGAATCTCAATAGTATTGGAAACATCAATTTCACTCTTCCTCTAGAATTCCAAGCCAAAGAATCGCTCGATGCCGAATACCCCGCTGGACCCATTCGCTTCTTCGTTAACGAGAACGGCAACGATATCAGCTATGGCCCATTCGAATTGCCTCCCGATGCCTATCCGCAAGCCCCGTGGTTCCAAAACTATGATGAGTTGCTGCTTTTCGATGCCAACGGCGACCAAACAATCTCCTGGAATGCCGCCCCTGAGGGCGTCACGCAGGTGGACGTATTCGCTACCGGAAGCTTAGGGCAGGTTTGGTCGGAGATAAACGTTCCCGCTGAAACAACATCAGCTACCATACCCGCGAATAACTTGTCGCCATCAAGCGAATACACTTTGGTACTGCGCTTCTGGTCTCGCCAAACGGAGAGCGGATTGCTCGACGCCTCTATCGGCTACGCGACCGTCACCTATTTAAACATCCAGACCGTCGGCGGAGCCAGCGGCAGCGGCGATCTGATCGGCTTGACAATCTATGAACTGCCTACCGGAAAAACGCGCCTAGTTTGGAACGACATCTATAGCAATGAGAGCTCCTATATCGTAGAAAGGTCGCTCGTCGGGTTAAATGACTTTCAGCAAATCGCCGATCTTGGTCCGAACGCCACATCATTTCAAGACGATCCTCCAAGCGAGGCCGATGCCTACTTCTACCGAGTAAAAGCGATCCTAGGAGCCGGAGGAAACTAGCGGCCGCGATTGGTCAATAGAAGGCGAGCCGACTAGATTTTGGATGTAGCTAAAAGCGAAGGTCGGTTTCGCGCGGATCGGTTCATGCTTGTTGTCTAGTCAAAGCGCAGCGCGCGACTGGCGAGACACCTATTCGCCTCGTCTTGTTTCGGAGCAATTCAGTGAAGGCGGAAGAGGCGACAAGCGCGGAACGAGCGTTGTTGAGCGAATACACTCTCTTAGCCGGAAGTGAGGGGACTTTTGACACCGCTCTTCCGCCACTGCGCATTGGCGTCAACTTAACCCAAAAATCGGGAAATGAACTCGACTGGACGTCGAGCTCCACCCTTGAAACCAATGCGAAAAGGTGGAGCTCGACCTCCTGGCGAGCTTTAGTTGACGCACGTGCGCAATCAACCGCCACCAATTCGAACAAAAAGAAAAAGGCCGCGTCCCTAACCCGAACGCGGCCTTGAGACCCTTTTCAATAAAGAATCGGATTTAGAGCGATTTAGAGATTGTGAAGACGACGCGAGAGTCCGCCATAGGATCGCCATCGAGATCGGTATCCCAAAAGGATACATCCCAACCGATGCCTTCGATTTCTCCTGAGACGCCGACCTTCCAGTACGCCCAAGCATCTTCGTAGTCGCCGTAGGCCGCAGAAAACGTAAGTCCCTCGTATTCAAAGCCGTAGCTGGCCTCCACATTGTCGCCAAACTCATCGCCAAACGAGTAGGTTAGGCCAAAGCCCATGTAACTGCCGCCCAAGTAGAATTCGGTAAAGTTGGAATCGCTAGCTCCAGATCCCCCGTGATAAGTGTATTCAATGATCCCCACGTCATACTCGAAGCCACCATCGATTTCATTGCTAAAGCCCAAATAGATGTCACCTTCGGTGCTTTCCGCACCACCAAAGTCGACACTAGCGCCCCAGATCCCCGCGTAGAAGCCAGATTCGTCTTCAAAGTCGAAGCCTCCCTGGATTGAGGGATCTTCGAGATTCTGAGAATAGCCCCGCCAAACATAGTCCGACTGGACGGCTACATTTCCCGATATCTGCCCGTGGACCACGGAAAGTCCCAAAGTAGCAATCAAAGATGCTGTGATAAACTTGATCATATTTTTCATAGTTTGCTCGTTTTTGAACATTGAGTTTGTTATTTCTTAGCCCCTAGCAGGCTCGAATTCTTTCTCCGCAGATCGCATGCCAACTTAGCTGGACAATTCGACAAAAACGAAATTCTCGAGGGTCTTGCAAGGGACCGTGGACGGATGGATCCTCTGTAGGAACGGGTTAATCCCGCGATTTTTGCAGCTAGACTGAATGAATGCTTCCTACCTCTATTTCGAAAACCTAAAGAATGCACTCGGAGTGCCTGCAAGTTTCGCTAATCTCCTCACACGATCGACTACGAGCCTCCAATCACGAGAACCATCCGCCCCATGACTTCGCTAAATTTCCGCGCCATAACCTGGCTTTCCTTCGGCTTCGCCCTTCTAATGCTCGTTTTCTCTATCACGCTATCCTGGGCCAACACCCAGCGACCTCCACTCCACGCCCGTCATTGGATGGCCATTACAGGCAAGCCACTGGGGGCCATGGCTGGGGCCAAAATGTTCGAGCAAGGGGGGAACGCCGTAGACGCCGCCTGCGCCATGCTGGCAGTAGTCTGCACCATGCACGACGACGTCGGCTGGGGCGGGGAAACACAAGCTCTCATCTATGACCCTGGTACCGGGAAAGTCATCGGAGTAAATGGTCTTGGCGTTGCTCCCACCGGAGCGACCCCCGAATTCTTTCTGCAAAAAGAGCTCAAATACCCGCCAAGAGAAGGTCCACTAGCCGCCGTCACGCCCGGCAATCCTGGTGCTCTAATGGTCATGCTGGCCGAGTTTGGCACCCTCTCGTTGGAGCAAGTTCTCGCTCCGGCCATGCAGATGGCAGAGGGCTTCGCCATCGAGGAACAACTTGTTAACAGAATCCAAAGAAATCAGGAAAAAATTGACCGCTGGCCTTACTCGAAGGCTCTCTTTCTTCCCCATACCGATCGTAAGGACCCCTCTCCGCAACCCGGAGAAATCTTCAGACAACCCGATCTTCTCGCCAGCTTGCAGAAACTCGTCGAGACCGAGCAAACAGCGGTCCAGGCAGGCAAGGATCGCAAGGCCGCTATCATGGCGGCTTTCGATCGTTTCTACAAAGGCGACATCGGGGCTGAGTACGCCCGAGGATGCCAGGAGCAAGGCGGTCTCATCACCGCCAGCGATCTGGCCAATTGGACCGTAAAGCTCGAGGAGCCCGTCAGCGTCAACTACAAGGGAATCGACGTCTACAAGCTCACTACCTGGACCCAAGGACCTTCCCTGCTGCAAACTTTGAACATCCTTGAGGGATTCGATCTTCGGCCCATGGGTTACAACAGCTCCCGCTATATCCACCATCTCTACCAAGCCTTGAATCTGGCCATGGCGGATCGTGACTTCTACTACGGCGATCCCTACGTTGAGCCCGAGGAGCCCCTCTCCGGCTTGCTGAACAAGAACTACGCGAAAAAACGGCGAGCCCTGATCGATCCGTATCACAATAATCCCGACATCCGGCCTGGAAACCCCTATGATTTTCAACGCGGCCGCAACCCTTTCCTCGATATCTTGGAAACCTGGTCGAACGTTCCTCAAGAACCCGATAAAACGACTACGGTTTCCCAGGATTCCCGCTTTTCCGGAGCGGCAGCCTTCGCTGCCGGCGACAGCGACTTGCCTCCCTTCTTTATGGGAACGACTTCCATTCAGGCGGCTGACAAAGATGGCTGGTTTATATCCATCACTCCCAGCGGCGGCTGGCTACCCGCTTGTATTGCTGGCAACACAGGCATGGGCATGAGTCAACGCATGCAGAGTTTCGTGCTGGATCCCAGCGAGAATCCCTACAATATAGTCGCTCCCGGCAAACAGCCAAGAGTTACCCTCACCCCCACCTTAGCCCTAGTTAATGACAAGCCTTGGATGGCCTTCAGCGTTCAGGGCGGCGATACCCAAGAACAGAACCTGCTGCAGTTCTTTCTCAATGTAGTGGAATTCGGCATGTCGGTTCAGGAAGCCGTGGAGGCCGCCAATCTAACTAGCTACCAAATGCGCAGCTCTTTCGGCGACCACCAGGTCGAGCCGGGTCGCCTCACCCTAACCAATGAAGTGCCTTCTTGGGTACGCAAGGATCTAAAACGCATGGGATACCACCTCGACTTTGTCGACCGCAACTCCGGCCCCATCACCGCTATCGCCCGAGACCTGGAGCACGGCACCTTCTGGGGAGCCGCCAGCAACCACGGCGAAGACTACGGCATAGGCTGGTAAGGAAACCCTCCACGTATCAAGGTAGGGAGGATCCGCTCGATCCTCCGAAGGTGATAGTAGCCCTCGATCTCCGAGAAGCCATCAGATCGAAACGGCTCCAAACCTTTACCATCAAGCGCGCGTCCTGTTGCGTTTAGAGCTCCTCCTCACGGGCAAGGCCTAGGACCGGCAATATGAATTGATCCCCCAAAAGCCTCAACCTATACGAGTTCGTTCCAACAGCAACCTCAGCGTCTCCAAACCCGCCCGGAGGTCGGGTTCCACCCACGAATCCTTTGCAACAAGGTGGAGCTCGACCTCCGGGCGAGCTTAGATTAACGCATACACCCACCTGCTGGATAAGGATCATCACCGCCTCGAATCCTACTCCCGCTCGCGGGATCCTCGCCCGTTCCCAAGACGGGAACGGATTTGACCAAAGGCCACTGTTGATAAATCCATTCGCTTACAACAACTACCTAGGATTAGTCTGGCCGCTGAACCCAGCATTTAGTATGCCTTTACCCTACAGATAGTATCAATCCAAGCGGCGATAAAAGATGATTCACAGCGCTCCGTATGTTAAACCGATGATCGGTTGCCTTACCGGCTTCCTAGTTTCCTTGGCTTCGCGTGCCCAATGCGATGACCTCCTCAAAAATGCCGAACCCATAAGCGGCATCGTTTTCGACGACCGCAACGAGAACGGAGTCCGCGATGCCAGCGAACCTGGCATTCCTGACGTCAGCATCAGCAATGGTTGCGATGTCGTTTTGACCGATTCGTCAGGACAGTATCAAACCATTTTGGCGCCTGGGCAAATTCTCTCTATATCCCAACCTTCTGGATACACGGTACCCGTAGACGAAAATCAACTGCCGCAATTTTTTTATCTTCACTATCCTGAAGGCAGCCCTTCGTTTGCCAGTGGTGAGCGAATTGACTGGAAATACGCTACCATCGAACCGACCGGGCCTCTTCCCAACTCAATAGACTTTCCTCTCCACACGCTCGCCCGCCAAGAAGACCGCTTCACCGCCCACGGATTCGCGGACACCCAAGCGAAAACGGAAATCGATCAAGACATGTTGCGCGAGGACCTTGTCAATACATTGCTAGGCAACCCCTACGAAGCGGAGTTCACTCTTACAATGGGAGACGTGGTATTCGACAATCTCGATCTTTACGATCGGCACAAGAAGATGATGGCTCTGATCGGCATACATAATTGGAATTTGCCAGGCAACCACGACGTCAATTTCGCCTCTCCCAATGCGGATCTAGCCAACGAAACCTACAAGAGACATTTCGGGCCAACGTACTACTCTTTTAACTACGGGAAAGTTCACATTGTGGCCCTGAACAACGTCGAATACGCTGGAGCTGAAGCTCGCGAAAAACGCGAGGGACGCCCTTACCGGGGATACATTTCCGACGATCAGATTCGCTGGCTTGAGCAGGACTTGGCCCGCGTGCCCAAGGACCACTTGATTCTAATCGCCACGCACATTCCACTCGTGGCGGAGGCTACCGATGGCGAATTGGAGATCACCGGGCCCGGCACGCAGAACTTCAACCGCCTGCTGGAACTTCTCAAGCCGTTCGAAAACATTTACGCCATCGCTGGACACGATACCAGCAACAGCTGGAAAGTGGAGGTTAGCCACAAGCACGGCTGGCATGGTCAACCCTGGATCGCCCATACTCTCGCGGAAGCTCGAGGGGCGGGCTGGCACAATGGTCCCCGAGATACACGTGGCGTGTCCGATGCCATGATGGCGGATGGCAATCCGAACGGCTTCTATCTCCTAAAATTCGAAGGCCCTTCACTCATCCCCGAATTCATCCCCTTCCCCTTTGGTAGCGACGCCGCTCAAGGCATGCGAATCGTTCTGGATCCCGAAATGTCCCAGACCGGCGATTCCAGCATCCATCGGGGCCAGCTCCAACCGGGGACCAAAGTCGTCGTTAATCTCTTCGACGGCGGGCCTCGCGATTCCGTGCAACTATCAATCGATGGCGGTCCCCCAGCTCCTATGAACTATGTGATTCGCAAAGACCCGTTCGTAGAGAAAACAGTGGCCACCTTTCCAGACTCCTTCCGCGGCTTTGAAGCCGAATTCTCCTCCCATATCTGGGAGTTTGAGCTTCCTGGTGATTTTGCTCTGGGAATTCACAGTCTAGTTGTCACCTCCATCGATGAATTCGGACACTCGAGGAGAGGTGCGCTTACGTTCGAGATTTCTGATTCATCGCGATAATCCCAGTCAAACTCATGCCTATCCGTATCCTAATATTTCTCGTTCTCAACTTTGCCGCTCTGGGCGTCGGCGGTTTCTACTCCGATGGCGGCGCAACCTCGCAATGGTACACCGACTTGAACAAGGCGCCTTGGACACCTCCCGGTTGGGTTTTCGGCGCGACATGGACCTTTATCATGATCTGCTTCGCGGTCTACATGGCCTTCGCTTGGCAGAAGATCCCCAACCGAACGCGTTTATCCGCCCTCTACGCAATACAGTGGATTCTCAATGCCGCGTGGTCTCCCATCTTCTTCAAATACCATCTAGTTAACTGGGCCCTCGTCATCATACTGGCGCTAACTGCGCTGATCGCCTATTTCCTTTTCGCTCTGCTTCCCAAGCTAAAGGGAAAGACGGTTTTGATTCTGCCCTATTTTATTTGGCTGCTTATCGCTACCTCCCTCAACGTCTATATTTCGCTGAAAAACTAGAGAGCGTAGACAATAATTAGTTGTATTTATATTTTATATACGCTATTTATCCATGCGTAGGAGCGGGTTTATCCCGCGATTTTCATCCAATGAGTTGCAAACCTTTTAATCTAGAATGATATTGTATCCTAAAATCCGATATGGCCTGTCTACTTTAGCAGCTATCGCCATAGCCTTACCGAGCCAAGCCCAAGACTCCGAATCGCCTAAGGAAAGAGCCTTCTATCTCTTCATGAGCGGCAAGGTCAGCGCCCAGGCTCAGAATCAATTTTATCCATTAGAGTCTTTCGATGGAAAACGGCTGTCACTCGATGGATACAAGCGAAGCCTCAAGCCGGCCAAGAATCTGAACTGCACGCTGAGTCCCCTCATGGTGATTAGCCCTTACTATGCGGAGATCCGAGACTTGGAATACTCCTTCGATTCCAATGCGGAGAAATTCCGGACCATGATGATCATCAACGAAATGAGCGCCGAACAAATGCGCTTCGAGGCCGGGAATGAATTCGAGAAAGCGGTCGCTAACCTGGGCGGGCGAAGCAGCGGACCGCCGCTCACCCAACAGGATATGGACAACATGGAGCTCGACGAGCTCACCAAAGAGCAAAAAGAAGCCGAGCTTATCAAGTCAGGCTTGAATAAGCTTATCGATAGCATCTACGTGCGTTGTACATTGGTCCCCGACCGCTCCGTCGAAAATGCCTATGCCGCCGCCGTCATTCGCATTGAGGCCATGGGTGACAACGAGGATCGCGTTTCCTTCGTCCGCATAGCCCCTATCGGCGACCTGGCGGCCGGTGTAGGCAAACCGGTGAAGTTCGAATGCTCCTTTCCCGAACTGCGAGCGGGCGACGCCAACATCGATCTCTTTCTCTTCGACGGCGACGGCAAGCACATCGCCACCAATCGCTCCCGCGGTCTGAAAAAACTTACTGCCGAAGAACTCGAAGAATTCCGCAACCTAGAAAAGAAGGCCCAAAAGAGAAAGGCGGGATAGTGGACCAACCTAATGGTCGACTGTTCGCTTATTTGCCAAGAATGGTGGAGCCGATCGGGATCGAACCGACGACCTCCTGCATGCCATGCAGGCGCTCTTCCAACTGAGCTACGGCCCCTCAGACAATAGACGAACACGACGCCAGCAATCCGATAGCATGGCAAGCGAAAATCTTCGACAAGCTCGTATCAGCCCTCGGATGAATCGACGATGCCCAAATTGACCAGCTTCCGTTTGAGAGCTATCGATCCATAGACCGGACCCAATCTTTGCAGCAGCGATTCGATCAGACGCTTGGTTTCTTCCGAGGAGCCTCGCGATATCTCGAAAAGCAGATCCAGATCCTTGGTATCGGCGATGATAGAAAAAGTTCTCAACGCGCCCCTTACTTGGGCCGGGTTGCCCGATTTGACGAATCGCATGAGACGATCCTTGCCCCCTGGAACGTTGCGATGGGTGAGCAATTCTTGACCTCGCAGAACATCCTCTTCCACGACTGAGTCTAGCATGGCTTGGATCCATGCGTCCATGGCAGGCGTGTCAATTCGGGCGATGGCGAGCGAGGCCTTGATCTCAACGGCCCGGCTTCCTTCATCAAAGGCTCGAAGCAGCGCTCCCACCGAGTCAGCCGATCCTGCTCGGCCCAGAACGTCGACTGCCAGCAACTGAAGCGTTTCGTCGCCATTTTCGAAAACCTCAATAGCGATCCGTTCCGCCCGCTCCGCGTCGACGTGGACCAGACCCGCAAGAACGGCTAGTAGATCTTCGTATTCCATTTCCGGCACTTTGCCGAGGACGATGCTCTGATAGTCGCCATTTCCACTGGAAAGGGCCGACTCAATAGCGATGAGACGCAAATCCGAATCATCGCTCGCCAGTCCTGTCGCTATCGCTTCCGCGACTCCCCTATCCTGCCGATCGACCAAGCGACGCAAAGCAGCTCGACGCTGGGCTACACTACTGCCGTCTCGATATATGGCATAGAGCGAATCGCTGCTAACTTGATCATTGGCTAATAGGGCTTGTTCAGTGGCGGCCGCAACTTTAGAAGCAGGGCCTTTCGAGTAGACGGAACTCAAAACACGCAGAGATCGGGAACCGCCAACTTGACCCAAGCTCCAAGCCGCCGTAGCCGCAATATCATCGGATCCATTCTCCAGTTCCTTGGCGATGAAACCGACTGATCCCGACTCGCCTCGATGGGCTAGCGACTTTAGAATATCCTTTTTCCCTTTGGCTCCTAAAGTTGGATACGCCTTGATAAGCGCGTTCCGAGCCTTGCTCCCTTCGATAATCTCCAGAGCCTTGCGAGCCTCTTCCGCTAGAAGCTGATCGCTTCCCGACATCAAATCCGCCAGGGGATTGACCGCCTTGGAGGTGCCCACGCGGGCTAGTTGTCGCAGTATGTATTTCTTGGCCTCTCTCGGCACATCATTGCTAGCCAGAGCATGTAGGAGGTCTTCTGTGATTTTCGCTGCTCCCCGCGATTGATTCGGCGCTGTTGCTTGAGAAACCAGTATTTCCAAATTCCGACGAGCCGTGTATTGAGCTTCTGGATCGCTATTGGAAAACGCCTCGGCAATATTCGTTACCGACTCTTGGTATTCGGCAGCGTTTAGGGAGGCATGGCAAATGATTAGCGAAGCAGCTAAATAGAGAGTTCTGTATTGGGATTTCATAACAAATTTCTGGGGAAGCAGTTATTAAGTTTGATTCTTAAAGCTGTCACTGGAGCCATTCCGGATCGATACCTTGATGCTAAACCGATGCGGCCTTCGCAAGCGAAGGCCCTACATGAAAAATCGTTTATTTAGCCCAGCAGTCCATAGGGGGCTCGCCGGGGACGGCTCATCCACTTAGCGGCTTCCTTATCGCCCACGATAGTCTCCTTGTCTGGATCCCAGCGGACCGGACGCTGCAAGCGCTCCGAGATGCCGGCCAAGTGGCAAATAGTCGCTGTCCGATGGCCGATCTCGACATGGCAGATGGGCTGTTTGCGGGCTTTTATTCCATTGAGCCAATCGGCCCGGTGATCTGAAGATTCGTAGAGCCGGGTATCGCTCGATTTGAACACCACATTCTTCAAGGAAACGGGATTCGTTTCCAGCTTGTCGCCGCGGCTCACCATGACTTCGCCATCGCTGCCATGGAAATGGATCATGTGCCCGCTTCCGGAACTTCTGCGAATGATCTTGGTTCCGTCCCCATAAAAGTAATACTGATCTGACTCTCCTTCGTAATTGGGAGGAAAAAACTCGACCGGACCCGTATGATCGCGTCCCAGGGCCCATTGAATAATATCGTAGTGATGGGCCCCCCAGTCGCCATTCTTGCGCGAGCCGTAATCCCAGAAGCGACGCCAGCCTCCTCCGTAGTCGCCTTTGATGCGCTCGAAATTGTAGGGCTCCCACGGAGCGGGCCCCAGCCAGCGATCATAGTTAAATCCTGCCGGGATGGGTTCCTCTGGATACTGGGTGGGATCCGGAAAGCGACCGAGGCGAGCATAGATCGTATGCACTTTCCCAATATATCCATTGCGAACCAGTTCCGCGGCCTTGCGGAATGCTCGCTCGGAACGTTGCTGCGAGCCAACCTGCAAGATGCTACCGTAACGCCTACCGACATCGCGCATGACTTTGCCTTCCTCTATAGTCAGAGTCATGGGCTTCTCCACGTAAACGTCTTTGCCGCTCTTCATGGCCTCGATGGAAATCTGGGCGTGCCAATGGTCCGGGGTCCCCACGACGACCGCATCCACATCCGAACGGGCCATCACATCCTCGTAATACTCGTACTTGGCACAGTCTCGGCCCTGCAACTCTTTGATTTCCGCCATGGCCGGATCCAGCTTGCGCTTATCGACGTCGCAAATGGCCACAACCTCCACTTCCTTGCTGCCGGCGTGGTACTTCCGGTGGCCGTTCATGATCTTGCCATGGCCGATTAGCCCCATGTTGATGCGGCTATTGGGGGCGGTGTATTTTGGACTGATGCCTAGCACGCTAGCCGGCAGGATCATGGGAGCGGAAATGGCGGCAGCCGACTTGAGGGTTTTTTTGAGAGCGTCGCGACGAGTTAATTTGTTCATCGTTAGAAACGGGTTTTAAGAATTCGAGTTGCCTGAACATCAAAAAGGGCCCGGGATAATTCGCCAGAACATTTTTGGAGGAGCTGGGTATTTACCATCTGCGATCACTAACCGCAAAGGTCGCAAGGAACGCCAAGTGATTGAATTCAATACCTTTGCGACCTTAGCGATCTTGGCGGTTAAAGTGATTTCTATACCGAGCCCGTTTCGTTTAGCAGTCGAATAGAGCCCGATTTTCAATTGTCAGGCAAGATGCCCAGGCTACTCCTCTACCGGTCCCGCTGCTTGATGGTGAGCGTGAGGGATTCGGTTTTGCTGAAGCCGGGCGGGGCTTTGAACCTGGCTAAGCGGTTGAAACCCTCAACTACTTTCTGGTCATAAACGCTATCGCCGCTGGACGCTAGAACGCGGACGCTGGAGATAGCCCCGGTTGGCCCTAGATTGAACTGCACCTTGGTCTGCAAGGGATTGGCTCCCAGCGGATGGATTTCGATGGAATTGAGGACGGCTTGCACGAGTTGGCCAAAATAAGAATTGAGCCGATTCTGGTCGACTGAACTAAACGACTCTACCGCCGATGGCGGCAAAGCGATCTGATTCGGTAGCTGATTGAGGTTCTCCCGAAGCCGATCCACCTCGCGGGACAGGTCATTGTTGCGTCTCGGTTGAGGCTTTCGCTCAGGCACGCGCTGCCGGGTGATGGGATTCGTTTTCCGGAAATCATCGAAATTGACGACCTCCCGAACTGGCTCTGGTTCTGGCTCCGGCTCGGGCTCGGGTTCCGATTCGATCGGGATGGTTTCTTCGCGTATCGGTTCCGGCTCTGGCGGCAGTTCAGGAATTTCCGGGTCCGGAATGTCATCGAGCGTAGGCAGATCTAGTTCCTCTGGCGTGTATTCAATTTGCGGGCTCACTTCTGCGGGCGCGGCTGCCGGGGGCGAGTAGAGCTCGAAAATGATCTCTTCCGGCTCCTTTTCCGGCTGGAGCATGGACTTGATTATAAACAATACGATCAAGGCGAAATGGAGACTCGCCGAAAAAATCAAAGGACCTTTGAGATCGAAATACACGGTAGTTGATGGCCAGCCCGCCGAGAAGCCTAACTTACTCCTCAGGTCGGGTTATCAGGTTGATCCGCTTCAATTGGTTTTGTTTCAACAAATCTAGCAGCGTCACTACATTCTGGTAAGGCGTATCCGCATTGGCCCGAATGGCCAGAACTGGGGGATCAGCCATATTGCCGAACCGGTTAAGCTCATTTTCCAGCTCTAGCCGGCCTACTGGATTACCATCCATCTGATAGCCCTCATCCGTCACCAGAATGTCTACAGTGTTGGAAATCGCGGTAGCCGGAGCTTTAGAGGCTACGGGCAAATCGATTTCCATCAATTGCTCTTTCTCGATTAGAGGCGTGCTGATCATGAAGATGATCAGCAAAGCGAAGCCCAAGTCGATCAATGCGGTGACATTGAGCTCGGAATTGGCCTCGAGGGTACGCTTTCTGTGGAAGCTATGCGGCATGTCGATTCCCTAGCGGCTCTCCAGCTCGATCATATCCGCCAGCGCGCTCGCGAAATTCTCTAGTTCCGTAACCAAAACTTTGGTACGAGATAGCAGATAGTTGTAACCGAAAACCGACGGAATAGCCACGCACAATCCCGCCACAGTCGTCAGCAAAGCGCCGGAAACGCCCGGGGCCAAATTTTGCAGGGTGGCTGTCGCTTGCAGACCGACGGCTCCAAAGGCATCCATCACCCCCCATACGGTTCCGAGAAGGCCGAAGAACGGCGCTCCCGATACAATCGTAGCCAAGAATATCATACTGGACTCGTAGCCCAGCGCCTTGTTGGCTAAGGCTCGCTGCAGGGCATTCTGCACATGCTCCACCCGCGCGGCCCGAAGCTGTTCGATGCTTTCGCCGGCTTTGGGCTCGATTCGATGGTAGGCCTCAATAGCGTCCATGTACAAGGCGGCGTAAGGCACTCTCTTGGGAGCCTTGAAAGTCGCGGGCGCATTGAGTATCGAGTTCAAACGATGGAGCGACTGCTCAAAGCCTAGGTTAAACAGCCGCAAACGTTTCAATTCCCAATACTTTCCAAGCATTACCGCCCAGGCGCAAACGCTGAAGAAGGCCAAGGCAAAGATGATGGCCTTCCCGGCTGGGTTGCTTTGACTGAAATAGGTGAAAACGTTTGGGCCGCCCGCGGCGACGATAACTGAGTATGCGTCCATTTGGATTGGCGTTTTAGCGAAGATGGGCCGGCTAAAAGTCCGGACCCAATTCTTTGAAACCGGACCCAATCAGGGGTTCAATAAATTTCAGCCCAGGGGGAGCAAAATTAACACTTGTTTCGCTTCTGGCAGAATTACGATTGATCTGCTATCAAACCTTCCTCTAATTCCCTTCCCTATCCCCAATTACAAGACTGATTCATGGAATACATAGAACGCGCCTTAAAAGAACTGCAGGACAAACGCGGCAACCAATCCGGTAAACACGCCATGGTAGGCTTGGATGGCTTCGTAGACACCATTATCCATCTAGTCGCCAAGCGGCATGGTATCGGCGATGATTTCTCCCGCATCGAAACAATCGAGGACTTCGGGAATCGGATCCTGGCCGCCGCCGGTAAAAGCGCCAACATCGAAATGTATCCCAAGATGGAAAAGCTCGGCGGCAATGGCCCTATCATGGCCAACGCCCTGTACGCAACTGGCTTGCCCGTAACTTATGTCGGCGCTCTGGGGAAGAGCGCAGTCCACCCCGTCTTCCAGGATTTCGCGAAAAAGACCCACGCCGTTTGCGTCTCCGATCCCGGATTTACCAACGCGTTGGAGTTCAACGACGGAAAGATCATGATGGGGATCACCAACACGCTCGAGAATATGACTTACGAGTCCATTCTGGAAACAATGGGGGAAGGCGCCTTTATGGACCTACTCGCCAAGTCCAACCTGATTTCCCTGGTTAACTGGACAATGATCCCCCACATGAATGCGATCTACCAGGCTCTCACGAATCGCATGCTTCCCAGCCTTCCCCCCATGGACGGAGGGCGGATTTTCTTCTTCGACCTGGCCGATCCCGAGAAACGGGCTCAAAGCGAGCTGATCGAAGCCCTCCACTCCATTGCCAAGTTCCAGAATTTCGGCAATGTTACGCTCGGCCTGAATTTGAAAGAGGGACAGCAAGTAAGCGAGGCCTTCAACCTCGGAGAGACGGGCGAGGACAACGAATCGCTGAAACGCCTAGCCAAGAAGATTCGGTCTGAGCTAAACGTCAGCACGGTAGTGGTTCATCCGACCCACTGTGCGGCCTGCGCTACCAAGACTGGCGAGTGGCTAGTCGATGGTCCCTATGTGGAGAACCCGAAAATCACCACCGGGGCTGGCGATCACTTCAATGCCGGATTCACGACCGGACAACTTCTCGGACTTTCGCCTGAAGCCTGTCTAACGGTAGGCGTTTCCGTTTCTGGCTACTACGTGCGAACGGCGAACAGTCCGTCACTTAGCGATATCGATAGTTTCTTGAGAAACTGGTAAGGATTTTGAAATGACGCAAGCAGACGCCATAACCGGCAAACTATTCACTTTCGAAGGTTCGGAAGGCAGCGGCAAATCGACCCACATCGAATTGCTGGCCGACGAACTGGAAGGCATGGGGCACGAAGTCGTGGTTACCCGCGAGCCAGGAGGAACGGAGATAGGCGAAGAGATTCGGCACCTGCTCATCCACAATTCCGCGGGCAACGCCATGGCGCCAGAAACCGAACTGCTTCTGTTCGCCGCCGCCCGGGCCCAACTGGTGCGCGAACTCGTGGTCCCTGGTCTCGAGGAGGGCAAAATCATCCTCTGCGACCGTTTCCTCGATTCCACCACCGTCTACCAAGGGGCGGCCCGCAGCATATCCTCGGATCCCGTCAGCTATATCAATCAGTTCGCGATCGCGGGCATAACCCCTAACTTAACCTTTATTCTGGACGTTCCTGCCGAAGAGTCGATCGCCCGAGTAAAACGCCGCGTATCCGATCTTCCCGATCGAATGGAACAGGAAAATGTCGATTTCTACAAAAAGGTGCGGGAGGGCTACCTGCTTCTGGCCCGCTCCCTGCCAGAGAGGTTTCACGTCGTCGATGGCACCCGTGCATTGAAAGACAATCAAGAAGACATTCTCAAGACGGCTCTGGACCACCTCTAAGGAATTTCATCAAAGCCCCGCCTCCTCAGAACGTGACTGAAGGCATCAGCCAGCAATCGCCCTCCGCCCTCGTCGATCGAGCGATTCAGGAAAATCGTCTCGCGCACGCGATGCTGATCTACGGCCAGAATCTCAAAAGCGTAGAGTCATTCGCCAATGAATTGGCCAGCAAACTCGTCGATAGTCCGCTCACCGAGGAGGGGCTAGCTTGGCATCCTGATGTCTTTGCCCTGCGCCCCTCCAAAAAGTCCCGAATCATTTCGGTGGATGATACGCGTGAGCTTATTAGGAATATTCAACACTCCCCGCAAAAGGCGGACAGGAAAATCGCCTTAGTTCATGAGGCCGACCGCTTCAATCCCAGCGCTGCCAACGCCTTCTTGAAGACCTTGGAAGAACCTCCACTGAATACCAATATCTTCCTGCTGACGACCCGACCGCACTCGCTGCTGGCCACCATACGCAGCCGGTGC
The DNA here is from genome assembly GCA_964404745.1 of uncultured Opitutaceae bacterium. Taxonomy (GTDB): domain Bacteria; phylum Verrucomicrobiota; class Verrucomicrobiia; order Opitutales; family Opitutaceae; genus Pelagisphaera. The sequence continues at coordinate 75,847 of CAYOLG010000023.1, forward strand.
CAGCTCTTCCGGCTACCTACAGGATCCGCGGAGATCGAAGACTCCCGAGCTCTCGCATGGCTCGCCGACTACCATTCGCTTCTTGGCGATATGCTGGACAAGCAGCCTTCAGGGAAAGCAGCCATCCCTCATTACGTTATGGGCATCTACGGTCTCATCGAGAGATTCCGCCACATAATCGAAGCCATAACCAAAGAGACCTGGAAAGAGCAAGCCAAGCAGTTGCCGGAAGATTTGGATGACGACGAACGTATCGCCATGGAATCGCGAATCAGCATATCTCTGCGGCAAGAATTCCTATCGGCAATTGAACAAGCGACCGAGCACTTTACGCGAGAGAGGCTCGCAAGCCAACCCGAAGCGGCGAGCAAAATGGTAAAATCGATCCAAGAACTGGAAAAAGCCAGCCGCCTTCTCCGCTTGAACCTTAGGCCAGAGACCGCTTTGGAAGCCTTTCTCTTGAAAGCGCTTCGCATCTGGTCCGCCTAGCAAGAAGTGTCAAGATCCTCGGGGCGAACCACGGGAAACTCGCGAAGATAGGGAGGATCGGCTCATAAAAACCCGCCCGGAGGTCTAGTTCCACCCGAGAAACCGATGCAGAAAGATGGAGCTCTATCCAGCGACTGCGCATGCGAATCGCTGTAGCAAACTTGCGTAACTTTAACGAGGGAGAGCGATCGCCCAGCGGCCAAGTGAGCCTAGAATCGAGCAGACCCCAAATAGTGCCGATAAATGAACCTCCTTGAATGGGAAACGTCAGGGTAATCGTCGTGCCCATACCCTTCTCAGAGAGGATATCCATCTGAGCCTGCTTGTCCTCGAGACGGTTCTTGCAAAAGGACAATTCATCGATCGGCTCATCCTCGCCACCTCCTGACAAAGTCCGTTCGACTCGCTCAGGCTCCATGCCAGCACCCGAATCGTAAACGGAAACCACTACAAGATGGGACGATCTCCAAGCGTCGACTTTCACGGTTCCTCCGAAGATACAGTACTTGACGCCATTAAAAATGGCTTTTCTCAATACCATGAAAAGAAGGTCTCTATCAAAGTGAATCACTAGATCATCCGGAACCGATGATACCATTTCACCCCATTGGCACTGGCCGGCTTAGAAAAGAGATCGAGGATCTTATCGATCTCGAAACTGAGCGGCGTGACAATTGACGCCACATCATCGGGGCCCTCGGCCTATTCTTCAAAATCTTCGGTTAGATCCACGCGGGATCCGCTTTGGGGCGATAGCGTTTCGCTGATTTGAGCAGCGATCGTTTCCGAGAGATACTCAATTCGCACCTCCGCCTCAACCTGAGCTACCACTTGCCTGGCCATATCTTCCATCATGGCAATACGCAATTCCTCAAGATTCCGAGGAATGGTGTCCATCATACAAATAGTACCGAAGGGTTTGCCCGTCGAACCAACTAGATGCAAACCTGCATAAAACCGGACATGCATTGTGTCTCGCACCATCGGATTGTCGCGAAAGCGCTCATCATCAACGGCGTTTTTGATGATGAAAGCTTCAGTGCCTTCCAGCGTGCACCCGCAAAACGAATTTTCTCAAAGAACCTCAACGATACGGCCCGCGTCCATGAGAATCCGCAAGGTTTTGCCATCCGGCAGCGCCAAGCTCATAACGGCATCGGGGATCAGAAAGACGCTCTTGAAGAGTTCGCGGTAACGAGCGTAGTAGCCATGCAGGTCTCGTTCCATTACTTCGACGCAAACGGAAATCCTCTTCAGATATCTTACGCGGACGCCCGGATTGCGTCCTAGAATCGCTACTATTCCCAATTAAAAACTCCATTTCGTATCTAACACACTAAACTGATCAAAGAGGTTCGAAACCGCCATGGGCTTTCCTGAAGACGGCCCCCAATAACCAATCTGAAGAGCATGGGGGTACTCGGATCTAGTCAACTTTCCGATAAGCAAACAATTTGAGTATTAATACGTACCCATGAGTACTGCAAACGTAGGGCAACGCGCTGATCCTTACTCAATTTGGTACGCCTTAATACTCGTCTCCTTCGGTTCGTGGTTTTCTGGCAAACCCTTGCCGCATTTCCAGCAAAAGCCAGCATCCGTACCGTGGTCTTTTGCTCCGCAGGATAGGCAATGGCGGCCCCGTTCGAAGTTTCGTGAAACGCGAGTGATCTCCGCCGTCACGATACCCGTCGGAACTGCGATAATCCCGTATCCTGTAATCATGATCACCGAGGCGAATAGCTGACCCAAAGTTGTCTGCGGCGATATATCGCCGTAACCCACGGTGGTTAACGTGACAATCGCCCAGTAAACGCTTTTGGGGATGCTTGTGTATCCATTTTCCGGGCCTTCGATTAAATACATCATTGACCCAAGAATGCAAACCAGAGTGACCACAGCGAAAATGAATACCGCGATTTTGCGGGCCGATTCTCGTATGGCTTGCGCTAGCTGATTAGCTTCGCCAATAAACTGCGCCATTTTTAGAACGCGGAAAATTCTCAAGACCCGCAAAACGCGAAGCGTCATCAAGTAGTGGGCCCCTGGGAGCAAGAGATCCAGATAAGTCGGCAAAATCGAAAGTAGATCGACAATCCCAAAGAAGCTGCGGGCATATCGGAGAGCACTCCTGGCCACATAGAGACGAATGGCATACTCAATCGTGAATACGATTGTGAACAGCCATTCCAATCCGTAAAGCAGTCCACCCCATTGGAGTCTCAGCGACTCAACGCTTTCCAGCATAACTAAGATGAGGCTGGAGACGATCGCCCCAATCAACAGGACATCGAAGAGCTTTTCGGACGGGCGGTTAGAGAGGAATATAATGCGGCGACACTTTTCCCGAAATCCCGACCACTCCCAATCGGAGTCGTTGATACCAGACATGGAGATACTTTAGCAGCGTAGGGGGAGACACCACAAATCTAAAATCCCATACCCGGATCTGGGATCGGCTCATCGCGAACAGCCTAAATAAAACCTACCAAAGACGGAATGAGCTTTTCCGTCCCCTAGTTGGTTTTGAACTCGCCTATTGATATTCGCCCATTCGACGCCAGAGTCGATTGAGTGACTGGAGGCCTATCGAACTCGCTCGCCAAAGAGATCCGCAGCCGGCAAGCGCTTCTCATCGAAAACGCGGAAGCCCTGATGGAGGGAGAATCGCTCAAATCCGAAATCAAGGACGCCTTTCTGGCCACGCCAAGGCATGCCTTCACTCCTCGTTTTCAAGACGGCAGACCCGGTCTCTGGAGCGAGGTCGATGAATCGGTATTAAGGCACAGCCTGGGGACCATCTATGCGGACGCCCCTTACTGCATCTACCGCAATGAATCGGGGGAGGCGACATCGACGATCTCCCAGCCGTCTCTCGTCCTCTTCATGCTTCAAATGCTCGATTTGAAACCGGGACAGCGCGTGTATGAGCTCGGAGGCGGCAGCGGATGGAACGCAGCCCTGATGAGCCGCTTGGTTGGCGAATCCGGCCAAGTCCTTAGCTTCGAGATCGAGCCAGCCTTGATCGAGAATGCCCACAGGGCCCTCGATCAACTTGGAATAAGCAACGTGTCCTTGCTTCTCGGAGATGGCTCTCAGCCGCCATTGAAAACCGATCAATTTGATCGCGGTATATTTACAGCCTCCTCTTGGAATCTACCAGAAATCTTCTTCGATCTCATACCCGATGCCGGCCTGCTGCTTTTCGTCATGAAAGTTCAGCCAAAATCGGACCTCCTCTTAGTTCTGAGGAAAGCGGGCGAGCACTTTGTTGGCGAGCGAAAGATTAACTGCCGCTTCGTTTCCCTAACGGGCGATGGCAATGCCAACCAGCAAAAAGGGGGGCCGAAAGAGCGGGAATTCATCAATTGGGCCAACAAGACCCACAGCGATCTGGAGACGATTCAGGTATCCGTCTACCGGGCGGACGATAACCCTCCTGAAAGCGAAGACGCCTTCTACCTACCCCGCGAAGGCAATCTGTTTGTTTGGGAAGAGGCTCCCTGAGAACGCTTACTCTGGTACTAAAGGCAGGGAGAATCGTCTCGATCCTCCATTAAAAATTCCAGGGGCAAGCCCGGAGGCATTTTGGGCAGCGGGCGATCTCAAGCCTTCGCCGAGGCTACGACGGCGCGAGCCGAGAGCCGACCTTAGAAGTAGGATAGGCATCCTGCCTGTCACCAATGTTTAAGATCGCCTACTGGAAGTCTTGGCTAACACTATTGTTAGCTCAGCCCAATGATTCGAAAACAGCCCGGATAGGCAGCCTCAAACTCAATCCAAAACGGACTTCAGCGCTTCTGTCAGCCTATCGACGGAGGCTTCACAGGCATTTCCGGCCATCAATCCGATGCGCCAGATTTTGCCAGCTAGCGGACCTAGTCCAGCCCCCACTTCGATATCATGCTCCATGAGCAGCCTCGAACGCGTAGCCGCATCATCGATACCTTCTGGCAAATACAAAGTCGTTAAGGGATTCAGTCGCTCGCCTTCCGGGACCACTGGCTCGAATCCGAAAGCCGCCATTTCCGAACGCAGGTATTCCGCTGCCCGAGCATGACGACTCCATCTGGCTTCCAAGCCTTCATCCAAAATTTCCTTCAGGCCCGCATCCAGAGCGAAAACCATGCTGATGGGAGCCGTGTGGTGATAACTCCGTCCACCATCGCCATCGATGTAGGATAGTATGGCGTCCAGATCGAAGTAGAAGCTCGGAGTCGGCTTAGACCGATTTCGGTACACTTCCAATGCTCGTGGTGATACAGTGACTGGAGCTAGGCCTGGAGGAACGCCCAAGCATTTTTGCGTGCCCGAAAAAACGATATCCGCCCCCCAATCGTCCACCCGCACTGGCATTCCCGCCAGAGAAGTGACGCAATCCATGAACAACAAGGCCCCAACTTCGTGGCAAACGTCGCCGACTCCATCCATAGGCTGGTAGACGCCGGTAGAGGTTTCCCCATTCACCAGGGCGGCAATCTTGGGGGATTCGCGTCTTACGGTTTCCCTGAACTCATCGACGTCGATGGCTCGGCCCCACTCCTGTTCCACTTTGACCACTCGAGCTCCCAGCTTTTCCGAGAGAGCGGCCACCCGACCGCCGAATACGCCATTGACACCAACAACAATGGTATCGCCCGGCTCGAGGAAATTGATCAAAAGAAACTCCATCCCCGCGCTACCTGTGGCGGAAATCGGAAACGTCACCGTATTCTCGGTATCGAACACGGTTCGCAGCTGCGATTTAACCGATTCCATGATCTCCAAAAACCGCGGATCGAGATGGCCGAAAAGCGGTCGCGAGAGAGCTTGGAGGGTCTTCTCACTTACGTTGCAGGGACCTGGTCCCAAGAGGAGGGTTTCAGAGACAGTGGTATTCACAATTCGTTTGAGGGAGAAATTTTATTGCTACAGTCGACGGGAAGTAGAACTCGCTTTCCCTTGGATTGACAAAGGAAAAAGCTGAACAACCCGTCGATATCGAAATCCGGGCGGGCTGTGGCAAAAAATGACCGCTGGATGTTCGGTTCCAATTCGCATTGCGACATCGATCGCTTTCGAATAGATTCGGCAAGCCACTGGCTTCGTCAATGGCAATTACCCTCCTCAAACATTGGTGCCCAGGGCGAGAGTCGAACTCGCACACCTCTCGGCACTAGAGCCTAAATCTAGCGTGTCTACCAATTCCACCACCTGGGCCTGTGAAAATCGAAGGGGCCACAGAGATGGGAAATTAATCTGATGGCAATCTATTTTTGCAAATAGAACCTAATTGAGTCTGTCAGAGATCTCGCCCACTAGCTGTTCAGTTTCTTCCCAGCCAATGCAACCATCTGTAATGGACTGCCCATAAACGAGCGGTTTATCAGCTTCCAATCGCTGGCTGCCTTCTTTGAGGTGGCTTTCGATCATCAGACCGGCAATCGAGCTCGCCCCTTCCGTGAATATTTGGGCGACGCGAACCGCGTTGCCCCTCTGCTTTCGGTAGTCTTTTTCCGAATTAGCGTGAGAACAGTCCATCACGATAGGGCGTTTGAGCGGGTTATCGATCAACTGGCTTTCCACTTCTCTGACCGCCGTCAGATTCAGATTCGATCCCGATCGTCCGCCCCTCAGGCAAACATGGGCGAAGGAGTTGCCTCGAGTTTCCACAATGGCGGGCCTCCCCTCCCCATCGAAGGCGAAGGCACTGTGAGGCTGGCGGGCCGCTTTGACAGCGTTGACCGCGCTCGCTAAGCTTCCATCGGTACCGTTTTTGATCCCCACCGGCATCTCCAATAAAGATGCGAGCTCTCGATGGATCTGGCTCTCCGCCGTTCGAGCGCCGATAGACCCACAGGCAATGCAATCATCAAGGCAGGTCGCGGCCATGGGATTGAGAAATTCGGTCGCGCAAGGCACGCCCATTTCGGAAATATCCAGGAGGAGTTCCCTCGCTCGGCGCAGGCCTGACGGCGACGCTGGAAGTCCGGAGCAATCCTCGTCGTATATCAATCCCTTCCATCCAAGAGTCGTTCTCGGCTTCTCGAAGTAGACCCGCATGATAACCAGGAGCTGATCCTGGTAGGCCGCCACCAGGCCACTCAACTTCGATGCGTATTCGAGGGCCGCCTCGGTGTCGTGTATCAAGCAGGGTCCGCACAATTGAATGAGCCTTTGATCGTCCGCACCGGAAAGGATACCCTGAATTTCTAGCCGGGCTCGATTCAACGTCTCCGCCGCGCCATTCGACAACGGCAAGGTCGACTTCATAAGATTTGGAGAGCCAATCGGCCTCGTCCGCGTTCGAATCGAAACGGCATCAGCTGGCTGGGAAAGCAATTCTAGATTCTTCAAGGATAGATAATTAATTGGATGGGTAAACGCGAAAAGCCCTGGGCTCCAAAT
>CAYOLG010000024.1:0-78085 GCA_964404745.1 uncultured Opitutaceae bacterium
TAGGAATAATAGCCAGCCGCATAGCCAACCGGCGACGAGAATAGGTGAGAAAATCGGCGAACAACAGTGGGCGCCTTTGTTTTGAAAGGAATCGAGTAATCATCGATCTCTTCCCTTAAAAGCTCATCAAGGTCACCTTCGTAGTACTTTTCTGGATTCAGATGCAGTTCCAGATCCATTTTCCCCAAGGCCAGTTGTCGCATCATGGCAATGGCGGCATTGAAATTTCGAGCGGCCTGCATTTTCTGGAACAGCTCTTCGGGAATGGCCTCTCCCGTCTCATGGTGACGGGCAAATAGGTCTAGGCTATCGCGATTCCAGCACCAGTTCTCCATGATTTGGGAAGGCAATTCCACGAAATCCCAAGCAACATTGACGCCCGCCAGCGACTTGATTTCCACATCGCTCAAAAGGTGGTGCAAAAGATGCCCGAATTCATGGAAGACCGTCTCCACCTCATAGTGGGTTAGCAAGGCGGCTTTATCGCCGATCGGAGACGTAAGGTTACCGCAAATCAATCCTATGTGCGGCTCTCGTTCCGCGTTCGCGGCCCCCGGCGCTCCAGTATCTAGAAAATTCATCCAAGCCCCGCCTCGCTTCTCTTCCCTAGGGTGCCAATCCGCATAGAAATATCCCAAAAGTTCTCCCGAGGTGTCGAGTAGATCGTATACCTTCACATCCTCATGCCAAACGCTAGCTCCCGATCGTTCTCTTATTTCGACGGCGAAGAGCCGTTCGGCAATTTCGAACATGCCGCTCAAAACCCGATCGATCGGAAAGTAGGGCCTCAGAGCTTCTTCGTCGAAATCGTATTTTCGCTGCCGTAATTTTTCTGCCCAGTAGCTAGCATTCCAAGGTTCCAGCCGCTCGCGCTCTTGGCCAGTCTCTTCGGCAACGAATCGCTCGAGCTCGTCGATCTCACGATCAAAAGCCTCCTTGGTTTTCCGGTGCAGATCCTCGACGAAATCCAGGGCAGCCTGCCCGGATTTGGCCATTCGGCGCTGCAGGGCATTGTCCGCGAAATTGTCTTTTCCTAGCAAAGCGGCTTTCTCGGCCCGCAATTTCAGAATCTCGCGAATCAACTCGGTATTGTCGTATGGATCCGCCCCACCAACGCTGGCAGAGGCCTCGTACAGTTCTCGACGCAAACTCTCGTCACCAGCGAATTTTAGGACCGGCATTATCGATGGAGCATGAAGCGTAAAACGCCACACTGGTTTTTCATCAGAGCCCAATTCCTTCGAGCGAGCGCTTTGCAGGGCGCCCGCTCGGGCCGATTCGGGTAAGCCTTTGAGGCGCGTCTCGTCTTCGATGATGAGCTCGTAGGCATTCGTCGCATCCAGAACATTTTCCGAATATTTCTGGGTCTTCTGGGCTAACTCCTTGTTGATCTCTTCCAGCCTTTGCTTGCTGGACGTATCCAGGTTCGCTCCCGCTTGTTCAAAGTCGGCCACGGTCTCCTCGAAAAGGCGTTTCTCGATTCCCTGCAATTCGGCTGCCTCTGGCTTGCCTGCGAAATTCTTCAGAGCCTGCCAAAGGCGGGCATTCAATGGAATACCGCTATTGAATTCCGTCACTTTGGGCAACATTTGGTTGTAAGCTTCCCGCAACTCTTTGGAATCGTTGACAGAAGTAAGGTGCCCTACTCGCCCCCAAGCTCGGGAAAGCGAATCACCCGCTTTTTCCAAGGCCAAAAAGGTGTTTTCGAAATCCGCATTCATGGCGCTCACTTGACAAACAGCCTCAATGTCCGCCTTGGCCTGTTCCAAGGCTTGCTCAATATCTCTTTCAACGCGATCCGGCGTTAATTGCTGCCAATCAACCAGCTTTTCGGAACTCAGAAATCCATTTTCATTTCCCATAGAACGTTTACCAATCTCATCTTCTCCCATTCTATCAAACCTTTTTGCATCTAGTACGAGCAAGCCGAGGGCGCGCGACCCCAGAGTTACGCCTCCACAAAAAGCGATCCGCCCCGCTCTTCCCATTCCTCGTCCAAGATCGCCCAGCGTTCGTGGTCGCGCCATTCGCCTCCAATATTTAGATACCCTTTCGAAAATCCCTCTTTCCGCAATCCGAGTCGTTTGGCCAAGGCAATGGATTGCGTATTGGCAGGCTGAATATTTACTTCCAAACGATGCAAGTTCAAACGGCCAAAAGCGTCATCGAAAACTAGAGCCAAACCTTCGGTCAAAAACCCTTGGCCCTGAAAGCCATCAAAAGCCCAATAACCAACAAAGGCGCTATTCATAGCGCCCCGAATTATTTCGCTCAAATTAACGACGCCGACGATCTCCGCATCAGACTTTCGGCATATGAAATAACCCTCGTATCTCAGGTCTCGCAAACGCTCCAAATAGTCCTGAAAACCCTCTAGCGAGGTTGGCGGGTAAACCCAAGGCCGATGCATGGCGATACTGTCGCGAGCCTTCGCCACGAAAGTCTCCGCATCAGTATTCCTCGGCTCACGAACGTACACCCGCATTGAACTGGCCAATAATTTTCGGGAAAACGCCTTGAAGGCAAAAGAATACTGGAAACGATGACAGGTCGGCGTACGGATTCTTTTGCCAATCGACAAACGCCCTCTGCCTAAAACCTGACAGTCGCAGATCCATTCAGCAATTCGACCATGCCCAACTCGACCCAAACCTTGCGCTATAGCCGATTCGGCGACCCCATGGAAACTCTGGAGCTAGAAACGATTCCCTTGCCTCAACCTGCAGACGACGAGGTCACAATTCGCGTCTTGCTCGCTCCCATCAATCCAGCCGATTTTGGCCGCATCAATGGGAGCTATGGGACCTTGGCCAACCTTCCTGCCGTCGGGGGACTCGAAGGTGTCGGCGAAGTGGTTGCCAGAGGCAGGAAAGCGCAAAGGTTCCAAATCGGCTCTCGAGTCATTTTCTCTGGCGATCCCGGTTCCTGGCAAACCTTCGCTAATTTACCAGAGACCGGAGTTCACCCCGCTCCAAACTCCCTAGACGATGAGCAAGCCGCGATGTTTTGGATCAATCCCGCTACGGCTTGGCGAATGCTCAATGACTTCGCCGATCTCAACTCGGGGGATTGGATCATCCAAAACGCCGCCACATCCGCGGTCGGCCGACTCGTCATCCAATTTGCTGCCGCCAAGGGCATCCGAACCGTCAACCTAGTTCGCAACCTCAAAGCGAAAGAGTCTCTCGAGGAGATCGGGGCCGATCTCGTCGTCGAAGATAATCGCGATGCTGCTAAAGTTTTAAGGGAGACCATGGGCTCGGACATGGCCCGTCTTGGCTTAAACGCCGTCGGAGGCAGTAGCGCCTTGACGATCTGCAAGTGTCTGGCCGATCAATCTGCGCTGGTAACCTACGGCGGCATGGATCGAGACCCAGCCCCCTTTCCCACGCGATATCTGATATTCAACGATCTTCGACTTTACGGCTTCTGGGTTACCCAATGGTACCGCGAGGCGTCGACAGCGGAAATCGAAGAGATGCACCAGACCATCGCCGAAGCCATGCGAGACCAGGCGATCGCAACCCCGGTTTGCGGCTGCTATGCCCTGGACGATTGGAAAGCCGCCATCGAACAGTCTGTTCAGCCGGGCAAGCCGGGCAAAGTCCTCTTTAAAATGAATGAAAAGCAGCCAATCGCAGAGAAGCATAAGGCTCAATCTTGACACTTTTATTCCACCGTACAGCTCGCAAAGGGCTTCCTGCAAATAGGAACTAATGGCAGACAAGCAGTATCAGTTTTCCCGCCAAGCGGAAAATCTCATAGCCAACTTGAGGGGCCTTCCCGAAGACTTCAGCCCCATTGTGCGGGACACCGTGAATATGGACGCCGTGCTTGACAAGATCCTCCGTAAATACAAGATCGGGTTCGAATCCCTCGAAGATCGCATACGAGAAAAGTGGATACAAATTGTCGGCCCAGCCAACGCCAACCATTGCCATCCCATTAGAATCGAGAACGACAACGTTCTTTTCATAGCCGTATCAAACCCAATAATACGCCAGGAATTGCAGTTCAACCAGGCGATTATTCTCCGCAATCTCGCCCGCATCGAAAACGGGAATCGGATCCGGCGAATCGTCTTTCGTTCTGGCTAATCCAAAGGTCAAAACCGCCCATTTGCGATCTCCCTACCAAAACGATTTCAGGCAAAGTGAACATTGACCTGCAAGGCCGTTGTATTCTGACTCGCAACTCGCAACCCGCAAGCAAACCCGAATCTTTCCATGGCCAGCATCCGAAATTTAGCCAAACGCATTCAATCCCGAGCTGAAAAAGGATTGCGTTTCGATGCGGCTACTCCGAGCAAAAAGCGGCTTTCGGACTGTCGAGAATTCTACAAAAACGAACGAGACTGGGTCAAAGAACAGCATCGTTCCGGAGCGTCTGGCCTAGCAGTCGTTTCAGGCCTCACCACCATCGTCGATTGCCTAGTCAAAACCCTGAGCGAACCTGCATATTCGTCGTATAGTCAGGCATCCAATGGTAATACGGTAGCGATATCGCTAGTCGCCATAGGCGGATACGGCAGATCAGAGCTTTGCCCACTGAGCGATGTCGACTTGATGTTCCTCTATCCATCGAACACGAGCCCAAAATCCCTAGAGATGGCCCAGGAGCACCTTGTTGAGAATATCCTCTACATATTGTGGGACACGGGACTAAAAGTCGGGCATTCCACCCGAACCGTCGACGACGCCTTTACAGAAGCTCGCAAGGACATCCAAACGAAAACAGCCCTACTCGAGTCCCGCCTCGTATACGGCTCCCACTCGCTCTACGAAGGCTTTGAAAACTCCTACAATCTCTTCTACCGGAAAGAGGACTCTAAAGGCTATATCCAGCAACGTCTTCGCGACCAGCGCGATCGGCGCAATCGATACGGGGATACGGTCTTCATGCAAGAGCCCGACATCAAAAATGGCGTGGGCGGGCTCCGAGACTACCACAACACCTTGTGGATGGCCCGCGTACGGCTGAATGTCAGCGATGTCGACGGACTCGGGGAGCAAAACTACCTCCGCAAAAAAGAGCTGCTGGAATTCAAAGAGGCCTACGATTTTCTGCTTCGCACGCGAAACGAGCTCCACTTCCAAAGCACCCGGCCCACTGATCTGCTCTCCCTTGAAATGCAGCCCAAGGTGGCCTACCGGCTCGGTTTTCAGGATCGCAACCTCTTGACCCGTGTCGAGAAATTCATGCGAGATTACTACCGGCACGCCGAGAATATTGACCGAATCTCCAAAACGGTTGAGAGCCGGCTATCCATCATTTCCCAGCCTGGCGCCGGGCTCAATCCTATCAAGTCGATCAAGAGCCTGCTGCTGGCCCGGAGAACAGAGCGGGCACGAGAAATGGATGGGTTCGTAAGTCGAGGAAAAGAAATTGGCTACATGAACGAAAACGTATTTAAGGACGACCCCAATCGACTGATACGCGTCTTTCGGCATACCCAGCAGCACAAGCTCGCTCTAGATCTTGATTTGAGCTCTTTGATTCGAGCATCTGCCGAGCTTATTGACGATCGGGTTCGAGAATCCTCGGATGCCAACTTGAGTTTTCGAACGATCCTCCAAGAGAGCGGCAACGTCTACCCGACCCTAAAGCTTATGCATAGTCATGGGATCATCGGGCAGTTCGTCCCCGAATGGGACCGCCTAACTTGTCTCGTTCAACATGAGTATTACCACCGCTACACTGCGGACGAGCACACGTTGAATACCATACTCGAGCTCGACAATATCTTCTCCAGTTCGGATCCCATCTACGAACGGTACCGGAACGAGATACACGAACTGCGATTGCCCAATCTTCTCTACCTGATTCTCTTCCTGCACGACATAGGCAAGGGACAGTCAATCAAAGGCCACGCCGATATAGGTCTGGAAATGGCCGAACCCATCCTTGAGAGAATGCAGGTATCCGAGGAGAATCGCGAACTCATACTCTATGTGATAAAAAACCATTTGGAGATGGCTCGCTTCTGGCAAAAGCACGATATCGACGATCCTGATACCGCTCGCGTTTTTGCCGGCCAAACCGAAACGGCGGAAAAGCTCCGTCTTTTGTTTATCCACACCTTTTGCGATGCCCGTGGTACCGCCAAAGGACTCTGGAACCAGTACAAGGAAACCCTGCATACAACGCTTTTCTCTCGTACCATGGCCGAAATGAAAGCCGATGGCAGGATCGAGGACCGCTATGAGCGCAAGCGGCAATCGCTATTGGCATCCCTCTTGGAGACCGGTATACCCGGAATCGCCAAAGAAGAAATATCCGCCCATTTCGCGAAGCTGCCGGACCGCTATTTCATATACAGTTCCCGCGAAGACATCGTTCTGCATATCCAGATGATTAACCGGCTCTTTCGAGAGCTCGCCCAGACTGAATCCGCCGAATCGCTAACGCCGGTCATCGATTGGAAAGAGGATATCAACCGCAGTTTGATCGCCGTAAACGTTGTCACTTGGGATCGAGCCGGACTTTTTCACAAACTCGCTGGCTCCCTTAATGTGGCCGGATACAGTATCCTCAGCGCCCGAGCGACTTCACGGGATGACGACATAGCTATAGACACGTTCTATGTTACGGCTAGCGACGACAAATCGAGGACGGTTGACGAAGCCACCATGATCTTCGAAGAGTGCGTCAAAGATGCCCTCATTGCCGGATCCGATTTGTATCCAGTATTGCAGAATATTATTCGCGAATCGTCCCAAGACCTATTTGCCGAATCGAACAACCCCCTCCTGGAATCATTCCAGCCGCAGGTACGGGCCTATGTCGACGAAGCACTCGATAGGACCATTCTAGAGGTTCAAGCTCCTGACACCCTCGGACTCCTCTACTCGATTGCCAAACGGGTATTCGAACATGGTTTCGACATTAGATTCGCCCGAATCAACACGGAAAAGGACATCGCCATCGATACACTCTATATCGAGCCAGCGGATACCAAAACCAAGGCTACTGAAGATCGTCTGCAATCGCTCCAATATGCTATTTCGGAAGCAGTTGCCCGCGAGCAGGAAACCGTGGCGGATTAGAAACTTATACCGAAGCTCAGCTGAAAACTGGCGAAAGAGGATGAGCAGATGGCGTAGCTGAAATCACCCGCAGCGACATTTGTCCCTGAAGCGGGCCCTGAGGCCCGTGCGGAGCCAAACAACGCCTCTCGGTAGACTAGGACTGACCGCTCCATCACTCGAAATCCGAATTGCAATCCATTGGACACTTTCTGACAATTCATTCATTCCCGAAAGAAAATGAAAGCGATTCCCTTCTTTTCTACTCTCCTGCTTCTATCCTGCCTCAGCCTATCCGGCCGCTCCCCCAGTGTGGTGGTCATCCTGACCGACGACCAAGGCTGGGGCGATCTCAGCATCAATGGAAATCAAAATCTTTCCACCCCAAATATCGATCGCCTTGGCAAGGAAGGCCTGACACTCGAGAACTTCTACGTCTGCCAAGTGTGCGCCCCGACTAGAGCGGAGTTCTTGACCGGCCGATACTATCCCAAAACTGGGGTTAGTGGCGTATCCAGGGGTGAAGGACGGCTCAATACGGACGAAACGACTATAGCCGATGTGTTCAAGAAATCCGGCTACGCGACTGGAGCCTTCGGTAAATGGCACAATGGCACCCAACCTCCCTACCATCCCAATTATCGCGGGTTCGACGAGTACTACGGCTTTACCTCTGGCCACTGGGGACATTACTTCAGTCCTCCCCTCGATCACAACGGTGTAACTGTCCGAGGAAATGGATACGTTGTGGACGACTTCACCGATAAAGCCCTGGAATTCATCGAAGCCAACCAGGAGCGTCCGTTTTTCTGCTACCTTCCCTACAACACTCCCCATTCGCCTATGCAAATCGACGATCGTTTCTACGATAAATTCGAAAACGCTGAGATCAAGATGCGCTACCGAGAGCCGGAGAAGGAAGACCTCATGATGACGCGGGCCGCGCTGGCTATGTGCGAGAATATCGACTGGAATGTCGGACGCGTGCTTTCCAAACTCGATGAACTGGAACTAGCGGACAACACTATCGTCCTGTTTTTCACTGACAATGGTCCGAATTCCTTTCGATGGAACGGCGGCATGAAAGGGCGCAAAGGCGCCATCGACGAAGGCGGGCTGCGGTCGCCTTTCCTGATGCGCTGGCCAAAAAAGATTTCGGCTGGCCGCTCGATCGAAACCCTATCCGGAGCCATCGATCTCCTGCCTACACTAGCTGACCTCGCTGGGATCGGCTACGAAACCCGGCACCCAATAGACGGACGTAGCTTGCTTCCGCTTATCGAGAATCCCAACGCTGACTGGGAGGAGCGAAGCTTGCTGTCGATCAAGAGCAATCAAGTTAGCGTGAGGACTCAGAGATTCCGTCTGGACCACGACGGAGCCCTATTCGACATCGAGAACGACCGAGGTCAACGCAGCGACGTTTCCAGCGATCATCCGGAAATCGTTTCGGCGCTTCGAGCATTGGCCGAAGCTCACAAAAGGGAGATGACCAAAGCCTTCGAAGCAAACCGCGACCGACCCTTCACAGTCGGTTACGCGACCTCCACAACCCTTCCCGCCCGAGACGGAACTGAACACGGCCATATTCAGCGGAGCGTCCGTGCTCCCAACAACTCTTTCTTCACAAATTGGATACGAGCAGAGGATTCAATCACCTGGCCTGCTGATGTCGTCGTATCAGGCGAATATGAAGCCACTGTATTCTACACTTGCCAAACTGGTAACGAGGGTTGCGAGATTCGACTGTCTTCGGAATCCTCGAAAACCGATGGGGCCACCGTCACAAAAGCCTTCGATCCGCCTTTCTACGACAAATCGATCGAGCGCATGCCAGAGTCCCACTACTGGGTAAAGGAATTTATGCCCCTACCCCTAGGAACCCTGAACCTGCGAGCGGGCGAGCAGACACTCAAGCTAGAAGCCTCTAGAATCCCGGGCAAGGCGGCTATTGATGTCCACTCTATCAGACTAGTTCGCCAGGATTCCCAACCAATTGCTATGCGAAGTTCGCTCTCGTTTTACCCGAGCTATTTGCCTTTTCGTAAGTAGACCCGATTGGTATGGTACCTTCAGTAGTTTAAAACCGTTCGACACAGTTGGCGTAGCATATGGGGTCCAAACGGAAGCGAGGGATTGGTCGATGGCTCTGGCGGGGTTCGCTCGCCGGAATGGGCTGCGTATTGGGGGTTGGAATCGGTCTCTACTTCGGGCGCGTGCAGGTGGCTCAGCTCTTGACGGATCGAGCGCTTCGACAAAACGGCTTGGGGGATTGCCATTTGCAGTGGCAACGTCTCGATCTGAAGACTTCTGAAATTTCGGAGATCAAGATTGCCAACGACTCTTTCACTCTGGAAATCGAGCGACTGAAAATCGCCTACGATCTGGGAGCGGCCTGGAAAAGCAAAGAGATCGAATCTATCGAAATTGATGGGCTGAAACTTTACTATGACCTTACCGGTCCATCCACCTTGGACTACGACCAACTGGACGCGACAATCAAAGCAGGAATTCCCTTCCCCCTCGATTCAATCAAGGTTAGTAACGCCACTCTGGACTTCCGAACGGATTTCGGGCGATTCGCCTATTCAGCTTCCGCATCGCTTGAACGGCAAGAGCCTGACAAGATCCAGGGCAGCGCGGTCGTGGAATCCGAATCGGAGTCCGTTGCACTGCAACTACACGCTGGTGATCGTATTGATTTTCTGGCGACAATTAATATTCCTTGGGTTGCGAATTCCTTATCTAAATACCGAACCGATTGGATAGAAAAGCTAGGACTATCCACTAGCCCTGAGATCACAATGGCCAATTTGTCTGTGGAGACAACTGGATCCTTGTACGGCATATCGCCAGAATTAATAGAGGTAGCATTCCAATCCGGCCCCATATCCTTCGCGGCTCAGGATCTGCAACTCCAATCCAGTCCCATTTCTGGCAGTTTCGATTTCGAGGACAACGAGGTTCGAAACATTAGCTTGAAAGCCCAATTAGAGAACATTTCGTTTGGCGAGTATATCCTATCCAACTTGCCCCTACAATTAACCGCCCCAAACCTTAGGATTCCGCAATTCGAAATCGGTAGAACGACATTCAGGTCGGAATCCGGTGAATACGCGGAGTTTTCAGCCCTGGTAAATTCGCGATTTGAAGAGGGGTTCGAGTTAGACAGTTTCGATTTCGATCTCTCATTGTACACAATTAAGGGAAACGAAGTCGAGTTTTCCCCTTTCCGCATCAAGGGAAACGGATCGCCCGCGTCAGCTCAATTGGAATGCGAATCGCTAAAACTCGTATCCCATCCGTTTGTAAAGATTGATGGCCTAAAGCTGAGGGCAAGCGGCTTGGACTCCGAGAATCCCTTGCTTAAGCTGTCAGCCCAACTTCACGATCCGCGTGAAAACAAGGCGATCGAACTCGGATCTTGGCTTGCTGAAGCGTTATTTTATCCAGCCAGCGAAGCGCAGACCGCCAAAATCAACCTGACTCCTGTCTCCGGCGAATTCGCCGTATCGACTTCCACCTATCATGCAATGGGAACGGGAACGGTTTCCCTAAAGCTTAGTCGCTGGCAAGAATCCGATGAAATCGCAGCCGCAATCGATTTTAGCGCGGAAAATCTTGTAGCCTCCTACTCCGATTGGTCGCTAGATCAAGGCTCGGTTAATTTGTCGCTCGATACGAACCCGATCAATCTTACAGAGGCGCTAAGCAAAGCCAGTTCTACTATCGATCTCATAGAATTTCTCTTTCCCCATATTAGCTACGAGCTTGCCATAGGCGGCAACCAACTCGATGGACCCGTTGATTCCCAGTTGCAGTGGTTTTCCGGAAGCCTAGTTTCCAACGATCCCGTAGATGATCGACCATTACAAGCGGCTCTGACATTGAACGTAGGCATCGGGCGCTTTCCTCCCGAAGAATTTCAACAGCTAAATTGGCAATCCTCCCTTGCCGGAAATTCGAGCGTTGCATCTCTAAACTCAAATGCTACTCTACTTTTCGAAGGAGTAGAGGCGACGCTCAAATCGAATCAAACTTTCGAATACAAAGACGGATCATTGTCATCGAAAGGCATATACGAAGTTTCCGGGATCGAGCTAGCCAATTCTGACATTCTGGCCCGTCATATCGAAAGCATGGAGGGATCTATCGTTTCCGGGAAGCTATCGCTCGCGGGAACTACCCAAAAGGCGAATGAAACTTGGGACGCATCCGCCAAGCTCAAACTCGCCGAAGGCTATTTTGGGCTGCCATCCCAAGAGCTAACGGTAGACGGCATCAATGCGAACATCTCCCTCGATTCTCTGGCAAACCTGAAAACGCCCCCCTCCCAATCGATATCCGCGAATCTAATCAATTTCGGCGATCTACAAGCCACTAACTTGAAAACCGCGTTCTCGCTCCCTTCGGACGACCATATTTTGTTCGGCCCCGTCAGTCTCGAAACCTTCGACGGCCACGTCTACCTCGAGCCTTTCGAATTGGCCCTCGACGATCCCAACGCGAACCTGCTTGTAAAGTTCGAAGAGATCTCCATCGCTCCAGCCATCGCTATGGTCGACTTTTTCCAAGGCCGCGTCACTGGCCGTCTTAATGGCAGCCTTCCCATCGGCCTAAAGAACGGACTTCCTGTATTGGGTGAAGGATTCTTGGAATTGGACCCAAGCCACAAGGCCACTTTTTCCTACGATGCAGAAGGCTTTTTCACTGATGGCGAGGCTGGGGCAGAGAGCAAAAAATCGCTTGGAGACAAAACGCTCGAGCGACTGGGTTTGGAACCGAATGCCTTGCTGGAAGACGCTTTAGGCAACTTGGATATAACCCGACTGCGGATCGATCTATTCGACCAGGACATGCCGCTGACTGCTATGAAAATTCAGCTCGCCGGAATAGCCGACACCGGCAGGGCCAAGATACCCCTCAACATTACCACCAACGTGAATGGCACGGTAGCCGAGCTATTGAACTTTCTCACCCGCTTGGACTCTCTGGGATTAGTTGCCGCCGAACAACCGGAAACGGATAAGGATGTTTCATTTTAGCCAGATAGTGCTCTGATGCACTCAAGAAATTGGATGATCGCTCTCATTGGCCTCGCGTCGGCGATGGGTACTAGCGTCTACTCAAGCTCCCTCCCACAGTAGCGCATGCGCCTGAACCTAGGCTCGCCCTGAGGTCGAGCTCCACCTGTGTGAATCTCGAGGGTGGAACCCGACCTCACACATGGGCAATACTACGGCGACGCAAGCCGGGCGAGCTCAAGTTGACGCTTTGTGGATGTCGTTAGATTTCCCGATTCTAACACTTTCTAAACAATATTTCCCTCGTCTTCTTTTTCCCGCGATTCCATAGTTATCGCGATTTTTTTGAATACTAACGCTCCTTTCCCCGTCACAATCGCAAACATGAAGTCTGACATTCGCTCAATCGCATGCATCGCATCCGCCGCTGGAGCTCTGAGCCTATCAGCCGGATGCATTAGCGTGAAGACCCATAGTTCCTTCGAGCCGATTTACATGACCCTAGACGTCAATCTCAAAGTGGAGCTGCAACAAGAGCTTTCCGACGTGTTTGGAGACATCGACGCCGCTTCGGCTTCCCTCTCCGAGTAGTAAGAATTTTTAATCTGATCATAACAATGAAATCGATCAACTGGACCCTTTTCACTGCCTTGGCTATATTTGCTATGAGCTTCCCAAATGATGCGGATGCTCAGAACGACGAAAACGCCATCAAAGAGCGGATGCTCAATCGCTTGGAATCAGTCGACGCTCTCAAAATCGGCGGAACTGTAGGTGAAAATAATAAAGGCTTCCTCGAGCAACGGGCAGCCCTCGATCCTCAGAAGACGAAGACCATGAATGAAGAGAACGCCGACAGGCGTGCTCTCTACACCATTCTCTCCAAACGCCTGGGGCTTTCCGTAACCGTGGTCGGGCAAGGACGAGCCGAGTCCATTCGCAACAAATCCGCCCCTAAAGTCTGGCTCCAGGACCCCGGCGGGAAATGGTACCAGAAATAGCGAATAAGCGGGTTCATCGTTCTCGTAGCAGAACGGTAAATTCCTGGATCCGCCGAATCTAGCCGATCCAGTTACAGCTGCTTGAGGACAAGCATTTTTTGATCGGCAACTGGAAGGGAAGAAGAGTCTGCCACAGAGAGCCCGATTGGGTTCTGATCTACAAAAAGACTGACGATGAGATTCGACTCGAGAGGACCGGAAAGCAGAGCGATTTATTCTGAAAAACTGAGCTCGAGCCAGTCGTTGATTAGCCAAACATGAAGCTGTCTCGCCGGAAGCTCATAGCCTCATTGGGAGCGCTGCCCATTGCTGGGTTCGCAGGCGGCATCCACATGAGATTCCATGAACCAACTTGGTACCAAGTAACTGAGAAAAATGTTGGCATCGGGAAGTTCGATAAGCCAATCAGGGTCTTGCATCTTTCCGACTTTCACGCGTCGCCTGTAGTGAGCTTTGAGGATATTGAAATCGCCATCGACCAATCCTTGGAGCTCAACGCCGATATGGCCTTACTCACAGGCGACTTTATCACTTGGCAACTGCCAGATCCTGAAGAGTACAGCCGCATTCTCAAAAAACTGTCTAGCAGGATGCCCGTCTTCGCTTGCATTGGCAATCATGACGGTGGACGATGGGCTGGCCGATCACATGGATATAGCGACTTTTCACTTGTATCCAAATTATTGAAGAACAGCGGCATTACATTTTTGTTCAATCAAGCTCGGCAGACGACAATCAGAAACCAGTGGGTAAGCGTAGTTGGACTGGGCGACCTGTGGTCAGGCGATTGCCATCCGCAATATGTTCTGAAAGCGATCAGAGAAAACGACGATCCCATCTTCGTATTGAGTCACAACCCGGATAGCAAATCGGAGTTGAAGAAATACGATTGGGATATTCTATTTTGCGGACATACGCACGGAGGGCAGCTCGTAGTCCCATTGCTAGGAATCCGGCCTTTTTTGCCCGTACAGGACAAGGCATTTCCTGAAGGCCTGCTGACTTGGACGAACAAGCGCATCCACATCACCAGAGGTATTGGCAACCTTCATGGAATGCGGTTCAACTGCCGACCGGAGATCAGCATCTTGAACATTCTCTAGTAAAGTTTCCAGCAAGGGGTACACCCGTCTGATTAATCGATACCGATTGTTAGCCAACGGCTGCTTTAGGATAAGCAGCCCTACCGTTGGGCATTCTCCCAAAACACCCGGCAATTGGGTAGCCAGATCTCGATCTCTTTACCCTTGCCATGACTGAGAATTGGCCGAACGATAGAAAACCTGTTACCCTTTTCTATTTTCCCCTCTTGTACCCATGCTCGCTACGGTTCACAGCGCCGCTCTGCAAGGCATCGAAGCCATTCCAGTTTTGGTGGAAGTCAATTCTGGCGAGAGCGGCGATCCCCGCCTCATCATGGTCGGTCTTCCAGATACTGCCGTAAAGGAATCCGATGACCGTGTCTTTTCAGCTCTAGCCAACTCCGGCTACCGGAAGCCCCAGACCCGCACAACTATTAATTTGGCTCCAGGCGACCTGAAAAAGGAGGGGCCCATGTATGACCTTCCCATCGCCCTTGGCATCCTGGAATCGACTGGCCAAATGAGCGCCAATGGACGCTTTCGCTCGTTTACGATAGCTGGAGAATTGAGTCTCTCGGGAGCGACCCGTCCAATTCGAGGGGGCTTGGCTTTCGCTCTTGCCGCCAAAGCTAGAGGCTTGCGCGGCGTCCTGCTGCCTTCGCAGTCGGCCCGGGAAGCAGCCCTGGTTTCCGGCATCGAAGTCTACGGAGTGGATTCGCTGGACCAAGCCAAGCGTTTTCTCGAGGGCGAACTGGAACTTTCCCGATTGGAGGGCTCTGATTTCTTCGACGGCCCGAATTCCGAAAGCTCTCTCGATTTCACCGATGTAAAAGGTCAGGAACAAGCCAGGCGAGCGGTCGAGGTAGCGGTCGCCGGCGGGCACAACTTTCTGATGATCGGACCACCCGGATCGGGGAAATCCATGATCGCCAAACGGATCCCGACCATCATGCCCGAGCCGACGCTAGAGGAGTACTTGGAAATCCTCCAAGTCCAATCCGCTTCTGGCGTCACCAAGCGTTGGGACAACCTGCGCAGGGCCCGACCATTCCGCTCTCCTCACCACACTATCAGCGATGTTGGTCTCCTGGGCGGTGGAGCGATCCCAGGACCGGGAGAGATATCTCTAGCCCACAATGGCGTGCTCTTCATGGACGAGCTGCCTGAGTTCAAACGCTCCGCTCTCGAGGTGCTTCGCCAGCCCATCGAGGACGGCCAAGTGACCATATCAAGATCAGCGGGCAAGGTCACCCTGCCCTGCAACTTTGTACTGGCGGCGGCTATGAATCCCTGTCCTTGCGGATACTTGGGTTCCAGCCTAAACGAATGCGCCTGCTCGCCCACTCAGGTCCAGCGCTATCGAAACCGGATTAGCGGTCCCTTGCTGGATCGAATCGATATCCATATCGAAGCTCCCGCCCTCAGTATCGAGGAATTAAGGACTGCTAATAAAGGAGAATCCTCCGAATCGATTCGCGAGCGTATCCAATCCGCCAGACATATTCAGCAGTCGCGCTTTTCCAGAAACGGATTTTCCACCAATGCCGATATGAACGAAGCCGCCATCGAGGCTTACTGCCAAATCTCGTCTCAGATGGGAGCCATTCTGCAAAGGGCCATGGAGAAGCTATCGCTCTCAGCCCGCGCTTACAATCGCATCCTAAAAGTGTCTCGCACTATCGCCGATCTCGATTCATCCGAAGCCATACAGCTGAATCATCTCACCGAGGCGATACAGTACCGGAGCTTGGACCGTTCCACTCTGATTTAGGATTGGGGAACCGTTTGTACAAACTTGATTGCACTATTGTAGTGTACACTATCGTAGTTATGAAACGCATCATTACTCTGAGCGCAGGGCAAGGTTTGATTCGATCGGCCCGCCAAAAGGCCGCAGCCGATGGGACTTCATTAAATAATCTCTTTCGTTCGTGGATCGCCTCGCATGTGCGTTCAGGTTCATCGAAGCACGACTATCGAGAACTCATGTCTCGCTTAAACCGAGCTAGCCCCGGAAAAACTTTCACTCGAAATGAATTGAATGAGCGCTGAATTCTTCCTCCATACTAACCTATTTGTTCATTCGTTCGATAAACGTTTTCCGGATGAGCAAGCGAGATACCAAGATCTGATTGCTACCGCATTGGAAATGCGTCGAGGAGTGAATAGTTGGCAAGTCGTCCAAGAATTCATCAACGTCGCCTGACACAGGTTCGACGTCCCCCTTGCTCTGGAGGAACTGATTGAATACATCGAGCGCGTTCTACAACCTTTATGCTTGGTTCATTCGAGCACGGCACTTTACCTTAAGGCTTTGAGTTTGCAATTGGAAACGCAATACCGATTCCGCGATTCTCTGATCGTGGCAGCTGCATCGGAAGCAGGTTGCGAGCAGCTCTATTCTGAAGATCTTTAAAGCGGCCGGTCAATCAACTCGCTGCGGAATGTTGATCCTTACGCAGTTTAAATCTGTCTATTGTTTGCAATCAGACCCTGTTGACCTTGCTCTGAACGTTTCATGAATACGCTACCACCGAAAATCTTCTGCTTTCTCTCTATTTGCCTAGGGCCTTTTTGGCATCTGAGTGCCGACGAGCGGCCAAATATGATCGTCATCACCGTGGACGAGCTGCGTTGGGACGGACTCGGGATCACGGGCCATCCATTTGTCGAAACGCCCCATATTGATCGCCTTGCTAGAGAGGGAATGCTTTTCGAGAACGCTTTCGTGCCCACTCCGCTTTGCGGGCCTAGCCGGGCCTGCCTAATCACAGGGCAATACGCCCACACGCATGGCAGCTACAAGAATCAGGCTCCTAAAGGGCACACCAAAAAGCTGAAAACCTATCCCATGCTGTTTCAGCAAGCCGGATACAAGACCGCCTTTATCGGGAAATGGACCACGGGGCGAAATGGCGACAAAACCGTTCATCCTGGATTCGATCGCTGGTTTTGCTCAGGCGTCAATCGCGACTACAAAATGGATCCGGTCGTTAATATAGACGGCGAATGGATACAATTCAAGGGGCATGCTACCGACATCGACAGCGCGGAAGCGGCACGCTTCATCCGGGAACATCGCGACGAGCCCTTCAACATTTCGCTTTGGCATCGTTCTGTCCACACCAGCTACGGAGATGAGCACCTATTGGCAGCCGAGCGAAATCGCGATCTCTACAAAGACCTTTCCGTGCCGCGAGCTATCAGCGCCCAGGAACCGCTAATCGTCCAACCAGCCATCAAGGGATTCGCACAGCGTCCCCCAACAGATGAAGACATACGCAATATAGCAAGGATGACAGTCGACATCGACGACGGCGTGGGGCTCATCTATGAGACGCTAGAGGATCTGGGGATCCTCGACGAGACCATCATTATCTTCTCTAGCGACAATGGATTCTTTTTTGGCGAACACGGGCTTACCGAAAAGCGCCTCGCCTATGAAGAAGCGATCAAAGTCCCCTTCATCGTTCGCTACCCGCCGCTCATCAAGGCGGGAGCCACGAGCGATGTCTCTACGCTGAGTATCGACGTAGCCCCTACTCTTCTGGAAATGGCCGGCATTCCGATCCCATCAGAATTGCAGGGACAGTCGCTGGTTCCCGTATTTCAAGGCGGGGAGCTACGCCAGCCGCGCACTTCCCTGCTCTTCGAATTCTGGCCTGAGCAAGATCTCCCGAGTCGGAGTTGCTGGTGGAAAGCAGTGAGAACCGATCGATGGAAATTTATTCACTACTACACGGAGCCTTTTGTCGGTGAGCTCTACGACCTGCATGCCGATCCGTTTGAAATGAACAATCTGATCAACGATCCTGACCACGAGAAAGTCGTCGAAGAAATGACTCAAGAACTCGCCTCGCTCATGGAATTCTATGATGATCCTGGCATGGACTACCGGTTCTTTTTCGATGAATAAGCCGAGCATTCAAGGTAGTGGGCTATCTCCGGGCGCCCACGTTAACCTAACCTGGCTAATCAAACTTATCGTTCAGCGGCTGCCAGGAGTGCGGCAATACCTCAGTGAACCTACTAGAATAGCTCGCGAGCGTCGAAGAAGCGTTTGAGTTCTGCTTCCGCAGTTTCCGGCCCATCTGAAGCATGGACGACATTGCGCATCATGTCCGTGCCAAAATCGCCTCGAATCGTACCCTTCGGCGCTTTGGAAGAATCGGTCGGGCCTAGGAGGTCGCGAACGCGCTGAATCACGTTCTCCCCTTGCCAGGCCATCAAAATAACCGGACGGGAGCTCATGAAAGCTTCTATTTCGGGAAAGAAGGGCAGGTCCGCCACATGAGCGTAGTGCTCCTTAAGAATCGGAGCTTCTAGCCGAGCCATTTTGGTCGCAACGATCTCAAAGCCTTCGCTTTCGAATCGCTGGATCACTCGGCCAACTAGGCCTTTCTCCAAGCAGTCGGGCTTGAGTATGATAAACGTCTGTTCCATTGAAGGGATTTCTGAGCTGTGAGCGGAAGGTACGAATTGTATCTATCCAAAATTCTAATACGTCCTGAAAATCAGAGAAGCGTTTTGACCGCCGAAGCCTAGGCTATT
Organism: uncultured Opitutaceae bacterium; assembly: GCA_964404745.1. GTDB lineage: Bacteria > Verrucomicrobiota > Verrucomicrobiia > Opitutales > Opitutaceae > Pelagisphaera. The sequence goes on from CAYOLG010000024.1 coordinate 18,684, forward strand.
GCTCATGGCAACTTCAATTTTGGCCTCGCGAGCCTCATTAGGAACGTAGTCCATATCGCAATCCGGATCGGGATTGCGGTAGTTTATGGTAGGAGCGACGGATCCCGTTTCCAGCATCTTCACACAAGCAACGCTTTCCACTCCGCCAGCCGCTCCGAGCAAGTGGCCCGTCATCGACTTAGTCGAGCTCATCATAAGTTTGTCAGCATGGGAACCAAAAAGCGTTCGCACCGCCTTGGTCTCGAACTTATCATTGTACGGCGTCGAAGTGCCGTGAGCATTGATATAGTCTATGTCGTCGGTGTTTAGCTGTCCCGAGCGCAACGCCCGTTTCATAGCCCCAACCAGCCCCTTGCCTTCGGGATGGGGGGCAGTGATGTGATTGGCATCGCAGGAAGCGCCATAGCCAACCAATTCGCAATAGATTCGGGCCCCGCGCTTCTTGGCGTGTTCTAGCGTCTCCAAAACAATGACTCCCGCTCCTTCGCCCATTACGAAACCATCGCGTTCCGCATCGAAGGGCCGGCTGGCGGTTTCGAATTCGTCGTTGTTCGTCGACATGGCTTTCATGGAGCAAAAACCGCCATAGCTGAGGGCTGTAATAGCTGCTTCACTACCACCGGCAATCATGACGTCCGCCTCCCCGAGACGCAGCGTCTTCAAGGATTCTCCAATGGCATGGGCTCCCGTAGCGCATGCGCTGACAATGGAAAAGTTCGGCCCCATCGCTCCCAATTCGATCGCCAGGTAGCCTGAGGCCATATTGGAGATCAAAGCCGGTATCATGAATGGAGAAACCTTTCGTGGACCGCCATCGAAAAGCTTTCGGCAATTCTTCTCGATGGTATCCATCCCTCCAATCCCAGAGCCAATGAAAATGCCTACGCGATCCGGGTCCTCCTGATTCATGTCCAGCCCCGCATCCGCGACTGCTTGCTTGCCTGCGGCACATGAAAAATGAACAAAACGATCGTTGCGCCTAACCTCTTTCGGATCCATATAATCCGAGGCCTCGAAGTCCTTGATTTCCCCGCCGATCTTGCAAGTAAACTTTTCCGTGTCGAAGGCTTCGACGCGGCTTATCCCATTCTTACCGTCCAGAAGGCCTCGAAAAAAGGTGTCTACGTCCAAACCGAGCGGCGTTATCGCCCCCAAACCAGTAACCACTACACGTTGACTTTCCGCCAGCTCAGTCATGAATGCGTCTCGCGAATGCGCGGGCTCTTAAGGAAGTCTCAAGGCCCCAAATATGTGATATCGAGAACTAGGCCTCAGCCTTGTCCTTGATGTAGGAGATAACGTCTCCGACAGTCTGAAGCTTTTCGGCATCCGACTCTGGGATTTCGCCTTGGATCTCGTCTTTGAACTCCTCTTCAAAGGCCATGATCAGCTCAACGGTGTCGAGTGAATCGGCCCCAAGATCGTCTAAGAAGGACGCTTCCGGGGTAATCTGCTCTTCGTTTACATTGAGCTGGTTTACGATGATCTCAGAGACTCTTTTTTCGATACTGCTTTCGTCGGCCATTTTGTTGACAGATTTTTATGATAAAGTAGATCCACGAGGGATCACATCGCCATGCCGCCGTCAATGGTAAAAACTTGGCCTGTAATATAATTAGCTTCTTCCGAGGCCAGGTAGGCGACCATATTGGCGATATCGCTGCCCTCTCCCATCCGTTTGAGCGGAATCATGGGAAGTACCTTATCCAGAGCAGCTTCCGCCATTTTAGCGGTCATGTCGGTCCTGATAAACCCGGGTGCGACGCAATTTACAGTGATATTCCGGCCTGCCAGCTCCTTGGCCAGACTCTTGGTAAATCCAATCATTCCTGCCTTGGCAGCAGCGTAATTTGTCTGCCCCGCATTCCCCATGATCCCAGAGACAGAGGAGATATTGATAACCCGTCCCCATCGCTTGCGCGTCATTGGCCGGGCTAGGCCCTTGACCCAATGGAAGCAGGAATTGAGATTCGTGTCGATCACGCTCGTCCAGTCCTCCTCTGTCATACGGAAAAGGAGATTATCTTTGGTAATCCCAGCGTTATTGACTAGTATGTCGATATTCTCGTACTCGGACAGCAACTCCTCGCTCGCCTTGGCGACAGCCGCCCCGTCAGACACATCGACAGCCTTGGCGACCGCTTTTCCGCCCGCCTCCAAAATCGCCTTTGCAGCAGCCCCGCATGAAGACTCGGAGTAGGATACGCAAATCACGGTCACTCCCTCCTTGCCAAGAGATTCCGCAATGGCTCGGCCAATTCCCCGACCAGCGCCTGTCACCAGGGCAACCTTATTATCAAATGTTAGGCTCATATCTGTGGTATTCAACTTAATGGCCTAGAATGCAAAAATTACGCTAATCGGCCGCAAAAAGCCTAGTCCTATCGCCCAATCGTCCAGAGGCAATGTTAGTTTTCAGCGAAAAACCCCCTACCAGCCAGCTTCCGCTTGCTCTCTCGCCTCTGTCATTCGATCTTTTCACCCTTTGGAGACGGACTGTTAGAGGCTGTTTAAACGCTTGCGTGCTTGTAATGCCCCTACCGGTCGGTCCTTGTATCCGCGACCGCATTCGATGCCCACACCTAAAAACCTACTGCGTATCCAAAAATATCTCGCCGACATGGGCGTCTGTTCGCGTCGGACAGCGGAAGAGCACATACGCGATGGGGCGATTACTATCAATGGCCGGCCCGCTAGCATTGGAGACAGAATCGAACCGGGGGTCGACGAAGTCGTTTTCGAGGGACAAAAAGTTCGATACAAGGATCCGAAGCAGATCGTCTACGCTCTCAACAAGCCCAAAGGCTTCGTCTGCAGCAACGAGGATCCCCACAACGAGCGAACGATATTTGATCTCGTACCCAAAGAATTCCAACGCAGTCGCCTCTTTTGCGCAGGACGGCTGGACAAGGACAGCGAGGGCCTAGTCATTCTCACCAACGATGGCGATCTCGCGAATCGCCTGATGCATCCATCAAGCCTGGTCGAAAAGCGCTATCAAGTTTCGCTTAAGCAACCCTTCCCTAAGCGCAACCTGGGAAAATTGATACGAGGTATAACTTTCGAAGGAGAGCGGCTGAAAGTAGAGCGAGCCAAACTAGTTGGCAGCCAATCCAAGGACACCTCCAAGGAGATCGACGTAGCCATGCATCACGGGAAAAAGCGAGAGATTCGCAACTTGCTTATGGCTCTTGGCTACGATGTCAAACGGCTCAAACGCTATCAGATAGGAGCCTTCAGCATTAAGGGCGTTCCTAAAGGCGTGGGGATGCTCCTGCGAAAAAGCGATATCAGAAATCTTTTCAAGCAACTGGAAAACCTATGAATATCAATCAACATGCTCTCGCGATCGCCCTGCTAGTCGGGTCAACTTTGACAGTCAATTCGCTGTCCGCCCAAAACGTGATCAATGTGCACATCAGCCCCGATGATGAATCCGTTCTCATCGGAAGTCTGGAAACCCTCTCGCTCGCGGTGAACGCTGAGTGGCCGGGAGGCGTAGAACCAGCTCCAGGCTGGCGCCCCATACACTACCGAGGGGAATTTCTCGTGTATCTAGATAGCCAGGACCTAGGCAAGGATTTCGCCCCGCTACCCGGTTCGAAGTACCTGATCGCCCCAACACCCGATTCTGAAGTTCTGACAATCGCCACGGATTCCGATACAGCGGAAATCGTCACGATCGATCCCCGATATTGTCACGTCAATCTGGAGACAATCGTGCTTGGCTACATTCAAGACGGCACGACTCCCGCTCCCCTTAGTCCTGCACGGGCGAAACCTGCTCAACCGGATACCCACAATCGACCCAAACTGCCTGACACCAGCGCCCAAACGAGAATTCTAGAAGGCGTCCTAGTCGCAACCAATGCTTTCGAAGCTGCTCGCTCAGGCTACCAATTCAAGATTATCAACGACAACAACAAAACTCTCGCCTACCTCGATGATTCTCAATTGTCCGATTTCGTGCTGGTCGGCGACTTCATTAATCAACGGTTAATTGCCACGGGCAAGCTAAACGAAATCGCCAAGATCAACGCCTTTGCCCTTCAAGCGGCGAGTCTGAAAAAGAAATACTAATTTGGCGTCCAGCCAAAACGGCAGCGAAATTAGATAGTATCCATGAAATTGATAGACGGAAAGCAGATCGCGAGCGATATCGTTGACGAATTGACGCGGGAAGTCGCCGCCATCGTAGGGGAAAAGCCCTGCATTGCCTTCATACGGGTTGGGGAGGATCCCGCGTCGGTTTCCTATGTGCGTGGCAAAAACCGCACTGCCGAGAAAATCGGTATCAACCCGCTGCTTTTCACCTTCGAAGAAGACGTCTCTCAGGATACGCTTTTCGCCAAAATCGATGAACTTAATGAGGATTCAGGTGTAAACGGAATTCTGATACAGTCGCCGCTTCCCGGGCATCTGGATGAACAAGCGGCCTTCAATCGTATCGATCCCAACAAGGACGTTGACGGGTTTCACGTAGTGAATGCCGGCCGGGTAGTACAGGAAGATCCCACCGGATTCGTATCTTGCACGCCGGCGGGCATTATCGAAATCTGCCGCAGAGAGGGGATTTCCCTAGAAGGGAAGCATGTTGTCGTTCTCGGCAGGAGTTTGATTGTCGGGAAAACCTTTTCATTGCTGGCCATGCAGAAGCATCCCGATGCCAATGCTACGGTAACCGTCTGCCATTCGAGGACGACGAATCTGGCTGAGATCACGAGGCAAGCTGATGTGCTGGTAGCAGCGATTGGCCGCCCAGAGATGGTTAGTGGCGGCATGGTCAAAGAGGGAGCGATAGTCATCGACGTAGGGATTAATCGAGTGGAAGATGCCACCAAAAAACACGGCTACAGACTCGTCGGCGACGTGAACTTCGACGAAGTCGCTCCTCGGGCCTCTCGAATCACTCCGGTTCCCGGGGGAGTCGGCCCCATGACTGTAGCCATGCTGATGAAAAACACCCTCAAAGCTTTCAATCTCCAAAACCATGTTTGAGGAGAAAGATGCTTCGTTTCATTTTTCCACCTAGAAAGAATGACTGACCGCCCCGTTACGGAACGCACGATCCTAGTTATTGACGATGAGCCGGTGAATATCCAGCTGTTGCGTCGCAAACTCGAATGGGAAGGGCTCCAGGTCCTTTCTGCCAATAATGGCCAAACCGGATTGGATCTGGCTCGGTCAGAATCTCCAGACTTGATATTGCTGGATGTAATGATGCCCGGTATGGATGGCTTCGAAGTGTGCCAGAAGCTCGCCGAAGACGACGGCACTAAGTCCATCCCAGTCATATTCGTTACTGCTCAAAACTCTAAGGCCGGAAAGCTCGAAGGCCTGCAGGCAGGGGCAGTCGACTATATTACAAAGCCCATCGATCTTGATGAAACCGCTGCTCGCGTACGGGCCCAGTTAAACTATTTGGCTATCAACCAGGAAAACGTGGAGCTAACGAAGCGACTAGGCGAAGCCCGAAGAGCCGCCTCCATCGGAGCGCTAACTCAAGGGATCGCCCACAATTTGAACAACCTGCTTGGAGTCGTTATGGGCTACGTCGAACTGGTTAAGGCCAACCATACGGATCCGGAAAAAGTACTCCGAAATATCAATCGCGTCGAAAATGCTGGCAACCGAATCGTCAGCATTATCAAAAAGCTCAGCACGATCGCTTTCACAACGAGATTGACGCTCCACAATATGCCGATCGCCAAGCTGATCGACAACGCCGTGCAGCGAGCCCAAGAATCCTGCAAGCGGAACTTCGAGGTCACTATCGAGAACTCTCTTGATGGGCAGACCCTACGCACCAACATCGAAGCTTTCGAAGAAGCCCTCTCTAAACTGATCGCCAATGCTTGGGAGAGCTATCCTGACGATGCGAACGAGCAACCCGTAATCGTTCGGGCACTGTTGCCTGACAATGAAGATGCCGTTCAGTTCCAAATAATCGACCACGGAAATGGTATCGATCCGGAAGTTGAGGATAATATGTTCGAGCCTTTCATTAGCACAAAGCAGACCGTTGGAGTCGGTATGGGCTTGACCATAGCCCGTCACGCGATTCGCGCCCTCGGAGGCGAAATCTCCATCAAAGCGGGCGATCAAGGTGGCGTCGTAGCTTCGTTTACGCATCCTTGTAGTAACGAAAAAAAGGAGGATTCGAATTGACCCTCGGGTTCATAGGCTCTGGCAATATGGCTAGAGCGATGGTTAAAGGAGTCCTCAATCAGGGCTCATGCCGGGCTCCCGACATACGCTGCGTATCCGGAAGCGGCGCCACAGCGGAATCGTTAGCCAAGGATACGGGTATTTCTCAGTCGGGTTCCCGCCTCGAGCTCATCCAGCAATCCAGCACGGTAATCATGGCGTTCAAGCCTCAACATCTGGAAACGATTTCAGCAAGGGAGTCCGAGGCGGCCGCAGACAAGCTCGTTCTATCAGTCCTGGCAGGAAGGACGCTCGCATCACTTCGGGCTGTGTTCCCCAGAGCGAGAAATATCGCCCGCGTCATGCCAAACACGCCCGCCCAAATCGGCAAAGGTGTTAGCGCTTATTGTTGTGACCAGTCGCCATCGGACGCGGACCGACAAGAAATCGTTTCCCTCCTCTCGGCCCTGGGAAGCTCCCATGAGATCGAAGAATCGCAAATGCATATCGTGACTGCGGTTAGCGGATGCGGACCAGCTGTCTTCTTTAGGTTTATCGATCTTGTCGCCCAGGCTGCCTCCAAACAAGGCCTAGACTATTCGTTGGCCACGCAGCTAGCCATTGAGACCGGCCTTGGATCACTCGAGCTCATGCGACGAAGCGATCAAACCCCAAGCGATCTAGTGGACGAAGTCGTCTCGCCCAATGGCGTCACGCATGCCCTACTGACGAGCCTAGAAACTGATAAGTGGCCTGAGATCATCGAAAGGTCGATCCAAGCTGCTGTCGATCGCTCGGAAGAACTTTCCTGAAAGCATCTTTCATCAATAGCGCGGCACTTCACGTTGCGTCAGTATGAGCTTTCAATTCAAAACGCGGGCTACAGCGCCGCGCCACGGGACAGAAGTTCTAGCTAGTCGAGGTAGGAGGCCAATTCTTCGGCCGTCCATTGCGGGCGATCGCCGATCTCCGCCCTTACCGCCGCTACTTCATCAGCCGTCACTTCGCCTGCTTCGTTGCCCCAGGTATTCCGAATGTAGGTAACCACACCAGCAATCTCATGGTCCTTCAAACCGGGCCCATAGGCAGCCATGTTGCCGTTGTATTCATTCCCATTTACCGTGACGGGACCAATTAAACCCGAGAGCAAGATCTTGATGGGAAGCTTGGAATCTTCATGGGTAACGTAGATCGAGTCTGCCAAAGGGGGGAACTCGCCCGGCTTGCCCTGCCCATCAGGCATATGGCACCCTACACAGGCCATGCGGGTGTAGAGGTCTTCACCGATAGCATAATAGTCGTATACAATTGGCCCACGTGGGCGGTCTAACCAGGATTTGTACAGAGCTATTTCCGAACGCTCGTGGAGATAGATTTGCTCGTTGTTTTCGCCGCCCATATAGCGACGCAAATAAAACCAGCCGAAAACGAGAACGGCGATGAGAGCCATACTCGTAAAGAAAAGCACCGGGGAGGCATTGGAGGGCTCGTGCCGAATACGGGCATGAGTCTTTACGATGCTTTCATCGCTAGCCTGTCCTTCGTCTATACCCAATAGGTTTTTATTTTGAGAATCTTCGCTCATTACTCGGCATTCTCCAGTGCCACAGCCAACTCATCGGCCATCGCTTCCAGAGACTTGGGAGCCTCGTTCAAATCGTAATCGACTTTTAGGCTAAGCATGTAAGCGGCAAGCGATTCCGCTTTCCGAGTCGGAATAACTTCATAGCCTGCCGGTGGAGCAAAAGCCTCGGGGAACTCCAAGGCTCGGGATGAGGCCTCGCCTACGATTTCCCGGGTATCGTATAGAAACGAATACGCGGGCATGTTGGAACCCGGAGAATTGATTTGCGGATTGAATAGATGCAGAAGATGCCAAGCCGCATCCGGACGGCGCTCGCCAACGTTAGACAAATCGGGGCCCAATCGCTTTCGCCCCAACAAGACTCGGTCTTGATCGATATAGTCTCGCGCAACGGACTGCCTGCTTCCCCATCCACGCTCGATATCCATCCCCGCCGCGATTCTAACTTGCTGCGTATGACAAGCTACGCATCCAAGCTCTTGGTACACCTCTTTTCCATGATCAGCTGCTCCTTGAATTTGTCTTGGCAACCGTCCGCCTTGATCCGGATCGAGAACGGCCACCAATTGCCCTACCTGCTGGTTGGGCTTATAAACAACCGCTACCCAGGAATATACTAGGATTATCAATACGCCTAAAAAAATGAATGGTCCGCGATTCATGGCGCCGTATACTCCAATTCCGGAGCTTCGCTTATGAGATCCGTGTTTTGCTCAGCCTCTACCCGGCTGGATAGAATGATCATGAAATAGGTAAACAGACCGCAAACTGATGACAGGAATAAGAAAAGCATTCCCAATGTCGTCAGAAAGAAGCCGCTGCTCAGAGTTTTTGTGATGGCAAGGGAATTCGCGATGCTCTCGTTAAGCAATTCGCCGTGAAGCGCTCCCCCAGATATCAATCCTATGGATACCAGTATGACTCCGATAAGCTGCATCCAAAATTGGAGATCTACAATGGTTGGTGATGGCAGCTCTTTATTGAGCAAACGGGGCAGAATAAATTGAATGGCCCCGGTGAAAACCATTCCGGCGAAGCCGAAAAGAGCTAAAAAGTCTACTCCAGAGTCGAATAAGGAGAATTGAGTGGACGCCAGCGAGCCGCGAAGGGATCCGAAGATCTTATAATACATCAGTATCAAAAACAGGATCGATCCCGCGAAAAGGAATCGGGCCGTTGCCGATGACCAAATCACGCTGAACTTGCGGAACAGGCTCGAGAGAAATTGGATGGATAGCGTGGTTGTCGGTAGTAGAAGACCAAAAGAGGCCATGATCCCCAAAGAGGGAACCCAAACCGGAATCGGTCCGAAAGCCATGTCCGATACACCCGAAATGCTAGCGAAAAAGATCCACGACCAAAATGCATGGGCCGAATACTTGTAACCAATAACATGTGAGCCGAGCGTTTTAGGAATCAAATAGAGGAGCGTAGCGAATGCCAGAGGAGCGACAAAGAGCCCAAAAACATTTTCCGCATACCAGCTATTGATCAGCGCTTGTATAGCCCCTTGAGCGGGGAAATGAACCAGCATGACCTGTGCTGCTGAATAGATCCAGGCGAAGGAGAATAAAGCCGCCAAAATCCACCATTGGGAGGCGTAGCTCGAGCGATACACTCGAGCATGAAAGGTCAATAAGCACGATAGGCCAATCCCAACAAAGGCTATAAACAGCACGGGGCCGACGAAGGGCGGGAATTCTAGCCAAGCATATGGCAATTGCTCCCCTGCCATAATTCCGATGATCCCGAGCGTAACGCCCGTATTCCATAAAACAATGGAGATCGTCAGGAAGGTCGCTGAAAACCCCGATTGTCCTCCCAACCGAGTCAAAAGAAAAATCGCGCAAGCCAGACCGGCATTGAAAAGCCAACCATAAACCAAAGTGTTCCAAAACAGCGGTTCCACCTTGCCGTAGGTCAAAATCGGGCAGTCAGCAAAGAAACCCGGCGAATGCAGTTTGATCGATGCGATGAGGCCGAAAACCGTAGCGATGACGAGCCAAACCAAAGCGGACTTAATGAGCGTCAAGACAGGGAAGCGGATGGCTCCGTCGAGCGATCGTTCCCTTTCGCGATTCTCAGCATCGCCCGAAAGTTCAGGGCGAAGCGAAGAAAAGATATTCTTGAACAAACTCATACTAGAATTTCAACTACGATTTGCTAATAGAAAGTACGAGCAACTATTTCGCGTTTTCCGAAACGACGAGGGCTTTGGCGCGATCAATCGGCAAGCGTACTTTTCCAGAAGCGGCATCGATAACCGCATAGCCGGTCAGTTTTTCCGATTGAACCGCTTCATGCTCTACCAAAGAAGGTCGGTCGACTACCGGCGAGACTAAAGCCGCGCTCTCCGGGCTTTCGTAGGAAAGGTTAATGATGATATAGAAAATGAGAAACGCTCCCAAGATGGCGACAATCATGGGGAAGGAACTTCTCGTCGGCGTTTGCGCTGATTCTTTCATCGTGGTTCGATTAATGGTTGTGGTTTAGGCACTCCTCGATGCGCGGATCCCTGATCGGTATAATCTTGGTATTTCGATAACTGGACCAGTAAGCCCATAAGAGGATACCTCCGGCTCCTAGAACGCCACCAATGTACCAAACGATGTTCAACGGACTGGAAAACATTTGGAATGGCTCGCCATGGGAGTCCTTCAGCGATGGCAATATGTTGAAGAAGATATCGAGTAAATTCATGACCAACAGCCATACAGCCATGAAGGTCATCGATTGGTAATTCGTCTTCAGTGGAAACTGAAGCATGTACAAGAATGGGAATAAAAAGTATCCGAAAATCAATATCATGGACACCGGCCACCAGATCCCCTGCTCCCGATCATTAAACCAGAACGTTTCCTCTGGAATATTGGCATTCCAGATAAGGAAGTACTGAGAAAAAGTAATGTAAGCCCAGAATACCGTAAATGCGAATGCCAAGGTGGAGACATCGTGCAGATGCTTGGTATTGAATATCCCTTTGAGGGGTCCTTTAGCCACCAGAAAAGCGCAGGTTAGGATCATAACCGCTAGCGCTGCTCTCATCGCGCTGGCAAACATCCAAACGCCGAACATGGTGGAGAACCAGTGGTACTCCAAACTCATGATCCAATCGAAAGCGGCCGCCGTCCAAGTTAGAGCCACTAAAATGAGGCCCGCAGCAGCGTGTTTGCGACTTGAATACGTGTGATTCGGTGATCCGTCTGAATCTTGCGAGAATGAGTTTCTTCTGAACGTCCGGGCGAAATAGATCCATACGCCGAAGCAGAATACAGCGCGGAACCAGAAAAAGCCTTCCGACAGCCACCAAGTCTTCTTCTGGTAAAGAATATCCGTGCCGACCGTTCCGTGGCCATGTAAGGAAGCGCCTTGATCCATCCACAACCAAATCAAGCCTTGGTCTTTTAGATAGGTCAGCGCGAACAGCGGAATGAATAGAATGCCCAGGTAAGGAAGGGCAGAAAGATAATGTTCGGCTTGTCTCCTGACAATCACCGACCAATAGGCATCGAATATGTGATGGATCATCACCAAGAAGAGCATGCCAATCGTTATCGAAGTAACAAATATCAAGCCGATCAAGTAAGACCAGGCAGCGATTTGCGTATCGACGAAAAATCCGATGAAGGAAATCGCAAGACCAACGGTTCCTACCGTCAGCCATTTTCCAGGGTTTGGCGAAAAGTCGTGGCTCATAGTCCGAGCTCCTCTCGTTTTGCAGGAGTTAAATCTTCAACACTGCCATTCGCAGCTCGCTGCAGGGCCCTGACGTAGAGCACTACATTCCAGCGATCTTCAACCGATAGGCGATCCGCATAGCCCAGCATTAGGCCCTTGCCGTTTTTAACAACATCGTAGAGCTGGCCATCGGTATAATCCACCAGCCTCTGATCATTCAGATTGGCAACCGTGAGCATGCCATACTTCTTAGTCATGCTGTCGCCATCTCCGGCAGCACCATGGCAAACAGCGCAATAGATATTGTAGCGCTCCTCTCCCCTGGCCATCGCCTCATTAGTGACGTCGATGGGAAAGCCTTCGCCAAAATTATCGCCGTTCTTACCCATCGCCAGGTATTCATTCTCGTAATACGTACCTCGAGCGATCGCTCCCTCGACCGGCATTCGATCTGTCCGGCCGTCAGCGAAAAAAGCGCTTTCCGCCTGAGGGTGGTACTTGGGCATGCGATCCATATCAGGAAAGACTTCAAGTGGCGGTCGCGTCGACTTGGCTCCGCGAGGCCCCAGGATCGCCAGAGCCCCGATGACGCCAACTATGAATATCAGATAAACGTAACGCATCGCAATTAGTCCTCCAGTTCTCCTACCTCCGTCGGGCTCAACCCATCTAGGAGGGAGCGCGTTTTTTCCTCATCGAACTGAGGATCCTCATTTTCGATATAGAGAAAAAATGAATCGTCAGTTCCTTTAGCCACGTCTTTGTACTTAAGAAACGGATGATAGTGCTGCGGCAGCCGATTCAGGATAAACATTCCTCCGATGGAGGCGAATGCCGAGAATAGAATCGTCAACTCGTAAGATACGGGAAAGGCGAATTGCGGACTAAAAAAGGGCTTACCCCCGACAATCAACTTGTATCCGTCCATAAATGGCAGGCTTAGTTCAGATCCGCCTGTGAACCAGATCATCAGCATCCCGGTGGTTATTCCAATGGAACCGCCGACGATGGTGAACCGCCCAACCAAGGAACGCTTAAGTCCCATAGCGGGATCCATTCCGTGAATGGGGAACGGCGTGATGACGTCCCAGTTTTTGTATCCCGCGTCGCGTACTTTCTCCGCCGCGCGCATGATATCGGCTGGAGTATCGAATCTAGCGATGAGTCCGTGTTGTTTAGCCATTGTCGGATATATTCGCTTTTAAAAGTTAGTGTTTGTGCGGATCCGCTTGCGGAGTGACTGCCTTGATTTCCGCCATCGCCATGAGAGGGAGGAAACGGAGGAAAAGAAGGAAGAGGACCGAAAAGACGCCGAAGGTTCCGACGTACGTGAAGATATCGATGATTGTCGGCGAGTAGTAGCCCCAGGAAGAGGGCAACCAGTCGCGGGTAAGCGTGGTCACGGCAATGACGAAACGCTCAAACCACATCCCGATATTCACGAATATGCTTATGATCCACACCCAAGCCGTATTCTCGCGTATCTTCTTAAACCAGAAAAGCTGCGGAGAAATGACGTTGCAGGAGATCATGATCCAGTAGGCCCAAGCGTAATTCCCGAAGGCCCGATTGACGAAGGCGAAGATCTCGAAGTCATTGGCCCCGTAAGCGGCGATAAAGAACTCCATGGAATAAGCATAGCCAACCATCGAACCCGTGGCCAATACGATCTTGGTCATGCAATCTATGTGGTATTGCGTAATGAGATCTTCCAAGCGATAGATCGCACGCAATGGCAGCATCAAGGTGAGCACCATCCCAAATCCGGAGAAAATAGCTCCGGCCACAAAGTATGGCGGGAAAATAGTCGTATGCCACCCAGGGAGCAAAGAAATGGCGAAGTCGAAAGATACGATCGTGTGTACCGACAGTACCAGCGGCGTGGAGAGGCCCGCTAGAATCAGATAGCACATCTCGTAATTTCGCCAGTGCCGGTTGGATCCCCTCCAGCCCATAGCGAAGAAACCGTAAAGAATTTGGCGGATCTTGTTTTTGGCCCGGTCGCGAACCGAGGCCAAATCGGGTATCAAACCAACGTACCAGAAAAGCACCGAGACCGTTCCATAAGTCGAAACCGCAAATACGTCCCATAGCAAAGCGGAGCGGAAATTGGGCCAAATAGCATTGGCATTGGGAATCGGAAACAGGAACCAGGCCATCCAAACCCGACCCACGTGGAAAACGGGGAAGATTGCAGCGCAGACCACCGCGAAGATCGTCATCGCTTCGGCTGCCCGGTTGATCGAGGTTCGCCACTTTTGCCGCAGCAAGCAGAGAATGGCGGAAATGAGCGTACCCGCGTGGCCGATACCGATCCAAAATACGAAGTTGACGATAGCCCAACCCCAGTTCGCGGGATTAGCCAACCCCCAAACACCAGTGCCGGACGCAACCAGATAAATCAGACCAAAGACCGTGAACGAAGCCGTCGCGCAAGCGATTACGAAGCACACCCACCACCAAGTCGGCGTCTTCTCCTCCACGATGCCGCAGATCTTTTCGGTTATCCAAGAAAAACTGCGATTGTTTTCGACGAGCGCGGGGCGCGGGATATCGACGGGATCTACTTCGTCGAGAATCGCTGGCTTCATTTCGCTAGTAATTGGATTCGCGCTAGCCATTAGTGCGTTCCTCCATTTTCTGAGTGAGAATCGGTGTGTGAATCATTATGACCGTGGTCATCGTGTGAGTCGTACCCTCCATAATCGCCGCTTTTCTTCGGTTTCGTCGCCTTGTACTCAACCTTAGTCAATGGCTGATCATAGTAATCCGGCATGTCGGGATTCGGGTTGCGCAGTTTGGCTAGGTAGGTTGTACGCGGGCGGGCATTGGTATAGCCAAGCAGCGCGTAGTTTCGTTCGTTGGCCTGCAATTCGGAAACCTTGCTTTCGGGATCCGTCAGATCGCCAAATTCGATTGCATCCATCGGACAAACTTGCTGGCAGGCTACCTTGATCGTTCCATCCGGAATGCGGATGTCGTTACTATCCCTGGCTTGTACTTTCTTGGCGATCTTTGCCTGCTGGATACGTTGCACGCAGTAAGTGCATTTCTCCATAACGCCGCGCATTCTAATGGATACGTCAGGATTTTGAGCCATTTGCTGCAGCTCGTTCATCCCTTTCGGAGCCATGGGACCTTCGTAGAGTCGGTCTAGCGGGCGTTGCTGATAATCAAAGAAATTGAAGCGACGCACCTTATACGGGCAATTGTTGGCGCAATAACGCGTACCAATACAACGGTTGTAAGCCATGGTATTGAGACCATCCTCGTCATGCACAGTGGCATTGACGGGGCACACCGTCTCGCAAGGAGCCGTTTCGCAATGCATGCAGCCCACGGGCTGTATGGAAACCTGAGGATCTTCGGGTATCGCCGCCATGTCCAATGAGCCATCAGCCTTGGTGACGTCCGATGAAAAATAGCGATCCAAACGAATCCAATGCATTTCTCGACCGCGCCGCACCTGATCGCGGCCGACGATCGGAATATTATTCTCGCTCTGGCAAGCAACCACGCAGGCATTACATCCTGAGCAAACGTTGAGATCGATCGCCATTCCCCACTGATGAATGCCATCGTAGTTCGGGTGCTCATAGAGGGAACCGCCTCGTGGAGTTTCCTTCGAGCGCTCCTGGACCGGCATTCCCTTGTCTTCACCCAATACCGGCGGGGAGTGGCTTTCCATCCCCATTTCCTCAACCCAATGAGGATCGGCTGCGTAGTCGTCCAAATTGGATTCTCGAATAATCGCCCGGCCCTCCATGGACCAATGCTCCTGCGTGTTGGCTAATTGGATCGATTCGCCAGTGAGTTCAAGTTTGGCCCCTGAAGCGAAGGCCACAGCGTCGGTCGATCTGACTTCGTATGCGCTGTATCCAGAATTCGTTCCGATTCGCCCGGCGCGTTTTCTTCCATAGCCTAGAGGAAGGATGACAGAGTAGTTGTCCAATCCCGGTAGGATTTGGATGCCTCCTACGATCTCGCGACCATCGAAAGTGATTTTCGCAGCAGGCGAAAAGGACCGCCCATCACGGACTTTGTTGGGATTCTTACGGGTAATTTGCAGAGCCGAATCCGGAGCGACGATATCCAATTCGTTGGCCAATCTGGGGCTGACGTAGATCGCGTTGTCCCAGGTCATTTTCGTCATGGGGTCCGGACATTCCTGGAGCCAGCCATTGTTGGCGTAACGTCCATCGTCCACACAAGGATCGACCGTGAACACGAGTTCCAAATTATCCTTGCCTGTCGGAGCGGCGGAAACGTCTGTTGATTCCAGCGATTCCGCCAAACGCAACCCGGAAATCAAGGAGCGGTTAACTTTGAATTCCGAGCCTTCCCAAAATCCGTCGTGGAGAAATTTGTCAAAGGATCGGCGTTCTTTAGAGCCCACCTTCTTAAAAGTCTCGAATACGAGACTACGGCCATCCGAATTCTCCTCGCCGGTTAGGCGGGCCAGCAATTCGATCTCCGATAGGCCATCGAATAGTGGAGCGATCATCGGCTGTTGCGAAAGCAGGTGGCCTGAATAAGCCCGGCCATCTCCCCATGATTCCAAGTAGTGGGCTTGGACAAAGTGGTAGTTGGACTTTTCCGAAGTCTCGTCCTCGTAGTAGCCCAATCGGACTACAGTTCCCACAGATTCCAGCTTGGACCCGAAGTTCAAATCGGCAGGAGCATTGTAGACTGGATTTCCACCCAAAATGATCAAGGTATCGATTGTCCCATTACCAATGGCGTCTGCCAATTCCTGGATAGAAGCGGATTCGTCTTTTTCGACCTCCAGCAATTTAAGCGTCTTGCCGAGATTGCCCAGCTTTTCGTTGATCAGCAACGCGATCCCCTGGGCCTCCTTTCCGAGTCCTGGCCCAGCGTATACCAGACTTTGGCCTTTGTGCTGGTCTAAGTCCACCATCGATTGGCGAATCCACTCGCGGGTTTCCGCATCAAGATTATCGGCCAATCGCTCGAAAATTGGGCTTAGCGCTTCTCCTTCAACACCCAGGTCGATTTCTAAAGCGGCCGCAGCAAGCAAAGCCGTCATTCGGCTAGTCGCCAGACGCTTACGATGATCCGCCATCGCTCCAGTCAAGCTGAATCGGCTCTCGGCAACGTAGAGTCGATTCATATCGTCTTTGGTCGAGCGAACGCGCCGACCATCTGCGAATTGCTTGCTTAAGCCCAAGGCCCCAGGGTCATCTCCAAGGAAATCGCCACCCACGCAGAGGATTCGCTTGGCCTGGCTCAGATCGTAGTTAGGCTTCAGGTTCGCTCCAGCTACAATGGCGGCGGCTGATTGCAAATCATCGGATGCCACGGGCTCGTACTCGGCCCACAACGCATTCGAGAACTGCTTCAAGAATGCCTGTTTGAGTCGGAGTCTGGTTGGCGAGGATGACTTCTCGACGAGAATGCCTACGCGCTCGCCCTTCAACGCGGAAATTGTCTGCCTCAGCCCATCGAGGGCATCGAGAGCCTCTTCCTTGGACAAGTTAGCGCCATTTTTGGAGTAGCGACTCGAGCGATCCGGGTCGTACAGCTCTAGAATAGACGCCTGAGCCTTCAGGCTGGTGCCGCCATTGTATCCCTTGAAATCGTCGTTCCCCTCTATTTTGGTCGGCCGCCCAGCATGCGTTTCAACCAGTAAAGGGATGCTTTCACCACGAAGCGAATACGAGGTCGCGTAGTACAAAGGCCTTCCAGGAACCTGGTATTCGGGTCCCTTAGAGTGAGGGAGAATCTTGGATTCAGGGCGACGGCAACCGGTAAACCCAACTCCGCCCAAAGCGAATGAAGCCGCCATGATTTTGAAGAAATGACGGCGATCCACCTCGTTCATTTCCGAGGCTTCTGGACCGAATTCCCGGTGCACCTGCTCGAGAAACTCGGGTGATTGCGAAAGATCGTCTAGGCTACGCCAGTAGCGAGGCCCAGATTGTTCAGCCTTAGTGGGAGGAGACGTGTTAATCGGTTTCATCGGTGGCAGCCTGAACAGCTTTGCGGCGGGTTGATGTTCCACTCTTCGACGAGCTTTAGTCCGTCTTCGATCTGGCCTTTTTTGCCTCCAGGGTGGACCCAATCCAAATTGGTGATCTGGTCCAGCGGCCGCAGGCGTTCTTCCGGGTGGCGATGGCATTCCAAGCACCATCCCATGCTGAGGGACTGGTCGTGGCGAACCACTTCCATTTCATCAACCTTGCCGTGGCATTCCACACAGGAAATGCCGCGATTCACGTGGACAGAGTGGTCAAAATAAACGTAGTCCGGCGTCTCATGCACCCGAACCCACTGAATCGGCTCACCAGAGGCATAGCTTGCCCGAACAGGCTCCAAAAGATCGCTGTCTGTCTTGATCATGCTATGGCAAGACATGCAAGCGCTGGCCGCGGGGATGTTGGCATGCCCAGATTCCTCAACCTTGCTATGGCAGTAACGGCAATCCAACCCGAGCTCGCCCACATGGAAACTGTGATCGTACGGGACAGGTTGAGAAGGTTCATAGCCTACCCTCGTGTAGTTCGGAGTAGCGTAGTAGGTAACGCCTGAAACAACGGCCGCCGCCAGGATCAGAATAAAGACGATCAGCTTAAGCGGGAGGGCGTTAGACGACTTTGGAAAAACATTAGACATGTTGCAAAATTCGTTGTCGCTCTAATTGGATGCCAGGTACAAGTGGCGAACGGTCAGCATTTTCCCCTTGGAATGGCTTGTGGATCCGGCCGCAATACGATTGCGGACTCTCTCCTCTTATTCGTTGCCGGATTCGACTGGTTTGCGCCCAGCCATCGCGGCGCGGATACAATCCCCAGAACCGCGGCAAAAGCCTTGGCTAGGAAAGATTTTCGAGAATTTGTGGAACTCACTGTTTTAAGAAAGGTCGATTACAGAGTTTTTTGGAGTGAAGGAAAGCCCGCCTGAATAGCAACGAAAATGTGGCAACTTTTCGGAGCTGCAGCGGAGGTTATTAGACGATCGCTAACGGCGGGTTCGGGATTCTAATAATGCCGGCATGGAAACCGGCTTCGAATAAGGCAACGCTATCAAAGATCAGCCACTACTCGGTCGATAAACTGGCCATCCTGCATCCGCAATATTCGATCGCACTTGCCCGCTAGATCTGGGTTGTGGGTTACTATTAACACAGCCTGACCCTTTTCTTTAGCTAGCCGGGTCAGGGACTCGAACACCATCAAGGAATTTTTGACATCCAGATTTCCCGTCGGCTCATCGGCTAGCAATACGCTGGGCAAATTCGCCAGAGAGCGGGCGATAGCGACGCGCTGCTGCTCCCCGCCGGACAGCTGCGAGGGCAGTCGATGCGTCTTATCACCCAAACCAACGTCGCTGAGTAACGAACGAGCGCGATTTTCCATTTCCGTTTCGCTCAATCGCCCGAGCTTGCGCATGGGAAGCATGACATTTTCAGCCGCGCTGAATTCCGGCAGCAGGAAGTGGAATTGAAACACGAAGCCAATGTGCTCTCCTCGCGTTCGAGTGTGGGCGCCGTCCTGATCCGGCGGAACCTCCTCCCCCCGAATCAATATTTGACCCGAGTCTTGCCGGTCCAAGAGGCCAAGCAAGTAAAGCAACGTGCTCTTGCCGCAACCCGAGGGACCCACAATCGCTGATACTTCGCCACGATAAAGCTTAAGATTGACCCCGCGTAGCACGTGAACGCGCATCTCGCCTTCTCCCAAATGCTTGTGAAGATCGCGGCATTCCAGAGCAATAGCCCTGCTTTCCGATTCACTATTCTCGCTCACGTCGCGGTCCCTCTTATTACATCTCCGGGCACCAGCTTGCCTGCTCGTCTAGCTGGAGCCAGGCTGGCGATCATGACGATCACGATCGCGGCGACGACCGCCTGAATGTAGTGCCATGGGGTAGACTTAACTTGGAAATATTCTGTAGCGAAGATGCCAGACAGTGGCATGGGCAATCTAGAGATTCCGTAGGTGATCAAGGCTCCCAATAGACAGCCTAAAATAGCCCCCCAGAAAAGAACGATCGCGCCCTGCCACAAAAAAATGTTGGAAATATCCCCCCGGGTATACCCCATCGATCTGAGGATGGCGATTTCCCGCGTCTTATCCATGACGATCATGAACAAGGTGCTGAACATCCCCAGACCGGATACGATAATAATCGTGGATACGGTGATAGCGGCTGAGAGTTTCAATGTCTTGAAAAGCTGCATCCACGACTTCTCCCGCTCCTGCCATGGGGCAGTAAAGTGGTTGGCTACCCGCTCGATCACTTCCGCGTCAGCGATGGCTTGATCGCGATCGAAAATACTCACCTGAATAAAGCTGACGCCATGCGGCCTTTTGAGCAGTGAACGGGCCGCGCTCATATGCATGAAAACGCGGGTTTTATCGATATCCGAAACTCCAGTTTCGAAAATCGCGGATATCGTGAACCTTCGCTGCTGATCGATGGCCCGAACGATAACCGAATCGCCCACTGTAACATCCAACCGAGCTGCCATCTTGTGCCCCATGATCATTCCCATTGGAGCGGTACGGAAGTCCACGATCGATCCAAGCTGTATTTGATCTTCCAATGCGGATACCGCGATATGGTCGTCGACATTAATTCCATATACTTGGCCATTGTCCTTTCGTAGCGGGCTCTGCAATTCTATACTTCCTTTGATGACCGAAGAGGCGGCCTCGACATTCTGCAGCTCCATTATCGCTTCGATAACCGTTTCCGGATGCTCGATCCCCTCGACGAAGCGGCGATTTTTTTCGTCCGCAATGTAGAAATTGGTATGATCTCCTTTCGAAGTGGATGCGGCGACAAATACGTAGGAGTGCTGGATGCGGTCCTCAATCCGAATCGCTCCATCGGTTCCCAGGATAGTCTCGATAAAAAGCTCCTGATAGCCGCTGAGCTGGGCTTGCGTGGAAATAAAAAACCCCACTCCAAATACGATGCCAGCTAAACTCATTAACATGGATCGCTTCTTCGCCAGAAGAAATCGGATCGCTATTCTAATATTCGGTGACATTTTTACAGAGGGCAGAATGGACGATACATGAATGTGCAATAAACTTGAACTATGCGACGTCGCGCTCGCGCTTGCGCGATGCCGCAGTACCCAAGAAAAATTTTGGCAAAGTTAAATTTTTGATGCACTCCCGTATGGATACCAAGAAGGCATTGCCTGAGTTCATCGACCACAAGCCTAAATTCAAGTTTCAATCCCGCCTAGCAGCATCTGCCAATGTTTCGCTATATCCAACAACAGTTAAAATTCTCGTACCTGGCTCTTTCCGAATCGCTCAATAGCGATGCCAGCAAATCGATACCAGTGCCCTCGCCTCGTCTACGGCATCGCGTTCATGGATCGACGGATGTCGCCGGTTATCTGGAAGTCGGCCAGCGCTCATGGCGAAGCATCGAAACGCTTCTGGAGAGAGCGGGACGTCGCTCGGCGAACGCCAAAAGCATTCTCGATTTCGGCTGTGGCTCCGGCAGGACGATCCGGAATATAGATCCCAAGGGTCGTGATCGCGTCATGGGTATCGATATTGATCAGTCCGCCATTAACTGGTGCCAGTCAAATCTGTCAGGCTATCGATTTGACACGGTCGCTCACCATCCGCCCACGAACTTGCCGGACGGACAATTCGATTTGATCTACGCTATATCGGTGTTCACCCATCTCAACGAGGCCATGCAGTTCAGTTGGCTCGCCGAAATTAGCAGACTGCTTGCTCCCAACGGTATCTTTATCGCCTCCCTGCACGGAGATTATCACCGCAAGTTGCAAGGCAGGGACGTCAATATGGAGCGGGGGTACGAGTTTATCGATTCCAAACGAAAGTGGTTCAAGCCCGACGGCCTGCCCGCCTTCTACCAGGATGCCCAACATACGAAAGTATACGTATTCGATCACTGGTCACAATATTTTCGGATCAATAACTATGTTGAGCGCGGCATCGCCGATTATCATGATGCGGCGGTGTTAACGACCCTCTGACAATTCCCATCTAACCCGTCGACAACGAATTGCTAAGCTGGAATACCGCTGAAATGATTCCAAAGGCGATCATTCCCACCATGCCGAATACGCCTAGCAAAACCCCAGTCGATATAACCCCGAGCATCGTTTTAACGAACCGGTCGATCATTTCGGTATATTGCTGTGACATTTGCCGGAGCCCCGGAACCACGTCTCCGGTATTCTCGCCCACAGTGAATACATCCAAGGCCATGTCATCAAAGTAGCCGGTCGATTTGAAAGCAGATGATAAGGCGACCCCTTCCGTAACCTTGATTCTCGCTTCTCCAAAAGCTCCCCGCATGGCTATATTGGATAGCGATCGCTCGGCCATCGATAGGGCTTGGACCATAATAATGCCGTTTTCCAACAGGAGCGACAAGGTCTGAGTAAACTGGAGGATCTGCATGTCGCGAATGATCTTGCCCGCTCCCGGAAAGCGAAGCATCAGCGAATCGAACTGGTAGCGACCCGCCGGCGATTTTCGCCATGATATCAGTCCGCCAACTACAAGAGAGATGCCAATGGCGGCAATCCATCCGTACTTCAACAAGCCGTTTGCCGAGGCGATCAGCAGCGTGGTCGAGGCCGGCAAATCGCTTCCCAGCGAGTCGAGGAGGCCCTCTATTCTTGGCAACAAGCTAAACAAGAACAAGAAGACCAAGCCGATCGCCACGACTGTAAGGAAGCAGGGATAAGACAGAGCCGCCACCAGCTTGCCGCGGATCGCTTTTTGTTCCTCCATGCTCTCGACGATGCGAGCCAGAACTTTCTTGAGGTTTCCCGTAGCTTCCCCCGCTTGTACCAGGCTGACTACGCTTTCGTTAAACACTTTAGGCTGCTTTCGCAAGGCCTCAGACAGGGAACGCCCTTGGCGCAACTCGTCCCAAAGCCGCGTAGCCAAATATTTCTGACGCGGATCACTCATCCGCGTACTCATCATCCTGAGTGCATCCGCAGATTGGATACCACAATTAAGCAATTCCCGAAGACCCGAAAGGAAGGGTAAAGCAACGCTACGATTAAGCGTTACCTTGCTGTCCTTGTCCCCTTTCGTGGCAAAAAGGCCGGCTAGTCCCAATCCGCTCTTCTTTTTCGATTCTCCTGTCGCGGCTTCCTGAACTGATAGAGGGCGCAGTTTCTGAGCAGCTATCTTCTGGAGAGCCGCTTTGCGGTTAACCGCGTCGATGGACCCGCGTATCGATGTTCCGCTAGAATCTTTGGCGCTGTAAGTAAAACTGGGCACGGCTGATAAGGGATGAATTAGAGAATGCGAGGGGTCACTAGTACACTTTCACTTCTACAGTTGGCCACCTCATCCTTCCTTGACGGATATGGTACGGACGACTTCTTCCAGGGTGGTGAGGTGCTTGAGTGCTAGGTTCCAGCCGGATTCTCCTAAGGTCACCATGCCGCCCTTACGCCCGATCTCTCTCATAAGTGGAGCGGCCTCGCGATTGACGATGGGATCGTGCAGGGCTTCGGAAACCCTCAGAATCTCGTAGATCCCAATACGCCCCCGGTATCCAAGATTTCGACAACGCTCGCATCCGACAGCTACCGGCATCTCCGTGACGCCTTCCATAACGCTTTCTGGCATGTCGAGAACTTTCAAGGCATCTAGCCCCGTATTGCGGTCTAAAGGCCTCATCTCAAAACAATCTTGGCATAGCCGGCGTAGCAGTCTCTGAGCAATCACCATCTCCACGCCCGAAGCGATGAGGAAAGGTTCGATTCCCATGTCGGTTAGGCGCGTGATCGCGCCCGGAGCGTCATTCGTGTGCAAGGTGCTGAATACCAAGTGACCGGTCAGCGAGGCCCGAACCGCTATGTCAGCCGTTTCCCGGTCTCGGATTTCCCCAACCATGATCACGTTAGGATCTTGGCGCAACACGTGCCTCAAGGCCTCTGCAAACCCAAAGCCGATCTCGGTCTTCACCTGAATCTGGTTAACACCTGGAACCTCGTACTCGATCGGATCCTCAACCGTAATGATTCGTTTATCCTCGGAATTGATCTTGCGAATAAATGCATTGAGCGAGGTCGACTTCCCCGAACCTGTCGGCCCAGTCACCAAAATGATTCCGTGCGGCAAGCCGAGAACTCGATCGATCTTCCGCTGATCCTCATCAGACATGCCCAGCTGCTGCAAACTCAGGGGGGCGCTTTTCTTGTTCAGCAATCGAAGGCTGATGCTTTCCCCATACATGACCGGCATGGTGGACAAGCGGATATCCAAGGTCGTCTCTCCCATTTTCAAATTGATGCGTCCATCTTGGGGCAAGCGGCGCTCGGAAATGTTGAGTTTGGCCATGATCTTGAGGCGAGAAACAATGGCGTCCTGATACTTTCTCAGATTGTCAGGAACGGGAACAGAGACCAGGAGCCCATCGATCCGGTAGCGAATCCGCAGTTCCTCTTCCATCGGTTCGAAATGGATGTCTGTCGCCCCATCTTCCACCGCCTGATGAAATACTTCGTTGACGAAGCGGATAATGGCCGCGTCTTCGTCCTCTTCCTCATCAACCTCAGAGACGATCAGATCGTCGTCGATATCGAACGACTCATCCAAACTTTCCGCCCCGACTCCAAGATTTTGCGTAATGAATTTTGAAATACGATCAGGATTCGCCAATCGCCATAGAGGACGTTGGCCGCAGGTCGCATATACCCAATCATTCATGATCGAGTCGACCGGCCAGCCAGTCGCCAGAGTTAGGGATTCGTCTTCTCCCTCTGTTTTAATAGGCACGCAATGGAATTCGTGAAGGATTCTCAAGGGAATCGAGTTAATACGATCCAAGTCGAATGAATCGGGAGCAGCGATGGGTAACCCCGAATGCTGGCTCAAATCGGCGACCAATTCGCTCAACTCGCGGTTCTCTAGCTCCGCGATTCGTTCCAAGCGTTCGGATCGCCTCATACCCTCGATTTGCGAGCGTTGGTCTTCGCTCAGCTTGCGCGTATCCAAAAAATCTAACTCTACAACTGCCATAGATCCTAGTTCGATCCGTTAGGATCGTCTTCTATGATGTCTCTCCGCAGAGCTCGCCGGCGCCGAATTTCCTCGGCCACCCGCTGCATACGTTCGCGGACCTCTTCGTCGCTTGCTGCCTCGATGTTGGGATTGGCAGGTTGCCTAACTGGAGTCGCGGTTCTCTGAGCCGCTTGCTGAGGCGATCGTTGCGGGGCCCGCTGCGGCGCTTCCGCCAAAGCGATAATATCTGCGTCCTTTAAACTGAGGTTGCGGGTCAATCCATTCTGTCGTACGGCAATCGTCTCCTCCCCTGGCTTGCTGCCGCGGTCGTACCTGACTAGCTGGAATCCATCTTCGCCATCCACGTCTTTACTCAATCGATAGCTCTTTTTCGATTTGGTATCGTAAATGCTAACCCAAGCAACCCCGCCAATTTCAATCACCCCTCGAAACTCGACCGAGTCCAAGGGCGTAGCCGGCGTCACCTTGGGTTCGACTTTAGGCTCGACCTTCTGCGAAGGCGGCACGAACGGCGACGCCGCTTCCTGGGCAAGAAGCGAGGCCCCTCCCGAAAGGAGAGCCACCAAAGCGAATCGCGTCCAGATTAGCTTCATTATTAATTACTAGCGTTTATAGGGCTTTCTGACAACTGCATCTTTGTCTCGGGTTTCGGAATCGCTCGATTTATCGCTTCGCTCTGCCTTCTTATTTAGGCTGAAACTACCCTCTTCAATGTATTCTTCGATCTGCGGCCTTATGGGATGGACGTTCATCTTTTCCATAGCGTCCTCGTTAGCGTCCTTGGAATCCCGGATTACTTTGGGTCGGATAAAAACTAGCAACTCGCGCTTCTCGAAATCGACTCCGCGACTCCTGAAAATGTTTCCGAAAACCGGAATTTCGCCCAAAACAGCCATGCGGTTGACGTTCTTGGTCTCTTTGCTCCGCTGCATTCCGCCCAAGACAACCAAGCCGTTATTCTCAACACTGACAAAGGACACCATTTGCCGGCGGCCAATAATCGGCTGTTCATTATTGTTAATGGTGACAAATCCATCGATATCGTTCACCGATTGATCGACTTCCAATTGAATGACGTCATTGGGGCCAATCAAAGGCTTCACTTTCAGCTCGATGGCGATATCCTGGTACTGCACTGTTTCTCGAACCGACGTGCTTAAAGTATTGTCCGTGGTCGTACCGGTCACAATCGGACGCTGCTGACCCACGGTAAAGGTAGCCTCCTGATTGTGAGTTGTCAGAAGCGTTGGTATCGATAGAATCCTTACATTACTATTCTTTCTTGCTGCATTGAGGATAGCATCGAAGGTGAGATTCGTTATAACACCGGTACGCGCGTCTATGTTGAAATTAACATTGTTGGCGCTAATACCCAAGAGATCGAGCCCTTGAAGATTGGTTATGTTGGGTTCTCCGGCGGCCTCATTCTGCGTATAGGTTCCGGATATCGTCTCCATCCCCGAGTTGGCGTCATTGTCCAGATTCACTTCCGCGATGATGACTTCAATACGTACTTGAGGCAGCAATACATCGATCTTTGCAATCAGCTCTGTCATCAATTCCAAGTCGCTGCGAGTACCTGAAATAATCAGGGCATTACTTCGCTCGTCAGCTTCGATGGTCATGAACTCGCTAAATTGGCTGTCCCGATTTTCGAAAGTCGAATTAACAGCTGAATTAACCTGCTGTTGCAAGGCCGGGCTTGCCGCTTGCCGTTGGGGACGAGCATTCTGATTAACGCTTTGGGGGTTTCCTTGCCGCGTTTGCCGATTCCCCAAGTTGGCATTCGCTTGGGACCGGTCGTTGGATTCGGAATCGGTTGATCCGCTGACAAAGCTGCTTAACAGCCCGGCGACTTCAGTCGCTTCCGCATGATTGAGAACGATCACTTCGATCCGCGTAGCCGGGTCTGACTTGATATCGAGTTTCTCGATAATCTCGTCGAAAAAAGTCATATTGGCCGGTTCGGACATTATGATGAGCTGGTTGGTCCGATCATCCGCTGCAATGGCCGTGTTGGAGCCAAATAGAATCTGGTTGGGGATCGCCCCATCACCCCCGACATTAGAAACAGCCACGGGTTGGGGCGCTTGATCTCCATCGCCTCGCTGGTTGCGGTTCTGACCGCGATTGTTGTTGGAGTTGCTCGTATTCTGTTCTCCAAAATTCGCTCTAGCGGCGTCGATTAGCCCTTGAATTTGATCGGCAACCTCACTTGCTTGAGCGAACTGCAGGGTGTAGAATCGCGTGGTCACATTCAGACGGCTCGGTATATCCACCTCGGACACCACGTATTCGAGTCTCTGCAGGTTGCTGATCGTATCGGTGACGATTACCGCGTTGGAATTCTGGAAAGGGATGATGGTGCTAAAATTAGGGCTGAGAAACGGCTGAATCTGCTGCTGGAACGTTTGCGAATCCAAGTATTGGAGACGAAACAGCTTGCTAACCACTTTGCCGCTCGGGGCTCGATCTTGAAGGGAATCGATTTCCAATTCCGGCGCTTCAGTGCGAATGGTGTTAATAGCCACTACTTTGAGGAATTTTTCTCCCAACGGCGTTACCCCAATTCCATTGATGCTGAGCAAACTTTCGATAGCGAGAACAGCCTCCGCCAAGGTCATATCGCCCCGACTATCGAAGGTGAATTCCGGAGTGGGCAAGGCCATCGGCCGGATGACCGATCGGCCGGTAAGCGTCTCTAGATGGTGCAGCACGCTAACGAGAGGTTCGCCTCTCCAAAGGATTCTCACTGGATCGCCTTCGTTGGCAGCTTGAGGCGCGTCCGCGTTATCCTGGCCAAAACTTGCTGATGCCAACAAGCCGGCAATGGCTAATGTCGAGAGGCTTCTCGGTCCTAAAATTCGTATCCAATTTATCATGGCGTATATTCGATGGATTTCAATTCCAGCTTCACATCGAGAAATTGCGGCGTCCGCCTCTGAGCTTGAATGGTGATTTGCTGTAGAGAGACATAAGGCAGACTAGTTTTGATCTCATTAGTAAATTCTATAAGGCGGTTGTAGTTGGCTTTGCCCAGATCAATGGTAAAGGTATGGAAGGAAAGCGGCCTACCTACGCTCGACCGGGGCGGGTTGATCTTAAAATCGGTAAAGCCATATTTGCGGATGAGGTCGTCTATACGAGCATTGACCTCGTTCACGGAGGGAAGTTTGGAGAGATTAATATCCTTGATGAGAGCGTTGTACTGCTCGGCCGTCGTTCCCTGGCTCGCGATCTCCTTCCCTTGGTTCTGAGCCGTAAAATTGGCCACCCGAATATCGTAGCGAGCCGTCCCGTGACGCTCCATCTGAAACGAGAACCAGACGCCTAGCAAAGCCCCGATAAAGAGAACCATTAGGATTTTCTCCCGCATCGATAGCCGGAAGAAGCGAATTCTCGCGAAGGCCACCCAGTAGCTAGCGATAGCCATAACTGCTGAACTTTTAGCCATTGCTCGCTACCTCCTCACCCTCAGCAGAATTAGGAAAGGCGCCTATTTTAAAATTCAATAGAGCCGTGAACGTGGTACCGTCCGGCCGACTTTGAATATTCTGGAGCTCTACCGTCTCGATTTTGACGAATCGTTCAAGGCGAGTCTTGAATTGGTTGGCTTGTCCGTTGCTGGTCGCGTTGGCAAAGACCCTCAAGCTGTTGGCCCCGTTGGTCTCGACTTTCGTAAACCAAACGGCATCGGTCAGGAATGGCTGAATGGCCACCAGCATGTCGAAAGGAATCAGGTCCGACTCACGGAAACTTAGCAGCTCGTTGATCGTCGTCTTTTGGGAGACGATTTCTTCGACGAGGGGAGATTGCTCCTCATTCCACCCTCTTCTCAATTTGAGATAGCCTTTCTCGGTGAACCAAATGAATTCGCCCAAAGCCAGAAGCCCGAAGACAGCCGCCATCCCGATGGCAACGCGCCAGATCAGGTAGTTGCGCCGCTCTTCTATCTGCACGCGCTCGACCGTTTCGGCATCCCTCAGATCCATTCGCCACATGCTTTCTCGGTCCACTTCGGCAACGATTTGGCGATCTCCCACGGAAGCTCGCAACTTTAAGGTCTTTTTATCGATCGCGATCTCCGTTTTTGCCTTCCAAACGCGAATGGAATCAACCGAACGCCCCTGCTTCAGTTCCAGGATGACGCTTTCGATAGCTGCTTCGCTGGCTGCATCATCATCCGTTTCCCCTTCGCTTTTGGGAATCGAATAAAAATAACACGGAAGCTCGGATAATTCATCGTACTCGAAATAGGTAAACGAGGAATCCGCGACCAAAAGAAGCGGCGTTTTCTCGTCCAAGCCTCCCGCCTTGAGCCCAATACTGAATTCCGGGATTACCGCTTCCTGCCCTTCCCAGCTTGCGGCATCCTTCCTCTCAAAACTGCGTCGATAGGCAGCGTAAAGGAACGCGAAGCGTCGACCCGCATCGATCAAGAATCCGAACTGCAAATGCGCCAACGGAAAGGGCGACAGCGCCTCCAACTGCAATTGAAGAAAACTCTCCAGCTCGTCGTCCTCGACATCGCTCGGTATTTCCACGCGGCGGCAGAAAAACGAGTACCCCTGAGCCATCGCGGCCATCATGGTCAGCAGCGACTTGCTATTAGGAAGAATTCTTGATGCTTTTGGCACAGTATTTTAAGAACTTTTAGAGAAGGCTGGCGTTA
Organism: uncultured Opitutaceae bacterium; assembly: GCA_964404745.1. Lineage (GTDB taxonomy): Bacteria > Verrucomicrobiota > Verrucomicrobiia > Opitutales > Opitutaceae > Pelagisphaera. Next base: position 47,776 of record CAYOLG010000024.1, read on the forward strand.
TTCATACCTGGCTCCTCTTTGAGCTCAAGGAAAAGGAACGGGTATTCCAGTTCCCCGGTTTCACCATTTTCCGATGTCTCGAGGTCCGTGCTTAGCGTGCCAATCAAACTGTACGAGCTGCCTTTTTCCTGAACCGTAACTTTAACCGTAAGGACACTGATTTGTTGCGATAATGGTGCGCCGCGCTCGATCTCCCCTATCACATCGCTCAACTCTCCTGCATTGGCGAAGTAGTTGTCGTCCTCAGTTCCAGGCTCCCCATCCAAACCTGCCAAGTAGTCCTCGATCGTTTCAATTTGAATCTCATTGAGGCCAGCCAGCGAAAGCAGGGCTAGAGGATTGGCCGAATTCACATTCATCACTTGCACTGGATAGTGGGTGACAACATCGGAAAGCCGGTCGAAATTTTCGTTGGGGATGTCGTTCTCGTCGAAGAAAAGCTCCCGAAAGCCAATTATCGAGGAAAGCTCATCCAACGAGGCCAAGGGCTGATTAGAAGGGTGCATTTCAAAATTCGAGCTACTGTATTCTCGCGATTCCGCTCCGTCGATCCGAGCTTCGTCATCCTCGTCTATCCAGTCCAACAGAGTATTCGTCAGAGTTTGGCTGACATCCAAGTCGAATCCCATTTCGTCGAAGAGAAGAAACAGCGATCCTTCATCGAGCTCGTTGATGCTCAGCTTAGCGGATTCGTCGATAAATTCGATCGTCACGTTTAATCCTTCCGGCACATTGATTTGAGCGTATTCGAGTGGGTCCGCCCAGCCTTGGGCTGGAGCGTAAATGGCATTATCGATAGCTTTGACATCGGCCAGCACCGCAACCGCCACCTCGAGATAGGACCAGGCATACAATCTCAGTCTCGCCCGCTCAACGTAATAGCCTTCGCCTTGGATCTCCACGTTAGCCCGCTCTACGAATTTAGTCAGCACATAGCTCACCACGATAATCAGCACTAGCACCATCAACAAGATGGAGCCACGCTTTCTACGTGCCGATTTGCAACCGCGAACCGTCATATTCAGAACATGGGCACCCCATCAAATAAAGAAGGGAGCGGTATTTGACGCTTCTCCTCCCGACCCTCGTATTCGAAAACGATCTCTATACGTTGAGGCAGCGTAAAGGTTCCATCAGCCTCTTTCACCGGATCTTCCTCAACCTCCCAATCGGCATTCTCGTCCTCAGTATCGATATAGAAATACCTAATCCGCTTAACAAACGGGGATATCAAAGTTTTCCTCGGCTCTTCTTCCCCGAAATCCTCTTCTAGGCGGGAACGCCAAAGGAGGTAGAGGCCGTCCTCATCGTCTAGCTCCAGAGAGCAAACGACGTAAGGCAGCGGATCTTCGGACCAAACCAGCACTCCCGGGCTTTTTTCCAGCTCGAAGGTCAGCAGCTCTTCGTTCTCGTATTCCCGGCCGCCGCGATTCGACCAATAAACTACGGATTCCGCCTCCCCATTAGAAAGCTTCCAACTCGATGTTTGGAAAGACTGTTCCAAAAATCTCGATACACCGCGCACATGCTTTTGAAAAAGCCAAATATTCGCGCCTTTGCCCCATAGCTCGCCTAGCGAGAAGACGAACGTCGTCGCGGCGACCAGTATAGCCGCCCCCATGAAAACCGCGAACATGATTTCCAGCAACGTAAAGCCGCGCCTGGACCGAATACCTCTTCCCGACTTTCTCAACCCCTTCATACGCTACTCGAGCCCCGCTTGACGAGCGAGCAATCGATCCCTGGTTTCCGCCCTCAGATCTTCCCGCTCAACGGGATCCGACCAGGTAGGTCGGGTGAGAAAATGGACCTCAGTAAACTCCTGCTTTTCCCCAGATTCGCGCTCCTCCATTTCAACGTATAGCCATACTTTAAAAAGGTCGGCAACCAATGTCGGTTCGTATTCAACTCTCCATGTCGCTTCGCCATGATGCCCGGTCATCACTTCGCCGCCTTCTTCCAGCTCTTCGATATCGGAGATGGAAAACGCCTCGGCCCGAATCATGGACATGTCTTGCTCAAATGGCTGATCCACCTGTATCGCGGCAATGGCGTTGATAATATTCAGGTAGGATGCCGCGAAAGTCGTTACCGCCACGCCAAACAAGGCAAGGGCCAGCATCACTTCGACAATCGTAAAACCCTCTACCCTCGCAACGCCCGACGCCCGCATCAGCTATCCTTCTCCTCGGGCTTTGTCATTTGCGAACCTGTCCACGGGTCGATCTGATAAGAACTTTCGTATTCCGCGATCTTGAGATCAACCGAGAACGGCGTACAGGTTCCATCGGGGAAAAAGGTGATGGTTTCGATTTCCTTGTGGGTAACTAGCTCGCCTCGAATCAATCGATAACCATCCCGCGGCAGCATCAATTTGAAGGACACTTCGATCTCTACATCGTTTCCCAAGCCACTGGTATCCACTTTGAAAGGCACCTCTTGACCGTCAGCCGACACCATGAAAGCCTGTTCCTCCCGGTCGAATCGAACCCGATAAGGAACCCGATTGAATACCGCGCTTTGCTTGGCCTTCTCGACCGCGCTCCAAAGCTCGTTCTGTAGAGCTTCCAACTCCCCTTGCTTAAGCAGGGATTGAATGTTCCAAATAAAAAGCGATGACAACAGGGCGATTAAGGCCATGGTCAGCATGAGTTCGATCAGCGTGAAGCCGCGTCGGTTTCGACATTGGCGATCCAGATTCAAACTCATTTGCCCACTTGCCTTAGGAGCGGGACCGAGAACAATCGACACCGCCCTGATTAGGTACGAGATCTCCAGGTCTTCCCGTTACCAGTTGGTGATATCGTCCCCGGACTCCGTCCCGTCTGGGCCTAGCGAAAAAAGATCGTAGGCTGAAGTGTTGTGCGTGCCTGGATAACGATATTGGAGTTCCCGTCCCCAAGGATCCACCAAATCTTCCGGTCCTTCGATATACGGGCCTCGCCAGCGCCCTCCATCATTTTCCGGCCGCTGAACCAGGGCCTTCAATCCTTGCTGGGTAGTCGGGAAACTCCCCATGTGAATGCGATAGCTCGTCAATGGGGTCTTGAAAGACTCTTTAACCTTAAAGCGGACAAGCTCCGCCTGGTTGGTGCCAAAAAGATTGTCAACGTTCGTGACCACTAGTCCCACGAGCAGCACCATGAGCCCGATAACGAGCATGATTTCGATAAGGGTAAAGCCCCGCTTGCTGGACAGGGAACGGTTTCGTTTCGTATGCCGTGTGTACATCGTCTAGGTTCTTTGAATTCGAATTCTGAAAAGAAGGCAGGAATCTACGTTTGTTTAAACTCCCGATGCAATCCTCGGGTTTCAAATTTGCTCGCTGGATTTCCTGTTGAACGAGAATTGCCGACAGCGCCCGGCTGTTATTTGTTCAAAAATCGGGGGCTCCCGCAAACAGGCGGCAAAAATCGCCGGACGAGCTAGGCAATTTTGCTCTTCTCACTAGTGGCTGGAATCTATCGGCCGAATCCCTCCCTGCTAATCAACAATTTACACAGTTGGCACGTTTTTCGCTTGGCTTATGGCGAACTATTCATGATCGCATCAAGCAAAGTTACCGAGCAAGCGGGAAACCGCTGGACCAAGATCGTCGAATGCTTCCGGTCCGCTTGCGTGCTTTACAAGGAAGGCGATGAAGCCGAGTCCCGGCGAATCATCAAAGAAGAACTCCCCGAACTCATTCGATCCTGGATCAAATTGCTGCCCAGCTCTCTCAAGAACGACGCTAAGGCCGACTTGCGGGACATGTTTGACCGAGAGCAGTCTATCGTAGATCAGGGAATTCGCCTGCGGAATGCCTATCGCGACACTTTGATCAAACGCATCATTCCCCAAGTCGAAGAGCAGGTAGCCGCCAAGTACCGGGATATCTATTTAAGAGAGCAGCAACGCCAATTTCGCGCTCATCAAGATGGGGACGCCCGCAATCGACCTTGGGTTCAGACCGCCACTCACCATTCACGCATCGAGCGGGAGACGGGGGCAGGGCAAATCGCCATCGATGACGTGACTAGCATGATAGACGCTGTCCAAAAAAGCGATTCCGAAGAGCTCGCGAATTCGGTTCTTCCACTTGGGGAGATCGTTGGATCGATCAACAACGCTAAAGTAAGCGACCTCTTAGAGCAACACGCCCCATCCGACCACTGAAACCGGCCGAAAGTCCTCTTCCTATGCGCCAAAGCTCTACTACATCCTTCGAAGACAGCCTCGCTGCTAGCCAAGAATCTTCGTTTCTCGGATATCCAGTGCCCCAAGAATTGATTTCGACCGCGGACACGGACCAAGAAGCTGAGCTCTCGCCGAAACGATCCGAATTTAAATCGACAGCCTCAACGCCATCGAAACATGGGAAATCGCGTCCTGCTGGTTCGCTTTTCATCGGTCTCGACCTCGGGACGAGTCGCACTTGCGTTCAGGTCGTCTCTAAAGAGAATGATAGCCCTGATTACGTCGAGGAAATTCCTACTGTGGTCGGGTACCCAAGGGAAGGTATTCTTCCTGGAGTTCTTCCTGAAAACCGAACCGCGTTTTTCGGCGAAGAAGCGCTGAACCACAAACTCCACTTAAACTTGGTCTACCCGCTACAAAGCGGAGCGATAACGAATCTGGATGCCACCAGAGACTTTCTCGGCCACGTAAAAGAGCAAATCGGAGCCCACGAAGACGCAGAACTCAGAGCGGTTATCGGCATACCATCGAAAGCCGGAGAAAAAGCTCGGGAGAACCTCCGATTGGCCGCCACGCGAATTTTTGACCGATTGATTCTCATTCCAGAGCCGTTCTTGGCCGCTCTCGGATCGCGTCACGCGACGGATAATATCGATGCCATCGCAAATTCACTATTCGTCGACATAGGAGCTGGCTCGACGGATATCTGCCTAATTCAAGGCTGCTATCCTTCCGACGAAGACCAACTGTCCCTCAATTTCGCAGGCGACCAAGTCGACGAGATTATCCGGGAATCAATCTTAACCCAATATCCCGATTGCGGAATTTCAATTCCCAGGTGCCGAGACATCAAAGAACGTAACTCGTTCGTAGGCGAAGCTCACGGCCCCGTTTCGGCTCCCGTAATGGTTCGCGGAAAACTCAAGAGTCTCGAGGTATCAGAAGCGATCGAGCGCGGCTGCAATGAGTTGCTTCAAAACGTCTTTCAAGGATTGGAACTCCTTATCGAGCGGGCGGACCCAGAAAGCTTTCCGGGTCTTCTCCAGAACATCGTCATTACGGGAGGCGGCAGCCGCATACCGGGATTTGCCTCCAGCCTCCAAAGTCTTCTCAAGGAGGCCGGTTTCGACGGGTGCCGAGTCAACGAAGCGGGCAGTTCCTACAAGTGCTTGGTCTCCCTGGGAGCATCCATCGCCGCCCAACATGCCGAGGAGCGACAATGGCAGAATCTTTTAGGTTAGTGCAGTTACAGGTGATATTGGCCTAGGGGCAGGTTTGTAAGTGCAAGCGCTTTGTGGTGCAGGAATAGGATGGCGGGCTCCGCTTCTATCGGGGTCCGTCTTTCTGTTTTCGGCCGCCCCAGGCATTTATTGGCATCAGCCATTGGATTATTCATTCTGGCGGATGGCTTTGGGTAGCGGGGCGACCTCCGAACACCCGCCTTCAAAGGCCGTACAAGCGATTCGCCCTAAGACATTTGCGGCAGGAGCCTCCATTCGAGTGATTTCTCTAGGATTTGCTACTTAAGAAAAATACTCCGCGACCGTAGTTCTAGGGAACAACACGAAGTTGAAGTATATGAAAAGCGTCGTAATTATAGAAGATCAAACTGCAATCAGGGAGATGGTTTCCGAATTCATTTCGGTTCTACCAGGCTATGAGATTGTTGGTTCCTTCGGCAACGGCGAGGAAGGTCTGCAGGGATGCATCAAACTAAAGCCGGACACCGTCATTCTTGATATCGGTCTCCCTAAACTCAGCGGCACCGAGGTTCTTCGTGGACTGACGTTGCATGTGCCTGGTGTAAAGGTGCTAATTTTCTCCGGAAAAGCTAGCTCTGCCAACATCCGGGAACTCCTATCCGCAGGAGCTCAGGGATACGTCGACAAGATGGACGGTTTTGACGAATTCAAAAAAGCGCTAGACATCATTTCCGGGGGCGGAACCTTTATCGGCCCCAAAATGGCTAGCATCATGCGCTCCTTGATTCTCAATCCTGATTCCAGCTCTAGCGAGATTCCCCTCTCCGATCGCGAAAAGCAGATCCTGCAACTCGTCGCCGAAAGCTACTCAACGAAAGAGATCGCAGCTCGTCTCAGCATATCCGTCCGTACGGTGGACAACCACCGGACGAATATTATGAGAAAGCTCAATCTCCACGATGTCGCCGGGCTGACGCGCTACGCGATAAAGAACGAGCTTATTTCGCTGGCTTAACCTGCGAATTCTTTTCCAGCAGAATCACAGCCAATCTTTACTATCTCGATCCCATCGGTTTCCAGATGGGCATTTACCAGGAAACCACGGATCGAGGATTTCTCCTCCCGCGATTTCGGGCCGAAACGGCTCAGCCCGCGCAACAATCAGTAAAACCATGGATGCTAAACAACCAAAGACCTCTGGCGAATCACAGTCGGCGGGAGGCAGCACGCCAGTAAATTTCTTGCCAGGACACCGTCGCTTTTCGAGCGATTCAAAGCCCTCTTCCACGCGTTACAACCAAAGTCAACAGTCCTCGCCTAGTCCTCAATCTACCCTGCCTCATCTGAATTGGGACCTCTTTCAAGATTTCAGTCTGTCGAGCGAAAATACGGCTTATACGCTCCACGACGGGTTCGGCCGTTTCCTCGATGCGACAGGAGAATCCAAAACGATCTGGAATCAGCCAAACGGAGAACTGCCAAAAGAGAGTATATTCGATCTCGTCGAGGATCCCAAAGCATTCAAAGCTTGGTTCAGCCGACTGGAACTTCCTCGAAAACAAGACGAAACCAAGATAAGAACCGTTCGGCAAAACGGATCCTCAAAACAAATCTACCTCAAACGCATACCGCTTTTTGTAGGCATCCACCCCGAACAGACGCGCATCGTCTTGAAAGCGGTCGTTTCGTCAGACCCTAACTCGAAAGCGGGTTCGACTGAGATTGATAGGGTTCTGCGATTCAGCTGCTCGTTCCACGGAAACTTGGACAGCGCCAATGATGCGTTCATCGCCACGCTCGGACTAGACAAGAGCAAGTTGAGATCCTCCAACATTATCGATAGCGTCCATCCCGACGACGCAGACCGTTTTTCCGAATATCTCACCAAGCGAAAGCCTGGCGAAGAAATAGCCATCCTGCAAATCCGATTCAAGATCGGAGACAGACTCGAACGCAGTCTACTTCTACACCCGCAACCATCGACTGAAGGACACGTTTTTAGAGCAGTCGATATAACCTTCCCTAAATCCGGAGTTGGGTCAATAGTGGACCGTTTGAACAACGGTTTGCCCGGGCGCTCGATCGCCGTCTTGGAGAAATCTAAGCTAGTCGACTCTAATTTGCTCTTCGAAACGGAAACGGGTTTTGAGCCGGGCACGTTCAGCGAATCTCCGCTTTCGGAACTCCAAGGGGAAGCCACTGACAAGGATGCCGCTGACCTGCTCGCATCGGCACTGGAAAAGAGAACAGAATGCCATCGAGAAATCTTTCTGTATCGAAAATCTAATGATGGTTTCTGGGCGAAAGCGACCGTCCTGCCTTTGCGCGACGAAGAAGGGGCTTTCCGAGGTTCGGCCCTCGCTCTGGAAAACATTAGCCGGGAACGCGAAGCCGAAGGCCTCGCCGTGCGGCAAGAAACCCTACGCTCATTGGGCCAAATGGCCAGCGGCATCGCTCACGACTTTAACAATCTGCTCGCCCCCATTCTTGGCTTTTCCGAACTCCTCTTGAAGATGCCAGAGGACGGGCGAGACAACGAGAAATTGGTGTCTTTTCTGGAAAAGATCAAAGTAGCGGCCCAAGACGGAGCAGCGGTTGTTAATCGATTGCGAGAATTCTACCGCTCCCAAGACGATGAGATGGAGGCTGCCGTCGACATCGATCCCCATTCCTTGGCCCAACAAGTGAAAGACCTTACTCAGCATAGATGGAAAAGCCAAGCTGAGGCGAGAGGGGTGGATATCGACTTCCACGCCGATGTAACGACTCGCCATTGTCTGCACGGCAATGAATCAGAGATTCGGCAAGCTCTTTCCAATCTCGTTTTGAATGCCGCCGACGCAATCGAGAGCGATGGTTCAATAATCCTTACCATAGAAGATTTTCAAAAAAGTATACGTATTCTTATATCAGATACAGGCAAGGGTATGTCTGAAGAAGAGATTCTCAAATGCCAAGACCTTTATTACTCTACCAAAGGAAAATCCGGCACTGGGCTTGGGCTCTCAATAGTATCAAATATTGTCAAGCGCCATGGCGGGGAATTCCGGATCGAATCCGAGAAAGGTGTTGGATCCACGGTTAGCATAATTCTTCCAGCCAAGGAGACTGCACGTCCAGAAATAGCGCTTTCGACTTGCGAGATGAAACTGCGTCCATTGCGAGTGATGCTCGTTGATGACGAGGCGGTTCTTCTGGATGTAATCTCCGAATTGCTAGGCAACGGTGGCCACGAGGTTGACAACTTCGAGTCCGGAGAGGACGCCGTTAAAGCGTTCGCTTCCAAACCCTACGATCTTGTCATAACCGATCGCGCCATGCCCAACATGACAGGCGGCGCCCTAGCTGAGAAAATCAAAGCCCTAAGTCCAAAAACGCCAATCGTCATGGTGACTGGATTTAGCGACATGATCAACTCCTCGGAGGGCAACCCCGAGAACGTCGATCTCGTTCTGGCGAAACCGGTCCCCCTCAATACGCTAAACCAGCGAATTTACGAACTCGTTGACCAACAACGAAACTAAGGGCGTTCTTTTAGAGAGGCTCTAATTACAGCCGGACTACTTTGGAGTAGCGACCGATCACCGAGCGGTCACACGCTAGAATCGAAACCACCTCGGGCCTATCTGAATTGTCCTCCTAAAGAAAATACCCTCGCTGCTTATCGCTGATCGGCAATTCGCATCGCTCCATCACTTTCAATAGGTCTTCCCAAGCAGCCCTCTTATCTCGTTTGCTGTCGTTGCGAAGAAGATACGACGGGTGGTAGGTTGGGATCATAGGCGTATTAGTGAACTCATGCCAAACGCCCTTTACTTCACTCAAGCTCCGAAACGAACCGTAACCCAGCAGCCCTTTGGCAGCAGTGGCCCCAAGGGCGACGATTATTTTTGGTTTCACGATCTCGATCTGCCCTACTAAGTAAGGCAGACAGAAATCCATCTCTTCGCGCGTTGGTGGACGATTGCCGACACGCGTGGGGAGACTCGGACGCCAATTCATGATATTTCCTATATAAACCTGCTCGCGTTCCAAGCCCATCGCTTTGATCATCTTGTTGAGCAATTGGCCCGCCTTGCCCACAAATGGCTCGCCTTGCTCCTCCTCATCGCCACCCGGCGCTTCACCACAGAAGAATATATCCGCGTCCAAATTGCCCACGCCAAAAACGGTCTTAAACCCATTACGCGTGTTCTTCTGGCAAATCGGGCAATTCAAAACGATTTCCTTGAGAGCTTCCCAGCGTTTTACCTTGTCCCCTTCCGGAAGCGTAAAGGTGGGGGCCTTACCCATTTTCGAGTCGCCAGAGGTTGACTGGTTCGACTTTCCGGCAACATCTTCCTTTAGCAAGCGATTGAACTCCTCAGGGGAAGCCGACCGAATCCCGTCGGGAATTTGCGCGGCGATCGCTGTATTTGAAGCAGGATTGAAATCCGCCTTCCCACCTTTATTTTCAGAGACAGACTTCTTTAGCAGTTGTACCGTTTCTTTAGATACGTTTACGTGTTCCACGCCTTCATCACGCAATCGTTTTAGCTCTTCAACTATAGCTTCCAACTCCGACTTCATCGTTTATCGATCTTGGCTTAAAAGGATCTTTTCTGCGTATTTCGCCAGCAAATCGAATTCGAGATTTACGGCATCGCCTTTTTTTCGATCCCCGAGATTCGTCATCTCCAAGGTGTGAGGAATGAGCCATATGCTGATCACCCTATCAACCACTTCAGCGATCGTCAGGGATATCCCGTCGACCGCTATGCACCCTTTATAAACCAGGTATTTCCTGAAAGGCTTCGGCGCCTCGATTCTGAGCAGCACATCCCGCCCTTTGTGCCGGATTTCCTCTATCTTGCCAACGCAATCGACATGGCCCGTGACGAAATGTCCGCCCAACCTTCCATCGTGTCGCAGACTGCGCTCCAGATTAACTTTCGATCCCAGGTCGACGTCTTTCAAATTCGTAACGAGCCGCGTCTCTTCTAGCACATCAAAAACCAATGTATGCTCGCTTTTCTCGGTAACCGACAAGCAACAGCCATTAACGGCAATACTATCGCCTATCTTGAGGTCTTCGGAAACCAGTATTCCCCTCAGTTTCAAGCGCCAGCTTTCTGGCTGCACGTGAAAACTCAATACCTCGCCAGTTTCTTCGACTAGTCCCGTAAACATTTACCGCCTACTATTTCCTTTCCGCCAGATTGCGCAATGGATTTTCCCGAAAGGCGACCATCCTTTGGAAATAAACAATCCCGACGCAAGCCGAGCGAGCCTCTCAAATAAAAAGCTGGGCTCCGACTCACCGGGGCCCAGCTGAAAATCCATCCTGAAATAGGGACGCTAAACCTTGGCGGGCACCTCGTACTCTTTACGGTACTTGCGCTTGAGATGCTTATTGGCTTGGCGATGTCCGTTGCCGCCTACAAATCGCTCAGCATCAGCATCGAATTTCAGTTCATTGCCCACTTTCCAAAGCTCTTTGGACTGGTCGACACTCCATTCTTCCAGTTGAGCATGGAAGCGGCCGTGGGCTTCTTCTAACAAGGCGTCTTGAGTTGCGAATTTCGCGGTAGCCTCGCCATCGGCCTCTTCGCCTTCGATGTAGGAAATATTTCCCAGATGGGCTAAACAGCTCGACTTATAGGCACTTTCCAGATGGGACGCTACGTCCGCTTCCTTCCGGCTATTCACCGCTCTAATGAAGGCAGGGAAATGATCGAATCCGCCATCGCCCTTGAACGCTTTAAGCTTCTTCCCATCGTTATCGTAAACGATCCCGCCGCCACGACCGCCGCGGAATTCGCCTCCCTCGCAAGAGACAATGACTCCCACGCGGCTTCCTTTGAAATTTGGAGCGCTATTCAATTCCGGTTTAACCCAAAGGTTTCTCACTTCGAAGATGGCTGGAACGCCACCCCAATCGAAGGTTGTGATACCCATATTAGGAGTATTTCCGGCATCATTCCAACCGAACCTGCCTCCGAAGGATTGAACCTGCACCGGATGATCGGGATCGCCCAAAACCCACCGCATTAAGTCTAGCTCGTGCGGGCCCTGGTTACCCAAGTCCCCATTGCCGGTGTTGAAGTCCCAGTGCCAATCGTAATGCAATCTCGGGCGATAAAGGTCCTGGTGTTCGGCCGGCCCGAGCCACATATCGTAATCCACGGATTCAGGCGGCACCAACGGGCTGTCGATCTTCCCTATGCTTTCGCGATTTCGGTAGCACAATCCGCGAACCAATTTAATCTCCCCTATGTTGCCCGCGTGGATCCAAGGAAAGGCCTCGTTCAATCCCACATCAGACCGGTTCTGGAATCCAGCTTGCACGATTCTGCCGTACTGCTGGGCAGCTTTAACCATTTGCCGGCCTTCCCAAACCGAGTGGCAAACCGGCTTTTCGACGTAGACGTCCTTCCCTGCCTGGCATCCCCAAATGGTCTGCAAAGCGTGCCAATGATTTGGCGTGGTCAACACCACAGCATCAACGTCATTTCGTTCAAGCAGCTTCCTGTAGTCGGTCTCTTGACTAACAGTGACGCCGTAATCTTTATCGACGTCTGCAGCCCGTTCCGCCAAGACATCCGTGTCCACGTCGCACAAAGCTACAAGGCGAGCCCCCTCGGTTCGAAAGACGTCTTTAATCAGGCTTTTGCCTCGCCCGCGAAGACCGACTACAGCAATGCGTATGTCTCCATTGGCCGCTTTGGCCCAACTGGGGATGATGGCGAAGGCGCTCGTAGCCAGCGCAGAGGCTTTAATGAATTTCCGGCGAGATAACATATGTTTTCAGGGTTAAATTTGTGTGGGTTCAAACATAGACGGCGTTTGCTGGCAATCGAAATCAGAGGCTCGGCCGAGAGCCGCTACCTAGAGGCCCGAAGCTCGGAGAGGACATCAAAGCAGCGTTCGCGTAAGACCCATTCGTGAATGGCTAACTGGCGTTTGGCTATCGAAGACGCGGTGCCGCTTATCCAAAGCTCACGCGAGGCGCCTTCCATTTCCTCAGAGAGGAGCGAATCGGTTAATTCAGGATCCCAGTGAAGATAATCCAAAGCCAAGGGGAGAATAATCGACCCTTCTTCGCTGACAGCTACCGCCAATCCCCGTCTAACTTCCAATCTATGCAGTGGCTGAACCAACTGGCTGTAGTTTCCAAAAATCGACACAATATTCACCATGAGCGACGCCTCTTCACGGCTTTGAACCTCGAGCAGCAATCGGACCAGTTCCAGCCTTCCCTCGACGTCGAGTTCGTCCAATGTCAAAACGAGTTCAGTCTTTTCGGTAAGCGTATAATGGTCTAGTGCATTGAAAATCAGGATAACGTCCTTCTCTAGGCCCATGTCCGTTAGGGCAATGGAATTCAAACGCTCCAGTTCTAATTCCGATTTGCTCCAAACCAGCTCCTGGGCTTGCAGCGTATAGGAAAGTACCGAGCTAGTGGGCATGGCAAACTCGGCCGCAAACGATCCGACGCTCGAGGCCCAAGCAATCCGTTCCAGTTCATATTGCAGATGGTCATTAGTCGAGTAGGGATCCACCTTCAAGCGCCTCGCCCAATCCCGTTTGGCTCGATCGAACCCCAAGTGCCTTCGGCTCAGCTTCTTGGTCGCGCTCCCTACCTTCTTTACCGTTCCCTCCGAAAATTCCCCTTCTTCCGGTTCCTCCCTGTCTCCCGGTCTAAAATTCTGGGGATTCGCTTTGGTTGCCACCACTCGGGACCCTTTCTTGACCTCGTAAAACTTGCCTTGCAAATAGCGGGCCACCCCGCCGGGGATGCCCACGACTGTAGAAATCGGCTTTCGGGCCACGGTCCAGGTTCGAACTAGGGGATTCTTGAGGGCCTCTGAGAAGGACTTGGCGAAGGCGTCTGTTTTGCTAATCTCTTCCAAACGCTCCAAGGCGTGGATCTCATTGACCCGTCTCTCTAGCATATCGATGCCTCGAACTCGATATTCCCCAAAATCGGAGTAGAGCTCGAATTCGTATCCAAAATTTGCCACATGCCCAATCGGGCCGAGCTGGTAGCGCTCCCCGCTTCGCAGCTCTTCGGGAACCAACGTGTGAGAAAAAACAAGGGGAGGCCCTTCAGTGGGCTCCATTTCGGATCTAAGAATGGGAACCGCTTGAGCGAATAGAAAATAGGCCGCTAACGTCAGGATCCCCTTTAAGCAAAGAGGATCAATAGCCTTCCTAGTTAAACAGCTGCCTCTATTAAAACTGCTACCCTCAATGGCCATGCCCTCCCGGGCGCTAGTCACCGAACCACGCCTTGCCAAAGAAGAAGATTGCCTACTGCGATGCATATTCGATCGTACGGGGCCCGCTCGTTGGGATAGCCCGCACTCACTCCTATATTGAACCCAAAACCTGTAATCGAGTTCCAATTCAAATCTAGCGAGTCACTATAGCGAAACAATCGAATTCTGTTAATAGAGAGTTTAGCCTAATTTCCGTCTATAGGCTAAGCAGGCTTTCCCGGCCAGCCCCGAAGCAAGATTGAAGATAGCAATAGTCTTTGCCTCAGCAATTGCGTGTGGGCGTCAACTTAAGCTGTTTACCTTGCAGGAAGCGCGCTTGCTGGCGAATCAACGGGGGTCCATTCTAGGTAAACTATCGCTCGCAAGCGAGCTTCCTAGGCCAAATGATCGGCAAATACATCGTTAAATTGGCCCTAATGCGCAATTGCGGGTCTACACACCCAGTCAACGGCTTCCAGGCATTTGCCCATAGAGCGAGTAAACAATGGATTTGAAAACCGTCTTCGAGCCTGTCAGGCAAAACCGACGATGACATCGATTGAGTTAACGGAATTCTCCCGACTCCAAGAGGAGATTCTATCAATTCGCTTCGATGTCTTCGTCAAAGAACAAGGAGTAGATCCCAGTTTAGAGATCGACGGAAGAGATTCTGAATGCCTGCACGCTGTCGCCACCGTTGTAGGAGGGAAAGCCGTGGGAACCGGTCGATTGCTGCCAAACGGCCATATCGGCCGCATGGCAGTGCTTCCTGCCTTTCGTTCCCATGGAGTCGGTTCTGCAATCCTTCGAGCCCTGATCGAAGCAGCAAAAAACCGAGGCCATAGGCAAATTGTCTTGTCTTCCCAGGTTCATGCCAAGCATTTCTACGAGCGATTCGGATTCCAGGCCCAAGGCGATCCCTATTTTGAGGCTGGAATCGAACACGTTCACATGCACCTCAAGTTGTAAACGAGCTGTAGTCCCAACAAGGCCGAATCAACAATGAAACCGATTTCACCTCAAACGCTAAACCAAAGCCTCACCAGCGACTCGCCTCCAGAACTGCTAGACGTTCTCACTGAACAGCAATACCAAGCCCAAAATCTCCCCAAGGCGATCAATGCCTGTGTCTACGAGATTGACTTTATCGAGTCTGCGACCGAGATCGTTCCCGACAAGCGTCGCGAAGTTGTCGCTTACGGACTCAGTGACGAGTATGAACCCCGCCACTTCGCCTATGAAAAACTCGAGGCCGGAGGCTGGACCAATGTCTCTATTCTGTCAGGCGGGTTAGAAGCCTGGAAACAGGCGGATCTGCCCGTCCTCGGCAATGGCCAACCGAGCCCCGCGCCCGACGGCGCATTCGCCGTAGACGTCGAAAAGAGCGTCGTCCGCTGGGTTGGTCGCAACTTGGTCAATCAACACGACGGGACCGTTGGACTCTCGGAAGCCACGATAGAGTTGGATCGGGGCCGCCTCGTTGGCGGAAAAGCGGTCATTGATATGAGTTCAATCCATTGCCGGGATATCGAAGATCACAGCTTGGCCAAAGTTCTCATCGACCATCTGCGAACGGGTGACTTTTTCCTCGTTGATTCATACCCAACAGCGACCTTCGAACTCGGCGCGGCAAAACCGATCGATGCAGCCGCGCCCGGCTCACCCAACTATCGCATTGAAGGAACTCTGAACTTGAGAGGCCGCTCGGCCAAACTCGAATTTCCCGCTTTGCTGGGATTCAGCGATACGACTATCGCCCTCCAAGCCCATTTCGATTTCGATCGTGTCCAATGGGGTTCAAAGTACGGATCCGGACGGGTCTTCGAAGCGCTCGGCCAGCACCTAGTGAACGATTTCATTTCGATTAGTTTCCAATTGGCGGCGCCACTCAAATCTTGAAACACCGAAGATACCTCCAAACCACAAGAGCCGCCAACCGGCCGAATCCCCAACGCCGTGCTTGATCGACTCAAAGGCCAACTTTTGACGGGCGGCATCCTTTTGGCCATCCTCCTAGCCTACTTTTTCCCTCATATCGGGGCGACTGGTGGGCCGCTGAAGACCGAGATCACAACAAAAATCGCCATAGCGCTCATATTCTTTTTCCAGGGCTTAACACTAAACACGCGAAAGCTGCTGATCAGCGTTACCCGATGGCGTCTGCATATCTACTGCCAAAGCTGTATTTTTCTGATCTCCCCCGCCCTAATGCTCCTGCTGGTCATCCTCTTCGGTCCTTGGATACCTGCAAATCTGAAGCCCGGGCTGCTCTTTCTATCCGTTCTGCCTTCCACCATTTTTTCATCGACCGTTTTTACCGCCACTAGTGGGGGAGACGCGGGAGCCGCCCTGTTTAACGCCACCTTTTCCAACCTAATTGGCGTGGTGATCACTCCTCTCTGGTGTCTAGCCATGTTCGCCAATGCGAATGACCAGTTTCCTCCAATCAGCTCGCTTATCGCGAAAATAGCGTTTTACATTCTCCTGCCTCTGGTAGTTGGCCAGCTGGGACGAATGGCAATTAGAAATGGCGTCATCGACGCGTTAGGGAAAGCCATCAAGCGTTTCAATAACAGCATGATTCTATACGTCGTCTTTGCCGCCTTTTGCGACAGTTTCTCCCAAGAGGTCTGGGCAGATTTCCCTCTTTCATCCATTTTACTAGCTGTCCTTTTCTCTACTCTTTTTCTAGGGCTTCTATCTTCCCTCGCCTGGACATCTTCCCGGCTCGCTTCTCATTCAGTCAGCCAAAGGATCGCAGTATTTTTTTGCAGCTCCCAAAAGACTCTGGCCGCTGGCGTGCCAATTGCAGCAGTCGTGTTTGCGGGCCAATCCGACGATCTAGCTCAGGGCCCGATTCTCATACCCCTCATGATCTACCACGCTTTGCAACTCGTCTTGGCAGGCCTGGTTTCCGGATCCCTGCAAAGACGAAAAAAACAACCTTCTTGAAGCTAAGCTCCGTTGGAATCCGAAACCTTGCCAGGCAACTCCGAGATTCCGAATTCCGAGAAGTCATTGACGATACCCGCAAGGGGTCGGTCCTGTTTGAACACCTTGAGAATTTCTTGATGCTCGTAATCGGAAGTAGGCCATTGCTTAAAGTACCCGGGCAACATGAAAACCGTATAGCTCTGATTACGCTCTACCTTTCGACGGATCACCAACATGGCCCATATTCAAATCTCCGTGGCGAATATTGGGCAACTTCAATTCAGTCTATAACCTATTCAAAAATCTGTCTGGGAAGGCATGTGTGAAAAGTCGTTTCGTTTAGCAGATTCCTGAGGAGAATCGCCTCTCCTCGCATAGAGTATATCCTCTATTTTGGACAAATTCGTTTGCAACAGAAGCTGTAATCGCCCCAAGTGTATTAGAGGCTGAGGCCGTTAGCTTGCCTGCACTTACCTAGATTACGATGAATCGGACTGCCTGGGATAATAGCTTTAGCCTCCGCCTCTGCTCTCGGTACACTAATCATTCAACGCCAGAAACAAGGTAAATGGAAAGCATCGATCCAGCTCACAGTTCTACACGATTATCCAACCTAGGGCAAAGCTACCGCAGCAACAGCCAATTGAGCGGAGGGGTTCACACGGGCGAAAAACTAGCCCTAGAAAAGCAGTCCGCGACCGAGTCCGCCTATGCGGGCCTTTTTGACGATGCAGCTCTCGAGCGATTGCAGAGCAATCTGCAATCCATATCCGAAATGGCCACCCATTCGCTCGAACGCCTCAAAAAAGAGGCCTAGAAGCCGCTCAAGAACGCTCTAATTATACCTGCCGAAGCTCTTCACCAAGTCGTGGCCAAAGATCTTAGCAAACTACGGAAGGAATACACAGGAGCGAGCCTTCATCGAAAGGATTTGGCCGCCAATCCCGTCGACCAATTCGAGACCTGGTTTTCCCAAGCCCAAGAATTAGAGGTCGTTGAGCCGAACGCCATGTCTTTGGCCACGGTAGATGAGGACGGGCGACCATGGCAACGCATGGTTCTCCTGAAAGCCTTTGATCAAAAGGGATTCATCTTCTTCACTAATTTCGGCAGCCGCAAAGCGAGACACATCGAGACGAATGCCTGCGTTTCGCTGCTCTTTCCTTGGGTCGCCGTTCATCGCCAAGTCGCCATTTCCGGAACCGCGGAAAAGATCTCGTCAACGGAATCGCTCAAGTACTTCGTCAAGCGCCCATACGGAAGCCAAATCGGAGCTTGGGCCTCCGAACAAAGCTCCGTCATCTCCTCGAGATCCTTGTTGCAGGCAAAGCTCGACGAAATGAGGCGCAAATTCAAAAGCGGCGCTGTGCCCCTGCCCTCATTTTGGGGCGGCTATCGCGTCCGTCCAGACTCGTTCGAATTTTGGCAGGGCGGGACGCACCGTATCCATGACCGGTTTATGTATTCAATCAGCGCCGACGATACCTGGAGCATCGATCGCCTCTCACCTTAGCCCGCATTTCTCGCGACGCAATTTGCGGGAAACAATGGGGGCTAGCGCTGCCAGGCATTGGACCAGCAGGTCGTCCGACCACCAATACTATCCCGGTTTAGATGGGCTCCCGTTTTCGGGCAAAGCCCACCCGCCTTCCATCTTCGATGGAAAAGCCAGGATTTAGGAGGATCTGAAAAGTCCGGAGCAATACGTTTCATGGCTATACGGGATACCCGCTTAATAGCTCGAAACAAATCTTTAAGCTCGTGTTCATTCAGCGTAGCGATCGAGCGCTGCGGCCGAATTCGGGAATGCCAAAGAATCTCGTCCGCCATCCAGTTTCCCACCCCTGGGAATCGCGATTGATCCAATAACGCGCTTTTCAACGGCTGCTTCGCTCCCTTCTCAGCAAATCTACGGAAATGCTGAAAATCGAATCTTTCCGAGATCGTCTCAGGTGGCAAGTTTCGCCAAAACTCAGGCAAGCCTTTGCTTTCATGATGCTCAATCCTGCCGAATTGCCGCGGATCGTTGAAAACCAGCCACGCCACGCGCGTTTCCAGGGCCAGGTGATCGTGTTTTTCCAGCTCCGCCTCTTTCCGCCTCATCAGCAAACTGCCGGTCATTCCCAAATGGATACCCAGCCACAGACCCTGATCTAACTTGAACAGCATGCGCTTGCCATGCGTATGGGAGCTGACCAACCGATTTCCCGACAAAGCCCCTGCCAATTGAGACGCATCCACACCTCGAAAGCAGCGTTTCTGTCCATTCATATGAACACGAAGAATCCGTTCGCCCAGTCCCGGATTCCAACGAGAACAATAGTAAGCTACTTCCGCTAACTCCGGCATGCGTTTGATATATAAAGGCCGCTCTACCTTCCCATCTCCGCGGCGTACGCTTCCATCATTTCGCGGCTGATCCGACACTTTCCGGCGCAACGCGGGCAGTTCACTTCAATCAATTCTTCACCGAGGAACAGCTCCTCAGGACTTTGCTTCCACACAGGCATCAAAGCCTCGAGTATCCGCTTCTGGTTGCAGCCGCAATGCCAACGGAGGACACGCGTTTCCAGTGGTTTGACGATTTCCCGTTTTCCAAGATCGAACAGATCGTCCGATTTCAGGCCTCGAAACCATTCTCGGTCGTAGTCCGGATGGGCTGAAGCAATGGCGAAGGTTTCAGCATCCACTTGAAAAAATCGGGCCGGCCGCTGTTCGCTGCGTTCGTAGTAGGCCTCGGCGGCCAACAATGGGTCGCCTCCTTCGAAGGATACTACACTTCTGTGGAGCGGTCTATTCCCCTTGACGATCTCCTGGTAAAACACGTTTTCTTCCGCCTCTTTCACATTCTCAGTGAAGACTCTGCCGACGACGGATCCATCGCTGGTATCTCCTCCCATAAACAGGTTCAACAAAGGCTTCTGAAAGTTTATCGTCCAAGCCAATACCTCATTTCTGGGTCGAGAGACGCAATGCAGAGCGAAAGCCGCCAATCCCCGTTTCAGCAGCTCGTCCGTTTCTACGTCGATCTCGATTCGATTATCCTTCAAATGGAGATAATAATCAACATACAGCGGTCCAAAGTTCGCCAACGCGAAAAGGACATTTCGCTCCCTGACGAAACTGGAGACGATGGAAAACGGGGGCTCTTCCGATTCGGCGCTATCGCTCATTTGCAGGAGAATGAAAGGGTCTCCACTTCAAAGTCGAGTCTGCAACGTATCTATGCTCGAGATACAGGCAGACGGGCATGCCTATCGACTTTGGG
This sequence comes from uncultured Opitutaceae bacterium, assembly GCA_964404745.1. Lineage (GTDB taxonomy): Bacteria > Verrucomicrobiota > Verrucomicrobiia > Opitutales > Opitutaceae > Pelagisphaera. The sequence goes on from CAYOLG010000024.1 coordinate 67,596, forward strand.
TTTTCAATTCCGCCAGCTGAATAGCAACAGATTGGCGCCGTTCATCCCACTCGGCCGTCGCCAAAAAGTCTTCTAACGCTGAGATGGCTACATCCACATCTCCCATGGCTTCCGCCAATTCCGCCACCGAGAGCATCAGTTCGATTTGCGTTTCGGGCACTGGAGCATCGAGCTCGTAAGCGGCTTTTAAATGCTCGTAGGCCTTGGCATCCGATAATTCGAAAACTCGGTAGGCTTCTCCCATGGACCGATGAAACCCGCGACGCATCTCTGGAATGGTCAGTCGCGCCCCGCTTTTCTCGAGATTCTCCAGCCTTTGCTGGACGCTTTCTTCCGAATCACGCTCGTATAGTTCTACTAGGACCAATTTGAGGAAAGCCAGCTCGCCGAAAAAACGTTCCGGATACGCTTCGAATAAATACCTGTAGCCCAGCCGAGCCGCTTCAAGGTCTGGTTCGACCAAATACTTGTGGCTGATTCGAGCCAAGTAATAGGCCGAAGCCATACCGACATCGTCTTTTCCATTAACCTCGAAAAGCTGGTCGAATAGCTTTTTCGCTCTAAGAACATTTGCCTCCTCTCTTGGCTCTTGAAACAAGATTTCTAAGGCCCGAGCATACCCTCCTAAACGGAGATTCCCCGTGCTCCTGGCCCGCAAATCATTCACCTCTGGCGATCCCGAATTATAAAGCAGGAGGGCTTCCACTTGCCAAGGTTCTGCCGACTTTACCGACCGAGGCCCCGCCAAAATCACTGTCACGGCGATGCCCCAGAGAACTACAATCGATTTGGAAAAAGGTTGCATGGCAACGGGTCTGGGCTGGAATCTTCCGAAGAACTAATCTTCTTCGCTAGTATTTCAATAGACGGATTCCGATTTGTCGAGTCCGGCCGAAGCGAGTTTTTCCGGGGAAGCGGAGATATTGAACGCTTCCCAAAGCTCCTTTCACGGTCCACTGACACGCACTCGGACACGGCTCTTTTGCAGCAATGCTCAGAATTATAAAAACACCCGCTAAATGAGATTCGCATCCTCAAGCCGAGCCAAACGATGGGTTATCGCATCTGGCCTCGCTCTCATGCTGCCGGCATTGACCGGGTGCGCATATTTAAGGCTTCTCCACTTCAAGAATCAGCTGAAAGCGTTCGACGAAAACGTCTCCGTGCTGCCCAATACCCAATTGGCTTTCGAGTTCGCTAAGCCAATCGTGAAAAATTCCGACTTCGTTTTCATTACCGGTTCCCAGCCCAGTCGGATCGAATTCGTCGACCCGACTGGACAAGAGGAACTCTGGTCCTGGAATTTCCAGAAAATAAAAGGGAATGATTCGGATCGTTCGTTTCAAATGACATTCCGAGCCCGTTTTGAGAACGACCTGCTCACCCGTTTGGAAATTGACGACGCTTTTGTCGGTCTTTTCGGCAAGGACTTTACGGAAGAGATCTTTAGCCGAATGGGCTTCGCCAAGATAAATAAGCTTCGCCGTAGCGTGACCATCGCCATCGACCCATCATCGCTTGCCCAGCTTTCCCCGCCTTCCCTAAACAGGGTTGTAGAGCTAATGGGGGAGCCCACGGAAATCATGAAGTCGGAAACGGCTTCTGTGGAATCCTGTCGATACGAATTCCGTTACTACAATCCCAAAACGGGCAAAACAGCAGGTAGATTCAGCATTTACCTGATCGGGGGCACCCATGATCCGGTTGCCCCAATAGTCGGTTTTAAAGCCACGGGACGGGCGTGAGAAACGACGGGCTGCATGCAAATTGACATCCTAATCGATTTTTCCGTTGTCAGGAAAAACTATGGGCTAGCTGCTCGCCTGGTGACGCCCAATCAAACCGACAAGGAGCACGAAATCACTGCCCCGCCGCGACAGCATGATACTGGTTAATGCCTGGGTTGAAAAGTTCGGTCACTCGGCCATCAGACCAGGTTATTTCGATTCTATCAATTGAATCCAGATCCCCTATGCCGAACCTCATAAATGAGGAAGTCTGAGAACTCCGAATCTGCCCGCGAGCGTTCACTCGAACCGATTTATAGTTATCGCCGAATACCCGCATTACCGCGCCGATAGCCGAATGATCCGGAGCTGGCCGGAGCTGGACGCCTATCCAGTTGCCAACTCCAACCAAATCATTTTCCAAGATTCTCACGTGAAGTTGCTCTCCAACTAAATCGCTATCGAGCACAACTAAATCAGGTTTTCCGTCCAAGTTGAAATCCTCAGACACGCCAGCTCGTCCATCTACTTCCAGCGATATCCCCATCAGATAGGCGATATCGACGAATCCGCTCTCCCCGAAATTGGCCAGCAATCGATTCTTCTGATAAGGAGCCCAACCGTATTCATCTTCGGTAAACAAGGTTCCTGGATCGTTCTTAGAAAAGAACTCCAGCATATCCTTGGCTTCTTCGCCCTCTATGTCGTAGAGGTCGTGTCGCCAGAATATCTCATCGTAATTTCTCGCGGTGTTCCGGCTAACGTTTCCATTATTCAAATACAAATCCAGCAATCCATCGTTGTTGAAGTCGATATCGATGCCGCTCCACACCCAGCCAGCTCTCGCGAATACGCCTTTATCGTCGTAGAGCGAGAAACCGTTTTCACCCCCCCGCCAAAGCCGACTGCCTCTGGCCACAATCGGGAGCATGGCTTCAATTTCGGAAAATCCTTCGCGACTGGATCCCATCGCGCTCATCCTCCGCCCCACTTCGGAAGCCGCTCCACCGGCGAATATATCGAGGATGCCGTCACGGTCGAAGTCCGCGATCAGTTGCGTAGAGCCAAACATTTGCGGCGACTCCAACCAGTCTTTGGTGACATCCTCGAGTAATTCGCTTTCTGTCGAGGAGTATAAATCCACGCCGGCAAAATTACTGATCATCAAAAGCTCCTGACGGCCATCTCCATTTAAGTCGGCAATCGAGGCGACGCGATTCCGTCGATTCAATTTTTCGGACAGCCCCGTTTCCTTTGACATCTCCCGAAATCTCAAACGTCCCCGATTTACCAGCAAATACGACGATAAACCATTGTTGGAATCGTAATACGGCTTCGGTAGCACGCCTCTTGTATGCGACTCGACGTTTTGGCCGATGAAGAGATCGGGCAATCCATCATTATTGATATCGCCAACCGTCAACGAGATCGCCCCAAACAGCGTCTTAGGCTCCCAAATCGTCTTGGGCTTCCTATCGTAAAGCCCGGTTTTCCGATTCTGCTCAAAGACAAGCACCCCTATGCCGCGGAGACAAGCGACGTATTCACGATTGCCATCCAAGTCTAGGTCGACCAGCAAAGCGGAATCAATAACGCTGAGGGCCGGGGCATCTTCAAGCAGGGGCTTCGGGTCGAACTCGAAATTCCCGTAATTCCGGTAGACCATGTTCTCTTGCGGAAACACGATGTCGGGCTTTCCATCCAGATCGACATCCTCCACCATTATGTACCGATACGGCGAATTGGAAACGCCGCTATCCAACCAATCTCGGGTGACGAATCCTTGCTTGCCGGTACGTCTTAGCTGCTTGAGCTCGATAAAGGTAATCGAAGCCGGATGGCGATCGCCCTCCTCATCCACTTCCGACTCCCATTGGATTCGGGCCGTGCCTCTAAATGAGCGGCGATAAAGCGTGTGTCTTGGGCCGCTGACATTCAGTTCGAACTCCAGCTCCGAGATGGCAATCCCGTTGTCCTGAAGCTCGAATCCTGATTGGCGAAAATCGAATTGGTCCAACTGGTACCCTTGCTGCTCGAACTCGTTGACCATCGTCTGCAACTGATAGCTCTTGAGGAGCTGAACACCCGACCTCGGGGCTTGGTGAATAAATTCGAAAACATCTTCCGGGTGGCGGCGGTTCAAGGTCCAATTCGGACTCTCCACCGATCCCAGCGAAAACGTGCGGAAGATCTCCAAGGGGGATTCCGCCTCTCTGAGCGAATCCCAAAATTTGGCGATGGACTCCGCGTAAGCTTGAGCGGCCGCTTCCGTTTTCCAAAAGGTCTGATCTCTTTGCTCTCGCTTGCCTTGGATATCCAAGGAGCTATCCGTCTGCGCCATTGCTTGGGTCAAAAGCCCAGCAACTAATCCTAAAACGGTTAAAGACCCCTTCCCCCATCCTGACGGGGCTCCAGAGATCAGTTTCGAGCAAGCTAACAACATTAAGCCCGGATTGCAACCTCCCTTGCCCACGCGATCAAGACTGAACTCGCGTTATACCCTATCCCTTCCGAGAGATTCACGGGCGGAGGCATTCCATCCTTCTAGCACGCGGAGGGCGTGGCTAATCGGGGCACGGTTTTTCAAAAACTAGAGTAACCGGCAACCACGGGCCTAAAAGCCGTGCGATCGAAGTATCGAAGCTGCCCCGGGGATAGCTGTAGGCTTCAAGGTCGCCACTTAACATTCTTCTCAACAGCGCCCCATTGTATCGCGGCCCAACCTTGAAACCCACTCGCTCGCCCACTTGTTGGACGCGTTTCCACGACGAGATCGTTGGGGAGAGAGGAAGGCTAGGGATCGGGTAACGATGAATTACCCCAGGCTTTCTATACCTTAACGCAAACCGCTCTTCAATCACCCTGAATATCGGCTTGCCCTTATCGGGAATGCAGTGGATGCCCACGCCAAACTCCCTCAAGACACGGTATTGCTCCTCGAAACGCCAACCTAGCTCGTTGGCCGGCTCTGTGACTTTGCTGGATAGAACGAAATCGAAAAACCGATCGGGGAACGGCCAGGCTCGCTCGGAGGACAATGCGCGGATCCTGCTAATCCAGTCGATCTTCGGGTGACGTTCGGTTAGCGACTCCACGATTTTCTCCCGAGAAGCGTCATCGCCTGACTGCTGATGGGAATCTTTTAATCCAAACACTTCGAACCGGCCCGCTAACTCTTTCCTCCCCCAAAAAACGTGCGCTAATTCCGAGACAAGGTTTCCATTGCCGCAATCCGCATGCAGAATCCTGATCGGATTCGAGCAGCCCATCATCGTGGCCCGTTGCCTAAACTCAGCCAGCAAACAGGAGATTACGTGCGTTCGAATAGGCTTCAACGCGCCGCTATAACCTCAAGGCCCAGTCGACAATGAACGAACTGGGATTGCGAAATCACCACCAAAAAAACAGTGTCCTTAATTGGCCTGCTCCCTCTCCCGAATAACTTGCTTGAGGGATTGGGAGGTTAAGAGGAAATAGACCTCCTCAGCAATGTTTTTCGCGTGATCCGCTATGCGCTCGAACGATTTTGAGATGAAAATCATTTCGGCGCATACGTCTACTTTGGATGGATCGTCTTTCATCAGCCCCACGAATTCTTTGAAATTCTCATGATTGAGAACGTCCACCTCTTTGTCTTTGCGGATGATTTTGTAGGCGATTTCCTCTTCCTCCTGAATAAAACTGAGTAAAGCCTCTTTAAGCATGCTTATCGCGAGTTCACACATGCTGGGCACACGCCCCAATCCGCGATAGGTCTCGTTGCTAGCCAAAATCTTTCTGGTTCTCTTCGCTATGCTTGTCGCCTCATCACCCACTCGCTCAAGATCGTGGCTGGCCTTCACGGCAACGAAAAGCAATCGCAGATCCTTGGCAACTGGAGCTCTCAAGCTGATATAACGAGCAACCTCCTCGTCGATGCGGGTTTCGATGGCGTCGATCATGTCATCCGCTTCTATCACCTGGTCAGCGATATCGAGATCCCGTTGCTCTAGGGCGCTCAAGGCAAGCTTCGCGCTTTCCACCGCCCGCTCCCCCATTTCCATGAGGTGCGAACGAACGGCTTCAAGCTCTTCGTGAAAGTAGCGTTTCATCTCTTGCATGCCACTGATAAGGCCGATTGCCAAAATAGCAAACACGAACGCCTATTCATCCAAAGCGCCCGGATATGTAGGCCTCTGTTTGCTCCTTATCAGGTCTCATGAAAATCTCGTCAGTCGCGTTCATTTCGATCAAATTTCCGAGGTAAAAAAAGGCGGTTCTATCGGATACACGCGCCGCTTGTTGCATATTATGCGTAACGATTACAATTGTGTATTCATTTTTGAGTTCATGAATCAACTCCTCTATCTTTGCGGTAGCCACTGGATCCAATGCAGAACAAGGCTCGTCCATCAGCAACACCTCTGGCCCTACCGCCATCGCCCGAGCAATACAAAGCCGCTGCTGTTGCCCGCCTGAAAGACTCAGTCCGCTTGTATCCAAACGGTCCTTAACCTCTTCCCAAAGAGCGGCTCCCTTGAGACAACGCTCTACTGTTTCATCGAGTTGCGACTTCTTATTGATCCCTTGAATTCGTAACCCGTAAATCACGTTTTCGTAAATGCTTTTGGGAAAAGGATTCGATTTTTGGAAAACCATGCCAATCCGTTTTCTCAACTCCGTCGCATCCACCCGTTCGTCATAAATATCGACCCCATTAACTTCAATTTTTCCACGATTTATCCGAGCGGATTCGATAAGATCGTTCATGCGGTTTATGCAACGAAGTAGAGTGCTTTTGCCGCAGCCCGACGGACCAATAAAAGCGGTTACTTCACGCTCTGCGATATCCATATTGATATCGAAAAGCGCTTGTTTATCGCCATACGAAAAATCGAAATCCGAAATCCGTATCAACGATGGATCTTTGTCCGCTTTAAGGGATCTAGCTCTAGCTAGAGGATTATCCATTGTTATTTCCATTTGAAGACTGAGCGATGACCGCGACTTTACCAGCGATATTTCTTTCTCATACGGATTCTTAGCAAAATAGAGCTCAATGCGATGGCAGCGACGATAAATAGAAATACAAAAGCCGTGCCATATTGCATTCGCGACGTATATTCATTTTGAGGTATTTTGGCGCTGACCACGTATATGTGGTAAGGAAGGGCCATCACGCCCTGGAAAAACAGATCGTACCAATGCTCGAGCCCTTCCCAAGGGAGCTGATCGCGAAGAGCGTAAGCGGCGGTGAACATGATAGGGGCCGTTTCCCCAGCTACTCTGGCAACACCAATGATAGACGACGTCAAGATGCCGGGCATCGCGTAAGGCAAGACATTGGTGCGAATTGTCGTCCACTGGGTAGCGCCGAGGGCAAAGGAAGCATCCCTCATGCCTTGCGGTATAGCCCTCATCGATTCTTCGCTAGCGGATATGATAATCGGCAAGACCATGAAGGCCAGCGTAAACCAGCCAGCTATCAGAGAGACATTCCAGCCAAAAGCCAACACGAACATACCCATGCCGAAGATGCCGAATACGATGGACGGAACTCCGGCAAGGTTGAGAATGGACAGTCTAACGGCATTCAAAATCTTGCCTGGACGCGAGTATTCGCTTAAGAAAATCGCGCTGAGAACACCCAATGTCATTGCGATTATCATCGCCCCAGCGACGAGAAGCAACGTTCCGGCGATACAGGGCCAAATGCCTCCCCCGGAATAAGCATAGGTCTCTGTCTCGATTGTCTCGCTGACGCCTTCACGAAATCTCCTGAACTTGGAATCGCTCATTGCGTAGTTGCGACCCTGATACTCAAAAACGTGCAAAGTCTGAGGCGAATCCGACAGGAATTCCACATTCAAAAATGGAAATTCGCTACGAAAAACCGTCTTACCCCCTTTATAGAATATGTCCACGAATATATTTGCCGCGCAAAGGAGCACAAAATACGTGCCCAAACGAAAAAGACCGAACACTAACCGCTCCACTAGCTTGCTCTTTGTGGATTTTCGGAAAAGCGCCTTTTCCATCGATTCGCGGTCGACTGTTCTGGAGGAACTCATAGCGTCAATCTAACCTCTGGAGATCTGAAACTTCATCACTATCTTCTGAGCAAAATAGTTGATTAACAGGGAGATGAGAAAAAGTACAAGACCCACCATGAATAATGCTCGATAATGCATGCTTCCATGAACGACTTCGCCCAGTTCCTGGGCGATAATTCCCGTCATTGTGTGAACAGGTTCAAAAACCACCCCAATTCCCTCGGCGAATCTTGGAATCTCGATCCGGTTACCAGCGCAAAGCAACACTACCATCGTCTCGCCTATCACTCGACCAAATCCTAATAAAACCGCTGAAATTATTCCTGAAAGCGCCGTGGGAACGATAATTCTCACTATAGTCTGCAGCCGTGTCGATCCCATCGCCATCGATGCTTCCTTGTATGAAATCGGGACATTGTTGAGAGCATCCTCGGCAAGCGTAAAAATAGTCGGAATCGCCATGAGCGCCAATAGTCCGCCAGCCGTAAAGGCATTGAGACGCTCGCTTATAGGGAAAAAGTCGATCCACGCGAGCGATTCCCATCCTGAGACTTCACGTATCAGCGTTCCAAACACGGCTATTCCAAAGAAACCGATTACGACCGAAGGAATAGCGGAAATAAACTCGATGTAAGGCTTAATGAGATCGCGCTCCAAAGGCCTGGCAACTTGATTCACGTAAATGGCGGCCCCTACACCCAAAGGGATAGCGAAAAACATGGCTATCAATGCCACAAGTACGGATCCTGACATCAATGGAATTAACCCGTACCAATCTTGTATCGAACTATTCGTTACCCATTTCTTTCCAAAAACAAACGAAGTAAACGCTTCGTTGATAGGCACCGGTCTCGAGCGCTCCCAGGCGATAACATTTTCTTCGAATTCTCGAATCTCTTCGGTAAACATCTCTGCAAGCTCCTTGAAACGCGCCGCCTTCGCTTGCAACTCCGCATCGTCAAAATGGGGCATCGACGGCAGAATGCCCTCTATGCCCCCAATCAGGTTTTCATTAATTTCAACGTATTCACTTTCTCGCGACTTTACGATATTAAAGAAAAGAGCAAGATCAACTTCTCTTATTTCCAATGCATCGGCTTCGTCCTGCCTCCCTGATTCAAGTAGGCTTTGTCGATGTTCGGAAAGGTTTTGCATCTCCTGGTAGGCATCGCGGGCAGTGGAGAGAATTTCATTGGCCTCGATAACATGTTCCCTCAAAGGCGAGGCGAGATCTTCGAAATAATAAAAAAAATCTTCACTTTCTTCCAAAATCTCTCGCGCTTCTTGAAAGTCGTATCCCTCATCCAAGAGTTTTTCAACCTGCTGGGAGCGAATCGAATTGAGGTAGCGGGTCAGCGCCGAAAGAGCATTTTGCTGCTCCCTCATCAGTTCTACATACTCGAGCCCCGATTGCCGGTATAGCAACAAGCTATCCCTGTACTGGCCAAAAAAACCAGCCCCTTCCTTGAACAAGAATAAGGTAATGAGACCGAGCACGACAATCGAGACGAAAGCATTGCCCCCAAAGAGCCCTTTTAGCGCGCTCTCCTTGGTCAGTCCTAAAAACGACTTACGGTTCGACGCTAACTCGTATCGATCGTTGGAGTCGCGCTTATCCATAGCGGCGATATTGAAACACCATTTTTGCTAGCGAAACGAGCGACAACATCGAAATCCTCCGCCTGAAGGACTTTCCTTTGCCAAGCTGAGCCCATTCATTCCCAAGAGACTAGAATCTATCCATTTTTTTTCCAATTCGACCCGAAAAACTAATTCCTGATTGGGAAACCATCGCATCGACTTATGGCCCATCGATGATTCAGTAAGCAAGTCGATTCAATCGAAAACCAAAAATGGTCTGCTCTCTCTAATTGACGGGTATAAAATGCACGGACTCGACGATCTTTTGACCTTCCTTGGCGAGGCAAAAATCAACGAACCGGCTTACAATCGGACGCATCCTGCTGTTCGCATTGTGATAGAAATACAATGGCCGAGCGAACGGGTAGTCCGGATTGTCGGGTTTGATGCCGTCAACTGGCAATGGAATAACGCCCGGAGTTCCTATGTACGCCAGACCAACATAGCCAATCCCGTTAGGATTTTTGGCGACCTCCGCCGCGATTTGCTCATTCCCCGCCATTTTTTGAGAGGAGGGAGCGTAGTCGCGTTTCCGCAATGCCATATCCTGAAAAACTGCATAGGTTCCGGAAGACGTGTTGCGGGTATAAATTGAGATCGCCCCCGATTTGCCATTCACAGTTGCCCAATCCGCAACGTCGCCTGAAAAGATCCTTTCAACTTCCCGCGACCGGATCTTGTCCATCGGGTTGCTATTATTCACGATAATAGCGATTCCATCTTTCGCGACGGTAATCGACTCCATTTTCACACCTGCCAGTAAACCTTTGGTAAGTTCGGTTCCTTTGGCCTCTCGGCTCGACATTCCCAAATCGGCCGTACCATCGATCACCGCCGCTATCCCCGTCGAAGAGCCTTCAGCGGCAATTTCGAATATAACTTCGATACCCTCTTTGGAAAGAGAAGCCTTAAACTCCTCCGCGAGCTGTGGCACCATTTTGGCGCCCAAAGTGTCAGACCCCTTAATCACGATTTTCTCAGCGGCGCGCGCCAGAGAAAGCGATCCGAAGATTGCTGCAAGCAATGCCATACGGCCGATTATTTTACGTAGCGTCGAGTTCATTGATGCTATACGATTTCTATATTTCTA